>CAJTTO010000009.1 GCA_910579275.1 uncultured Lachnospiraceae bacterium
GGTGTTATTGAATTTAGATAATTGGATACTATGCCCCATCTGTGGTAATAAAACATGGTTAAAAGTACGAGAAGATACGGTACTTGAACGATTTCCACTATTTTGCCCGAAATGCAAGCATGAAACACTAATCAATGTAAAACACCTAAATATATCAGTTATTAAAGAGCCAGACGCACAGACGCAGAGCCGATAGCACGCTTGAATTCAAGATATTTATTTTTATATGCCAAAGCCTGTTCCGGTTTCTGCCTCCGGCGTATTAAAAAGAGAAATTGTTGCATTGGAAAATTTGCCGTATTATGTTTGATTTTTAATGTAAATCCGCTTTGCAGACGCAGAGCACTCTCTGAAAAGTTTTATACTCAAAATAAAAGTATACTTTTTCACTGACCGTATCGAAACAAGTAGCGATGTGGCCATTTACATTGAGTTGACTGTCATCTATGTCAGCATCTATATGTGAAAAGAGTTTTTTTATAGGGATGTGTTTTGTGCGGTCATAGGAATCTATAGAACGATGGTAAAATATTGACTCGCCAAGCATTTCGATCAGAAATGGTTCTGTGCTGTCGGACCACCTTTTATATTCGATGAAATCATCATCACAGCTACAATATAAAGGAGGATCAGGATTTCCATCAAGCAGGTCTGCAAGCAGATATCCTTCGTAGACGATGCCTTCGGGGTCGCACCCTATTAATACGTAGTTTTGCGTAATGGTGTGCCACTCCTCCCTGGGGAGCTGCCACAGTGTGAAATAGGGATTGTCTGCATATTCCTCCTGATTTCCAGTTCTTATGGATTCCTTAAAATCTTCCTCTAAATCCGCTAAAATATCATCAATGACCTGATAAGAGGTACAGATATCCTCCAAGGAATTAAAAAGATTGCTAAATGCATTGTAGATTGTGTTTTCACCATATTTCTGTAAAAAATTTCGGTAAGCTGTTGGCAGCTTCACGCCAATTTTATGCTCGGCAGCTTGGATCTCCTGCTCGGTAAATCCTTCGTAGTCCTGTCCGTACAAAAAATCCATTAGTTCATGAAGTGTCAAGTTGTATTTGATTGCCATGTTATGTACCTCCTAAATATATTTTCCTGAAGAATATATATCATATCATAACACAAGGGTTATCCGTTGTCTGCTTTTTATCCGCAAATATTCATTCGTAAATTTTTTTGGCGTTCTTTTGGTATTTTCTGTTTATATACATTTCATTTGCCATTTTTTGATAAAGAGTCTATACTAGAGTGTGTTTGAAAAATACTTAAAGATACCTATTTTTGAAAATGGAGATGAAATCAAATGACAGTAGTTGAAAAACAGACTTTGGACGAGGAAAGAGCGCTATATGGAAGCAAAGGCATCATCATAAATGACTGTACTTTCGACGGTCCGGCAGACGGGGAAAGTGCGGTAAAGGAAGCGTCGGACGTACAGGTAAACAGATGTTTTTTTAACCTGCGCTATCCGTTCTGGCATGTGCATGAATTGGCGATACACGACTCAGAGATGACAGCGCTGTGCCGCGCCGCACTCTGGTATTCAGACCATGTAGCGGTGACAGGCACGAAAATGCATGGAATCAAGGCGTTTCGGGAGTGCAGTGACGTGGTGATTCGCGACTGTGATATTGCATCACCGGAGTTTGGCTGGTCTGTGAGAAATATTGAAATGACAGATTCCGTGGTGGAGAGCGAATATTTTATGATGCGCTCGGAGGATATGGTGTTCAAGAATGTGTCTCTGAAAGGAAAATATTCGTTCCAGTACATCAAAAATGCAGTGTTTGAGAACTGTAATTTTGATACGAAGGACGCATTCTGGCACGGCGAGAATGTCGTGGTGCGAAACAGTGTCGTGAAAGGAGAGTACCTTGCATGGTACGCAAACGGACTTACCTTTGAAAACTGCAAGATCATCGGCACACAGCCGCTGTGCTACTGCAAAAATCTGAGATTGATTGACTGCGAGATGATCGAGACGGATCTCTGCTTTGAAAAATCTGATGTGGAGGCAAGAATTACGACGCCTGTACTCAGCATTAAGAATCCGCTGTCTGGGACCATTGTCGTACCCGAAGCCGGAGAGATCATTATGGATGATGAGAACGCCAAGGGCGAGGTTCGTATTATTTCCCATACATAAAAAGAATCTGTAAGAAACTGCGGTTATCGCTTGAAAAAGCCCATCAAATGTGCTATGGTAGAGAAAAGCAGGGGATTTTCTAAATTTTAGGAGGTATATGGATATGAAGAAATTGTTGGCTATGGGACTTGCCTGTGCAGTAGTGTTTGCTCCGGCGCTTTCCGCTCATGCCGCAGAGGAGGTCGAGACCTGTCATATCGGAGGATGCAGCCTTGGGGAATGCTTTATGGATACAGATGGCGACGGAATCTGTGGAAACCATTATTTTGTTGATGAGAACGGCGATGATATTTGTGATTTTCACTGCTATACAGATATAAACACGGATGGAATCTGCGACTTTTTTGTAGATGCTGACGAGGATGGAATCTGTGATCACTGTCATGACCATGAAAAGCCAGTTCCGGCAGAGATATTGGACGGCGCCGCAGGCACGGCAGCAGTGCCGAGTACAGCGGCTGTCACCTATGCAGCGCCTGCACCCACAGTGACATACACTGCGCCAGCCGTTACATATGATTCCAATTACTATTACGGCTGCCACGGAAGCAGACATCACAGAAGCGGACATCATGGACATTGCTGGTAAATTATTTTGATCAGACAGAGAGCACGAACTCTGTAAAAACGGAACAGGAAGCCAAAAGCGAAACTGTGACGTGTAACTGTTGACAACAAGCTCGATAAGGAGGACAACATGCAGCACTTAACAGAAAACCTACAGAAATTCATAAGTGACAGGCAGGGTGTCATTCTCCTTGGAGCGTTCAAAGAAACTGGTGCAAGTTTGCGCAGTTTTGAAAGAGTATTTTTGTATTGATTTGTATTTGTACGAAATCTCGAGCTTTTTTGGAAAAAACACCTTGATCGGAGGTGTTTTTTTTCTGCCTGCCAACATTTAGTATAGAAATCAAGAATAGAAGGGAAAAGAGATTTTATGATTACAATATATGGAAAATACACAAATGCAGTCGTTTACACAACAGAAAATGAACAGTACGCAATGGATGAGTATGCACGCAAGCAGCTTCAAATGATTTGTGACCATCCAAGCGCAGCAGGCAGCAAAATTCGTGTGATGCCGGATGTCCACCCCGGCAAGGTGGGAACCGTCGGACTGACCATGACAGTGGGCGATTTCTTAATGCCGAATTTGGTCGGTGTAGATATCGGCTGCGGTATGACCCTCGCCAAAGTGAAAGCAAAACATCTCGAGTGTCAGAAGCTGGACACGGTGATTCGCGATAATGTCCCCGTCGGCGGCGCAGTCAGAAAGACATGCCACAAGCTGAGTGACAAGGCATCACTTCACAGACTGCGCTGCTACAAGGCAGTCGAGGAGGCCAAGGCAGAGCGCAGCATCGGAACACTCGGTGGCGGCAATCATTTCATTGAAGTAGACAAGGACGAAGAAGGGGCACTCTATCTCGTGATTCATTCCGGCAGCCGCCATCTTGGAATGGAAGTGACAGAGTATTATCTAAAAGAAGGACAAAAAGCATCACAGATGAAAAAGCAGGGACACGCGCCGTATGATTTGACTTGTCTGGAGGGAGAATTGCTGGAGTGTTACATGCATGACTTGGAGATTGTGCAGGAGTTTGCGCGGCTCAACAGGGAGGCGATGGTTGACGAGATTGTGCGCGGCATGAAATGGAAAGTGCTTGACAGCTATACCTGCATTCACAATTACATTGATTTTTCAGGTGAGACACCGATTCTGCGAAAAGGCGCAATCAGTGCAAGGGCGGGGGAGAAGGTTATCATTCCAATGAATATGCGCGACGGAATCCTCTTGGGAACCGGGCTTGGCAATGCGGACTGGAACGAATCCGCGCCGCATGGTTCAGGGCGGGTATACAGGCGCTCCGAGGTAAAGGAACACCATACTGTCTCTGAATTTAAAAAGGCGATGGAAGGCATTTATTCCATTTGTATCAACAAAGATACTTTAGATGAATCGCCGTTTGCGTATCGCAGGATTGAGGATATACTGGGAGTAATCAGTGATACCGTGACGATTGAAAAGGTCATCAGACCAGTCTATAATTTTAAGGCTGGCGGGACAAAGTGATAGACAACCGTTTTCATATGGAGTAAAATAACTACAACGGAGTTTTTGGAAGAGTAGTGATAACAGGATATATTTGAACAATGCAAAAGGAGGCGGAAAGTATGATCATCACAATCAGCAGGCAGACAGGAAGCGGCGGACACACGGTAGGCAGGCTTTTGGCAGAGAAATTGGGATATGAGTTTTACGACAAGGAAATCGTGGCGTCCGTGGCGGCCAGCATGGGGATAGACGAAAAACTTATTCTGGAAAATGGTGAAAACATGTCCGATCAGGATTATATCGACATGAAGAGCGGTTTCGTGCCACATTACAGGAAAGCGGAAGTTCCCTATGAGGAAATCAGGGATGCACAGGAAAAAGTAATCAATTCCATTGCCGAGAAAGGAAACTGCGTGATTGTCGGGCGCGGTGCGGACTATATCCTAAGGGAGCGCGATGATGCCTTTCATGTTTTTATTCACGCGAGCATGGAACATCGTGTGAAACGGGTGCAGCGCCATGAAGGCGTGACAGACCAGACAGAGCGCATCCAAAAGGAACTTGAGCAAAAAGACCGCTCAAGGGCCACATACCACCGGTACTTTACACAGCAAGAGTGGGGAAAAGTCGAGAACTATACCCTCTCGCTTGATTCCGGTACTTTTACCAAGACGCAGTGTGCGGAGCTGATTATCAAGGCTGTGGAAATGAAAACAGGAAAATAACAGTTCAGGGCGCTGGAATGAAAAAGAATCTAAGAAATGAAATATTTGCGGTCATTGGCATTAAAAGATGCTTATTAGAACGAATGCGTGGAGAAGAAAGGAACAGTCTATGAAACGAGAAGACTATATTTCAGATGAAGCAGTCATGAAGCGTGCAAATGAAGCGGTAAGAATTGAGTTAGAGAAAAATAGAGTGTTAGGGGTTCCGATTGTTGTATATGACAGGCAAAGTCAGATTATATATCAGGAAAATGATGATGGAACACGGAAAGAAGTAGGAAGAAGGATGAGGAAGGAGCGCTATAGTGAGCGAATTTCAAAGAAAGCCTGAAATTGTAATTTTTGCTGGTCCTAACGGTTCTGGAAAAAGTACATTTACACAATTGTTAAAACCACCGATGGATTATATTAATGCAGATGAAATCAAGAAATATTTGAAATGTACGGACTTAGAAGCGGCGCAATTAGCAGAAAAGCAATGAGAAGAACACTTGGAACAAATGTAGGAATTTTGTTTTGAAACAGTGTTGTCAACAGAACGAAACCTGATGCTGTTAAAAAGAGCAAGAGAAAAAGGATATTTTATACGCTGTTACTATATTTTGACAGTGGATTCCATGATTAATGTATGGCGTGTAAAGGCGGGAGTAGAATCAGGCGGGCATGATGTACCAGAAGAAAAAATAGTTGCAAGATATGATAAGGCTTTAGCGTTGGTTAAGGAGCTAATCAAAGTTTGTGATATTTGCCATATATATGACAACTCTGCCAGTAGACCTTTCCGAATCTTTAAGAAACGAAAAGAACAGATATATTTTGATGAGTGTGATGATTGGCACTATGAAGATGTATGCGCTTTGACCGATATTTCAACTATGGAAAGAAAGAATTTGAATTAGATCACAGCGTAGCTGTTGGCGCAACAGGAATGCGGCTGTGGATTGATATGTAATAAGATTACAATTCACAGGTCAGGAATGCGCTGAACTGCGCATTCCGTGAAAACATGATTCAGGAGTGAGGGGCGATTTTTGCGAAGCAAAATTCTGAATATCGCCCCGAACAGTTCCTAAGAGCAGCTTCTGGGCCGTGAATAATAATGTAATAAGGGCAAAATGAAAAACGGATCAGATAAAAACTTGCAATCTAAAAACAATTGCGATACAATAACACATGAGTATATCGCATCGAAAATATAAGAAAATTAAGCGCCCTTTGCGATGGAAGGGTGTCAAGAAGGAGTAAAGAGAGATGAGCAAAGAGTATTCTCCAAAGGACATTGAGAAAAAATGGCAGGATATATGGGACAAGGAGGAAGCCTTCAAAGTTGGCGTGGATAAGACAAAGCCAAAGTACTATGCGCTTGTAGAGTTTCCGTATCCGTCAGGGCAGGGGCTTCACGTAGGGCATCCCAGACCATACACGGCGATGGATATCGTGTCAAGAAAGCGCAGAATGCAGGGCTACAATGTACTGTTTCCGATGGGGTGGGACGCGTTTGGACTCCCGACTGAAAACTATGCGATCAAGAACAAGATTCATCCAAAGATTGTGACAAAGAATAACGTGGAACATTTCAAGAACCAGTTAAAGGCGCTTGGCTATTCATTTGACTGGACAAAAGAAGTGAATACCACCGATGAAAATTATTATAAGTGGACTCAGTGGATTTTCTTACAGCTTTTCAAGAAAGGGCTTGCCTACAAGAGCGAGATGCCGATTAACTTCTGTACCTCATGCAAGGTTGGTCTTGCCAACGAGGAGGTTGTAAACGGCGTGTGCGAGCGCTGCGGTTCCGAGGTCATCCGAAAGATGCAGTCCCAGTGGATGCTCAAAATTACGGATTATGCCGACAAGTTAATTGAAGGGCTTGACCATGTGGATTATATTGAGAAGGTCAAGGTTTCCCAGAAAAACTGGATTGGGCGTTCCGAGGGTGCGGAGGTAGAGTTCAGGATTAAGGACAAGGACGAGACCCTGTTAATCTATACGACAAGACCAGATACATTATTTGGCGCGACGTACATGGTCATCTCGCCGGAACATCCTCTGATCGAGAAGTATAAGGCGGAAATCGGAAATTATGACGAGATCGCAGCTTACCGTGAGCAGGCTTCCAAGAAATCTGACTTCGAGCGCACAGAGCTTGCGAAGGACAAGACGGGTGTATGCATCAATGGTATTTCAGCGATCAACCCTGTCAACAACAAGGAAATTCCTGTGTGGGTTTCAGACTATGTACTGATGTCGTACGGAACAGGCGCAATCATGGCAGTTCCGGCACATGATACAAGGGACTGGGATTTTGCAAAGAAATTTGGGCTTCCGATCATAGAGGTTGTTGCGGGCGGCGATGTCCAGAACGAGGCATTTACAGATGTTGCGACAGGAAAACTCTGTAACTCTGATTTTTTGAATGGAATGGAAGTAAAGGACGCTAAGGAAGCAGTCACAAAGTGGCTGGAGGAAAAAGGAATCGGACATAGAAAGGTTAATTTCAAGCTCCGTGACTGGGTATTTTCCCGTCAGCGTTACTGGGGTGAGCCGATTCCGATTGTGAAGTGTCCTTGTTGTGGATATGTCCCGCTTGACGAGCGTGAGCTGCCTCTGCGGCTTCCGGAGGTGGAGAGCTATATGCCTACCGATACAGGGGAGTCACCGCTTGCGGCAATGCGCGACTGGGTGGAGACAACCTGTCCTAAGTGCGGCGGCAAGGCTGAGCGCGAGACAGATACCATGCCGCAGTGGGCGGGTTCCTCATGGTATTTCCTGCGCTATATTGACCCTGACAATGACAAGGAGTTTGCATCAAAGGAAGCGCTCGAGTACTGGATGCCTGTAGACTGGTACAACGGCGGTATGGAGCACACTACACTTCATCTGCTCTATTCAAGATTCTGGCATAAGTTCCTCTATGACCAGAACTTAGTGCCCTGCGACGAGCCTTACCGGAAACGTACCTCACATGGCATGATTCTCGGTGAAAACGGAGAAAAGATGTCCAAGTCAAGAGGAAATGTGGTAAATCCGGATGATGTGGTGGACGAGTTTGGCGCGGACACACTCAGAACGTATGAAATGTTTATCGGTGCGTTTGATCTGAGCGCTGCATGGAGCATGGAGGGTGTGAAAGGATGCAGACGTTTTCTTGACCGTGTCTGGAAACTTCAGGATATGATGACTGAAGGAGACGGATACCGTTCGGAGATGGAGACGAAGATTCACCAGACCATCAAGAAAGTTTCCAATGATTTTGAGGGACTGAAATTTAACACGGCGATTGCGGCAATGATGGCGCTTGTCAATGACTTTTACAAGGCAAACAGCATCACAAAGGATGAATATGCAACGTTGATTTTACTATTGAATCCGGTAGCGCCGCACATGACGGAGGAGCTCTGGGAGATGTACTTTGGCAATGGCAGAGCTTACCAGCAGAAGTGGCCAGAGTATGATGAGGCAAAGACTGTGGAGTCTACAGTGGAGATTGCCGTGCAGATTAACGGCAAAGTGAAGGCGACATTGATGGTCGGACTCGACGAGGACGAGGCTTCTGTCAAAGAAAAAGCACATGTTATTCCTGTGATTGCGGAGCTTACGGCAGGCAAGAACATTGTGAAGGAAATCTATGTAAAGGGCAGAATCCTGAACATTGTGGCAAAAAATTAGTGCGCCATCCAACGGAGGCGAATATGTTTGATGATATTTTGACACCAATGAATCACAGAGAGATTGAATATACTGCAAAAAGGTTGTCGGGGTGCGATATCCCCGACAGCTTTCAAGAAGAACAACAGCTGCTGTACAACAAGAATATTTTGCTGAAATGGCTTGATGAGACAGGGAAGCGTGTATTTGATGATGACCTTGTGATGGATTATGGTACAGACTGTCTAAGATTATATCTGTTATTTGAACAGACACCAAAAGAGAACGACGCGCCTTATTATGACAGCTGGCAGGAGGGGGCGCTGGAGGGCATCTATAAATTTCTTGGCAGATACAGAAGGATGATACTTGCCGCCGATGCGTGGAACAGGTGTGGACATTATAATAATGAAGAAACACTTTCAGATGATAATGTCCAACGGATTCGGACGGCACTTGAAACAACAGACGTCAAACTCAGGACATACATCAATCGCGGAAATACCATGCCAAACCGGCACAATATTGTGGCTGTGCTGATGGAGCTGCTGAATACGTTTCAGAGAGAACTGAAAATTGGTCAGGTTCTGACTTCGTTCCATGCACACGCTGTAGAATCTGCTGTACCGCATTGTGATATAGAAGAAAAAAGTTTGGCAGCACAAATGCAGTGCGACAGGCGGAACGCCTGCGTGACTGGGCTTTGCAGGGAGTACATCAAACGAATTGCACCATATGCACCGGATCTGTCCAAAATTTTATGGAAAGCATTCCTATAAATAAACAAGAAAATTTTGCAAATTGTCTATACAATTTGCTTTTTTTATGTTATATTATAAATAATGAATTAACATAAAAGGTCTACATATCTATACAGCCGTTTTGCGGCATGCAGTCGGCGCAGGTAAATGCAAGGAATATTTGCGTTTCCTATTTAAGGACTTTGGCTTACACAGTGGGAACTGTACGGACATGAGGTGTGTAATGAATGGGAAATATCAAAGATTTTGTCGATTATAGTATAGGTTATGACCCTGATGCAGTGGAACATGACCTACAAGTGATTAGTCAGCTGACACGCGGCATCAAAGGCGGCAGAAAAAAGCTGACGATGCAGGAATCGCAGGCGATATACTATAAGATAAAGGATGCAGACATACGATTTCAAAGTAATACTGGTGAGGCGTTTTTGTTAAGTCTATATGAGAATATGACAGATGTGCAGATACAGGCGATTAACGGGGAAATCAGACGGAAACGGCAGAGGAAACAAAGCAGGAGACAGTTGGTGCGGATTAACAGAAAAATTGCGGCAATTGTATCGGCAGTGGTTCTTGTTTCTTCATTATTGTGTATCAACTGGAGCCTGCTGATGGACTTAAGAACCAATTACCAGACGAAAAAATTGCAGGAAAAAGTGATTGTCCAGTCTGATAATTTGAAAGACGACAAGTCGGATGCAAGCCCGATATCAGATGAAGGGACGGTGTTTTTTCCGAATGAGGATGAAACCAACACAGCACAGGATAACACGTCTGATGGCGGAATATTGTTGAAATTTACGCAATTATATAATGAAAATCCGGATTTTGCGGGTTGGCTTAGAATTCCCGGAACGAAAATCGATTATCCGGTAATGTCGAGGGAGGGTGACAATAATTATTATCTTGACAAGAATTTTGAACAACAACATGATAAGAATGGATTGCTGATACTGGATTATAGAAATAGCATCAAAAATGACATGGTGTCGGGCGGACAGAACCTGATTATTTATGGTCATAACATGAGAACGGGCGTTATGTTTGGGACGTTAAAAAATTACAAGGAGAAATCGTTTTGTGACGAGCATATGACGATAAGCTTTGACACATTGTATGAGGAATGTGAGTACAGAGTTGTGGCGGCGATGCTTAGCAGTGTGGCATATGAGGATGAGGATGTGTTTCGGTACTATGATGCAATAGATATCAGCACGGAGGAAAACTTCAATGCTTTTAAAGAGAATATAATGAGTAATGCCATTTATACCACAGATGAATCCATAGTGTATGGCGATACATGCCTGATATTATCCACCTGTGATAATTACAAGGAAGACGGGCGGTTTGTGGTAATTGCAAAAAAAGTGTGAGGAAACAATAATTAAAGGTAAGAGGGGATAGTTATGTATCGGAAATTAAAGAATATTTTAGGGGTAAGTCTTATGGTGCTGGCAATTGTGATATCACAGATTCCCATGCCGGAGGCGCAGGCTGCAAAAGAGCTGACAGAACAGGATATGCAGGTTGATGACATCTCTGCACATACGGTTACTTTTAGCATGAACGGCGGCAGTTTTAACGGTGAGTATAATGGCTACAGCTTTGAAGGCAAGACGCCGGTGCTTGTGATTGATGACGGAGATGTTGTATCCGGTTTTCCGGACGACAAGTTTGCTTCATATTCTGGCTGTCAGACGGAAAACAATATGTGGTATACAGATAAGGAGTGCCTGAACCAGTTTGACGCGGACAGTCAGGTGAAAGAAAGCATGACGCTGTATAAAAAATGGTATCGGATTACTTCGGATGGATCGACACAGGCAGACAAGGGCTTCCATATTAGTGCCGACGGAACAATCCTGTATCATTATGATGGGGATGAAAAGCATGTCCAGATACCACAGTCGGTAACCACAATAGCGTCAGGGGCATTTGACAATCTGCAGCAGGTGCGCGGGATTACCCTTCCGGCAGGAATTCAGGATGTCAAAGGGAATGCATTTAGTGGTTTGACAGACGGCAGTATTATCTATATCTATGACTCCGGAAGTACGGATTCGATAGAATATGGGAGGAAACTGGCAAATGAATATGAACAGCTTGTATATAGTGAGTACCTTGATGTCGAAAATACAGAGCAGATAGTAGGTATAGATTACCAGAGCGATACGGCAGATGAGGAAAAGTCCGAAGAAACGGAAGGAAACGGCGAATCGGAATCAGACCAGACAGAGGAAGACAAAACAGAAGAAAAAGACACGACAGAACCAAGCAGAGAAGAAAATGAAGCGGAGGACGGAAATTCGGCAGGAAGTACATCTGAAGAAAATAAACCGTCAGAAAGTGCAACAGAGGAAAATACAACAGAAGAGAGCAGGACAGACGAGACGGAAACGGAGACCGAAGAAGCATCCTCCACTGTGATTGTGGTAGAACCGGATACAAAGTATACAGTTACTTTTGATACAGGTATTTCGGATGTGGAAGGGGAAAAGCGTGAAGTGCTAAGCAACCGTACCGTATCGGAGCTTGTTTCGGTCGACGGCGCTCAGCCTAAGATTTTGAGAAAAGATGATTACCGGATTGAGAGGGATGACGGGAAACAGGATATAACCTATATATTCAAAGGCTGGTTTAAAGACAAAGACCTCACAAAAGAATGGGATTTTGACAATGATGTGATAGAGGGTGACACGACAATTTATGCAAAGTGGGACAAACAGACGAGGGCGTATTTTTATGTGACATTCGCGGCTGCGAAAGGTTATGAAAGCGCCGAAAACATTCCGGAGAAGCAAAAACTGTATGAGGATGAGAATTTAGAGAAGCCTTCCAAGAAACCTTCCATAAAAAATAAGGTCTTTAAAGGCTGGTATACAGATGCGGATGATACCTCAACAGAATATAAGTCATGGGGAGAACCTGTGACAAAGGATTTGACCCTTTATGCCAAATTTGAGGAAAAGAGTTATACGGTAGTATTTCATATGAATGGCGGAGGCTTTACAGGAAGTTATAATGGGACGTCCTACACAGATACAGCAAGCCTGAAGACCAAAATTACTGCCGGAAAGGGAATCACATCCTCTGATTACCCGCAAAGCGGTTCGTCGGCAAGCTTTAAGTATTCCAATTATTCAACAGATTCCAATTGGTACAAAGATAAGGAAGGGCTTACCGTCTATTCGCAGAGCAGTGCAGCACTGAAAGGGGACTTGACATTATATAAGAAATGGTATTATACATCATCGGGATTTACAATGAATGCGTCAAGCAATGTATTATATAAATATAGTGGCAGTGTGGCAGATGTTACCATACCAAACTCTGTAACCATTATCGGTGCGGATGCCTTTTCGAGCGTCGGCAGCATCTCAAGTATTACGCTGCCGGACAATATCTCTGATGTAAAGGATAATGCATTCAGCGGAGTACAGAAGATATCAAAGGACATCACGATTACGGGAAAGACAGAAAAGGCGAAGAATGTGGCAAAAGGTCTGGCAAATCAATATACCCATTTGGTATATAAGGACACCGGTTCATCTGACAGTTCTGTTGTAGTCACAACAACGGAGTCTGGCAGCATCAAGCTCGGGGCAGCTATTTCCGGAAATGCAGGTTCTTCAAAAGGTACAACACCATCTGCATCCACAGGCGGCACACCGCAATCAGGTTCCATAGCGCTTGGGGCGGGCAGCTTAGGCACGGGGGGGGCGCCTGCGCAGACAGTAACGCCTGTAAGTCCGGGAACTACTATAACGCAGGGAACAGATGCAAGTCAAAATAATACCTATGTCCCGTCAAAAAACGGCGCACAGACTTCACAAGGCTCGTCCGCATCAGCAGGACAGGGCACCAAGACAACATCGAAACAAAATGTTACCTCTGCAAGTGCGCCCAGAAGCACAGAGCATATAAAGGATTCCACACCAAAAACAGGAGATCCTTTACAATACCGTATGCTTATTGTATGTGCAATGTTTTCTGTTGGAGCGCTTCTGGTTCTTACCGGGAACGGAAGAAAGAAGAAATTTTCTGCATCTTAGCAATATCGTCGGGGGTTGAGTATTTTTTCAAGACAGAAAAGATCAACTCGACCTCCTCATTTTTAAAAGAAATGTTGTTATCTCGGCTTAGCTTGCCCAGCGAAAGCAGGAATGACATCATTTCTTTTTGGTTTCCTTTGTTGACGGAAGCGCTCTGGACGAACATTTTATCAAGAAAGTCCAGCTTTGCACGGTCAATATTTTTCAGTTCCGGATCCTGCATCCATTTATTGTTTGTTTCCATTATCATTTCCTCCAAACATTTTCATAAAATCCATTATTTCGCTGATATCCATACCATTCATCCCGACACCGCCAGGAGACATGCTGTCTGCCATGGCACCAAAATCCATATCGGGATTCATATTCTGGAAAAGCTCTACCATCTGCTGCATTTCGCGCATATTTTTCATTGTGTTTATGACAGAAATTATCTGCTGGAAGCCCTTTTCCTCGCCTGGCGCAAGATATTTGCGGACTGCCTTGTAGATATGCTCAATGTTTTCGACAGGCTCAGTGCCGGATTTTCCGTCGGACGGTATGCCGCATGCGCGGATTCCGCTGTCAAAGCCTGAAGCTCCTTTATTTATCAGTGAGAGCGTATATTTTAATTCCATATATTTGATCAAGGCAGGCATCATGCTGGAATTTTTATTGTCCATAAATGGCAAAAGGGACTTTAATATCTGGATGTGATTCGTGGTGTAGAAATGGTCGAACGCCAGCACGTAATCATTATCCTCCATAATCAACCTCCTTGCTGTAAAGTATTTTTAATCATATATATGATAAAATACGAACCATTATTCGTATTGCAACAGTTCAGAGGGTTCGCATTGCACGAACCCTCATGGATGAAACCTGAAATGTTTAGACTAGCATCCGCAGCCGCATCCACCATTGCTGCCACCGCAGCAGCACAGAAGAAGGAGAATCCAGATCCAGCTTCCGCAGCCGTTGTTGCCGCTCTCACACCCACAGCCGCATCCGCAGCCGCCGTTGTTGAAGAGGCCCATGCCGCCTCCGTTGCCGCAGCAGCAGGAAAGCAGGATAAGAATCCAAATCCAGCTTCCGCAGCCGTTATTGCCGCATCCACATTCTGAAATGTTATTTGTCTGATTGCATCCGCAATGGCTTGCTGATAATTCACTCATGATTGAGTACCTCCGAAGAAGCTTTTTTCTATACTATATGACAGAATGCAGAATGTGTTCCAGCGGAATGAAAAAATTATAACGGATGTGATTCATTCAATTACATGATTTTATCAGATAATTCATTGAATATTTTGAAAAAACATTGTATAATAAAAAATAATGCATAGTAAAACGAGGAAGATATTTGCCGTTTGCTATATTTCTACATAAATATGTATATGAGTGTTTCGGTGTCATTCATGTTGCGATGAACGTGCCGGGCACAATCGGATAAGGGGGATTTCAAACATGAGGTCAACGAAACTAAGATGGAAAGTGATGGCGGGAATATTATGTGCAGCCATGGTATTTCAAAGTGTGCCTGTGCAGACAGTGGCGAGTGAGGTTTCGGAAACCACGGAGACCTATGACAGCGGGGAACTGGCTGCAGCTGAAGATGAAACACAACAGGATGAAACCGGAACGGATGCTGTATCAGCTGTGTCGGAGGATGCGGGTGAAAATCTTACAGATGATTCTGTGGAGGAACCTGAATCCTTGGACATGACCGAGACATCACGTGAGGAGCAGACAATTGAGAGTCCGTCTGAGACGGAAAACTCAGATATATCCGAGGAATCAGAGGTTCCTGAAACTTCTGCCACAGCGGAGACACCGGATACGGCTGGAAGCGGAGACTCTTATGATGAGACAGGGACAGAGACAGGCGAAACCATCGAGACAGAGACTACGGACATAGAGGAAGTTACCGAAACAGAGGAGACGGAAGTAACCGAACAGGGAATCATGATGGCTGCCGATGAGCTGCCGGATTACAAGAAGCTGCTTTCCGTCGTGACAGAATACAAATATTACTTTTATGACAATGTAAAAGAAATTTTTGTAAAGCTAGAGGGATGCGAAATACCGGAAACGGGTGTCGGAATAGAGTTCTATATCGACAGTGACCCTGCGAATGCGAATGAACAGCCTGTAAGCTATGAGAAACGCGGAGATTATTATGTGATTTCTTTTGGGACGGCAGGGCTTTCGGAGGGGACGCACCATCTGACAGTCAAACTGAAAGACACAAGTGTTCCGGACGGTGAGTATTTGGTAAGCAGAGACGACATTGCATTTGAAATCGAAAGAGTTGACAATGTTTTTACAGAGGCGGACAAATACTATATATCTTCTGCGGACGATACCATAGAAGTGGCATTTTATAATCCGGCGGACGATATTGAGTCGGTGCAGATTACGGCGGCGAACGGAGATGTAGTCGCACGTTCGGGACAGAGGAGTCCGGCGGTAGGTCAGGTCGAAGACCCGCGTTACACGGGAATCGGAAACGGCTACGAGTATCCGGACACGATTTTACATAAGACAACATGGGTTTTGCCCACTGAAAAAAATGCACTTGAGATTGGAAACTATGATATCCGTCTGACACTTGTGGGCGGCACTGAGAGAATGATTTCCAATGCTGTGGTGGTTTCGTCAAGGGCTGTTGTTACCAAGTGCGTTCTTGGTATGGATTATGACAATACAAGCAACCTCATATATCTTTATATTCAGGGTACAGGCTTTAATCCCTCTCAGGTACGGTTTGACTTCATGGATGAGGCGTCGTCGGCGATATTATCCACCACGCGCATCGACTACAAAACAGTACAGTCGGGGTATATTGTTAAGTTCCGGAAAGAGGGAAACTGGGATAAGGCAGGAAAAGAAATAAAAGTTACGATTTCCAAGAAATCCGGAAACATTGATTTCACGCAGAATGAATTTGATGCGGTTTTGGAGAGCGGAATTTATTATGCAGAGTACAACAGCGTACTGAGTGCGGTAGAAGTTGGTGTCACAACAGATTTGAATGGAAAGGCTGTCAGCTTCAAAATCGTCGACGCAGCGGATCACCAGAATATCGTCAGCGAAGTTACATCAAGGTCGTTGACGGAGAGTCTGGCTTATCTGACGCCTTTAAGTCCTGAAAATTTACAGAGGGGCGGCAGGTACTGTGTAGAGCTTAAGGCAAGCGGAAATGTGTATTATAAAGAATTCAAAATGAATCAGGGAACGCCAAGCACCAATCATTGGGAGGCATCCGCAGTCATATCACAAAATGCAGAGCGGAACGATTTTTATTACTGTGCCATCGAGGCCGGAATAAGGAATGATGAATTGGCTGTATCAATAGACGGCTATAGTGCAGATGTTGCGTTCTACGCAAGTGAATGGGCACGCGAGGATGGTGCCAAAGGAACGCGCATTCAGGTATGGATTCCGACCAGAAAATTGTCGATCGGGCGGCATACAGTAAGGATTACCAGAAACGGCAATGCGTTCAGCAGCTATGCGTTTGAGGTGGTGGCTGCTGATTATGATAAGTTTGTTCTTGACACATATTCCCTTTCTTGGATTGATGACAATACAATTCAGGTATATATGAAAACGCCAAACTGTGCGGACACGGATGACTTTAATATAAAACTTATGGGTGTCAATGACAGAGAGCCTGCAGAAATAACTACGACGGTGACGGACAGATATACGGACAGTGTTTTCATGAACATTACCGGATTGAGTAAGAGCAGTGCCTTTAAAGAATATTTTGTGCTGATAACCCACAAGAAGTTTGGTCATCCCGTCAAGATGTCCGATCTGACTGAAAAGTTTTATGCGGACGAGGACAAAGGAGAGAAGAAGTCCATATCTTCCAACAAAGGCCTGCCAGTCTATTCAAATAACAGGGTAATTGGTATTAATATTCAGAATCTGGCGCTTCCGGCAACGCTGACAATCTATGCGACAGATACGACGGAGGTAATCAGTAAGTTAACCATCCCTTCAACGATAGAGGGAAATTACTATTATTTTACAAAAGAGTTTTATGACAGTTTTGTAAACAAGGATAGGCTGTATGACATGACGCTTTCGGACTATGGCGAGAACTGGGGAAGGTCATACGCAAGAATAAATATCGGATACAAAGATGAAACAACGGTAAATGACTTTGATTTAAAAATAACAAGCGATACATTATACATTGACGGTCCGGAAAGCGGACGGTCAGCAATCATTACCGTGACTGGCAACACACAGAAACCTGTATTTGAAGTTTCGGACGATACTGTTGTCGAACTGGAAGATTACTTAGAAGCTTCAGATAGTACGGGGGTACAGAGTCCGAATCCAAATAAGAAACGTGTCATTGCCAAAAGCACGGGAGCAACGAATATTACAGTCATTGCAGACGGTGTCAAAAAGAGCATCTTTGTCACAGTTACGAGAAGCGCGTCAGGCATAACGATAAATACGGCAAACCGCAGCATGAAGGTTGGCGACTCTTTTGTGGCAGAGGCATACATTCTGCCAAAGAGCGCAGAAGACCCGACGCAGATTGTAAATTTCACGTCATCAGACAGCAAAATATTATATGTAAGGAAGCTTACGAATACCACTGCAAATGTTACGGCACTGAAAGCGGGAACGGCCGTTCTTCGGGCGACGTTGGAAGGGACGACATACACGGTGGCGGTGACGGTTTCTGTCACAGATTCCTTTCCGCTGTATGACAAAAAAGAAATTAAGATTAAAGAAGTAGGGATTGTCAGCTATATTGAGTCGATTGACCAGTCATTGTCATCCTGTGCACTGCCGGAGGGATGGACATGGGACAATGGCGATCTTGTCCTGACGGCAAGTGAACAGCTGCAATATTGCTGGGCAACATATAAGGAGGAAGGATATCAGCCGTTTAGAGCAAGACTGCCCGTTGCGGTTACACGCATTTCAGGCATTGATGTGACAGGCAGGACGCTGATTAATCAGGGACAGAAAGAAACCTACAAGATTACTTATCAGTTTGCAGGCGCAGACATCAATACACCAAAGTTCAGGAACAGGATTACAGTAAACTGTGTCCGGACATCCGAAGATGATATTGCAGCAGTGGAATCCTTGGAGTGGGATAAGATGGTCATTGCGGCAAAAGATGAGACAGGCGGCGGAACCGTTGATTTTAGGCTGACGCTGGCGATTGACAATGGAATAGACCAAGGCAGTAACTTGTTTGCAAAGAATTTTTCGATTCAGATTCCGCTGACGGACTGCATAAACAGTGTAAAAGTGAAACCGATAAAAGCAAGCGGCCAGAATTTTGAGTATTTTGAAAATGAAGACAGAATGGAAGTTGATGAAAATGATATTAAGACGTCAAAGTATTCTGTCGAACTGCAGGCAGAGGCTGCTGTCAACGGAATCCCGAAAAAAAATGTTGAGTTTCGTTGGGAAACAGATAAAAGTACCATTGCAACAGTCGGAAAGAATGAAAAAGGCACGGTGACACTTTCGATTAAAAAGGCGGGAACCGTGAAGATTTCGGCAATTGCGGAGGATGAAGGCAAGTGCGTAGGAACATTGACTGTTGACATTATGGATTATTCGCCAGTGCTTGAAGCATCGAATGTGACAATAAACAAATACTGTAATAACGGGACGGAATTTGCTTTTCAGGAACAGAACGGTAACCGGATTAAAAGTATAAGAATCCTTGAAGGGGAGTCAGAATCACAGAATTTTTCGGCGAGTGTTCCGGTAGGGGGCATATCCACCCTGAAGTTTAAGACGGGTGCTCCTGCGCTTGGATTTGTCAAAAAGACGGTATCCAATTGCAGTATTGTAACCGTGACAGATAAAGGTACATACAAATATCCCTTGAAAGTGACAACCGATGTCACAAAGCCTTCTGCGACGGTAAAGTTAAAAACAAAAGCGAATTTATTCTACACGGACGCAGAAGCGGTTTATACGATTTCCAGCAAATATGAAATCCAGTCGGTTGAGGATATTACGGAAAGTACAGAAAGCGAACGGTTTTATCCTGTTTATGACAGAAACACCAACACCATTCGCTTCAATACAAGGGGGACGCTCAACAGCAATACACTGGGGCAGTTTACAGCGAAGAAATCGCCGCGGCTGAAGGTGAAATTAAAGATTACATTTGCAGATTACAGGGAGTGGCAGCCGTTGGAAATCACGGTTGCGACAGAGAATAAAAAGCCATCGCTTGGACTGACGGGAATGGTAACTTGTCCGGGAATCTCAAAAGGCATTGTAAATGTCATAAATTCCAAGACGAAGGAAACGATATCAATGAATGAAGTCCCGATGACATTTGAAATTGTTAAGCCTGCGGACGGTTCTGTAGAAGCAGAGATTAAGAAAAACAACAGTGGAGTGTCATTGACATATGCCGGAACAAAGAATCTGTCGTACACAGCCAAGGTTGCCAGCAGCGAGTGGACACAGGCAGTCAATGTAAATGGCAAGGTTTCATATATTAAGTCGCCCGATAAGCTTTCCCTTGCACTGGGAAGCAAACAGCTGACCTTGAATATGGCGACAAATATAACAGCCAATGGGACGAACACAATACCTGTGTCTGTAAGCGGCAGTAATACTGCAATAACGAAACTGACATACGACGGAACAGCGAAACCACTGATTGAGACGGCTGGTTACCTTGACTTCGAATTTAAATCAAAGGATCAGAGTATTCATCTCGGGCTAAATGCAGGAAAGCGGGGAACGGTGAAACCGGGAACTTACAAATTAAATTTGTATGCGACAATCAATGTGCCGGATATAAGTGCACCAGATCAGGTGAAAGAAGTTCAGATTAAGAAGGCAACACTGACAATCAAGCTTACTGAAGAAGGTGCGGCAGAAGTAAAACTTGTATCGCCCAAGGGGAAAATTAATCTGATAGACAGGGCAAATACATCTGTTGTGTATACGCCGAAGGTCAATGGCATTGATGCTTCTATTAAAAGTGTAAGCGTGGACGAGGGCAGTGAACATGCAGAATGCTTTACCGCTTTCCTCAATGATGACAATAAGGTGGAAGTGAAGGTCAAAGCAGGTCGGAGTATGTCTGTCAAGGATTCCTATAATGTTACGATTGTGTCTGTGCTGAACAACGGCTACACTGTGAAATCAAACGTGAAAATTAAGCTGATCAATAAGCTGCCAAAGGTTGTGCTTGCTCCTGCAAAATGC
Source organism: uncultured Lachnospiraceae bacterium (assembly GCA_910579275.1). Classification (GTDB taxonomy): domain Bacteria; phylum Bacillota; class Clostridia; order Lachnospirales; family Lachnospiraceae; genus COE1. The sequence continues at coordinate 20,597 of CAJTTO010000009.1, forward strand.
AATTTGTACAGGAGCAACAATAATAAGTATACTGTTTCGGTGTCACTGAAAAACAGTAGTATTGACCTTAACAACATAACCGGAATCAAGATTGACACAAGTGGTAATAAGAGCAATGCGGACAAATTTTTACTGGTCAACAATATCAGTAAAAATGGTACTGTCAGCTTTGGCTTGGCAGGTGATAAGAGCAGTATCAAGAAGGGACAGTACAAAATAAAGTGTCTTGTCACGTTCCGAGATGCAGATTCTGAATCAAAACCTGCTGCCGTGAATATGACAATTACCGTAAAATAATTGAATGAATTGTTCAAATATTAGAAACAGCACGTTAAATTGGTGCTGTTTCTAATATTTTGTCATAAAAATCGGAAAAAGACTTGAAATTAACTGAAAATATAGTAAAATAATAGTATATATGTAAACCGTTTAAATAGAAATCTTATGTTAATAAAAACATAATGGCTTGTTGAAAGGATTTGTTAGACAGAAAGGAAGATAGAATGGCGGAAATAAAATGGACTGTCGAGGGCAGACGTTTTCGGAACGCAGAGGAATATCAGGCGGCTCTAAGGGACAAGGAACGCATCGATTCCATTACCGGCAATCTCAGATTGGATCATCCAAAGGATATTGAAACACTGTATCTGAAATTGAAAAAGGGACAATATACATTTGAATCCATAGTGGGCAGACAGTTTGATGATAACATCTATGAACTGTACCAGAAAATTAAGCGTGAAGAAAAGAATGCGGAAGAAGAAAAAGCTGCACGAAAGGAAAAGAGAAAGCAGCAGGTTCAAAAGATAGAGCGATTTGTAAAGCTTTCCAAAAAGCAGAAACAGCCCGAAGGAAGGGCAAGACTTGAGGATTTTGATAAAAATATGCAGGCACAGATTATGGCGGTTCTCAGGAAGAAAGAAAGAAAACGAAGAATTCTGACAGCGGTCTGTATCTTTCTGTGTATTGTCAGTTTCGGATACCTGGGTGCATATTATCAGGTGTCAGCCAAGAGTGCAAGGGAGTTCGAGGAGCTGACCGCGTTAAAGGAAGCTGGCGCACAGAGTGCATCTTCCGGCAGTAAAAAAGTTGAAATTCATCTGACGGACGAAGATACAACAGTGCCGGGCATTCTTCCGGAATATGAAAAAATACATCAGAAGAACCAAAAGCTAATCGGATGGGTGAAAATTGACGATACAATAATTGACTATCCTGTGATGCAGACAGTCAACAACGAATATTATTTAGACCATAACTTTAATCAGGAGGAGGACAGGAACGGATGCATCTTTATGGATTACCAGTGCGATGTGATCAAGGGATGTGACAATATCATCCTGTACGGACATCATATGAAGTCCGGAAAGATGTTCGGGACACTGAATAAATACAGCAGCCAGTCCTATTATGAGGAACACCCGACAATACAGTTTGATACGATTTATGAGAAGGGCACGTATCAGGTGATGTATGTGTTTCGGTCAAAAGTTTACTCGGAAGAGGATGTGACCTTCAAGTACTACCAATTTATCAATGCCGCTTCGGAGATGGAGTTCAACTCGTACTTAAACGAAATGGCGGCGTTGTCATTATATGATACGGGAGTTACCGCGGGCTACGGCGACAAGCTTCTGACACTTTCAACCTGTGATTATCAGGAGAAAAAGGGAAGGTTTGTCGTGGTGGCGAAAAAGATTAAGTAATAGGGAGTATAAATAACAAAGTGGGGAGAGACAACATGACAAAGAGTAAAAAGAAAAAGAACTATAAGCTGAGGAGACGTGTAAAACGGACTGTGGCAGCACTCACAATGATCATGGCGATTGTCGTGGCTGCGATACCAGTCGAGAATTATGGTACGATGCAGGCGTCAGGTGTGGATGGGGGAGTCAATCTCGCAGACAACGCATCATCATATCTCGAGAACCGTAATCAGCATTATGAGACATCTTCACAGGAAAGCGCTTATGATGGAATTGAAGTTACGGCACAGCATATTGAGGGTGATTCTTTCATCAATGCCTTTAAGATTAAGTTAAAGAGCGGCACTGAGGACGCGATGATTACGGAAAGTGTATTTGAGCGGGATTTGGAGAAGTTTGACATTCATGAGGCGGAGTATTATGAATACGTTCAAATGAGTGCCGATTATCTCAAAGCAGTGGAAAACGCATTTGACGGGGAGACTTATTCTCTTGCATTCACGAATGATAACAGGAACTATGCTGCGAGGACGGAAACAATAACGGATGCTTCCGGGGCAAATGTTACATTAAACCTGAATGCAGTTAGTTATGACCTGATATCAACGGAATCACCAAGTGAAACAATAACCAATACGGCATCAGGGTCTTTGGACAGTACATTGGCAGGTTCAAATCCGTATGTTTCGATAAAGGCACCGACAAGCAACCCTAAAATTTTTGAGACATACACCCCGGCACTGCTAAAAAGCCATACAGAGAGAATTGATGCCTACAATACAGAGATGAAGCGGTATACAGATGTATTGGATGGCATAAAGGACAAGACGCCTCTTACGCGTGATGACGAGGCAAAATGGAATGAGGCAGTCAACAATATTACAACATTAAACAGTTCGGCAGCAAGTTTGTCCACATTTTCTAAGACTTTTGCAGAGATGAGGGCAGAGGCAAGGGATGAGGACGAGGATGACAATGACCTTCCTGATATTGTGGATTATGCAATCTGCCAGAGGATTGCATCAAATGCCAATGGAGATCTTGTTAAGTACGTGCTGAAGAAACTTACAAGCCCGGGAGGCGCTGTTGTGTATGTTCCGAAAAACAATAGCCCGAATGGTCCTGATTCTGGTCAGAAAAATGATGATGAAGGATATCTTGCAGGCGGAAAGGCAAACATAAAGGGAATCGCTTCCAGAGCATTTGATGTTACATCATTTCCGGATAATAACAGACATCCAGTGGGAACAGACAGAGAAGTCGGAACTATTACAATTCCGGCTACAGTAGAGTTTATTGGAGTGCAGGCGTTTTCACACTCTAATTTTCTTAAGGATGTTACGATTGATGATACGAACCTGACGATATTGGCTGATGAGGCGTTTGCGCAGTGTCCGAGTCTTGCAACCATAAATTTTACAAGCGAAAATTCACGGTTGAAGACAATTGGGTGTCAGGCTTTTTATAACACGGCGCTAGACAGTATTATTTTTCCACCCTATGTGGAGACAATTGGTGCGGGCTGCCTGTATCTTTCTGATATACAGGAAATGACAATGGGTGGTCTGAGGAACGCGACTTTGACGATTGAACCTTATGCATTCTTTGGATGTGAAAAGCTGACAAAGGTGAATTTTGCAGGGGAGAGTACAAACTTTAAGATGGGAGATGCCATTTTTGCGCTGACATCCAGTCAGGGCGGCGGGGCACTTGAAAACTTTTCGTTCCCGTCTTATATGAATCAGATAGATAATGGTCAGGATTATGCAAAATATATTCTGGCAGGCAGAGAGAATCTTAAGACGGTCGTTCTTCCGGGCAGGCTTGGCAACAGCGTAACCAATGATGATGCAAAATTTGTGCCTGATGAGACATTTGCCGGCTGTAAAAACCTTGAGTGGGTTGAGTTTCCGGATGGGGCATACGATGCAAAATATCATTCAGACAAGTTGTTTGCAGGCGTATTAAATGATAAGTTTTATGTAAAAGGACCGGAGACAGGCGCAAGCAGCAACAGCATTGCATCGCCGAGAAGCTGTACATGGAATGCGATTCCGGGCTATACTACAGAGGACGGCAAGCCGGGTGTTGTTCCATACGTATTTAAGGGCGCGGACGGCAAGGAACATATGGAAATTGGTGTCGGCGAGGAAAACAGGGATGACTATATCGCAAGAATTGACATTATCGAAGGTACGAAAAATGCGATTTTGTCCGGATATATAGAGAATCATCCGACAGGAAATCCTCTTGCAGTGGTGATTCCCGCGACTGTTGGCGGATATACGATTACAGAGATTGCAGATGGATGTTTTAAGGATGTCAGTGATATTATCTATAAAATAGTAATAGCGGACGCAACTGTGCAAAAGATAAATGCCAACGCTTTTAAGGGCTGCGATAAGCTGCAATGGGTAGAGCTTGGGGATTCCGTAAGTTTTATTGGTGCAGGAGCATTTGAGGGATGTAAGAGCCTTGAAAACGTTGTGTTCAGCCAGACACAGACAGCACTTTTTGGCGATGTGGATTCTTACTGGAAGGATGCGCTTACGATTGAGCCCAATGCATTTAAGACAGGGTCGGATTTCCTCACATTCCATGGTGCGGTTCATCCGGATTATGCACCGTTTAAGCTGGCAATGAGTGAGGACAGCAAGTCTATGACAGGCACAAGCCTGCCAATCTGCTATAAGACAGATGCACCGACGAATCTCACGATTCTGCGCGATAATGCGACGGGCGAGAGCACGCTGATTGATTATCCGCACTATGAAGAAATTGATACAATCAATGCAGATTTGATTAAGCTGTGGGCAAAAGGGGACAGCGGATACAGCATTACAGATAAGTTCGAGGAGTTAAACGAACTCAAGAACGTTGCAGACCCGAACTATGCAGAAAGACCGTTTAACAACTACAAGAATTTTAACGAGAAGGATATTCCGCTTTACACACTTTTTATGACACTGCCGAAAGGAATCGACAGCATTGACGCGAGTGCATATTATAAAAGAAGTGAGAACGCAAATGATTTGGTATATCTGACCAGAACCTATGAGTCTCAGACAAAGTTTGTGAATGGTAAAGATATTGAAGTCGGTATTAAGGGCGTACCGGATGGTTTAAAGAGAGATATCAACCAGCGCCAGACTTACAGCAGATATGATGATGTAAAAAGCGTATATTCTGACGACAAGTATATATCAGAGAGTGACTTGAATGAATTTGGTCAGAAGGCCGGTCTGTTCAGTGGTTTTTTGGCAGAGTCTGAATTAAGTATGGAGACAGGCATCACAGACAGTATACCGGGTATTATATGGCGTACTTACAATGGGCATAAGTATGTGGAAAATTCAATTGTCGGTAATGACTATCTGACTACGATTGACTTAAGAACTGTTAAGGAACTTCCTGATTATGCATTTTTGAGTTGTGAAAATCTACTGAGTACGAAATATGGTATGGAGATGCAGAAAATCGGGGCGCTGCCATACCGGAATTGTAAGAATTTGACAAACATTGAAATTCCTGAAGGCAACCAGTATGTACAGTTTGCAAATATGATTCTTTTCAGGAAAAATCAAACCAATAGCAGTTCGGCAAGCGGACTTGAGATTATTCAGTGTCTTGAGGGCAGAGGAAGCGGAAGCAACAACGGCGGCTCCTTTAAGATTGGTGAGGCATCAGGAGACACGCTTCTGGCAAATGTTGTCAGCATTGACAAAGAAGCGTTTTCATACTGTGAAGAAATAACAGAAGTTGATTTGAGTACTTCAAAGATTACACAGTTACCGGAGAGATGTTTTTACAAGGCTATAAAGCTTAGCACGGTGAAACTTCCTGACAGCATTGAGACAATCGGCGAGGAAGCATTCCTTCAGACAAGTGATAATGTGGAAGTTACCATACCGAATCCGAGCTGTGCGATTGGAGAGACTGCTTTTAACTTTGACGGCAACCGTAAGGTTACAATCAGGGGGCCTCAGTACGATGCTTCAGGCACAAGGAACAGTGCGATTTATAACTATTACCTGAAGATGAAGGAGAAGCTCAGGCCACAGGGCAAGGAAGAGAACATTATTTTTGTATCGGAGGATAAGCATAAGGTAACCTTTATTGACTATGATACATCAATGATTGAAGATCCGGAAGTTCCGAATCCGCAGTATGTGGACCATGGGGCAAATGCAGTATGTGTCGCAAAACCGCAGCGGTCAGGATATGAGTTCTCCGCATGGAAGTGTATTCTTTCAGACGGTACACAGTTTACAGGATCCGGCGATCCGTGGCTGAATGTCACGGAGGACAGAATTATTCAGGCGGTATATGAACCGAATGCAAATATAATTGTACCGGACGGCAACGATTATAAACTGACGATGGTGGACGGCACGGCAAATGGACAGACAGAGCCGATTACTGCCAAGGGCGGTGATAAAATTACCATTGCGCCTATTACAAAGACAGATGGCAGTCAGTTCCAGTACTGGTCAGTTGAACCAAAAGACTATACAAATTTATTTGTCAACGGTGTGGCGACAGCAAACGGTACGTTTATCATGCCGAACGATGATGTGACGTTGACAGCAAATTTCAGCAGCGGAAATAAGCCGGGTGGAGACAATGGAAATAAACCGGGTGGAGACAATGGAAATGAGCCGGGTGGAGACAATGGAAATAAGCCGGGTACGGACTCGTCAAAGAAATACAAAGTAACTGTAAACTATGGTTCAGGAAGCGGTGAGTATGCTGCTGGTGTGACAGTTAATATCTCCGCATTTGCACCGGAATCGTCAAGCAGGGTATTCTCTAAGTGGACGACAAACAATTCCGGATTGGGATTTGCCAACGCAAACGCTGCCACGACAAGCTTTATCATGCCGGCAGCGGATGTTACGGTAACTGCGAACTATAGAGTAAGAACAGATGATGACGACGATGATGACCAGCCGTCAAGGAGACCGGGAACGAACACGAACACAAATACAGTGACAAACAGACCAAGCAGTTCGACCGGAACAACCGGAACAACAGGTACCGTCACAAATCCTGCGACGGGAAGCACTAATACAGGCAGTACAAACAACAACGGAAACAAGATATATATTACGAAAAATGGTGTTTCCAATACGGATGTGGCTTCCATTTCTGTAGACGGTTCTACGGATAACTTTATTGTAAGAATCACAGAGTCGGCAGAGGCCACTGCGGCAGTAGAGGAAGCGCTGATTAACAAGCACGGTTCGCTTGACGGACTGGCATACTTCCCGATGGATATCTCGCTCTATGACTCGACAGGTCAAAATAAGATTACGGATACTTACGGATTAAATATTACAGTAACCATGCCTATTCCGGATGTACTGATACAGTATGGCGGAAATGCGCGTGTGGCGGCAGCAGACAACGGAAATCTGCAGCAGTTGACACCGCGGTTTACGACAATCGACGGTATTGCATGTATTTCCTTTGTACCGCCCCATTTTTCACCATATGTGATTTATGTGGACACCAATAACCTGATAGCAGGACAGACACTTGATGCAACACCGTCAACAGGCGATCCGATTCATCCGAAGTGGTTTGCGGCAATTGGTATGGCATGTATTTCGATCATTCTGTTTGCGACAAGTGACGGACGCAGACGTAGAAACTTCGGGGCAGCATAATTGTTACAAAAAAAGGAGACCAATATGAAAAGAATACATATTGCGATAACAAGCGTAGCAGTACTGGGAATCCTTGTGCTTGTGACTGTTGCCCGGGGAATTGGCGGCGGTGTGACAGCCGCGGAGGATGAGAGATTTCGAATCAATGGAACAACGTTGACAAAGTATCTGGGAACTGACACATTTGTCAGTATCCCGGATACGGTTACAACAATCGGTGAGGAGGCTTTTTCCGGAAACGAGACAATGACAGGTGTTGAGATTCCGGATTCCATCACCACAATATCATATAACGCTTTTAAAAACTGCACGGCACTGAAAGGCGTTATTGTGCCGGACACAGTTGAGAAAATTGGCCCCGGTGCTTTTGAGGGCTGCACGGCGCTCACATCTGTTGAAATCGGTGAGGGAGTCCGTTCATGGGGAACAGGGGTTTTTGCAAATTGTGACAGTCTTGCAAAAATCAGTGTTGACAAGGATAATGAATATCTTACATATTATAATGGCGCAGTATACAATGGTAATATGACGATGCTGTATCAGGTTCTTCCGAGACGTGAGGGTGAAAATTATGCAATGCCCGAGACGGTAAAAGAGATTGACACCTATGCATTCTGGAATTTAAAAAACACAAAAAATGTCAAAGTCTCATCCGCTGTTTCAATGATTCCGAAACAGTCTATGTCAAGTATGGGAAGTGTGGAAAATGTTGTTCTTCCGGATTCTGTAACGACAATAGGGGAAAAGGCACTGGCAAACAATGCGAACCTGAAGCAGGCGGCAGTTCCTGCGTCCGTGACAAACATTGACAAAAAAGCGTTTGCAGGAAGTCCGAATGTAAAAATATTTACCAGCAAGTCGAGTGCGGCGGATACATTTGGCAGTAACAACAACATTCCGGTTATTTATAAAGCAGAATATCCGACAGATTTCATGGACAGCAATGTAGGACTCGAGGAAAAGCCAAATGTAGGAGAGCGTCCGACAGACAATACAACCTCTACAGAAACAGCGGACGAGGATGTGACAACGGATAACAATACACAGAATGACAGCGAGGATGATGTGTCTCAGCCGCAGCAGAAACCATCCAGTGGTTTTCAGAGTACAGAGGGATACATTCACCCGCTGGATGTACCTGAAAACGATGACGTAATCGGAAAAACCGTTATCGTTGCCGGAAAAGCAGTTTTACTGATGGATAACCATAAGGAAAGAGTTTATGGGGTTCCCGACGGCGTACAGGCGGAGGTTGTCACAGAGAGTCAGGCGAAGGAGCAGGAGCGTCAGGAAGACGACAGTACAGATGCGTCAGAAGACAAGAATTCCATCAGTGTGACATACCAGAAAGAAGATGAGAGTATCGCACAGAGAAAATTCTATAAGCAGAAAAGCCTGACGGAATACGAGATAAGTGAGACAATTAAAAAGATAGGAAGGCTGGCATTTGCCGAGAGTGGCTTAAAGACAGTCGATATACCTGAAAGTGTGACCGAGATCGAGTATGGAGCTTTCTTGTCATGTGTGGATTTGGCAGATGTCAAGATACCTGCTACGGTTTCACATATCGGAACAAAGGCTTTCGAGGGAACTGCATGGCTGAATAACTGGCGTAATGGGGATGGCACAAGTGACGGCGATTTTCTGATTGTCGGCGACGGCATTCTGCTTGCGTATAAGGGAAATTCAGCACATGTCGAGATACCGGACGGTGTGAAGCAGATTGGATCGGAGGTCTTTAAAGGACATACAGAAATCCTTGACGTGGCTGTTCCGGCGTCCGTAACGAAAATATGCGCAGAAGCATTTCGAAACTGTAGCGAACTTACAGGATTAACGGGATGTGAGGGATTGAAGACCGTAATTCGCGGTGCATTTTACGGCACACAGCTTTCAGAGGAAAATTTTAAGAAATAATTTTAACCAACTATAATCAATTCTAACCGGAGATGACAGAATGGAAAAACTTTTTTGGGGAATGGTCGGCGGGTGTACGGTTGCGTTCGCGATCCTGCTGGGTATGTATTTGAATAAAATAGGGGTAATCGGTTCTGAGCCGGAGAGTTCTACAGAGATTGTTTCGGAGACAGAGACGGAAACCGAAGAGACACTGGGTGCAGATAACGGTGAATTTCCTTCTGACATTCAGTCAATGATTGAGGATTCACAGAATAACTATGCTCAGGCAATGCAGGTATTTGAGGATGAATCGTCAGCGGCTGCATCAAGGGAGGCAGCAGAGTCAGACCAGTCAAAAAGTCCTTCGGTTTCGACGGGGACATCAGACAATAATTCGAAAACGAACGGATCTGTGGACAGTAACAGAAATGACAATCACGAATATTTTTTGGAGAATCCTTCGGAGGAGGAATCAGAAACCGAGGAGTCAAGCACTGTTGAAGCAAAGACAGAGGAAAAGAAAAACAGTGAATACGAATATACCCTTTATAGCGATCATGTGGCAATAAAGAAGTATGTTGGTACGGCAGCGACTCTTGATATTCCGGATACGATAGACGGGCAGCCGGTTACTGAGATACGAGATTCGGCATTTGCAAGTTCCAAGACGCTTGTCCGGATATCTGTTCCTGACAGCGTGACAAAACTTGGAAAAAATGTATTCAAAAGCTCCGAACTTCTTGTGGATGTCAATCTTCCGGATATGTTGACCGAGATGGGAGAAGGGATTTTTGACGGATGTTCAAAACTTGCGCGGATTACAATACCCGACGGGGTTACCAAGATTGGCAAAAAGGCATTTAATGAGTGTACGGATCTTCGGGCTGTGAAACTGACAAATGATATTGAAATCATTGAGGAGCAGGCTTTTAACAATTGTGCCAAGATGGAAATGACAAAGCTTCCGTCCTCCTTAAAAAGGGTGGAGAAGGAAGCGTTTAATGAATGCGCGGCGATGGCATTGGCGAAATGGCCAAGCGACTTGGAAGTCATTGGAGAGAGTGCTTTTGCAGGCTGTACGGCAATTACGGATGTCAAGCTATCGGGTACGATGCGGACAATGATGGAAAGCGCCTTCTCCGGCTGTACCGGTATTAAGACACTTGACATCAGGTCTGGAATAGAGTCGATACCGGAGAGTGCCTTTGCAGGTTGTACCGGTATCACGGATTTGGCGCTGCCAAAGTCGATTATCAGTATTGGTGACAGTGCATTCAGCGGCTGCTCAGCGCTTGCAAGCGTCGAGATTCCCAAAAACACGCTCAGCATTGGCGCGTCGGCTTTTGCAGGCTGTACATTCACAGAAGTAACAATTAATTCCAAGTGTTCTTATCAGGCAAGCTCATTCCCATTTGAGATAACTGATAAAAATTACTACTAAGATATCCGCAGGGGGTGAATCAATGCGAATAGGATTTCGGAAAAAAGCCGCAGCTATCCTGATGTCCGCAGCAGTATTATTTACAGCTGTGAGTGCGGATATGGTGGCATATGCCAAAGGACCGACTTATACGGCAATGCAGGATGTGTATTACACAAAGGATAACTGTGTCGTATATGCGGAACCGACATACACATCGGCAGTGCTGACGACAATAGGCGCGAATATTCCGGTACAGGTGGTCGGCGCGTATTCCAACGGATGGTACCGTATTAACATAGGTGTTATCTGCTATGTTAAGATGGACTCGGTCACTTCGGCAGGTGCAATCGGTATTAAAAACAATGCGGATAAGCAGATAGCGGATGCGCAGAGGACTGCTGCCGAACTGGGATATGAATTTGTGTATCTCACCTTAAATAAGCAAAAAATCATCAAGAAAGATATTTACAACAGTTATGTAGGGCAAAAAGTGATACTGTATGCCAAGATAGACGATGAGCTGGGTGTTTCCTTTAAGATGCTTTATGAGGATAAAATAAAGACGGATATCGACCTTAATATGACAAAGACTTCCTCGGTCAACAAATTCGGAGACAGGACAGTGCAGTTTATGTTTAACAATGACATGGAGCTAAAAGGGCAGATTGCGATTTTTCAGTTTAAGACAGGGTTTGACAAGGCAGTTGACATTTATCCGTCTGATGTGGACACGGGTGATTTTGTGATGATGAATACATATTACACGGAATTCAGTGAATTTGCCTATGCACCGGTCACACAGGTTGCGGATATTATGATTGTTGAGGCAGAGATACCAAATTCTTTGACGGATACACAGCGCAATATCATGGCAGATCACAGGAAGGGGATTAAGTACCAGTGTGACGATACGAGCGAGTACCGCAGTGATGTTGTTCACGGAAAGCTCCGCAAAGACACAGAATATGTAGACTATAATTATTAAAACAGATTAAAAAGAAAGGATAGGATTAAGTAATCTTATGCTTTCTTTTTATATTTTGGTTGAAACTTTAGTTAAGGTATGTTATTATTTTTTTGTAAAGCGTATTAACTGTATTAATTCAAATGATACAGTTAATAATGAGTGAAAACGAATCATAGAATGAATAGCGTATAGGGGGCCGAAATGTCAGAAACGGTTAAGAAAAAGACGGAACCGGTCATTACAGTTAAGAATTTGTATAAGGTATACCGCATTGGTGAGAACAGGGTGCGTGCGCTCAACGGTGTAAGTTTTAGCATCAACCGCGGTGAGTTTTGTGCAATTGTAGGAACTTCCGGTTCAGGAAAATCAACACTTCTAAATATGCTTGCAGGGCTTGAAAAGCCGACAAAGGGTGAGATTATTATTGCAGGTGAGCATATGGAAACAAAAAATGAGAACCAGCTGGTCCGGTTCCGGAGAGAGCACATTGGGTTTATCTTCCAGTCATTTAACCTGATGGGTACAATGGATGCGGTGGAGAATGTAGCACTCCCGCTCACTTTTCAGGGTGTGCCGAAGAAGGAGCGCACAAGGCGGGCAAAGAAGATGGTACATATGGTAGGGCTGGACAAATACTGGGATCACCGTCCCAACCAGATGTCTGGCGGTCAGCAGCAGCGAGTCGGCGTTGCAAGGGCGCTTGTGGTAAATCCGGAAATTATCTTTGCAGACGAACCGACCGGAAATCTTGACTCAAATACATCAAGAGAAATCATGAACCTGATGCAGAATGTCGTGCGGGAACAGAAACGGACACTGATTATGGTTACACATGACAATACACTTGCAAATTTTGCCGACAAGATTATCCGTATCGTGGACGGTAAGATTGTAGACATGATAGATAATACACAAAATGCAAATGCAGCCAGTCCTGAAATAAAAGAAGATCATGCGGCTGATGTAAAAACAGGAGAATAGATGCTGAAAGGAGCAGGGAGTGAAATGAAAAGGATCAAACAAGTACTAATTATGATACTGATGACAGTGTTGCTGTGCGGAAATACACTGACAGTATTTGCAGAGCCAGATGATGATGGCTCTGACAACAATAACAATTATGGAAGTCCGAGTGACCAGTATGCTTCGGATGAGTGGAAGGATCAGATAAGGGGAGAGTTAAACCGCTTTTATAGTGATTTAAAGCTTCGTTACAATATGACAGACGAGAAGCTGCGGCGAATGGATAAGATTTATAACAGTGCAATGACTTACATGAAAAATGCTGCACTTACCATGTCAGAGCTTACAAGCTATGAGTCCGAGATTGAAGGCTATTTAAGTGAAATCGCAAAAGAGAACACGACAGGTACGGAAAAGTTTCTGATGCTTTCCAATGAGGTGCCTATCACAGATGCGAAGTTCGGGGAACAGACTTTTGTCGTACTTTCACTGATTAACCTTGGAAAGACAGATATCACGGATGTCGTATTGACACCGACTGTCTCAAACGATAAGACGAAATGGCCGTTTGACATCAATCAGGCATACGACGCGCAGACAATTCAGATTATACAGGCTTCAGATGATACAGTGGATGCGTTTAACAAGCGAATGGATATCGGATGGTATTTTAACGTCAGAAGCGATGTGCTGACGGGCTGTTATCCGCTTCCCTTCCACGCAACCTATTACCAGAATGGAACGCTTGTGGAAACGGATATCACGACATATATCAATATCAAGGGAGCAAATCCCAACAAGACATTGATAGAAGATCCCAACAAGCAGACTTCAAACCCGCGTATTATTGTAACAGGCTACAAGACTGAGCCGGAAGTGGTTTATGCAGGTTCCGTTTTTAAGCTCTCTGTAAGTGTTAAAAATACTTCTAAACGTACTGCTGTGGAAAACGTACTTTTTAATCTGGAAGCAACGGTCGAAGGAAAGGATGCGGATGCCACCTATTCGGCATTTTTGCCGACATCAGGTTCCAGCTCTGTGTACACGGAGCGCATATCGCCGGGTGAGACATATGATATGAGCATTGAAATGGAGGCAAAATCCGACTTGTCCCAAAAACCGTATGTGCTTACAGTAAATATGAAGTATGATACGGATGAGCAGATAAACCTGTCGGATGTCGCGCATGTATCTGTGCCGATTAAGCAGGAGGCAAAGATTGATACCGGTTCAGCGGAAATTATACCGGAATCCATTCCGGTAGGCGACCAGTCAAATGTTATGTTCAGCGTATTTAATACCGGTAAGACGACACTTTATAATGTCAAGGTTACATATGAAAGTGAAACAGTAGAGAGTGGAATTACCTACCTTGGAAATGTAGCGCCGGGTGCGACCCAGAATGTGGATTCCATGCTGACAGGTATTGCACCCGATACCGGGGAAGGTATTGTCAAGGCAGTCATCACCTATGAGGATGAGGCCGGAAATGAGACACGTTTTGAGAAAGATTTGAATTTACTGGTATATGAGATGAATTTTGATGAAGGCATGCAGGATATTCCGATGGAGCCAATAGAGGAAGAACCACAGAAAAAAGGACTTCCAATCGCTGCGCTGATTGGTATCGGCGTGGGCGTGATAGCGGTTATTGTAATCGTGGTAGTGATTATCTCTAAAAAGAAAAAAGCAAAGAAACACAAAGAGGACATGGATTTGTTAGACGGGGATGATGTATAATGAAATTCTTTGATTTATTGCGTATGAGCATTTCCAATCTGTGGAAACGAAAGCTTCGTACAGTGCTGACTGTTCTCGGTGTTGTCATCGGTATTACTTCTATTGTCGTCATGGTTGCGCTTGGCAACGGACTGAAAGAGTCCATGCTGGAAAATTATGCAAATTACAGTTCCATGACGCAGATACAGATTAGTTCCGGGGGCGGTTTCTTTGCATCAAACAGTGACGGAGCGACGCAGCAGGAGGAAAAAAGGCTGGATGACTCTTTCATTCAGGAGCTTCTTGCCATGGAGCACGTAAAGGAAGTCTTCCCTAGGCTGAATGTATCTGCAATTGTGAAAGCCGGAAAATATTCAGGCTATCTCGATATAAACGGTATAACACAAGGGGAGTTTCAGACCTTGGATATTCCAATTGCCAAGGGAAAACTTCCGGATTCTGACACGGACTTAAAGTTTTTCTACGGAAATAATGTGCTGACTAATTTTTATATTGAAAAAACACACACGTACACTTTCTGGGAGACGGGTGAGGCTCCGGACATTGACCTGATGGAGGATTCGCTGTTTATCATTTTTGATACGGATGCATACTGGAATTCTCAGGGCGGCGGCTCTGATGACGGAACGCCTGTTAAGCAGCCAAAAAAGTATCTGATTGAAGCGTGCGGCCTGATGGAAGGGGAACTCGGGGAGTGGACAAACAACAATAGCCAGAGTGTGCTTTGTGACATTGACGCATTAAAAACAGAGTTGAAGCGTGTTTTTAAGAAGAATCCGATTCCGGGACAGCCCACCAGAAAAAACGGAAAGCCTTATAATGAGCTTTTTTATTCGCAGATTATTGTACAGGTTGATGACATGGCTAATGTGACACCGCTGACAAATACGCTGAAGGATATGGGCTATGATGCGTACAGCTCGGCGGAGTGGATTCAGCAGGAGCTTGACAGCATGAATATGATACAGGCAGTGCTCGGTGCAATTGGTGCAGTTGCCATGCTGGTAGCGGCAATCAGTATCACGAATACCATGATGATGTCCATTTATGAGCGAACGAAGGAAATCGGTGTCATGAAAGTAATCGGATGCGATATCCGTAACATCCAGAGTCTCTTTCTCATGGAGGCAGGCTTTATCGGCTTTATCGGTGGTGTGATTGGAGTTGGTTTTAGTTTTATGCTGAGTTTTGGCATCAATGGGCTGATGGCGTCAAGCGGCGCCGGGGAGAACATGGGTATAGCAGGCGCCATCTGCCGGATTCCGATATGGCTCTGTCCGCTGGCAATATTGTTTGCCATTTTAATCGGCATGATAGCAGGCTTTATTCCGTCACTCAGGGCGATGCGCCTAAGTCCGCTTGCGGCGATTCGAAACGAATAAAGTCTTAAATAGCGTTACATGTTTTTGGCGGTCTGCTATGATGATATCAACGTTGAATGAAAGGTCATACTATCAAGTCTGGGTGTAAACATTACAGAATTAGACAGGATAAAAGCATAACGGATAAATTTTGAAACAAGGGGCTTCTCAAAAAGAGAAGTCTTTTTGTGTACACGAAGTCGTTTCCATTCATATATTAATATCAAGTTGCAACAGATATGTGCGGGGAATGGAAATGGACAGAGTGCGCAGAATGATTGGCTGCGACAGCAGAGAAGTAAGGCCGTATACGGGCAGGGGCGTTTATGTGGGCGTTTTGGACAGCGGAGTGGCAGCGCACCCGGACTTGCGGGGCAGAATAGCTGCGTTTAAGGATTTTACGTCAAGGGATTTTGCAACAAGAAGTTTCGCGTCAAGAAGAATGTATTATGATGATAATGGGCATGGAACACATGTTTGTGGCGTGTTGGGAGGAAACGGTGCTGTCTCAAGGGGAAAGTATAGGGGGATAGCCCCTGAATGCACGCTGATTTGCGGGAAGGTTCTGGACAAAAAGGGTGGGGGCAGCCTGAAAAATCTGATAAGCGGCCTGTTCTGGATCACAGAGATGGCTAAGTCTTATCCAATAAGGGTGCTGAATATATCAATCGAGATGGAATCGGAGGAGAATATTGACAGGGATGACTGGGAGCAGTTTAAAAAACAGATACAGTATCTGTGGAATAACAATATTATCATTGTCGCGGCGGCGGGGAACAAAGGGCCAAATCCCATGACGCTGTCGCCAATAGGGGAGTGCGGCGGGTGTGTATGTGTAGGATGCCATGATGGAGACTATCAGGGAAGCGGCGGCAGACTTTGCAATGAGTATTCCAGCAGAGGCCCCGGAAAGGATCTGACAATCATGAATATGATAAACAGGAATCCGTTAAAAAAACCCGACATTGTAGCTCCGGGTACAGATATTGTGTCCTGTAACTCCCGATATATAACGTCTCCCTACATCGCGAAAAGCGGAACATCCATGTCAGCGCCTATCGTGAGCGGCGCGTGTGCTCTGTGCCTGCAGAAATACCCATATATGACGAACCGTGAACTCAGAAGACTTTTGCTTGGTTCTGCCATTGATTTGGGACAGAGCTGGAGTGTGCAAGGAGCGGGAATGCTGCGGATTGATAAACTGCTTGCCCAGGCTGTGGTATAAAATGTAAGAATTTTTATTGACATCGCATGTATGATTGTATACAATAATACACAGATACAAAAAGAGAATTGATAAGTGCGGAGGAAGATGTTATGGAGAACAATAACGGATATTTTGAGAACCGACCGATAAGCATGAATCGTAAAAACAATCTCTTAGAGATTGAGGAGCATATGTACCAGCTTCAGGATGTAGAGAAACCAAATGCATTTCGCAATATGTTTCCATATGATGAGGTACCAAAGATTCCTTTTAATGACAGGGTAGTGCCGCATAATATGCCCAGGGATATTTGGATTACGGACACTACATTTAGGGACGGTCAGCAGTCGAGGGCGCCGTACAGTACGGAACAGATTGTCACGATTTATGATTATCTGCATAAGCTTGGCGGACCAAACGGCATGATCCGGCAAAGTGAATTTTTCCTGTACAGCCAGAAAGACAGGGATGCCGTATATAAATGTATGGAACGCGGCTACCAGTTTCCGGAGGTGACCTCATGGATTCGGGCGAGCAAAGAAGATTTTAAGCTGGTAAAAGAAATCGGCATGAAACAGACGGGTATTCTTGTAAGCTGTTCGGATTATCACATTTTCCTTAAGCTAAAGATGACAAGACGTCAGGCGATGGAGCATTATCTGTCCGTAGTAAAGGAGTGCCTTGAGGAAGGTATCAGTGTAAGGTGCCACCTTGAGGATATCACGCGTGCGGACATTTATGGGTATGTGGTTCCGTTCTGTCAGGAACTGATGAAACTGTCGGAATCGTATAAGCTTCCGATCGTGGTGCGTGCCTGCGATACCATGGGGTACGGAGTAAACTTTGCAGGCGCGGTTATCCCGAGAAGCGTGCAGGGGATTATCTATGCGCTCCACACACATGCGGGAGTGCCGGAAAAGTGGATTGAGTGGCATGGCCACAATGACTTTTATAAGGCGGTTACCAACTCGACAACAGCGTGGCTGTATGGCTGTTCCGGCGTCAATACATCTCTTTTTGGCATTGGGGAGCGCACGGGCAACACACCGCTTGAGGCGATGATTTTTGAGTACGCACAGCTGAAAGGCACATTAAACGGCATGGACACGACAGTCATCACAGAGCTTGCCGAATATTATGAGAAGGAAATAGGATATCATATTCCGGAAAGAACACCGTTTGTCGGCAAAAACTTTAATGTCACCCGTGCAGGAATCCACGCCGACGGCTTGTTAAAGAATGAGGAGATTTATAATATCTTTGACACGGAGAAATTCTTGAACAGGCCGGTTCTGTGTGCCGTGTCAAACACGTCAGGACTTGCGGGAATTGCGCACTGGATTAATACATATTTTAGGTTGAAGGATGAAGAAAAAATTAGTAAGTCATCAGAACTAGTGGCTTATGTCAAGACATGGGTTGACGCAGAATATGAAAGCGGCAGGGTTACAGTCCTCACGGACGAGGAGCTTCTGGCTGTGATAGATGAGGGCTGTAAGATGCTTGGAATATCGCTTGTGAAAGATTAAGGCAGGTGAAAGGAATGAGTGAGTATGATGTAAATCAGGATGCGTCGGACAAGTATTCGTTGAGGGGAAGGGTATTCCGGAAGCTCAGGGACAATATACTGAATGGGCAGTATCAGGAAAATGACGAGCTTAGGGAGGCACTGATAGCGGAGGAACTTGGTGTCAGCAGGACTCCTGTAAGAGAGGCGTTCCGACAGCTGGAACTCGAAGGACTGATACATATTGTTCCGAATAAGGGGGCATACGTCACAGGAATTTCGTCTTCGGATGTGGCTGATATTTACGAGATTCGTTCTCTGCTGGAAGGGTTGTGCGCCAGATGGGCAACGGAAAAAATCACGAAAGATAGGATAGAGGAGATGGAGGAGGTAATTCTCCTGAGTGAGTTTCATCTTGCTAAGGAGCACTATGAACAGCTGATTGAGCTTGACAATCGTTTTCATATGCAGTTGTATGAGGCGTGCGGCAGTAAGATACTCATACATCTGCTGAAGGATTTTCACCAGTATGTACAGCGGCAGCGGCAGCAGACCTTGTCCGACAAGGCAAGAAGTGCGGCGGCAGTGGAGGAGCATAAAAGCATCATGGAGGCAATCCGTGACGGGAATGCGGAACTTGCGGAAAAGCTTGCGGATGAACATATTTGTAATGCATATAGAAATATGGTAAAATGTGGCTTGAGCATAAAACATTAAGAAACGCTAAGGCTGTAAAAGACACAGCCTAAGAGTTTCTAAATGTTTGGAAGAACGCAAGATCGGCGTTCTTCATAAATGGCAACGTGACAACATTAAGAAACGCTAGGGCTGTAAAAGACACAGCCTAAGAACAGGAGGAGAAGATTATGGCAAAAATTCAGATGACGACACCGTTGGTGGAGATGGACGGCGATGAAATGACACGTATTTTGTGGAAGATGATTAAGGATGACCTGATTCTTCCATACATAGACTTAAAGACAGAATATTATGACCTTGGCCTTGAGCACCGCAATGAGACAAACGATCAGGTTACGGTGGATTCCGCAGAGGCGACCAAAAAGTACGGGGTGGCTGTAAAATGTGCCACAATCACACCGAATGCCGCGCGAATGACAGAGTACAATCTCAAGGAAATGTGGAAAAGTCCGAACGGAACAATCAGGGCGATGCTTGACGGCACGGTATTTCGGGCACCGATTATTGTCAAGGGCATTGATCCGTGTGTAAGGAACTGGGAAAAGCCGATTACGCTTGCGAGACATGCATATGGTGATGTCTATAAAAATACCGAGATAAAAGTGCCGGGTGCAGGAAAGGCAGAACTGGTGTTTACGGCGGCGGACGGCACAGAGACAAGGGAGCTGATTCACAACTTTACCGATGCGGGAATCATTCAGGGAATGCACAATACGGATAAGTCAATCAGCAGCTTTGCACATGCATGTTTCCAATATGCGCTGGATACAAAACAGGATTTGTGGTTTGCGACAAAGGATACGATTTCCAAGAAGTATGACCATAATTTCAAGGATATTTTTCAGGAAATCTATGATGCCAGCTATGATGCGCAGTTTAAGGCAGCGGGGATTGAATATTTTTACACGTTGATTGATGATGCTGTCGCACGTGTCATGAAGGCAAAGGGAGGCTTTATCTGGGCGTGCAAGAATTATGACGGCGATGTTATGAGTGACATGGTAAGCTCAGCCTTTGGTTCCCTTGCGATGATGACTTCCGTGTTGGTATCACCTACCGGCGTATACGAGTATGAGGCGGCGCATGGTACTGTACAGCGGCATTATTACAAACACCTGAAAGGTGAGGAAACTTCCACAAACTCTGTGGCAACAATCTTTGCATGGACGGGGGCGCTGAGAAAGCGCGGAGAACTTGACGGCAATATGGAGCTTGTACATTTTGCGGACAAGCTTGACAAGGCGACTGTCAAGACCATCGAGGACGGAAAGATGACGAAGGATTTGGCTTTAATTACATCATTGAAAGATGTAACAGTTCTAAATAGCGAAGACTTTATCAAGGCGATAAGGGAAACATTTGAGACATTATAAAAACGAGTAGGGGATTTTCCCCTACTCATTTAATTTCAGTTCCGTTATCAGGCTGTTCATTTCATAGTGCAAAAGAATTTCTCTCAGAGCCGCCTTGTCAATATGGAGTGCGAAGTCCTCCAGTGACTGAGTGAGCGGAATGTCATCTTTCATTTTTGCAAGCTGGTAGCTTAAATAGACGGTTTCCTTATTTTCCTTTAGTGCGTTTAGCGGGCTTCGCCCGATGCCAAGGCTGTTCTTCCAGAAATCAGACAGCGCCTTTTCCTTTTTCTTGTTCCCCTCACAATCCTCGATTGCCTGATAGATGGCGTCGAGGGAACCGTACTCGTTCACAAGCGGGGCGGCGGCTGAGGACACGCCTTTGCATCCGGGAATGCCGTCTCCGGAGTCGCCTGTGATGGAGAGCAATGTCACAATGTTTTCAGGGTATACGCCCTCTTCCGCATAGACAATGTCTGCTGTATATTCGAAAATGCCTGCGGGAATAGGCTCGTAACCGTCTTTCCCTGCAAAAAGACCATATCTTTGCTGCATGTCCCTTGCCTTGTCCTTGTCTGTAACACGCCATAGACGTGTATAATCACTCACAAGCTGGAAATAGTCGTGATCCTTTGTAATAATGTAAGTTTCGAGATCCGGTGACTCAAATTTTTTGACAAGTGAAGCGGCGAAGTCATCTGCCTCATAATCCTTGTCCATTAAAACCTGACAGCCGATTTTTTGCAGCAGCTCCTCCATGGCGATGAACTGTTCCTTTAAGGGCTGGGGTGCTTCCTTTCGGTTGGCTTTATAACTGTCAGCGCCTAAAATGGTGCGCCGGAAAGTGTCGCGCGACACGTCAAAAGCGATTGCCACATAATCTGGATTTAACTTTTTGTGAAGGGATATCAGTGCTCTGAGCATTGTAAACAGCGCATTTGTATATTCACCTTTTGATGTCTGTAAAATTTCTTTGTAATGTTTCTCCTTTTCCTCGTCCGTCTTGGCAAACAGAACAGATTTTGGAAGATTGCCGTAGTATGAAGTACTGAGCATGGAGGAACCATCAATGATCAAAAATTTTTTCATGCCTATATTTCTCCTTTATAGAACAAGCTGAACCATAATGTAGTGATAGTTCTATTGTACCACAGATTGAGGGGTATACAACATATTTATTTTGGGGTAGTAGTGGTAGTATTTTCGGCTGCGGCTGTTTCATATTTGCGGCAATCATATATACTGATAGGTACAGAACGGTTTCCGGAAAGGGGGATGTGGTCATGAAGAAAAAAAGGGAATTATATGAGCGGATGCCTTTGCTTATATTCGGCAGTATCTTTCTGCTGATCTTCTTGTTAAGCGTTCTAAAAAAATTCGTGCAAGGTGAGGAATGGCTGGTGTATGCGGATTCGCTGGAGCTGGTAGTGGCCGACGTCAACGGGCAGGAGCTTACGCTTCGGGATCTGGCGTTTTATATCGCTTATGATGAAATGTTTGTGGAGGAGCAGGCACAGATTTATGATGCGGAAGATACGTCAAGGTATTGGAATTTAAAGACAAACAATGTTTATGTGCGGCAGCTTTCCAAACAAAGTGTCATGGAAAAGGCAGTTCATGATGAAATTTTTTATCAGTTGGCGATGGCTGAAAAACTGGAGCTGACACAGGAGGAGGAAGTACAATTGTCAAATGTCCAGGATGCATTCTGGGATAATGTGATGGACAATGACAAACTCGAAAGGCTCGGTGTCACAGAAAAAGACTTAAACGATACCCTCAGAAAAATAGGATTTGCTCAAAAATATCAGGGAATCTACGCGGCAGTCCATCAGCTTGATATGGAAGATTTGGAGATTGAAGGGGAGGCTTATAAGATGATGCTGGACGATTATTCGTACCAGATAAAGGAATGGGTCTGGAACAAGGTCAATTACGGTGACATTACACTGGTACATAAAAAGGGAATTTACAATTAAATGAAACAGAGCAGTGTACAACTACTCTGTTTCCGATAATGTTTCCCATTTTGTGTAAAGCTCTTCGAGTTCTGTCTCGATACGTTCCTTTTCACTGGCAATTTCCTGAAGTCTCACGGAATTTGTCGCAATTTCGGGTTTTGCCATTTCTTCATCAAGGGCGGCGTTTCTGTGTTCTAGTGTTTCAATCCGCTCCTCACATTTTTTCAGGTCGTTTTCCCTTTTGCGGAGGATGGCCTGAGTTTCTTTCTGCTGTTTCCAGTCAAGCTTCTGCGCAGAAGGCTCGTCTGCCGGAACAGAAGCAGCTTTGTCCGAAACTGGCGCAAGGACTTCTTTTTTCTCGAGATAATAATCATAATTTCCTATGTAATTGATAAACTCCTGATGTGTAAGCTCGAGAATGCGGCTTGCAGTCTTATTGATAAAATAACGGTCATGGGACACATAAAGGACAGTGCCCTCATATGCGTTCAGCGCTGTTTCCAGTATTTCTTTTGACGTAATATCAAGGTGGTTTGTCGGCTCGTCCAGAATCAGGAAATTTGCTTCTGAAAGCATGAGCTTTGCAAGGGACACACGACCGCGTTCCCCGCCGCTCAGGGCGCTGATTTTCTTGAATACATCCTCTCCCGTGAACAAAAAGGCAGCAAGTGTGTTGCGAATCTCGGTATTGGTCAGATAGGGGTACGCGTCACTGATTTCCTCAAAAAGCGTTTTCTCCATATGAAGGACATGGTGCTCCTGATCATAATACCCGATTTCCACGTTTGCACCGAGCCGTATCGAACCGCTGTCAGGCGGAACCAGCTCGTTGATAATCTTTAAAAGCGTTGTCTTACCCGTACCGTTATCCCCGATGACTGCAACATGTTCGCCGCGCTTTATCTCAAAGGAAACGTTTTCAAAGAGCATGTGGCTGTCAAATTTTTTGGAAAGACCCTCTATCTGCATCACATCATTTCCGCTTGTCCTGTGCGGGGTCAGTTTTAGTTTCATGTCGGCCTTTACCTCAGCCGGCTTTTCGAGGCGCTCAATTTTATCCAGCATTTTTTCGCGGCTTTCCGCGCGTTTAATTGATTTTTCACGGTTAAACTGTTTGAGCTTGTCAATGACTTCCTCCTGATGCTTTATCTCGCGCTGCTGGTTCAGATAAGCATGCATCTGCTCGGTGCGGAGGTGCTCCTTCTGGACGGCGTAGTCGGAGTAGTTGCCGTGAAAGGAAGAAACGACGCCGTTGTCAATCTCGATGATTTTCGTGGCAATCTTGTCCAGAAAATAGCGGTCGTGTGAGACAATGATTACTGCGCCTTTGTAGTTTAAAAGGTATGTTTCGAGCCATGCGATGGAGTTGAGATCCAGATGGTTTGTCGGCTCGTCAAGCATGATAAGGTCAGGCTTCTGGAGCAGCAGCTTTCCCAGTGCCACTCGCGTCTTCTGACCTCCGGAGAGCGTTGCCACTTTCTTGTCAAACTCATCCTCGCCAAAGCCGAGTCCTTTTAGTATTCCTGTGATTTCGCTTTTGCAGGCATAACCGTTCATATCCTCAAAGCGGTGTGTCAGGTTCGCATATTTTTTTAATAAAAGATCAAGCTCCGCACCTTCCGTTTTCTTCATTTCAAGTTCGGTCTGGCGTATGGACGATTCCAAGTCAAGAACTTCCTGCTTGACAGTCAGCAGCTCGTCGAAGATTGTGTTTTCGCTGTCCACAGCCTGATGCTGGGCAAGGTAGCCGAAACTTTTGTCCTTTGCAAATGTCACAAGTCCGCTGTCTGCCGGAAGATTTCCTGTTATAATTTTGAGCAGGGTGGATTTTCCTGCGCCGTTGATGCCGACAATGGCTGCTTTTTCATAATCTTCGATATGAAAGGATGCGTTTTTTATAACGTGGTTGTCCACAAATGTTTTTTCTATATTATTGCATGATAAAATCATGGGAACCTCCTAAATACATAATCTCTCTTATTATAAGGAATTTGTGAGATAAAAGCAATTGGATAATTGTTACAATTCACATCCACGTCAGTTTTTATCGGCATACAAGCTATTGAGGTGTGAATAATAACAGATTTTGCACACAAAATGCCAAAAGGCAAGCATTTTGGCGCATGATTTCCGCTACTTTGGTGGATATCTGAACAGTAATGGATAATTGTAACAGTTCAGCTCAGGACTTTGCATTTACTGCAAAGTCCGTGAAATAGCGTAGTGGCAGAGACGCATCAAGCCACCACGAAGTGGTTTTGCATGGCTTGATGCCTGTAACAGGAAGCCGAAGGCTGAACTGTTACGGATAATTGACAAATATTCCAAAAAGAATTGACAATCATTTAACAATATTGTATACTTGTGCTATATTCGTTGCTGATTTTTTGGCATATTGTATAACGATTCAGCTGTACAGCCTTGTTTTCTGGTTGTTAGGATGTATGGCGGAGTTTGTTGTAAATCATATTTTTCCGGTGGTTTATGTCATTCCGGAAGGAAAGCAATCATATATTAGGAGGTAGATAATCGTGGATGATAAGAATATATCACAGGCGGTTGTCGCGCGGCTTCCCAGATATTACAGA
Source organism: uncultured Lachnospiraceae bacterium (assembly GCA_910579275.1). Classification (GTDB taxonomy): domain Bacteria; phylum Bacillota; class Clostridia; order Lachnospirales; family Lachnospiraceae; genus COE1. The sequence continues at coordinate 45,639 of CAJTTO010000009.1, forward strand.
TACTTGGGAGATCTGAGGGACAGTGGTATCGAGAGGATATCATCGCAGGACCTGAGTAAACTGATGAATGTCACTGCGTCACAGATTCGGCAGGACTTTAATAATTTTGGTGGTTTTGGGCAGCAGGGTTACGGCTATAATGTGGAATATTTATATAATGAAATTGCAAAGATACTTGGACTGAATGAGAAACACAACCTGATTATCATTGGTGCGGGGAATCTTGGTCAGGCGCTTGCAAATTACATGAATTTTGAGCGCAGGGGATTTATCGTAAAAGGCATTTTTGACAAAAATCCGGATTTGTATGGGAAGGAACTTCGGGGCATTGTTGTTCAGCCGGTGGATAAAATAGAGGATTTTGTGCGGGAAAATGAGATTGATATCGCAGTGCTCACCATACCAAAGGACGGCGCGGTAAAAACTGCGGAGAAGCTTGTCAAGTGTAATATTAAGGCTATTTGGAACTTTGCGCATGTGGATTTGAAAGTGCCGGAAAGCATCGTGGTTGAAAACGTGCATCTTTCCGACAGTCTTATGAAATTGTCATATGGCATAGCAAACCAGTGATTATATTTTAGGAGCTGTATCGGTTCGTATCCTGCAGATCCTTATGGTACGCAATTAGGAAAAGAGGGTGAGAGTATGGGACAGGAGGATGAGGTCTTTCGCGAAGCGCTGGTAGGCAAGAAGATACCCATTCTGACACTTGACAATCAATGGCATAAGCTGTTTACACAGACTGGGGATAATGATGAAATTCATGATCTTGAGGGAAGGCTCAATGATATCCTGAAGCGGCAGGGAAAGCTGAATACGGAACTGAAGAGCCTGTCGTCGTTCAAGAAGAAACTCATGCAGGAGATCGTGGACATTATGGAGCTTCCTGACAGTTCGGCAAAAGAAAAAAAGATGTCGGAAAATAAGCGTATGATAGAGGAATCGAACCAGAAAATGGACGATTATAATGACGAGCTTATGGATATCCCGAAACAGATTGACGAGGCAAACTTTGAACTGATGATGGCTACAATGCGTGTCTGCTATGCAAAGATACGGCAGAATGTCCAAGAGATTGATGAGATTAATAAATGGGTGTCCGATTTTAAGGTGCAGCTCAAGAGAAAAATCCTCTCAAAGCAGCAGAAAGAAATATGGAATGACGAAATGTATTCCTACATGCACTCCATATTCGGACCGGATGTCATAGATATGTTTGATATGAAGTATAATCCGCAGAACGTACTAAACAAAGAAAAAGATCTGGTAGACCAGAAAGAAAAGAATCCCGGGCAGGAGTAGCTGTCTGGGATTTTTTAAAAGATTCTTCCTTGTTTTCGCAAAATTATATGGTATACTAAAAATAATAAATCAAGGAAGGTTGGGAAGGGCTATGGAATATGTGCTGACATCTGCTGAAATGAAAGACGCGGACAAAGCTGCAATCAATGATTATGGTATAGAATCGCTTGTTTTGATGGAGCGCGCCGCCCTGCAGACAGTGCGCGTGATTGTGGACAGATTTGGTTCGGATATTTACGTGGGGGTAATGGCGGGAAGCGGCAATAATGGCGGAGACGGTATTGCCATAGCGCGTATTTTTCAGGAGCATGGAATCCGTGCGGAGATTAATCTGATCGGCGATGTGTCAAAGCTCACGCCGGAGACAAAGTCCCAGCTCGACACAGCGAGAAAATTGAATATTCCGATTCACTATGGCATGGAGCATACCTTGTATGATGTGATTGTTGACGCACTGTTTGGCATTGGCATCGCGCGTGATATTGAGGGAAAATACAGAAAGGCAATTGAGGCTGTGAACGCATCCAAAGCCAAAATTGTGGCAGTGGATATTCCTTCCGGAGTCAACGCGGACAATGGAAGTATTATGGGATGTGCGGTGAAAGCTGACATCACTGTCACATTTGCCTACAGAAAGCTCGGAATCATGCTGTATCCGGGAGCTTCCTGCGCAGGTGAGGTGATTTGTGTTCCGATTGGGATTCCGGGGGCTGTGACAGAGCACAAGCGGAAAGGTGTTGTAACGTTTACGGATGCAAAAAAAGATTTGCAGCTTCCTGTGAGGAGCCCGTCGGGAAATAAGGGAACCTATGGGAAAGTGCTGCTTGTTGCGGGAAGCAGGAGCATGGGCGGGGCATGTCTGTTGTCCGCGCTGAGTGCGTACAGGACAGGCGCCGGCATGGTGCGGATTTTTACGGCGCTGGACAACCGCGAGGGGCTGCTGAAAAAGCTTCCGGAGGCGATTGTGGACACTTACGTGGATGACGGGAATTCGGACATTACACCGGACGAAGTAAACGCGCTGGCTATGGGAATAGAATGGGCAGATGTGGTTGCAGTCGGTCCGGGCATCTCGATGTCCGACAAGGCAAAAACCATACTGGACATATCGCTGAAGAATTGCGTGAAGCCCATGGTGGTTGACGCGGATGCGTTAAATATTCTGGCACAAAATCCGAAGCTGTTAAAAACATTTGAATATGGGCGCAGGAAAAATGACAGTGATGTCATTTTTACGCCGCATCTCGGAGAATTTTCAAGAATTATGAAATATCCGGTAGCGGAAATCAAAAGAAACATTATCGCCTGCTGTAAGCTATTTACAAAAAGCCATGATGTGTCGCTTGTGTGTAAGGATGCAAGGACTGTGGTTGCAAAGAGAGGGAAACTCACCTACCTTAATTCAAGCGGGAATGACGGAATGGCAACGGCAGGCTCCGGGGATGTGCTTACGGGGATTATTGCCGGGCTGCTGGCGCAGGGACTTAGCGGATTCGAGGCAGCTGTCATGGGAACCTACATACATGGGCTTGCCGGCGATATGGCAAGGAATAAAACATCGGCATATTATATAATGGCACAGGACATTATTAAGTCATTGAAAGATATTATAAATTAGTCTATTTGAGCCGCCCAAAGCGGGCAGATGGGAGTTAGTGTGAAATCAGAGATTTCACCATCTTGATTTGTACGCCTGCTAAAGCAGGCAGATGGGAGTTAGTGTGAAAATTGTTCTAAGGCAGCAAAAGACAGCATGGAGGATATTATGAGACAGTATGACAGAGCGTGGGCGGAGATAGATCTTGATGCGGTGCAGTATAACATTGATCGTATCAGGGAAAAAATTCACGCGGACACAAAAATCATTGTAGTGATAAAGACGGACGGATATGGGCATGGTGCAGTGCAGATTGCACGAATGCTGGAACGTGAGGACAGTGTATGGGGGTATGCGGTTGCCACAGCGGAGGAAGCATTTTCGCTTAGACAGAATCATATTTGTAAGCCGATAATGATATTAGGATACACATTTCCGGATAATTATGAACAGCTTATTTCGGAGGAAGTACGCGCTACGGTATTTACATACGAAAGCGCAAAGGAATTGTCTGAGGCAGCTCTCAGGGTTGGGAAAAAGTGTAGGATACACATTAAAATTGACACAGGGATGACGAGAATCGGTCTGCATCCTGACGACGAAGGACTGGCGCTTATCAGAAAGATCCTTGCACTTCCGGAGCTGGAGACAGAAGGGATTTTTACCCATTTTGCGACAGCGGACGAGGCGGACAGGACAAAGGCATACCAGCAGATGAAGGTTTTCCGGAATTATACGGAGAGGATTTCCAAGGAGTTAAAATTTGAGATTCCCATGAAACACTGTTCAAACAGCGCGGCGATTGTTGAGATGCCTGAGGCAAATATGGACGCTGTGCGTGCAGGCATTATTTTATATGGCTTATGGCCGTCACAGGAAGTTAAGGCGGACAATAAGATACAGCTTAGGCCGGCGCTCTCGCTCAAATCAAGAATCGTATATGTAAAGACAGTTCCGAAAGGTCAGGAGATTAGTTATGGAGGAACTTACACCACGACAAAGGATACCAGAGTTGCGACAATCTGCATCGGTTATGGGGACGGATATCCCAGAAGCCTCTCCAATGTCGGGCATGTGCTGTTGAAGGGGCAGCGCGCGCCGATTCTGGGGCGTGTGTGCATGGATCAGTTTATGATAGATGTGACCAATATTAACACGGATATCTGTGTGGGCGACAAAGTGACCCTGATAGGAGCAGACGGGGGTGAATGTATCACCATGGAGGAGCTTGGGGAGATATCCGGCCGGTTCAACTACGAGCTTGCCTGTGATATCGGGAAGAGGATTCCTAGGATTTACAAATCGGACGATACATTGTTATATGAATAAAGAATAAATTTTATTTTTAATCATGCGGCTGCTGTATAAAAATTTCTCTGATGGCAAAAATAGTATCATACAACATAAAGATTTGCGAAACAGGGGTGTATGATTATGAAAAGAGGAGATATTTATTATGCAGATTTAAGACCGGTAGTGGGATCCGAGCAGGGTGGCGTCAGACCGGTGCTGATTATACAAAATGATGTGGGAAACAAGCACAGCCCGACGGTAATCTGTGCAGCAATCACTTCCAAGCTGAACAAGGCGAACCTGCCGACACATATTGAGCTGAACGCAGGGAACTACGACATGGTAAAGGATTCGGTAATACTGCTTGAGCAGTTGAGGACAATTGATAAAAAGCGTCTGAAGGATAAAGTGTGCCACCTTGACACACCGATTATGCAGAGGGTAAACAGAGCCTTGCAAATCAGCCTCGAGCTTGATACATAAATGTAAAGGCTTGGATATTGACGTTTTGGTTCAGGAATGATATATTAGAAAGGTGTAGCCTGCAAGAGTGCGGATTACACCTTTCTTGCGTACCAAATATCAATGAATTCAAAAGAATAAAGGAGAAAAGGAAATGGATGATGGAGGGGCTTCGGCCTGTAGTATGTTTATTTTTTTTGCTTTGCTCATAATCGAGGCAATTCTGACCGGTTTCAACAAAGCAATACCTATTTTGAATGAAAAGGAAATCGAACGCAGGGCAGTGGAGGAGAAAGACAAGAAGTCAATCCTGCTCAACCGGATAATTGAACGTTCTACAATATATGTCAATTCTATCCAGATGATAACGACACTGGTAGAGCTTGTGATGGGGTACTTTTTTCTCCCGCGGTGGACAGTTGCATTTGGAAGATGGCTTGACCGGCTGGCACTTTTTCAGGAAATGAGTGATGCGGCAAGGCACTGGACAGCGCTGGTACTGGCGGCGATTGCTTTAATGTATATTCTGCTTACATTCGGAATTCTTTTTCCGAAAAAGATTGCACAGAAATATCCGGATGCGTGGGCGTACCGCTTTATCCGCCCGATACAATTTTTAAGGACTGCGCTTTATCCGCTGACAGGCATAATCGCGGTTTCGGCGAATGCCCTCCTTCGGGTTTTCGGTCTGCGGAATGCGGATGAACAGGCAGACGTGACGGAGGAAGAAATCATTTCCATGGTAAACGAGGGACACGAGCTGGGCGTCCTCGAGGCGGGCGAGGTGGAAATGATTACAAATATTTTCGAATTTGGTGACAAGGAAGCAAGTGACATCATGACGCACCGCAATAACATTATGGCGATTGACAGCAGTATGCCGTTCAAGGATGCGCTCAATTTTATGCTGAAGGAGAGCAACAGCAGATACCCTGTGTATGAAGAAAACCTTGACCATATTCTTGGTGTGCTGTACCTGAAAGATGCCATGCGGATACATACTTCTGACGAGAGTCTGAATCATCCGGTCGGAACAGTGGACGGGCTTCTCCGTGAGGCTGTGTACGTTCCGGAAACCAAAAATATTGATGACCTGTTCCGCAGCATGCAGTCCGAAAAAAATCAGATGGTGATTGTCATGGACGAGTACGGGCAGACTTCGGGTCTTGTCACGATGGAGGATATTCTTGAGGAAATCGTTGGAAATATCATGGACGAGTACGATCCCGAGGAAAACCATATCGAAGAGAAAGGCGAAAACGAATATGTTATCGAGGGGATGACAAAGCTTGAGGATCTGAAGGAACGGTTCGGAATTTCTTTTGGAGAGACGGAATTTGAGACGCTCAACGGCTATATGATATCAAAGCTTGACCGCATACCGGACGAGGATGAAAATTCCGAGGTCGAGGTTGACGGGTATACTTTTCAGATCGTAAAGGTGGAGAAGAATGTGATACAATCCGTTCTTGTCAAAAAAGTAGAACAGGGGCAGCCGGAATCCGAACAGGATATGGAGCCCTCTGAAAATATATAAAGAGTGAAGATAAAGGAGAATTAGAATATGTCAGGACATTCAAAGTTTGCGAACATTAAACACAAAAAGGAAAAAAATGATGCGGCAAAGGGAAAAATCTTTACGATTATCGGGCGTGAGATTGCAGTTGCAGTTAAGGAGGGCGGACCAGACCCCGCCAACAATTTCAAGCTTGCACAGGTGATCGCAAAGGCTAAGGCGAACAATATGCCAAACGACACGATTGACCGCGGCATCAAGAAGGCAGCAGGTGACGGAAATGCAGTAAATTACGAGCACGTTACATATGAGGGTTACGGACCGAACGGAATCGCTATTATTGTAGAGGCGCTCACAGACAACAAGAACAGGACAGCGGCAAATGTCAGAAGTGCATTTACAAAGGGGAACGGAAGCATTGGAACGCAGGGGTGTGTTTCCTTTATGTTTGACGAAAAGGGACAGATTATTATTGACAAGGAAGAGTGCGGTATGGGTGCGGACGACCTTATGATGGTTGCACTTGACGCGGGTGCGGAGGATTTTTCAGAGGAGGATGACAGCTTCGAAATTATCACGATGCCGGACGATTTCAATGCTGTGTATCAGGCTTTGCAGGACAACAATATTGCCATGGCAAGTGCTGAGGTTACAATGATTCCCCAGAACTATGTGTCACTTACGGATGAGACAGCCGTGAAAAACCTGAACAGGACGCTTGACATGCTTGACGAGGATGACGATGTGCAGGCAGTGTACCATAACTGGGAGGAGTAGGGAATATTACCTATTTCAGGGTTGACAAATTCTAAACGATCCGTTATAATTTCTACATAGTTAAAGGCTATGAAGAGAAAAAGTAGCTTTCATGGGAACTTACAGAAAGCAGCCGGCTGATGAGAGGCGCAAGGGAAAGTGAAAGGGAATACATCTTGGAGTTGCACACCGAAATCCGCGTACATGTTCATGAGCGCGCAAGAGTAGACTGTGACGGAGTCCCCAAACGTTATATTGGGAAGAGTATCGGAAAGAATGCGAAAGCATATTCGTTTCCCGTACTTGCAGAGGCATAGGGCGTGAGTCCTGTGTGAAAAAAGGTGGTAACACGTGGTATGCATATAAATGAAAAATACCTCGTCCTTTGAATGAAGCACATTCAGGGGACGAGTTTTTTGCATTCCATGCAGAAAAGTATGCCGCCAAGGCGGCGCATGGAGACGTACAGTGAGTAAGTGAGACCATACTTGATTGTACAGAATACTAGTCCCCGCGTCAACAGTGAAAGGAGAGAAAGAGAATGCAATTGTATGATGAATTAGTGGCAAGAGGACTCATTGCCCAAGTGACAGACGAACAAGAAATCAGGGAAATGGTGAATGCAGGAAAAGCTGTATTTTACATTGGATTTGATCCGACGGCAGACAGCCTTCACGTAGGGCATTTCATGGCACTCTGTCTGATGAAACGCCTCCAGATGGCAGGAAACAGACCAATAGCCCTGATTGGCGGGGGCACAGCCATGATTGGAGACCCCTCCGGCAAGACGGATATGCGCAAGATGATGACAACGGAAACCATACAGCATAATGTGGACTGCTTCAAAGAGCAGATGAGCAAGTTCATTGAATTTGGTGAAGGCAAGGCAATGCTGGTCAATAATGCGGACTGGATCCTTGATCTTAACTACATGGATGTTTTGCGTGAGGTAGGACCGCACTTTTCCGTAAACAGAATGCTGGCGGCAGAGTGCTACAAACAGCGCATGGAGAAAGGGCTTACATTTTTAGAGTTCAATTACATGATTATGCAGAGCTTTGACTTCTACACGCTATTTCAGAAATACGGCTGCAATATGCAGTTTGGCGGAGATGATCAGTGGAGCAACATGCTTGGCGGCACGGAGTTGATTCGCCGTAAGCTTGGCAAGGACGCATATGCTATGACAATCAACCTCCTGTTGAATTCGGAAGGCAAAAAGATGGGCAAGACGGAGTCCGGCGCTGTGTGGCTTGATGCCGAAAAAACGTCACCGTATGAGTTTTTCCAGTACTGGAGAAATGTATCTGACGCGGACGTGATTAAGTGCCTGAAAATGCTTACATTCCTTCCGCTTGAGGAGATTGAAGCGATGGAAAAATGGGAAGGCAGCGAACTTAATAAGGCAAAGGAAATTCTTGCATTTGAGCTGACGCAGCTGGTACATGGCACCGAGGAGGCGCAGAAAGCAAAAGAGGCAGCCGCTGCACTGTTTGCGGGTGGCGCAAACTCAGAGAATATGCCGAAGACAGAACTGACGGATGATGATTTTACAGATGGCAGCATTGACATCCTGTCCCTCCTTGTGAGAGCGGGAATGACCACGTCAAAATCCGAGGCAAGGCGTGCCGTGGAGCAGGGCGGCGTATCCGTGAATGGGGAAAAAGTGACCGATGTCAAGGCTGTATTTGACAAAGCAGCTTTCGCGGAAGAATTTGTCCTCAAAAAAGGGAAAAAGAGCTTTCAAAGAATTGTTCTTTAAAAAACCGCGTGTGCATAATGCACACGCGGTTTTTTATGCAAAATCCAATCCCTCTATACGGCATAGATTTCTCCGCCCTTGTTATAGATATCAAGAATCTGCTGGATTTTTTCGGTAGGAGACGTAATTGGCTCCATGGATAAGTCATGGTTTGTGAAGTCGATGATGGATGCAAGGAACTTGCTCATATCAGCCTCAATATAATAAGGTCTTGTCAATAATTCAGGCGGACGATAGGAGAGGTTTGTGGTAATCACCTTGTCAAATACACCCTCCTGATATGCCTTGTCAAACGCATCAAGTCCGTTTGTAAAGATTCCAAAGGTGGTACAGATAAACACGCGTCGGGCTTTCATTTCCTTCAACTGTCTGGACGTATCAATCATGCTTTCGCCGGATGAAATCATGTCGTCGATGATGATGATATCTTTTCCTTCGATGTCATTTCCAAGAAATTCGTGTGCGACAATCGGATTTTTGCCATTTACAATGGTGGAGTAGTCACGCCTTTTGTAAAACATTCCTGTATCGGCTCCCAGTACCGATGAAAAATAAATGGCTCTGTCCAAGGCACCCTCGTCGGGCGAGATGACGATGACGTGCTCCTTGTCCAGTATCAGGTCTTTCTCGGCGCGCAGAAGTGCCCGTGTAAACTGATAGTGTGCGGGAAAATTGTCAAAACCGCTCAGCGGTGCGGCATTCTGGATTCTGGGGTCGTGTGCGTCAAATGTAATGAAGTTGGTCACCCCCATTTTGGTCAGCTCTTCAAAGGCATATGCACAGTCGAGGGACTCCCTGCCTGTTCTCCTGTGCTGCCTGCCCTCATATAAAAATGGCATGATGACATTAATGCGGTGTGCCTTGCCGTTTGTCGCGGCGATGACACGTTTCAGATCCTGATAATGGTCATCAGGTGACATATGGTTGGTGTAGCCGTTCATGGTATATGTGAGACTGTGGTTGCAGACATCCACAAGGATAAACAAATCCTTTCCACGCACGGTTTCTTCGAGGACTGCCTTTCCCTCGCCGCTGTTAAAACGTGGTGTCTTGAACTGGAACAGATAATTTTTTTCGGAGTAACCCTGAAAAGCCGGGTCGTTGTTGTATACATTGTTTACCTTGCTGCGAAAATCAACCAGATAATCGTTTACTTTATTTCCAAGCTCTGCGGCGCTGTCCAAAACCATTAGTTTTAAGGGGGCAACGGGCATCGCATTTTCTAATTTTTTTAAATATGACATGATGTATGGATTCCTTTCAAATAAGTCGTTCATATAATTTATATCATTCAGGTAGTGACACGTCAAGGAATTTCTAGTATAATCCACATTAAATAGTAACAGTTGTTCCTTTGGGTTCCTGTTACATGAAATACCTTAGAGCGTGTTTTGTGAGGATTATTAAAAATAGAATAAAGGAAAAGGAAAATGAAAAAAGAACATTTACACATTGTAGAGCAGGTAGCGCCGGACAGCATCGCGGAGGAACTTGAAATTGAATCGGGTGATGCGATTGTGGCCATTAACGGTAATGCAATAGAGGATATTTTTGATTACCAGTACTTTACACAGGATGAATATATAGAGGTACTGATACGGAAACCCTCAGGGGAGGAGTGGCTTCTGGAGATTGACAAGGAATACGACGAGGATTTGGGGATTACGTTTGCAAACGGTTTGATGGATGAATATCGTTCCTGCCGCAACAAATGTATTTTCTGCTTTATAGACCAGATGCCAAAAGGAATGCGCGATACACTGTATTTCAAGGATGACGATTCTAGGTTGTCCTTTCTGCAGGGAAATTATGTGACACTTACAAATATGTCAGATGAGGATATAGACCGCATTATTCGCTACAACCTGTCGCCGATTAATGTTTCTTTTCAGACTACCAATCCGGAACTGCGCTGTAAAATGCTGAACAATCGTTTTGCGGGGCAGGCGCTGGAAAAGGCGTGGAGACTTGCCCGCGCCGGAATTGCGATGAATGGGCAGATTGTATTGTGTAAGGGAGTCAATGACGGGGAAGAACTAGAGCGCAGTATCAGGGATTTGTCGGAATTTCTGCCGAATCTGGAAAGTGTCTCGGTTGTCCCTGTGGGACTGTCGAAATACCGTGAGGGGTTGTTTCCGCTGGAACCGTTTACGAAAGAGGACGCAAGGAAGGTGCTTTCTATAATCCACAGATGGCAGGACAAGCTGTTTTGCGCGCAGGGTGTTCATTTTATTCATGCAAGTGACGAGTGGTATATTCTTGCGGAGGAAGACTTGCCGGAGGAGGAGCGCTATGACGGCTATCTGCAGCTTGAGAACGGAGTCGGGATGCTGCGGCTTTTGATGGATGAGTTTCAGGAAGCTTTTGAGACACTGAAAAGAACAAAAGGTGCGGAGATTTTGCCAAAGGAAATTTCCGTTGCCACCGGAAAGCTCGCGCACAGCTTTATAGCCGATATGGCAGGACAGCTGATGGCGCAATACCCGCAGCTTTCCATCCATGTATATCCTATAAAAAATGACTTTTTCGGGGAAATGATAACGGTTTCCGGTTTGCTGACAGGGCAGGACTTGCTGGCACAGCTCAAAACAAGACCGCTTGGCGATAAATTGCTGCTGCCGCAAAACATGTTCAAGAGCGGAGAGACGATATTTCTTGACGATATGACGCTTGATACGCTTGAAAAAGCTTTACAAGTGCCGATAGATATTGTAAAATCAAGCGGGCAGGATTTTCTTAATGCGATCGTATTCTGATTAAAGAACGGCATACTTCCAAGTAGGCTGTGCATATCAACTAGTCAGTACATTAGTATAACATATAGAAATGGAGAGAATAATGGAAAAGAGAAACAAAAAACCCATAGTGGCGATTGTGGGCAGACCAAATGTCGGGAAATCGACGCTGTTCAATGCACTTGCGGGGGATAAAATTTCAATTGTTAAGGACACGCCAGGCATCACAAGAGACCGCATTTATGCGGATGTCACGTGGCTGAACTGGAATTTTACGATGATTGATACTGGAGGAATCGAGCCGGACAGCAAGGATATTATCTTGTCACAGATGCGGGAGCAGGCGCAGATTGCAATTGACACGGCAGATGTTATTGTATTTCTGGTGGATGTGAAGCAAGGTCTTGTGGACGCGGACGCGAAAGTCGCCGATATGCTTAGACGCAGCCATAAGCCGGTAGTGCTTGTAGTCAATAAGGTAGACAGTTTTACAAAGATGGAGGCGGATGTCTATGAGTTTTATAACCTCGGCATAGGCGACCCCTACCCCATTTCTTCTGCGAACCGTCTTGGAATTGGCGATATGCTCGACGCTGTGACGGATCTGTTCGACAAGGAAGTGATGGAGGACGAGGAGGATGACAGGCCGAAGGTAGCGATTGTCGGAAAGCCAAATGTCGGAAAGTCCTCCATCATCAACAAGATTGCAGGCGAAAACCGTGTGATTGTCTCGGAGATTGCAGGAACAACAAGGGATGCTGTCGACACGGAAATTGTATACAACGATAAGGAATACATTTTTATCGACACGGCGGGGCTGCGCAGGAAAAATAAGATTAAAGAAGAACTGGAACGGTTTATGATTATCCGCACCGTGAGCGCCGTGGAGCGTGCTGATGTCGTAATTCTTGTGATTGACGCGATAGAGGGCGTCACTGAGCAGGACGCCAAGATTGCAGGAATCGCCCACGAGCGGGGAAAGGGCATTATTATAGCAGTCAATAAGTGGGATGCCATTGAAAAAGATGATAAGACGATTTACCGCTTTACGGAGAAAGTAAGAAACACGCTTTCTTTTATGCTGTACGCGGAGATTGTATTTATCTCGGCAGTCACCGGACAGCGGTTAAATAAGCTTTTTGAGACGATAGACATGGTTATAGAGAATCAGTCCCTGCGCATTTCGACAGGCGTTGTCAACGAGATTGTCACGGAGGCAGTGGCGCTCCAGCAGCCGCCTTCCGACAAGGGAAAGAGACTCAAAATTTTTTACACGACACAGGTGGGCGTCAAACCGCCGACTTTTGTTGTGTTTGTAAACAGCAAGGAACTGATGCATTTTTCGTACACAAGATATCTTGAAAACAAAATAAGGGAAGCGTTTGGATTCAGAGGAACTTCACTAAAATTTATCATCAGGGAGCGAAAGGATGACAAATAAGAAGGTAATAGGAAAGGATATGATGAAGAAATGATACGCTTGGTATGTTTGTTAATCGGCTATATCTTTGGGTGTTTTCAGACATCCTATATTTACGGGAGGCTTCATGGCATAGACATCAGAAAACATGGCAGCGGAAATGCAGGCACGACAAACTCACTGCGTGTCCTTGGAAAAAAAGCAGGTGCAATTGTTCTGATTTGTGATATTATAAAGACAGGACTGGTAATGACGCTTGTCAGGTTCTTATTCCGTGAGCAGTATGGAGATATCCTGTACCTGCTTGTAATCTACGCGGCGGCAGGCTCGATTTTGGGACACAATTTTCCGTTCTATCTTGGTTTTAAGGGTGGTAAGGGAATTGCCTGTACAGCGGGACTGGTTCTCTTTTTTCATCCCTATATGATTATACCGCAGGTAATAACCTTTTTCGGAATCTTTTTTACAACACATTATGTATCGCTGGGTTCTTTGGTGGTGGAGCTTGTGCTGATTGCGGAGATGGTCATTTTCGGGCAGATGGGCTTGTGGGGAATGGAGCAGGCGGCGTTAAATGAGCTATATGCTGTAACCGCACTTCTGGCGATGCTTGCATTCTGGGGGCATCGGGCAAACATCCGCAGACTGGTACATAAAGAGGAAAGAAAGACTTATCTGAGTAAGAAAAGTGAACAGTAATCATAGCAAATGGAAAGATTGGGGTAAAGCCATGGCAAAAGTAGGAATCATAGGGGCAGGAAGCTGGGGAATTGCATTGTCAGTGCTTCTGCACAATAACGGACATAATATCACGGTGTGGTCGGCGCTGGCAGATGAAATTGAAATGCTCAAGAGGGAACATGAGCACAAGGACAAGCTTTCGGGCGTAAAACTTGCAGAGGATGTCCTCTTCGCAACCGAGCTTCCGGATGCCGTCAGGGAAAAAGACATTCTGGTGCTGGCAGTGCCGTCGTCATTCACGAGGGCGACAGCGCATAATATGAGGGAGTACGTGGCAGACGGGCAAATCATTGTAAACGTGGCGAAAGGCATCGAGGAATCGACACTTATGACACTTTCACAGGTGATAGAGCAGGAAATTCCGCAGGCGGATGTGGCTGTTTTGTCCGGACCTTCCCATGCCGAGGAGGTTGGAAAGTGCATTCCCACAACGATTGTGGTGGGCGCAGGGACGAAGAAGACAGCAGAGTATATCCAGAATGTTTTTATGAGTGACGTATTCCGGGTTTATACAAGCCCTGACGTGCTTGGCATCGAGCTTGGGGCAGCACTGAAAAATGTAGTCGCCTTGGCAGCAGGCATCGCGGACGGACTTGGCTATGGCGACAACACAAAGGCAGCACTGATAACACGCGGCATTACGGAAATTGCAAGACTTGGAATAGAGATGGGCGGAAAGTTTGAAACGTTCTGCGGCCTGTCAGGTATAGGGGATTTGATTGTGACCTGTGCAAGCATGCACAGCCGGAACAGGCGCGCCGGAATCCTTATTGGTCAGGGAAAGACGATGGAGGAAGCCATGGCGGAAGTAAAGATGGTCGTGGAGGGCGTTTTTTCCGCAAAGGCGGCGATGGGGCTTGCGAAAAAATACAATGTGGAGCTTCCCATTATCGAACAGGTCAACGAAGTGCTTTTCAACAAGAAACCAGCCGCGGCGGCAGTCAGGGACTTGATGATACGTGACAAAAAGATAGAAATTACGCATGATGACGCGGATTGGAAAATATGATTTCTAAATAGAAAAAGAGACAAATGATTTATGTCTTGACAATACAGAAAGGAATATACGAAATGGCAAACACGGAATTTAACAGTACACAGGATTATGTGGCGAGCGAGGAGCTGCTCTCAAGTGTAAATGTGGCAATTGCACTGAAAAAGCCGCTGCTTGTCAAGGGAGAACCGGGAACGGGGAAGACGATGCTGGCACAGGCGGTCGCCAACTCACTTGGCAAAAAGCTTATCATCTGGAACATCAAATCTACGACGAAGGCGCAGGACGGATTGTATATGTATGACACAATCCAGCGGCTTTATGACGGGCAGTTTGGTGAGGAGGGCGTTGACGATATCGCAAGGTACATCAAACTTGGTAAACTCGGTGAGGCGTTTGAGAGCGACGAGCAGGTTGTTCTTCTGATTGACGAAATTGACAAGGCAGATTTGGAATTTCCAAACGACCTTTTATGGGAGCTTGACCAGATGGAATTTTATATTCATGAGACAAAGCGTACCGTAAAGGCAAAGCACAGACCGATTGTGATTATCACGTCAAATGCGGAAAAAGAACTTCCAGATGCGTTTTTGAGAAGATGCATTTTCCACTATATTGATTTTCCGAATGCGGAGCTGATGGAGGAGATTATCAGGACACATTATCCGGATGTCGAGGAGAACCTCATGAAAAGTGCCATGCAGGTATTTTATGACATCAGGTCGCTTCGCGATGTGCGCAAAAAACCGAGCACTTCAGAGCTGATTGACTGGATTAATGCGCTGCAGATTGGCGGTATTCCTGCTGATACGCTGCGTGCAAAACTGCCGTTTGTCGGTGTTGTCGTAAAAAAAGATGAGGATTTGGAGACAGTAAGACAGGAAATTCATTAACCTGATTTGTTTCGGAATGAAATGAGGGAAAAGATGTTTTCAAAATTTTTCTATACATTAAAGGATAAGGGGCTTGAAGTCTCACTAGGAGAGTGGCTGGATTTGCAGGAGGCGCTCGACAAAGGGCTTTGTGAAAGCTCGCTCACACAGTTTTACTACGTGGCAAGGATGATTCTTGTAAAAAGTGAGACGGAATTTGACAAATTTGACATGGCTTTTGAGGAGTGCTTCAAGGGTGTCAAGATGGAGACGGAAGTCGGGAAAAACATGCTCAAATGGCTTGACAAGTCCGACATGATGGAGCTTGCCCATGAGGAGGCAAGGAACCATCTGAATCAGGTGGAAGATATCCATGTGGATAAGGAGGATGTGGAGCAGACATTCAAGCAGCGCCTGAAAGACCAGAATGAGGAACATAACGGCGGAAGTTTCTGGATTGGCACCATGGGAAAAACATCATTCGGAAATACCGGTGGAAATGTGGGCGGTGTACGTGTCGGCGGCCAGACAGGATACCAGTCGGCATTTTCCGTTGTCGGAGCGCGCAAATACAGAGATTTTCGGGATGACAGGGTGATTGACAACCGCCAGTTCCAGATGGCGCTGAAACGACTGCGGCAGTTCTCAACAAAGCTTGACATCCCCAAATCGGAGCTTGACATTGACGGCACGATTGATAAGACCTGCAGCAATGGCGGGTATCTGCAGATTGAGATGATGAAGCCGCGCAAGAATGCTGTGAAGCTGCTCCTCCTGATGGATTCCGGCGGAACAATGATTCCCTACACAAAGCTTATGAACGATTTGTTTCAGTCGGTAAATAAGTCCAATCATTTTAAGGATGTCAAGGTATACTATTTCCACAACTGTATTTATTCGAAACTTTACAAGTCTCCGGAATGTGAAAACGGGGACTGGATCGATACGGAGTGGCTGTTTCGGAACGTTGACAGTGACTATAAGGTAATCATAGTCGGCGATGCGGCGATGGCGCCGGAGGAGCTGTATTCGGAGTCGGGAAACTACAGGGGGCCAAACGGCGGGCTGTCTGGTTTCCAGTGGCTGCATCTGGTGAAACGTCATTATAAAAAGGTTGTGTGGATGAATCCCAAAATGGCTCCCGGAAGGGCGCCGTGGCGCGAGGCAGAGACTGCCGTAAAAGAAATATTCCCGATGTATAAGCTTACGGTGAAGGGTTTAAATGAAGCCATGGTGAAACTGATGGCAACGAAATAAGAATTTTGAATCATAACAGTCCCCGAAATGGACAGTTATGGTTCTTTTTTTCTTGTGGTGCGCATATGGTTAATTAGATTCAAGTATACGGAACAGGTTACAAAAATAAATAACGGGAAAGGGGAAACTATGAGCCAGCTTGATGCAAGTCAGGAATTTAATTTATACAGGGATATCAGCCAGCGCACCGGAGGAGAAATCTATGTGGGAGTGGTAGGGCCAGTCAGGACAGGAAAATCCACATTCATAAAACGGTTTATGGATTTAATGGTACTTCCGCAGATAGAAAATGAGCACGAGAGAGTGCGTACACAGGACGAACTGCCGCAGAGCAGCGGAGGACGCACCATTACAACCACGGAGCCGAAATTTATACCGAAGGAGGCGGCGCAGATTGACATTAGCGACGGCATCAATGTCAAGGTGCGGCTGATAGACTGCGTGGGCTACATGGTGGATGGCGCGGCGGGGCACATGGAGGAGGATGTGGAACGGATGGTGAAGACACCCTGGTCCAGAGAAGAAATTCCATTTACTCAGGCTGCGGAAATCGGAACAAGGAAAGTCATTCAGGATCACTCGACAATCGGCATTGTGGTTACTACGGACGGAAGCTTCGGCGAAATACCGCGCAGCGCCTATAAACCGGCGGAGGAGCAGACAATCACGGAGCTCAAGGCACTCGGAAAACCTTTTGTGGTACTTGTAAATACAACAAAACCATACTCTGAGGATGCGAAGGAAATCGCAGCGGAGATTGAAAAGAAATATATCGTCAAGGCAATACCGGTCAATATCGAACAGCTCAGACGTGATGACATTACGATGATTTTGGAACAGGTCATGTATGAGTTTCCTGTGTCGGTAATTGAATTTTACACGCCCAAATGGATGGATATTATGGATATCGAGAACCCGATGAAGAAGGAAGTCATCGAAAAGCTGCATATGATAATGGATAAGGTCACGACAGTGCGGGATTTGGTTGAGAAGGACTTCAGCCAGCTCCTTGAGAAAGACAGCGAGTATATCAGACGGTGCAAGTACGATCAGGTGAATATTGCCGATGGTTCCGCTGCCTTTTTGCTTGAGGGGGACACAAAATATTACTATGAGCTATTGAGTGATATGACCGGGGAAAAGATAGCAGGGGAGTATCAGCTGATGCAGCTGCTGTCAAGTCTGGCAGACATGAAAAAGGAATACCAGAAAGTGCTCAATGCGCTTGAGAGTGTGCGGCAGAAAGGATACGGCGTTGTGACACCGGAGCGGGATGAAATCATGTTGGAAAATCCCACGCTGATTAAACACGGAAACAAGTACGGCGTCAAAATAAAGGCACAGAGTCCCTCCATCCATATGATAAAGGCAAATATAGAGACAGAGATTGCGCCGATTGTCGGGACGCAGCAGCAGGCGCAGGATTTAATCGGTTACATATCCAATGCGGAGACGTCAAAAGAAGGTATTTGGGAGACAAATATTTTTGGCAAGACAGTGGAACAGCTGGTTAACGATGGTATTACAAGCAAGGTTTCCATGATTGGGGAGGAAAGCCAGATAAAACTGCAGGATACCATGCAGAAGATTGTCAACGATTCCAATGGCGGGATGGTTTGTATTATTATATAGTATCGTGATAAAAGTCAGGATGTGCCGGTGTTTACATCCTGACTTTTTATAAAGTGTTTGGTTGTTACAAATTTTATAATGTGATATAATATTATCGTAAACGCAAAGCATGTGAATTCCTTGTGTGGCCGTGCTTTTGCCGTTTGCCATAAAATGTGCGGTCTGAAATCGTGCAGAGATTGTATCGTTAAATTTAAAATAATGGAGATAATGCAAATGGACAATAAAGAATTGATACGTCAGGCGCTGGAAGCAAGGGAACGGGCATATGTTCCTTATTCAAAGTATAAGGTGGGCGCAGCGCTTTTGACAAAAGAAGGAAAGGTGTATCAGGGATGCAATATCGAGAATGCGGCATATACCCCGACAAACTGTGCGGAGCGGACAGCTTTTTTTAAGGCGGTAAGCGAGGGCGAGCGGGCGTTTGAGGCGATTGCGATAGTCGGCGGCTATGAAGGTGCGCCGTCTGATTTTGCCTATCCATGCGGCGTGTGCAGGCAGGTTATGATGGAATTTTGCAACCCAAAGAAGTTCCGTGTTATCACGGCAATATCAGAAGACAATTATTTGGAAAAAACACTCGAAGAAATGCTGCCGCATGGTTTTGGACCGGAAAACTTATAGCGAGGGAAGATGATTCATGGAAATGCTGATTTTACTGATACTGATGTTTGCCGTATTTTTGTATGTGATGATTCGCGGTGCGGCTGAGGAGAAAAACCGTAAAAAAAAATACCGCAGTCAGTTAAAGGAACTATATGGAAAATACCGTGAGAACGATTACAGTCCGGCTGAAATTGACAGGATATCAAGATATTACCGACATAGACAGCAGCAAAATGATATAGATGATATTACGTGGAATGATTTGGGCATGGATTCCGTATTTGCCCGTGCGAATTTTACGCAGTCTTCTTCGGGTGAGGAATATCTGTATGACATGATGCGTCATCCGAAGACCGGCGACGAGGATGGGAAAGCCGCGGAGATGGAGACGCATATCTGTTATATGATGGAACATGAAAAGGACAGGCTGGATACCATGATGTGCCTGAACGCGCTGGGATACACAGGCCAGTATTCGCTGTCTGATTACATGGACTATCTCGGCGAACTGGGTGAGCGCAGCAATAAAGTACACTATGGATGCATGGTTCTGCTGCTGGCATCCATCGCGCTTGTTTTTGTCAGGACATCGGTCGGCGTACCGCTTGTCATAGCGGCAGCCTGTGTGAATATTGTGATATATATGAAAGAAAAGGGTGTGGCGGCGCCGTATGTAACAACCTTTTCTTATATTATGCGCATGATTCACTGTGCGGACGATATGATAAAGCTCAATTACGGCGCGGAAATGCAGGAATATGTCACAAGTTTAAGAGAAAAGAAGGACAGATTCAGGGATTTCGAGAAACATTCCGGCATGGTGCTCAAGATGAACTCCGCGACCGGAAGCCTTAGCGAGCTATTGTTTGACTATATCAAGATGCTTACACATATTGATATCATCCGTTTTAACAAAATGCTGAATATTGTTCGGAAAAACAGACGGGAAATCGGTGAACTTGTGGGTGGAATCGGTTATATTGATGCCGTGATATCCATAGGATATTTTAGGGCAGCCCTGCCGTATTACTGTGTGCCGCAGTTAAAATCCGGCAGCAGCGGACAGTTTGTGATAACCGAGGGTTTTCATCCCTGTATTGACAATCCGGTGGCGAACAGCTTTTCCCAGAACAGGGGAATGATTATCACCGGATCCAATGCATCCGGAAAATCAACGTTTCTCAAGATGACTGCGGTGAATGCGATACTGGCGCAGACGATGCACACCTGTGCGGCAAAGGCGTATGCGGGAAATTATTACCGGATTTATTCTTCCATGGCGCTCAGGGATAATCTCGACAATGGCGAGAGTTATTACATTGTCGAAATTAAGGCGTTGAAGCGCATCATGGATGCCGCGGCGGCGGACAGTCAGAATCCGCTTTTGTGTTTTGTGGACGAAGTGCTGCGGGGAACAAATACCGTGGAACGAATTGCGGCATCTGCCCAGATTCTCGAAAAACTATCGGAGACAGGAATTTATTGTTTTGCAGCGACGCATGATATTGAGCTGACACATCTGCTTGCGCGGTGCTATGATAACTGTCACTTTGAGGAGGAGGTAAAGGATGGGGATGTGTTGTTCTCATACAGGCTTCTCGGGGGAAGGGCGCATACCAGAAACGCGATTAAGCTGCTGGAAATCATAGGATTTTCAAAGGATATTATCCAGAGGGCAGATGACATGGCAGGGGAATTCCTGCGAAACGGAGAATGGAAAGGATAGACGGGTAAGGAGATAAAAGAGATGTTTGTGAAAATATTTACGGACGGAGCGGCAAGGGGGAATCCGGAGGGGCCGGGCGGATATGGCTGTGTGCTCCAGTATGTGGACAGTAAAGGACAGCTCCATGAGAGAGAATTTTCGGCTGGGTACAAAAAAACAACAAATAACAGGATGGAGCTGATGGCGGTGATTGTAGGGCTTGAGGCTCTGACAAAGCCGTGTGATGTGGAGATTATTTCGGATTCCAAGTATGTCACGGACGCATTTAACCAGCACTGGATAGAAGGGTGGCGAAAAAGAAACTGGCGCACCAGCACAAAGCAGGCGGTCAAGAATATTGACTTGTGGCAGCGGCTTTTGCGCGCAAAGGAGCCTCATGCCGTAACGTTTACATGGGTCAAGGGGCATGCCGGACATCCCGAAAATGAGCGGTGCGATACGCTTGCGACAACTGCGGCTGACTGTCCGGACAAAAACGAACTGCTCGATGATGTCGTTGGGGAATGAGCCGGATATGATGGAAAGGCATGGTTTTCTGTATGAAAAAAGTGTTATGGAACTATCTGAAGCCGTACTATGGGCGTATGCTGGTTGGTTTTGTCATCAAGTTTGTCGGAACGATTATGGACTTGTGTCTGCCGTGGATATTGGCATACATGATTGACACAATTATTCCGCAGGGGAAACGAAATGATATTTATGTCTGGGGCTTTGTGATGCTGGTATGTGCTGTGCTGGCGCTGGCTTTTAATGTGCTGGCAAACCGTATGGCTTCCAAGGTGGCAAGGGATACGACGGAAACGATTCGCCATGATTTGTTTGAGAAAGTTATGTGGCTTTCGAGTGCAAGGACGGACGCATTGACAAAGCCGTCCTTGATATCAAGGCTGACAACAGATACATATAATGTACAGCAGATGCTTGGCAGAACACAGCGCCTTGGTGTCCGAGCGCCTATTCTGGTGGTCGGCGGTATTCTGGTAACGCTTACGCTGGATCCGGTTTTGACGCTTGTGATGGTATCTGTAATGCCGTTGACCGTTTTTGTCACATATTATTTTTCAAAAAAGAGCGTGCCGATGTACAATACGCTGCAAAAAGCTGTTGACCGGTTTGTGCGTCTGGTTCGTGAGGATATAACAGGGATTCGCGTGATTAAGGCGCTTTCCAAGACGGCTTATGAGAAGGAAAGATATGATAACCTGAATAAAGAGGTTGTCCGGCTGGAAAAAAAGGCGGATGTCACAATGGCGGCTGTAAATCCAGCCACGAACCTGTTTCTGAATATTGGTCTTGTGTTTGTCGTTATCGTCGGTGCATACAGGGTAAACGCCGGTTACTCCGAAGTCGGCAAGATTCTGGCATTTCTTACGTATTTTACAATTATTCTCAATGCGATGATTAATATATCAAAAATGTTCGTCATTATATCCAAGGCAATTGCTTCAGCGGATCGCATTATGGAGGTGATTGATGTTCCGCAGGAGATGCTGACTGAAGTTTGTGAAAAAATGGAAAGCGACGGGGCGTACATCTGTTTTGACCATGTGACATTTTCCTACAAAACGGACAGTGAGGAGCCGGATTTGTCGGATATTTCTTTTTCCCTGAAAAAAGGAGAGACGCTTGGCATTATCGGGGCGACAGGATCGGGGAAAAGCACGCTGACAGCGCTTCTCATGCGCTTTTATGATGCCGATTCCGGAAATATTTATATTGAGGGTGAAAATATTCGTGCAATGCCGACGCGCACGCTTCGGAAAAAGTTCGGGGTAGTATTTCAAAATGACACTATTTTTGCGGACTCTATCGCAGAGAATGTCCGTATGGGACGAACGCTGACGGACATGGAAATTAAGGACGCAGTCGCCCATGCAATGGCAAAAGAGTTTGTCGAGGAAAACGGACGGGGATATGACAGCCATATCAATGCGCGCGGTGCGAATTTAAGCGGAGGACAAAAACAGCGCATTCTGATTGCGAGGGCGCTGGCAGCACATCCGGATATTCTGGTTCTGGATGATTCTTCAAGTGCGTTGGACTATAGGACGGACGCAGCGTTACGCCATGAACTTTCAGGCTGTTTTTCAGAAACGACGAAGTTGATTATCGCGCAGAGAATCAGTTCCATTATGCATGCGGATCATATCATGGTGCTTGAGGATGGCAGGCTGATTGGATACGGAACTCATGAGGATCTGCTGGATTGCTGTGAAGTATACCGTGAAATCAGGGACTCACAGATTTAACGGAGAAATAAAGCTATTGTGAAAATGGAGGATTGCTATGGCAGAGGGGCAGAAAAAATATGAAAAGCCAAAAAACCGGAAAGGTACCATACTGCGTCTTGGACGTTACCTGATGCAGTACAAATTCCTGATACTGCTTGCCCTGTTACTCACAGTGGGGAGCAATCTGTTTGCCCTTGTCGGGCCCATGCTCTCAGGGTATGCCATTGACGCGATTGAGCCGGGAACCGGAAAGGTGGATTTTTCACAGGTTTTTTATTATGCAGGGCTGATGGTCGTGTTCTATCTGCTTTCTTCGGCGCTGTCATACATTCTTGCCGTGCTTATGATTCATATCAGCCGGAAAGTTGTCTACCAAATGCGTGATGATGTGTTTGCGCATTTGCTCGAACTTCCGGTAGGTTATTTTGACACACATCAGACAGGGGATGTAATCAGCCGTATTTCGTATGACATTGATACTGTCAACACTTCGCTTGCAAATGACCTCGTGCAGATTCTCACGACATTGATTACTGTCACCGGTGCGTTTGCAATGATGGTTGCCATTTCCCCAAGACTTGTGTTGATTTTTGCAGTTACAGTGCCGCTGTCCATGGCGCTGACAAAGTACATAACGGGAAAGACGCGTCCGCTGTTCCGGATTCGTTCACGCAAGCTGGGGGAACTCAACAGTTTTGTTGAGGAGATGATATCGGGACAGAAGACATTAAAGGCATATTATCAGGAAGAAAATACAATTGAAAAATTCAAAGAAAAAAATGAGGAGGCTGTGGAAGCTTATTACAGGGCTGAATATTATGGCAGTGTCGTGGGTCCCGCAGTAAATTTTGTCAACAACCTTTCGCTCACGATGGTCAGTGTGTTTGGTGCGTTACTGTTTCTTGCGGGACAGATGCGCATTGGAAGTATCTCTTCCTTCATCCTGTACTCCAGAAAATTTTCGGGACCGATTAATGAAGCGGCAAACATCATGAGTGAGCTGCAGTCTGCACTGGCGGCGGCGGAGCGCGTATTCAACATGATAGACGAACCGACAGAGTCGCCCGACAGGGAGCATGCGGCAGTGCTTGACGCTGTAAAGGGCAATGTCGTCCTGAAAAATGTATGTTTTGGATATACGCAGGGGAATCCGATTATCAGGGGACTGAATCTTCATGCGCAAGCCGGAAAGCTTGTCGCGATTGTGGGACCGACAGGAGCGGGAAAGACGACGCTTATCAACCTGCTGATGCGCTTTTATGATGTGGGGGATGGCAATATCTATGTAGACAATCAGGATATCCGCGATGTTACGCGTGCAAGCCTGCGAAAGTCCTATGCGATGGTTTTGCAGGACACATGGCTTTTTGAGGGCACTGTTTTTGAAAATATCGCTTACGGAAAACAGGGCGCGACAAGGGAGGAGGTAACTGCCGCCGCGAAAGCTGCAAAAATCCATTCGTATATCAAGCGTCTTCCACAGGGCTATGACACAGTTCTCACGGATGAGGGGACAAATATATCCAAAGGACAGAAACAGCTGCTGACAATTGCAAGGGCGATGCTTCTGGATGCCCCGATGCTCATTCTCGACGAGGCGACCTCCAATGTCGACACGCGCACGGAACAGCAGATACAGCAGGCAATGCGGAAATTGATGGAGCATAAGACTTGTTTTGTCATTGCCCACAGACTCTCGACAATCCAGAATGCGGATGTGATACTGGTGGTCAGTCAGGGGGAAGTTGTGGAGCAGGGGACGCAAGGGGAACTGATGGAGAAAAAAGGATTTTACCACCAGCTTTACAGGGCGCAGTTTGAGTAACCGTTCAATTTTGATGCCGATAACAGGAATCCGAAAGCTGAACGGTTAAAGTTGATGCAGGGAAATTTGAAAAAACGCTTGCATTGTAAGCATGTTTATGATAAATTATTAATGTTGCGAACAAAGAGATGGTCCTCTGGTACGAGTCATGATGTGAGTAGATGACGCTGAAGTATTAAGAACGTCGATAAAATAAGGAGGCATAAAAATGAACGAAATTATTAGAGAAATCGAGCAGGAACAGTTAAAGGCAAATGTTGACAGCTTCAGGGTTGGCGATACAGTAAGGGTACATGGTAAGATTAAAGAGGGTAACCGCGAGAGAATTCAGATTTTTGAAGGTACTGTATTAAAGATTCAGGGCGGCAGCAATAGACAGACTTTTACAGTAAGAAAGATTTCAAACGGTGTCGGTGTCGAGAAGACATGGCCGATGCATTCACCAAACGTAGAGAAAGTGGAGCTTGTAAGGGCAGGTAAGGTTAGACGTGCCAAGCTGAACTATTTAAGAAACCGTGTTGGTAAGAAAGCAAAGGTTAAAGAGCTGGTGAAATAGTTGGTTCATGTGACGGGGCTTGGAGACAAGCCCTGTTTTTGTGCATACCCTATTGATTCCCGCTGCTTTGGTGGACATCTGAACAGTAACAACTGTTACCTGTGTGAAATGCTGTAATATGATTCTGGGCTTGAAATAGTGTTCTATTTTAAGTATAATGGTTAGGGAACGATACTGAAATAATGTAACAGATGTACAGAAGGACTTCCTAGAAGGATAAACTAAATGGCTAGAAGAAAGGGACTGACTTTTTACCAGAAGAAGAAAAAATTAAATATTTATGTAGTCAAGGAAATTTTAAGCTGGATTTTTTGGATATTTGTCTCGGTGCTGCTTGCGGTGGTAACTGTTTTCTGTGTCGGGATGAAGACAAGTGTGATAGGTTCCTCCATGGAACCAAGTCTTTATAATGGGCAGGAAATCTTTTTAAACCGTCTGGTCTACAAAGTGGCATCCCCAAGAGCAGGCGATGTGGTGGTGTTTCTCCCAAACGGAAATGAGAAATCACACTATTACGTGAAACGCGTAGTTGGCGTTCCGGGAGATAAACTGTACATAAAAAGCGGTATGCTGTATGTGAACGGCGAGGTTGTCGAGGTGTACTTTAATGACAGAATAGCAGAACCTGGTATTCTCGAAAACGAGGTTACGCTTGGAGAGGATGAGTACTTTGTGATAGGTGATAATTGCAACAGCAGTGAGGACAGCCGCTCCGCAAATGTGGGCACAGTCAGGAAAAGTTATATTATAGGGAAAGCATGGATGAAGCTGGCAGCAGGCGACAGCGATTTAGGGCTGATAGAATAAAGGAAGGGCATAGAGAGATATGGCAAATTATCAATGGTACCCCGGTCATATGACAAAGGCGAAACGGATGATGCAGGAGGATATCAAACTCATTGATTTGGTGATTGAGCTGGTGGATGCCAGAGTGCCGCTCAGCAGCAGAAATCCGGATATAGACGAGCTGGGAAAAAATAAATCAAGGATTATTCTGTTAAACAAATCCGATTTGGCAGATTCAAAAAAGAATAAACTGTGGATGCAATATTTTGCAGACAAGGGATTTCACGTTTTGGAGATTAATTCCAAGACGGGTTCCGGTGTCAAGTCCATTCAGGGAGTTGTGCAGGAGGCATGCAGGGAAAAGATAGAACGTGACAGGAAAAGAGGAATTTTAAACAGGCCTGTGCGTGCCATGGTAGTGGGGATTCCCAATGTCGGAAAATCCACGTTTATCAATTCGTTTGCAGGAAGGGCATGTGCCAAGACCGGAAACAGACCGGGTGTGACAAAGGGAAAGCAGTGGATTCGTCTCAACAAAGGATTAGAGCTTCTTGACACGCCGGGTATCCTATGGCCAAAGTTTGAAGACCAGACAGTGGGGCTTCATCTTGCCATGATTGGCTCCATGAATGACGAGATTGTACATCTGGATGAACTGGCTTATGATTTGATTCGCTTTCTGCGCAGGGAATATCCGGGACTTTTGGAAAAAAGATACGATATAGAGATACCGGACGAACAGGATGCCTATGACACGATTAAGGCGGTCTGCGTCAGCAAAAAGTGCTTTTTAAAGGGTGAGGAACTAGATATTATGAAATCATCCTCGATGGTGGTGGATGATTTTAGAAACGGAAGAATCGGAAAAATTACATTGGAGATGCCAGAAGAATGATGGATACAGAAGTACAGGAAACAGGAAATAAAAAAGTAAAAAGTATACTGAAAGAAATATTGAGTATCAGCGTTTATCTGTTGTTGGTGTTTTGTGCCGCATATTTGATTGTCACATACGTAGGACAGAGGACACAGGTAAGCGGCAGCAGCATGGAAACAACTTTGAGTGACGGGGATCATCTGATTGTGGATAAGATATCGTATCGGTTTAATGATCCGGAGCGGTTTGACATTATTGTTTTTCCTTTTCAATACGATTTGGACACCTATTATATCAAGCGAATTATCGGAATGCCGGGAGAGACAGTGCAGATTGACGAGTCCGGAAACATCTATATCGATGGCGAAGTACTGGAGGAAAGCTACGGACGTGAGGTGATCCAGAACGCAGGAAGGGCATGTGACCCGATACGGCTGGGGGCAGACGAATATTTTGTGATGGGAGACAATCGAAACAACAGTTCCGACAGCAGAGATCCATCCGTTGGAAATATTCACCGCAATGACATTATCGGCAGGGCGTTTATCCGCATTTGGCCGTCAAGCAAATTTGGCATATTAAAACATCAATAAATAGATATTTTTAGACTTTAAAATCGGTTTCTGAAAGTGACGGCATACGCAAGATATAGAAAGGACATGAAGATTCATTGGAAAAGAAAATAGGGGAAATCAAAAATGAATTACAGGCAGCATGCGAAAGTGAGCTGCCTGTTTTTGTAGAAACATATGGGAAAGACGAAAGAAACGGCGTGCAGGCGCTTGTCGCAAAGGCAAAAAAACAAATAGATGCGATTGCGAAAGAAAGACAACGCATTGAGCTTATGAAAAAGTATGAGAAAGCGTATGCGTCTGCCGGATTTATCTGCGGCATTGACGAGGTCGGACGCGGACCTCTGGCAGGGCCTGTTGTGGCAGGAGCAGTCATTCTTCCGCAGGATTGCAAAATTCTGTATCTCAATGATTCCAAGCAGCTGAGTGAAAAGAAACGCGAGGAGCTTTACGAGGTGATTATGCAGGAGGCTGTTGCGGTTGGAATTGGATATGCGTCACACGAACGGATTGATGAAATTAATATACTGCAGGCGACCTATGAGGCGATGCGCGAGGCAGTCAGCAATTTGACAGTGCAGCCCGATATTTTATTAAATGATGCAGTGACCATACCTGGCATAACAGTCAGGCAGGTTCCGATTATCAAGGGAGATGCAAAAAGTGTGTCAATTGCCGCTGCGAGCATTGTTGCAAAAGTTACAAGGGACAGACTGATGGTGGAATATGACAAGACCTATCCGGAATATCACTTTGCGGACAACAAGGGATACGGGGCGGCAGTGCATATCGAGGCGTTAAGGAAGTTTGGACCGACACCAATACATAGAAAAAGCTTTATCAAAAATTTTGTGGACGAAAGCCTGTTTCAATAACTTGGAGGGAATCGTATGGACAGCTTTTTATCGGGATTTTCCAATAACTATGATGGAACACAGATAGGACAGGGATATGCGGGAAGTGTTAATTCGGCGGGAAATACAGGTGCTGGCAGCGCGCAGGGCGTCGATGTCACGCAGCTTGTGCCAGGAGATACGTTTCAGGGAGAAATTGCCTCGGTGAATGGAGAGGATGTCCAGATACAGCTTGCAAATGGGCAGTATATGGTTGCAAAACTGGAACGGGATGTCCAAGTGGCAATCGGTCAGGTTCTGAACTTGCAGGTGCAGTCCAACAAAGACAATCGGGTTGTGCTGAAACCGGTACATGACGGAAGGCTGCAGATGCTGCGTGTCGGTGAAATGGCACTCAGGGCAGCACACATGGCTGTCAATGACAAAAATCTGGCACTTGTCTCGAAATTAATCGAAAACGGAATGTCGATTGACAAAAATACACTCATGCTGTTTAATCGCCTGACACTGCAAAATCCAAACGCAGGGATGGCAGAATTAATCCGGCTCACAAAGCTCCAGCTTCCGGTGAACGACAGCAATATCGCGCAGCTTCAGAATTACCAGAATATGGAGCACAGGCTGCTTGACGGCATCAAGGAGGCTTCAGATGAAATTCTGAAGTTATATGAAACGCTGACAGGAAAAACGCAGGGACAGGAAAGTCAGAGTCCCTCCGTAAATAATGCCGTGCCGGACGCTGGTCAGGGGGGAGCTGCATCTGGGAGTGCCGCGCTTGAGAATGGCGGAAAGTTCATGGAACAGGTGCTTGTTCTGCTTGCGGGAGAAGAAGGAAAGAACGGTGAAACGCAGGCATCTCTGGGTGGAAATAACAATGTTGCGAACCAACAGAATAGTCAAAATGAGCAAGATGGAGTCATTCTGCGGTCAGACGAGCAATCCCTGCAGGGAAAAGATGTCGGGAATCAGACACAGGAAAGTGACGGTGTAAAAAATAACGCACAGGGACAAATACTACAGGAAAATCAGACAGGCAAGGAAGTTTCAGGCAAGGATGCAGGACAGCTTTCAAAAGCGGAGGAATCCGCGGCAGAGGGGCAGCAAAAATCCGTGCAGGCAGACAGTAAGCAGCTTGACACCATATTGAATCAGCTGAGGGGAGAAAAGTCCCAAGTGCTTCCTGACAAAATGATTTCTCTTATCAGGGAAGGGAAGCTGGATATAAAGGGAATGAAACAGCTGCTGCTGGACAGTGAAATTGGCAGAAAGCTGACGACAGAGCAGAAAGCAGTAATATTTCGTTCGGAACCGTTTCAGTCCATGCTGAAAAATGGTCTGCAAAAACAGTGGACACTGACACCACAGGATTTGACACAGGAGGGCAAGGTGGACGAATTTTACCAGAGACTTGCAAGGGAAAGCAGCCAGCTGGCACGGATGATGAACGAGGCAATGCAGGCAGGCGGACAAAACCCAAACGCGTCTCAGGCGCGTGCCATGGGGAATATCAATGAAAATGTCGAGTTTATGAACCAGATGAACCAGATGTTTAACTACGTGCAGCTCCCGCTAAAGCTTAGCAATTCACAGGCACATGGCGATTTGTATGTCTATACGAACAAGAAAAATCTGGCACGCAGGGACGGGATGCTCACAGCATTTCTTCATCTGGACATGGATCATCTTGGTGCGCTGGACGTAAGCATCTCCCTGCAAACGGAGAAAAATCAAGTTACTACCAAATTTTATCTAGATGAAGATTCTATTATACTGGTAGGAGAGCATATGGATGAATTATCACAGCGGCTTCTGAAAAAGGGCTACCAGTGCAAGAACATGGTGCTGGAAAAGGATGAGGACAAAACGGTGTTGCAGCATATCGAGGAACAGGTGGCAGGCGGCAGTGCAGTGCTCAGCTACCAAACCTTTGACACCAGAGCATAGAATTTGTGCGGAGACACAGATTCGCAGGAGCTTCCCTGCAGTGTGGTCATTCCGTAAAAGCAAGAGGGATATGAAGATGGCGGAGGAAAAAAATAAAAAGATAAAGCAGGCAGTTGCGCTGGAGTATGATCCGACAGACAGTGCGCCGAGAGTTATCGCGATGGGGCGCGGGGCGCTCGCAGAGAAGATTATAGAGCAGGCAAAGCAGGCAGATGTCCCTGTCCATAAGGATGATAAACTTGCGGGCACACTGTCGAAATTACAGATAGGTGATATGATACCGCCGGAGCTGTACGAGGTTGTGGCGGAAATCCTTATGTTTGTGGACAGCATGGACAAAATTAAGGCAAAAGTCAGCGCTTATCAGAACGGCAAAAAAATATAATTACGGAGTGTGGCATGAATACCAGAAAAAAGGGCGAAGCGTATGAACGGATTGCCGCAGAATATCTCAAAGACAACGGAGTAGTGATGCTGGAGCACAATTACAGGAACCGCAAGGGTGAGATAGATATTATCGGAAAAGATGGCGAATATACTGTGTTTTTCGAGGTAAAATACCGAAAGAACCACTCCGCAGGCTATCCTGTGGAGGCTGTCAACTACGGCAAACAGAGAACCATATGCAGAGTTGCAGACTACTATCGAATGACGCACCATATAGGAGAGTTTTCACCAGTGCGCTATGATGTCGTTGGAATCTGCGGTGCGGAGATTACGTGGTATAAAAATGCTTTTGAACATATTTATTAAAGAGTGCTTTTGGGATTTTGCATCGTGGGGAATTATTAAAAATAACACTTTTACATAGGGAGTGGGCATGGAAGAAAAAATCATCAGATATGGAAACAGAGGGACTTGCAGACTGAATTTTGACAAAGAAAATAAAGAGATGGCGTACTTTACATTTTCCGGTCTGGAGCGCACAGGAATCGTGGAACACTTCTTTTCAACAAGATATGGCGGGGTGAGCAGTGACTATCTGTATTCCCTTAATTTCAGTTATTCGCAGGGAGACAGTGCAGAAAATGTGGATGAAAATTTCAGGAGGGCTGCAGCGCACCTGCATATGACGAGCAGTGATATCGTCTGTTCCCAGCAGACGCACACGACAAATGTGCGGAAGGTGACAGCGGATGACAAAGGAAAAGGGGTGACCCGTGGGCGTGACTACGAGGATATAGACGGGCTGATAACAAATGAGAGAGGGATAATCCTTGGTACTTTTTTTGCCGACTGCGTACCTCTTTTTATTGTTGATACCAAAAATAAGGCAATCGGGCTTTCCCACTCCGGATGGCGCGGAACAGTCGGAAAAATGGGAAAAGTCACTTTGGACAAAATGCGACAGGAATATGGTACCGAGCCGGAGCACGTAACGGTTGCGATAGCGCCGTCAATCTGCCAGAACTGTTACGAAGTAAGCGAGGATGTGGCGCTTGCCTTTCGGAATGCTTTCGTGAAGGATGACGCAAAAGCGGAAGAATACCTCAGGCGGTATTGCGTGAGCTACACACAGCAGGACTTGGATAACTGTCTCCTGTACCAAAAAGAAAACGGCAAATATCAGCTAAACTTGTGGTATGCAAATTTCAGGGTGTTTCGGGATGCAGGAGTGCCTGACGAAAATATAGAGGTGACAGATGTATGCACCTGCTGCAATCCGGATGTATTATTCAGTCACAGAGCCACCATGGGAAAACGCGGGAATCTTGGCGCCTTTTTCATGCTGAAATGAATCCCTATAAGATACCTTTAAGAATTCAGAAATATTACAGAAGTAGTATCTCTGAATTTTTTTGCCAAAATGACAACAAATTTCGACATTTCATATTTTTTTTATGCAATTTGTGGTATGATTGAAACAGAGTTGTATCAAATCATTTTATTCATATGTTTAGGATCTGCAGGAAAAAAGGAGTAGGAAAACAAGAGATGAGTACGGAAAACCACATAAAACCATACTTGCATCATGCAAAATATTACGAGACAGACCAGATGGGAATTGTGCACCATTCCAACTATATTCGCTGGATGGAGGAGGCACGGATGGATGCCATGTGCCAGTTTGGAATATCATATCGCGACATGGAGAAG
This sequence comes from uncultured Lachnospiraceae bacterium, assembly GCA_910579275.1. Taxonomy (GTDB): domain Bacteria; phylum Bacillota; class Clostridia; order Lachnospirales; family Lachnospiraceae; genus COE1. The sequence continues at coordinate 78,052 of CAJTTO010000009.1, forward strand.
GACGGTGTCATTAGTCCGGTTGTCTCCGTAAACTGTCAGTATAAAAGCATGGTGCATTTTGACGATACGGTGAAGATTCAGGTAAAAGTTACAAAATATAACGGGGTAAGGCTTGACTTGGCGTATGAAATGACGGACATGGACACAGGCGTGCTCCGCACCATAGGAACAAGCACACACTGTTTTCTGGGCAGGGAAGGACAGGTCATTTCACTGAAACATGAGTACCCCGCGATAGATGCACGGTTTAGGAAAATGCTTTAGGGATTTCAGAAACGGATATAAAAATATATAGAAAGGAACAGATAATCACATGAGAGAGGTAACAGAACAACAAATTTTGGCGCTGGCACCAAATGCGTCGGCGGCATCCAACGGCAAAAAGATATCCCAGAAGGGCGGATTTGTCAAGCTTGAGCGGTCTGAGGATGACACCCTTTACATGGGAGAGTGTACTGGGAGCGGGAAGAACAATTATATTACGTCAGCAGATTACATAGATGCAAACAATCCTGTGTTCCGCTGCTCCTGTCCCAGCAGACAGTTCCCGTGTAAGCATAGTTTGGGACTAATGTATGAGATGATGGCAAAAAAGGAATTTGGCATCTGTGAAATTCCGGAGGATATCCAGAAAAAGCGTGAAAAGAAACAGGCGAGGGACAACAAGGCAAGTGAGTCGGCAAAACCGGAAAGTGAGATGACTGAGGAGGAGAAGAAAAAGGCAGAAAAGAAAAAGGCATCCGCTGCAAGGACTGCAAAAAATGCAAAGGTTAAAAAATTAAAGACACAGCTTGAAGGACTGGACTTGGTGGAAAGGGTGGTCAATGACCTGATGTCAGCTGGGCTGGGCACGCTTGGCGGAGCCTCGCTCCAGACATATCAGCAGCTTGCAAAGCAGATGGGGGACTATTATCTGCCGGGGCCACAGAGACTTTGCAGCCATCTTTTAATTGAGATAACAGCATTTCAAAAAGATCAGGACGAAGCACATTATGATGAGGCAATCAGTGTTCTTGAGAAATTGTGGACACTGATTAAAAAGTCACGCCAGTACATCAACGAAAAACTTGAAAAGGATGATGTGACGCTTGACGATACGGTTCTGTATGAGGAGCTTGGCGGCATCTGGAAGCTTTCCGAGCTGGAAGAACTCGGCAAGAGCAAAAAAGATGCGAGCCTGATGCAGCTATCGTTCTGGGTTCTATATGATGAGGCGCGCAAAGAGTATATTGACACAGGATGCTGGGCAGATTTGGATACAGGGGAGGTTTTAATGAGCTACAATTACCGCCCGCTGAAATCCTTAAAATACGTCAAACAGGATGACAGTGTTTTTGGCGTGGCTAAGGTACCGAGCGCGGTATTTTATCCCGGTGACGGAAATGTCAGGGTCAGGTGGGACGGCGCACAGATACGCGGGTACGAAAAATCAGACTATGACGCTGTGTTTGCACATGCCATAACCTCCGTGAAGCAGGAGGCAAAGGCGGTCAAGAATTTTCTCAAAAACGCAATGACTCAGCCAATGTTCATAAAGCTGATAGCATTTGATCAGATTGGAAAAACAGGGGAAAGTTATGTGCTTGCAGATAAAAACGGCGGCACAGTCCTTCTGGGGAATATGCCGGGCATGGAAGATACAATATTACGTCTTTCCATACTTCCGGACAGCACACTGTTTGAAAATCAGGTACTTTTAGGGGCGTTTTACTATGACAGAGGCAGCCGCAGACTCAAAGTACAGCCGCTTAGCATCATCACACATGATACGGTAGTACGCTTACTATATTAGTTGTATTGGAGGGGTAAAGTTATGGATACAGAACCGATTTATGAGCTGCGTGAACGTCTGCGTGCAGCAGGCATTGCAGGAACAAATCTTTTGTCGGAGGATTTCAGGCTGAAACGTGCAGTTGAGGCTTTTAAGCCATTGGAGACAGCTTCGCCTGTCTTTGCCAAAATAGGACAGTTGGCACAGCAGCTTCTGGCACCTGACTGTCAGAATCCGCAGGGTGTGCTGCTTGACACAATGGCACTGGTGGATGCGGTTATCTGTACGCTTGGCGCCGTGGATGTATCAGGGGAGATACAGCCGGTAGAAACATTGATGCCTGTGCAGGACGATGCAAAGAACTCCGGCAGCATGATTGTCAACGCACCTTATTCCACGCTGAAGGAATTGCTGGAAGCGCTCACAACATCCGGAAGCGGCCATTACGGCTTTGTATGTGATACACGCGAAAGCCATCCGGAACTGTTCCGCGATTACCGTGTAAGGCATACCATGGTAAAGGCTCTGGGGGCATCCTATGCGGAGCTTGCGGACAATGTGGCAGACTGGCTGATAGAGGATAATGACAGGACGATTCTGCCGCTTTTATATAAGGATTTTGACCCGGCTGGCAAAAAGGACATGGTACGGCGTGTTAAGATTATTGATGCGCTTGCGGGCGGCGAAGCAAATGATTTTTATCTCAAGATGCTTGAAAAGGCACAGAAAGATGTGCGCACCGAGCTAATCAATGCACTCCGCCATGAGCCGGAGAATGTTTCCCTGCTGATGGATATGTCAAAAACAGAGAAGGGTAAAAATAAGGATAAAGTCTTTGAACTGCTTGCAGAGAGAAAAGATGAGAACGTACAGGAATATTTTAGGGAACTGGCAAAGAAAAAGCCGGAAACCATCTTGAAGTATTTGCGGGACGCAGTTACGGACTGGGCATCGGATCTGGTGGCGGATATCTGCGGCAGCGTGATAGAGCAGTTTGACAACGCCGACAGTGCTTCCAAGGCGGAAAAACAGGATATTTCAGTCAAAATCCAGAGTGTAGTCAGAGCGGTTTACGGAAAAAGCGGCACAGACATTTGCGAATGCTATCGCAAGCTGCTTGCGAGAAAAAATAAAATCAACCAATTACTGAAAGAGGCATGGAAATACCCGAAGTATGAGTATGAATATGATGTCTTGATACGAGGGGTATTAAATCCGCAGAGATATTTGTATGATGCGAAAGCGCTGGATATAGAAGCTACCTTGGGAAAAGTTCTCTACCATTCCCTGATTGTAAATCCGGATAAAGATCTGCGGACACTTGCAACGGAATTGTATCAGGGAAAATCTGAAAAAGATACAAATATAGCATTTCTGGCAGCGGCTGTCATTGTGAAATTTTTAAACGACGAGGACTGCATCAAATGGCTGGAGGAACAGGTAACGGATAAAAAGATACTGCTGCCTAAAGTTTCGGCGGAGCGCATGAAAGCAGTGACCGAGGCGGCGGCATATGTCGTATGGGATGAAAAAGAGCACGGATATGTACTGTGGGGCTCCCATGCGGATGTCTGTTATCCGGAAAGAAAAATTGTAGAAACATCGGTAAGGCTGTCCCATGCGGCAGAAATTATGGAGTGGATGAAGAAACATGGCTCCGAGCGCATAGATGACATTCTTTCGCAGTGGGTAGCACGGGATGACAAGGAGATGTGTAAGAAATTCGGAGAATATTTTTACCAGAAGACATTATTAATCCCGGGGAACTGGCGTTGTTACATTGATTATATGAGAAAATGCGACTGGCAGATATGTAAAAATTTAGGTGTGAACTATGCAAAGAAGAGGACAGCCGCCTCATTGTGGGAGCTGTATAACTGGCTGACCATACTGCCGGGCGACAAAGCAGCGGTCATGGAGGAGACAAGAACCATGTGCGACATGATTAGAAAGGGTGAAATAAAGGCTGGTAAAGTGAAGGTTGACGAACTGGAAAGCCAGATGGAAGATTGGAGCAGACGGGACTGAGAGATTAATAAGGAAAGAGGAAAAAGAAAGAAATGAGTGAAGAATTGTTAAGACTGCCGGCAGAGCAGTTGTTCCAGAAAGAAATTGACGCGTTAATTGCAGCGGAGAAAAATCCGGTTCCGACAGGGTGGAGAATGTCGCCGCAATCCGTGAAAACCTATATCTGCGGCGGAAAAGCCGGAAAGACCGTGATTACACCCAAATACATAGGGCATGAGCGGCTGGTGGAAATTGCGATATCCACGCTTGTGACAGACAGGGCGCTCTTGCTGATTGGTGAGCCGGGAACGGCAAAGAGCTGGCTTTCCGAGCATCTGACCGCTGCCATCAACGGTGACTCGACTAAGGTGATACAGGGAACAGCAGGAACCACAGAGGAACAGATTAAGTATTCATGGAATTACGCAATGCTGATTGCGCAGGGGCCATCACACGAGGCGATGCTCAAAAGTCCGGTGTTCAATGCGATGGAGACAGGAACCATCGCGCGTGTCGAGGAGATTTCGCGCTGTGCCTCCGAGGTGCAGGACGCGCTGATTTCCATTTTGTCAGAAAAGAGAATCTCAGTGCCTGAGCTTGCTGTGGAGGTCGCGGCGAAAAAGGGCTTTTCGGTGATTGCAACGGCAAATACAAGGGATAAGGGCGTCAATGAGATGTCAGCCGCGCTAAAGCGCCGTTTTAATATTGTGGTGCTTCCTGCGCCGGCAAATCTCGACTCCGAGATGGAGATTGTGCGGACGAGAGTGACACAGCTGTCAGAAAATCTGGACTTGAATGCAAAGCAGCCCGCTGACGACGTAGTGGAGAAGGTGTGTACGATTTTCCGCGAGCTTCGCTGTGGAGAGACGTTGGATCGCACGCAGAAGGTGAAGGGGACGTCAGGTGTCCTTTCCACGGCAGAGGCAATTTCTTTGTTATGTAACAGTATGGCACTGGCAGGCAGCTTCGGCAGCGGAACAATCACAAATGAGGATCTGGCGGCAGCTTTACAGGGCGCAGTCATCAAGGATGAGGATAAGGATAACGTGGCGTGGAAAGAGTATCTGGAAAATGTCATGAAAAAACGCGGCTCTGAGTGGCTGGGACTGTACAAGGCGTGCAAGGAACTTACAATTTAATTCGATTGATAGATGGTGAGGAGAGATAGATGAATCATCCAAATTTTTTCGGAATAAGGCATTTGTCGCCTGCAGGGGCGTATTATCTAAGAGGATTCCTCGATGAAAAAAAGCCCGCGCTTGTGCTGGTTGAGGGACCAAGCGATTTTGACGATATGCTTTCCGATATGGTGCGGGAGGAGACGAAACCCCCGATTGCAGTGCTTGCCTATACAAAGGAAGCTCCTGTCCGGACGGTTCTCTACCCGTTTGCAGAGTATTCTCCGGAGTATCAGGCAATACTGTGGTGTCATGAACATCATGTGGAATGTCATTTTATCGACATGCCCTCAACCGCGTTTCTTGCAGAACACGACTGTGAGACACAGGACGCCGATGGGGAGGAGAGCAGAATCAATGCAAAGGGAAATGTCTATGAACAGCTGGACAAAAAAAGCGGTGAGGACGGACATGACACTTTTTGGGAACGCGTTATGGAGCAGGCGGGCAGCATTGACGCATATCATCTGGGGGCAAATCTTTTTGGTGCGAATATCAGAAACCTGACAGAGGGGACAGACAGCGACTGGAAGGAGACAGCGCTCCGAGAATCCTACATGCGCCAGCAGATAAAGAACGCCGTGGACTCCGGCACTGCACCGGAAAATATTGTTGTGGTGACAGGTTCCTATCATGTGGAAGGGCTGAAGAGCTGGCAGGAACAGGACATGGACTTGACGCAGATGCCAATGACAGTGACGAATCACACTTTGATGCCATACTCGTACTATCGTCTTTCCACAAGGGCAGGGTATGGCGCTGGCAACAAAGCGCCTGCCTACTATGCGCTTTTGTGGGAGGGACTCAATAAAGGGGAACCGATGTACGCCGCATACAGTTATCTGATTAAGCTGGCGGCATATCAACGAGGGAAAGGGAATCCGGTCTCATCAGCGTCCGTGATTGAGGCTGTGCGGCTTGCCGGTGCGCTCGCAGAACTTCGGGGCGGAAATATTGCGTCGCTCAGGGATTTGCGTGATGCGGCGCAGACCTGTATCGGAGAGGGAAGTGTGTCGAGCATCATTCTTGCGACTGCGGATACGGAGATTGGCACTGCAATCGGCGCACTTCCTGACGGGGTGAGCCGTACCAGCATTCAGGAGGATTTTTACCGGAAACTAAAGGAGTTAAAGCTAGAGAAATATCGTGACATTACTGCGCAGGATATGATGTTGGACTTGCGGGAAAACAGGCGTGTCATTTCGGAAAAGTCAGCTTTTATCGACTTGCACCGTTCCTTTTTCATGCATCAGTTAAGAGTGCTTAACGTTAGCTTTGCCCGTCAGCAGACAGTCAATCAGGAAAATGCGACATGGTCAGAACACTGGGTTGCGCGGTGGACGCCGGAGGCGGAAATTGAGCTGGTGGAATCTGCACTAAAGGGAGATACCATTGACGGTGCGGCGTCATTTGCCATGAAAGAGCGGGTAGAAAATGCCGGAAAAATGGGGGAGATTGCGCTTGTTATAGAAGATGCATGCTGCTGCGGCATGGAGAAAGCCGTCGGTTATGCGACTGCCGCGCTGCAAAGGATGGCAGTTGATGCCGTTTCCGCGGAAGATTTGGCAAAAACGGCACAGCGTCTCTCGGTTGTCATCCAGTATGGCAATATCAGGCGCATTGATGCAAAACCATTGGAGCCGATTCTAAAACAATTATTTTACAGGGCGTGCCTGATACTGGAATCTGCATGTGTATGCGATGATGCGGCAAGCAAGGCAGTCATCACTGCGATGGAGCAGCTAAACAGTGTAGAGCTGGCACATGATTTTCTCGACCATGAGGAGTGGATTAAGGTGCTTGACAGCATTTCTAAGCGGGATGATTTGAACACGAAACTGTCAGGCTTTGCGGCGGCAATTTTGCTGGAGCGTGGCATCATGAACACCCAGCAGCTGCGGACTGAAGTATCAAGGAGACTGTCAAAGGGCATTCCGGCAGATTTGGGTGCAGGCTGGTTTGAAGGGCTTGCCATGAAAAACAGGTATGCGCTGATTGCAAGACTGTCCCTCTGGGAAAGCTTGAACGACTACCTTCTCACGCTGGATGACGAGGAGTTCAAGCGGGCGCTTGTATTCCTGCGGCGTGCCTTTGCCGATTTTTCCGCAGTGGAAAAGGATCAGATTGCGGAAAATCTGGGAGAAATACTGGGACTGAACGGGCAGGAGATCAGCGAGGTGGTAAATGCCGTGCTTGATGAGAGTTCTCAGCAGATGATTGAGGGGCTGGAGGATTTTGATTTTGATTTATAATCCTGCATGTTTCATTTCTATTTGAACCGCCGGAAGCGGCATATGGGGGAATATTATGGAAGTAAAAGAACAAATCAGCAGATGGCGCCTGATTCTGGGACAGGAGAGTGACAAACGCCTGTCAGGAATGACGGATCTGACACTGACACAGGAGCAGGATCTGATGGATCAGGCGCTGGCATCCATTTATAACCGGACAGAACTTGGCGGATTCGGCGGGCAGCAGGGCGGCGCCGGCAAGGGTCCGTCAAACCCGCAGATTAGCCGCTGGCTAGGTGATGTGCGTACCTTGTTTGACAAGGAACTGGTCACGGTTATTCAAAATGACGCAGTGACACGCTGCGGACTCAAACAGTTGTTGTTTGAGCCGGAGCTGTTAGAAAATATGGAGCCGGATATGGGGCTTGCATCCACGATACTGATGCTGAAAGACCAGATACCAAAACGCTCCAAGGAAAGTGTACGAGAATTTATTAAAAAAATTGTCGCGGAAATCAATAAACTTCTCGAACAGGATATCCGACGCGCAGTGACTGCTGCGGTCAACAAAAGAAAGCATTCACCAATTCCGTCAGCATCGGCAATGGATTTCAAAATGACAATAAACCGTAATTTAAAGCATTATAATCCAAGCCTGAAGACGATTGTACCAGAACATTTTTATTTTTTTGACCGGACGAGTACCACCGCGGCCAATAAATGGACCATCATACTCGATGTTGACCAAAGCGGTTCGATGGGGGAATCCGTTATTTATTCGTCCATTATCAGCTGCATACTGGCAAGCATGGCAAGTATCAAAACAAGAATTGTCGCATTTGACACAAATATCGTGGATCTAACGGAAAAAAGTGATGACCCCGTGGATTTACTGTTTGGGTTTCAGCTAGGGGGAGGGACGGATATCAATAAGTCGATTGCATACTGTGAGCAGTTTATTGAAAATCCGTCCAAGACATTGTTTTTCCTGATTTCGGATTTGGAAGAAGGAGGAAACAGGGCTGCCATGCTAAGACGCATCAGCGACATGAAGGAATCCGGAGTGACAGTTATCAGCCTGCTGGCGATTGCCGATGGCGGCAAGCCGTATTACGATACGCAGATGGCACAAAAGCTTGCAGGATTTGGCGTTCCATGCTTTGCGTGCAGTCCGCAGCTTTTGCCCACGCTTCTTGAGAAAGCGTTAAAAGGGCAGGATTTGTCAGGCTTTGAAAAGATGAAGTAATAGTTATGGAGGATGAATATGGCGTTACAAGGTGAAACATCGGAGCAAATCAGGGAAAGAATACGGGAGCCCAAGCATTATAAAGTGATTATGCACAATGATGATTTTACTACAATGGAATTTGTGGTTGACATCCTGATGAGCATTTTCCATAAGGATGAGGCGGAGGCGGAGCGATTGATGATGATGGTGCACGAGGCAGGAAAGGCTTCTGTCGGCGCTTATCCGTATGATATTGCGGTCTCAAAAGTGCAGTCAGCGGCAGCAAGGGCAAAAGCGGAAGGATTTCCGTTCCGGATGACAATTGAAGAAAGATAAGAATAACATAAGAATATGCGATAAATTTAGATAAGGGTAAAAAAGTTATGCAGGTATCAAGAGAGGTTGCAGAGATTATCAACGCCGTATTTGGGATGGCGAAAAACAGGCATTATGAGTTTGTGACGCCTGAACTGGTTTTATATGTGATATGTGGCAACAAAAAATTTACAGAGGCATTTGAGGGCTGCGGCGGAGATGTCAAAACGCTGTCGAGACAGCTCGAGGAATATATGAATGCGTATATGGATTCCGTAGGGGAGGATTGTAATCCAGAATTCTCGGCAGGGGCGGGAAGTATGCTGTCCTATGCATGGCACTCGGCACAAAGCAGTGGAAAGGCTGCGGTGGGGCTGACACATATCATTCATGCAATGTACGAGTTGGAAGAAAGCTATGCCGTGTATTATATGCAGCTGCAAGGAATTGAACATGCCGAGCTTTTGCAGCAGATGACAATATTGTATGAGGAGACACCGGCAGACAGGCGGATGGAGACCGAAAAAAGGACAGACGGGGACTGGATTGAAGAGGAGGCCGAATCTGAGAGAGGGGAGAGCGATACCGACACGTCTCAAATATGGCGGCAGTTTGCAGTCTGCCTGAATGAGGAACTGGATGGCGTGAATCCGCTGATTGGCAGGGAGGATGAGCTGGAACGCACGATGCAGATACTCTGCCGGAAAGAGAAAAATAATCCGCTGCACATTGGTGAGCCGGGCGTTGGAAAGACAGCAATCACATATGGGCTTGCGCGGCTGATTGAACAGGACAACGTGCCTGCACCGTTAAAAGGTGCAAAAATTTTTTCCCTTGATCTGGGCAGCCTGCTTGCGGGGACGCAGTTTCGCGGCGATTTTGAGAAACGTTTTAAACGGGTTATGGACAGCATCAGCCATGAAGAGAACCCGATTGTCTATATCGATGAAATCCATAATATTGTCGGTGCTGGTGCTGTAAACGGCGGCTCCTTTGACATTTCAAATATGCTAAAGCCGTATCTGGCGGCCGGAAACATCCGGTTTATCGGAGCCACCACTTACGAGGAATATAAAAAATATTTTGAGAAAAATAAAAGTCTGGTAAGGCGGTTTCAGAATATTGATATTAAGGAACCGGAGATTGAAGATGCAGTCCGCATTTTGGACGGGTTAAAAAAGGGGTACGAGAAATTTCATGGTGTGGTCTATGGAAAGGGAGTCACTGCGTATGCCGTAAACATGAGTGCGAAATATGTCAATGAGCGTTATCTGCCGGATAAGGCAATTGACCTGATTGACGAGGCAGGAGCATATCGCCGTATGCATCCGCTGGAGCAGAAGACGCAGTCTGTAAGCAAAGGGCTGATTGACGAAATTCTGTCAAAAACCTGCCAGATACCCAAACAAGTAGTCGAACATGATGAGATAGAATCACTGGCAACACTGGAAAAAAGACTGTTTAACCGTGTGTATGGCCAGAACGAGGCAGTTTCACAGGTAGTCAATGCCGTAAAATTTTCAAGAGCGGGACTTCTGGAGGAAGGAAAACCATTGGCAAGCCTTCTTTTCGTTGGACCCACAGGTGTCGGAAAGACAGAGATTGCAAGAAGTCTGGCAGATGAACTTGGCATTAAGCTGATTCGTTTTGACATGAGCGAGTACGAAGAAAAACATGCAGTCGCAAAACTAATCGGTGCGCCGGCAGGATATGTCGGCTATGAAGAAGGCGGACTTCTAACGGAACAGATTCGCAAGAATCCCCATGCAGTACTGCTTCTCGACGAGATAGAAAAGGCACATCCTGACATTTACAATATCCTTCTGCAAGTCATGGATTATGCCACACTTACGGACAATCAGGGCAGAAAGGCAGACTTTCGAAACGTTATCATAATCATGACCTCCAATGCGGGCGCAAGCCGGATTGGAAAACATGGTATTGGTTTCAGGGGGCAGGACATCAAGGCGGATGTGATTATGGAGGAAGTAAAGCGAATCTTTCAGCCGGAGTTTCGCAACAGGCTCAACCGCATAGTTGTGTTCCACGGTATGGACGAGACGATGGCAGGACAGATTACGGAGAAAAAGCTTATGGAGCTGCAAAGAATGCTTTTGCGAAAAAAGGTAGAACTGTCTGTCAGTGCGGAAGCAAAAACGCTGTTAAAAAAGAAAGGAATCACGACTGAATTTGGGGCAAGGGAGATTGACCGTGTGATTCAGGGCGAAATAAAACCCCTTCTAGTCGATGAAATATTGTTTGGAAAGCTCAAAAAAGGTGGAAAGTGCAGGCTAAGTGACAATGAAGGCTGCTTTTGTCTAGAACGTGTCTGAAAAGTGCTTTCTGGCAGATGTTAGGAATGAATTTTCAAACACGTAAAGTACTGACCGCCTAATAACGGGTAAAACTCCAATGTCCACTCAAATGGAGTGCTAAATATTTGGTATAGAGAGGTAAGCGTAATGCCTGTATTTCGTTTAGATGGAGATAGAATAGAGTTTCCGCACCCGACACTTGCAAGGGCGGATGGCCTTTTGGCTGTCGGCGGGGACTTGTGCGTCGAAAGATTGCTGCTTGCGTACACACATGGAATCTTCCCGTGGTATAATCCGGGGGAGGAAATCCTTTGGTGGTGTCCAAAGGAACGCTTTGTTATTTTTCCAGAGGAAATTCATGTTTCCCGTTCCATGAGAAAGTATATGAAAAAACACAGTTTAAAGGTTGTGCTCAACAGGGATTTTGCAGATACAATGCACCGGTGCCGCATAAAAAGGGAATTTGACGATGGCACATGGATAACTGACGAGATGGAGGAAGCCTATAGTAAGCTGCATAAAGAAGGATATGCAGTCAGCGTGGAGGTCTATGAGGACGAGATGCTGGCAGGCGGATTATATGGTGTCTCCATCGGCAGATGTTTTTTTGGCGAAAGCATGTATTCGGACAAAGAAAACGGCTCCAAGACTGCGCTGATTGCATTCGCACAGCTTTTGGAGCAGCAGGAGTTTTTGTTTATTGACTGCCAGTTTCATACAGAACACCTTGAGCAAATGGGAGGCAGGTATATTTCGTGGGAGACGTATGACAAGATGCTTCAGGAAGGACTAAGGGACTTGTAACAGTCGGACTTAATCGGTAACATGATGTGGTCTGGGGGAAATTCGATTTATGTTTTTTTCATACATTTTATAAATACTTTGGTAGCGGCTTATTTTTAAAAATGGTAGAATAAGGGTAACATATTAACAAGGACAGGCGTATGTTTAGACATTTAAGCGGACGCGAGGAAAACAGGAGGAAAAAGATGGATTTTTTTGATAAGACAACAAAAGCAGTAAAGGAACTCGGAAATGCGACACGGGAGCAGACAGAACTTGCAAACCTTAAGATTCAGAAAGCAGCGATTGAGAAGAAGCTTGAGAGCCAGTATGCGGAAATCGGAAAACGGTATGTCGCGTATATAGCAGATTCATTTCGGACAACACCGTTTGATGTATCGGACATCCTTGATGCTATCAATCCTGATTTGGAAAAGATTGCGGAGATTGTAGGGCAGGTGGAGCAGAAAGAACAACAGTTCAGACAGCATTCCATTGAAAAGGACAGAAAAAAGGCGGTTGAGCAGTTTGAAAATGAAAAACGCAAGCTCGACAAGGCAAAGGATTTAGACATCATTTCCGATCTGGAATATGAAGAAAAACTGGAAAAAGCACGCAAAAAGTTTGATAATTTTGAAACCTTAAAAAAGATTCAGATGCAGTTTGAGATGGACATTATCACCAGAGAGGAGTATGACGAAAAGGTTCGGAATATTTTACAGTAACAAATCAAAGAAGAAATTAAATAATATCAAATAGTAAGGGTGCAAGATTATCAGTTAAGCACCCTTTTGTTAATAAAGGATTGAACACTGACAGAATGGAGATTCATATGGAAGAACAGCAACATAAAAGGCGCGTGCGCTACAAGGGGACACACCCGAGAACGTACACAGAAAAATATAAGGAACACAACCCTGAAAAGTACGCGGATACCATTGAGAAGGTTATTCGCAAAGGCAGCACGCCGGCAGGGATGCATCTGCCCATCATGGTGAAAGAAATACTGGATTTTTTGCAGATAAAGCCGGGGCAGAAAGGGTTGGATGCTACCCTTGGATATGGCGGACATACGCGCAAAATGCTAGAGCAGCTACAGGGTAGTGGACATATCTATGCGCTTGATGTAGATCCCATCGAGATTGTGAAGACAAAAGAACGTCTCCGGCAAGCCGGTTTTGACGGAGACAGACTGACTGTTATACAGGAAAATTTTGCAAACATAGACCGCATAGCAGCCGAGCAGGGAGCATTCGATTTCGTTCTTGCCGACTTAGGGGTGTCATCCATGCAGATTGACAATCCGGACAGAGGTTTTTCGTACAAAGTGGAAGGACCGCTTGATTTGCGGTTGAATCCTGAAAAAGGCGTCTCTGCGGCGGAACGTCTAAGAGAACTGACGCAGAAGGAACTAGAAGGAATGCTTGTAGAAAATTCAGATGAGCCCTATGCGGTAGAAATAGCGGCGGAAATCACAAAGACGCTGCGGAGCAGGAAACCAATACAGACGACAACACAGCTGCGGGAAGTCATCGAAAAGGCACTAGCCTTTCTTCCGGACAATCGTGAGAAGAAAGACATTGTCAAAAAGACCTGTCAGCGCACGTTTCAGGCATTGCGTATAGACGTAAACAGCGAATTTGAAGTACTTGAGGCATTTCTTGACAAGCTGCCCGACGCATTGGCGCCTAATGGCAGAGTGGCAGTTCTGACCTTTCATTCCGGAGAGGACAGAATGGTCAAGAAAGCTTTTAAGCAGGGGAAAAAGCAAGGCGTATTCCGTGAGATTTCGGAGGAAGTGATACGACCGTCAGCTGAAGAATGCAGGCAGAACGGAAGGGCGCGTTCCACCAAAATGCGCTGGGCAGTCAAAAATTGTTAGGGATTGATTTAGGGAGAGAAAATTACAATGGGATATATTGAAGAAACAGATGTATTAAAACTGGACTTTCAAAAGATAAAAAGTATGTCTGGGCAGGAGGTAATACCTGTTGCCATTCAAAACACAGACACGGACGAAGTAATTCTTGTTGCATATACCAATGAACAGGCAATGCTTGAGTCAATCAGACTGCGCAGGCTTGTGCTCTGGAGTACTTCGCGAAATGAGCTGTGGCATAAAGGAAAAACTTCTGGAAATGAGTTTGAGCTGACAGACGTGTTTGTCAACTGCGAACAAAATTCACTTGTCTATAAAGTCAGACCCTTGAACGGAAATATCTGCCACACTTCATATCAAGGGGTTGCCAACAACTGTTTTTATAGAAAGCTTGACATGGAAAGCATGAAACTGGTGAATCTGAATGAGAGAAAAGAAAGATAAAACGTGTCGGTACATTGTCGGAAAATTTTGTATGAACATACATAGAAAGACTTTAAAAAATCTGTCCGCCTGTTTTGTGCAGGCAGACAGATTTTTTGAACATTGCTGATTAATTTTGTTTGCGTTTTTCTATAACACCAGAACCAAAATCTGTAGTTTCACAAGTCATACCTTCTTCTTCAAAGCCAGTAATTGTAGCTTTAAGGCTGATTTCGGCTGAGCGGTCGCTGGAATCGACAAGACCAAGTCTTGATAATGTAAAGTTGCTTGCCTCATCATAATTGATATACATGTATTCGGCAATATAATTATCGCCGCGTAAAATGCCGGACTTAATGCCATCTGAATCTACCAGTTCCTTGGAAACCTCATTTTCCAATTCCTGCAGGTCGTCTTCAGTGTACTCTAAGCCTTCCAAAGACAGGAAGTAATAATCTGTAGAGTAGTGAACGATATCGCTGTTTGCAACCATATAGTATGATGAATCGTCAACAGAATCAGTACAGGTGGTCATGGTACAGCCTAAATATGGGTAAGCGCCTGCTGTCAATGCTTCCAGAAATTCATGGTTAGAAGCCATGCTGAATCCTTTTAAGTCATTATTACGTGAATCGAAAGTCAAAGTCAGTTCCTTGTCGACTGCATTGTCAAGCCCCTCCAATAACCAGCCAGGCATATCAGCAAATGCTTCTGGACCTTCCGCAGCCGCTGCGAGCATTGCCGCCTCGATTGCTTCGGAGGCATCTTTTGTTTTAACAGTAACGTTGACATCAAGCGCATCTGATTTCTCAACGGACACCTCGATATCTTTGGTAAGCTCGTAAACTTTTTGATAGACCGCATTCATGCCTTCTGTATTGCCTGACTTCACAGAATCCAAAAGACATTCCAGACCGACAGCTGAGGAAGTATTACTTTCCATTTTCTTAAAAAATGTCTCGGAATCAGCAGATTTGTAGGCATCTACAACTGCCAGTATTTTTTCATCTGTCTCCTTTAAGGCGTCACATCCTGTCACAAGTCCCATCAGGAAAACGGACATAAATACAGTGGACATAAATTTCAGTTTGATTTTCATTGGTTATCCCCCTTCATTCATTTATATCATGTCATTTTATAAGCACATGATTATTAAAACAACATAAAAGAAATTTTATATAAAAAAAGGAAGAAAGTCAATACATTAATAAAGCTTTACACATATTGCACAATTTGATATGATTTAATTTGTAGAAAAATTAGCATTCTTAAATTGTGTTTGAAAACAAAAATGTTTATACATGCAGGAGAAATTCAATGATAACAGTACAATGTAAAAACTTTTCCGCATTGCAGATATGTCTTTCCGGACAATGCTTTCGAATGGAAATGTGCGGTGATGATAAGTATTGCCTAGTTGCGGCGGGCAAATATCTTCAGATGGTGCAAAATAATGATAATATTTTATTTGAATGTACACAGGAAGAGTATGATACCATATGGAGAAACTATTTTGACATGGAGACAGACTATGCAGAAATTATTGACGGCATTGACGTGAATGACATTTATCTTACATCCGCAGCGGAATACGGAAAGGGAATCAGAATACTGAATCAGGATTTGTGGGAAATGATTATTTCTTTTATTATTTCACAACAGAACAATATTAAGAGAATTCGTAAATGTATTAAGCTGCTATGTGAAAGGTTTGGTGAGAAAAAAATTTCTGCAAGCGGAATCACATACTACGACTTTCCGACACCGCAGTCACTTGCTGACGCAAAAATGGAAGATTTGTACGCATGCAATTTAGGCTATCGGAGTCGTTATGTCTATGAGACCGCAAACAGTATATTGCATAAAGATGTAGATTTAAAGGCAGTCAAAGAGATGGATTACAAAACAGCGAAAGCAGAATTGCTAAAGCTATGTGGTGTCGGGACAAAGGTTGCAGACTGTATCTGTCTGTTCGCACTTCATAAGACAGACGCATTTCCAAAAGATACACACATTAATAAAGTTTTGACGACAAAGTATCCGGATGGATTTCCGTTTGAAAAATATGGTGCAAACAGTGGCATATTGCAGCAGTATATTTTCTTTTATGACTTAAACGGGATGGGGTAAAAGTGAACAGAAATTTTTAGAAAGCAGTGAATAAAAGGAATTAAAAACAAATTCGTAACAGTTCAGCCTTCGGCTTCCTGTTACAGGCATCAAGCCATGCATA
>CAJTTO010000010.1 GCA_910579275.1 uncultured Lachnospiraceae bacterium
GTTTATATGGCCTGTTTTTCTGTTGCATCTTCAGTGAGTTTCCGAGACTACTCTGTATTCTATAACGTTAGACCTTTTTCCTGCCCAAAAAGTTTCTTATAAAATTTTTTTATTGTAGAAAAGTTTTCCGCATTCGTATTTCCATCGGATGCCGTGTGCACAAAAAAACCATTATAGAGCATATAATCTCTACAATGGTTGGCAAAAAGCTCGTTGCAAATTCAGAATACTGCATTTCGTATAGAACTGTATACAATTTTATGGTATTTGCCGTTTCTATTTAATCTAATAGTGACATGCGCAAACCCACTTGTTCGACAATATTTTAGTATATCCCATCCTCACTTTTTAGCTTAAACCTACCTTTCCATTCAAACATCTTTATGATCTGGGACAATAGAACTGCTTGCTTTTCTTTGCTTCCACATTGTTCTATCTGTTCCAGTAAAGCCAACGATCTGTCAGTATAATACTGGCAAGGCTGAAAAACCAAGGATCTAACTTTAATAATATTCTCTTTCAACTCATCTACATATTCCTGATACCGTTCTTCATTTATCTGCACTTCACTCTGTAACTTATAATAAGGAATACAATTATTCATGCAAGCCAGATATAATGCACAAATTTTCGCTTCCTCTGTCTCAAATAGGGGTGTGGAAACGATAGAGCTCCATAATCTTATATAAAATTCCTCTTTGTCCAACCGCTCATTTAAAAGCGTTTCAATAATCTCCCCCCATGCATTGCCATATTTTTTTATTTGTCGCTCCAACTGTTCCTTGTCATTATCATCCATTTGATTCACCTTGCTATTCAGATGATAGTTCATTTCTATAAAAAAATATTCAATTATCTCATAATTACACTGTTCTTTTTTTAACATATCAATTATATTTTTACAAATTACATATATACTATTCTCTTCTGCAATGCAATCAATTATCATATTTTTTAAACGATTCCCATCCATACCCAACCTCCTATTTCTCACCGTATTTGCAGATGTCACATTTTAATCTTTTGTTCTGACATATCTACCGCCAAACAGCTACATCCAGAATAAGGTTCTACATTTCCAATGGTATATCCATATGAATTATGAGCGCCCATCCAAGCACTGATTAAACGTGAATTATCATAATTCGTATAAACGTCCATGTTTATGGTATACTCATGCCAATATCGCTCTCTCTTTTCCTCCAAACCAGAAAAGTCGGCACTATTACCATGCACATGAAAATATAAATATCCATCCACTTCCAGCGCCTTTTGTTTTAATTCCAAATCGTCATAATAATATTTGTCCACAAAATGTTTTATTGTATCCTGTTTTTTTCGTGCATCTAAAACACATTGCATCAGCTCGCTCATTTCTTCTCTGAAATTACCTTTATTTTTACTATGGTAATACCGTTTCCCCATGTCTGTCAGGCAGTAATATTTATATTTTCCGACACGCGAAACGCTGATTACATTTTGGTTCTCAGCGTTGAACTTATTCATAATTACGGACAATTGTGATGTACTTATTTTCAGATTTTTTGCCAGCTGATTATGCTGAACATAATCCTTATCAATCAATTGTTCTATAATCTGATCTTGATACTTTGTGTCAAGATGAAGCATCCGATATTCAATAATCTGATTTTGATTTTCTTTTAACTGTTGGATTGCCGCAGTAGTCCCTCCAAGTACCCCCATTTGGTAGGCAATTTTTTCTTCCTCTGTTTCGAATACTCCAACTGCGGCATCTGTCCATTTTTGATATCTTTCAAGTAAACCCTGCAATTCTTTTAAATTGTTCTTATCATAAAGATTTACTATGCCATATGTCATACTTCCTATTATCTCTTTAATCTTCAAAATATTTTTTTCTAAAATAACATAATAAAGTTCACTGCAGGTTTTTTCCATGAATTGATTTAATTTTTTCATATCCACACCTCCATTTTTAAGATATTAAATGATTCCAATAAAGATTTGTTTCCCCTCCTTCCAGTATCATTGATAGCGGAATGTCTATATAAAACAGGCAGCTGTCAGCACATTGCCCATTTGTGCACTTCACATCTGGTTTTGCCAGAAAACAATTTCTTGTACGAGGTACTCCAGTACAACAAATGTCCGATTCTTTAAACATGCCTTGCTCATTATATAAATGTCTTACAGCACATGAATTACACCATACAATACGGCATCCTGAAGCAATTCCAATATTTGTAAGCTTAATAAATGCATCAAACCCTTTTGAAAAAGAAGGGCATAAAATTAGTGTAGAGCCTAATTTATCTATCAATATCTTTCTGTACTCATCTGAAATCAAATCAGCACAAATCGGAAATGTTATTCTTCCCACATCGCGCATATGCAATACGCAAATCTTATTATCCGATTCAATATCCTCTACTTTTCCTGCCAAATTGCCTTCGTTTTCAAAATAGGGATTTTGTTTCTGCTGCCTAAATGACTCTTTAAAGGTATCTCCATCAATGATATTTCCACGGCACGCCACATAAAGCGTATTTGTATTGCATTTTGAACCATTCGTATTATCATCCTTGTTGCTATATTTCCACTCACTTGGAAGCAGTGTAAGCAAAGGGGTACATCTGCCTTCCTCCAAATCCAGTTTTGCCAAACGCCTCAGGCTGGATTTTCTGATTTCCTCTGTTCCAAGCATTTCAGGAAACATAAGGATGTCAGCCTTAATCATTGATGATGCATCTATAATCTTTTCAACTCTATCCATTAATTGTATTTCATTAACACTATACTGATTCGTCTCACGTTGTTTTATTTCACTTCCTGCCACATCCACTATGGCAATTTTTTCCCTGCCATCCTTAACATATTTCTTTACAGTCAAAACGTCCGCATTTGTCAGTGGACTTACTGCAATTCGCAATATCGCAGGAGTATGCGTACCATTTCCATTCCTAACCATATAATTACATATTTCATATTTTCCCAAATCTTTTTTATTTATATAATAATAGTTTTGCATCAGCTCATTTATGCCTTTGCTGACAGACATTTCGACACCACTTTTTGCTTTACTACTCCATGCACATTTGAGTCTGGGTAATATCATAATACCCAGCTTGTCCTCATTTTTATTCAATTTGCGCATCTGACTAACAGATATTGTTCTATCTAGCATAAATATAGCCGAATCATTATTGTGATTCATTTTCATATCAATATAATGCAGTGCTTCCATTAAGTGCTCATCCAGTTCATCTTCTGGCAGATGAATAATAAGCTTTTCAAATATGTCCGTTTTTGTATCGTCAGGAAATCCACATGCCCCTAGCCGAAATGAAACCTCTAATAATATTTCTTCACGTTTTTCCTTTGTCAGAGATTTGAAAAAAAGTATTTTTCGTCCAATGTCATCCTTGTTTTGTAATTTAAAAATGATTTGTGCAATCAAATTCCAATTGTTATCATTGTAAAACACGTTATCATCTCCTTAAATAACGCATATTTTTATTTTATTGTTGAACACCTACTTTTAATAATTCTTTTGTAATATACTGCATGGCTTATTGTTTCTGGTATTGCTTGTCCACGTTTTTTCTTTCATTATACACACTAATAAACAAAATGTAAATGATAATGATTTCATTGTTTACATTATTCTTTGCAATATTACTCTTGACATTTATTGTCTACAGTTGTAAACTTATATTGACTACATAAGTAGTCACACTGTATCATTTTTTTGAATTCAATAAAACAACCCCTATCACCCATTTTTTAAAGGAGGGCTTCACATGGAAAAGAACATAACGGTTTCCGATTCCGAATTGGAAATACTAGAGGTGCTATGGGCGGCGGAAATGCCCCTGAACGCGGGGGAGGTTCGCAACGCCTTAAACGAACACAAAAGCTGGGAGCGCACGACTGTCCTGACGCTGATACAGCGGCTCGTGAAAAAGGGGGCTGTTGCGCAGGAAAAGCGGGAGGTTTATTATTACAGTCCCTGCATTGCGCGCGAAGCGTATGTGCGTGCGGAAACGAAAAGCTTCGTGGAAAAATTTTTTAAGGGCAGTTCTAAAAATCTTGCCGCTGCCTTGGTTGACAGTGACGCGCTGACAAAAAAGGACATCGAAGAGCTGCGGGATTACTTTAACCGGAATGTTTAGATCATAGGAGGGAATTAACTATGAACGCTTTCATCATAACACAACTGTTTATGGGCGTATTGTCCATGTCACTGACCGCTGCTTTGATTGGCCTGCTTCTCACAGCTATCCGCCCTTTTACCGAAAAGTATTTTTCCAAGAAATGGAACTACTATATCTGGCTGCTTGTTGTTGCGCGGCTTGCGGTTCCAATCCACTATGAAGCAGATTTCCTGCATCTGTTGAATTTCCATGCGGACATCCGCCAGACACAGCCTGCTGCGCCTGAGCACTCCGAAACAGTGGCGGACGCTTACGAAGATTCCGCAGCGCCTGTCACCGCCATCCCTATAAATGCCGCTCCAGCGAAACCGCAAACGGACAGAGACAAACAGGATTCATCAGATACTGCCCAAAAGCCTATCCGCTCATTCTTCACGATGACATCCATACTGAAAGCGGCAGCGCATCTATGGCTGATTGGTGCATTCCTTTCACTTTTTTTCAGACTATGGAGCTATTACCGTTTCCAATCGGCTATCCGAAAAGACTGTGTACGCATAACCAATCATCCCCTATTGTGTCTGGAAAGCAGCTTCTGCGCCGGACTTGGCATTCACGAAATACCTGTTATTTACGAAAGTGCAGCTGTACACGGTCCAATCACGGTCGGACTTTGGAAACCCGCAATTGTCATTCCCAAGGAAATTCCCGCCGATAACATGATGCAGTTTCAGCTGGTGCTGCACCATGAACTGATTCACGTGGCAAGAAAGGATTTGCTGTACAAATGGGTATACCAGATTCTGCGCTGCATCCACTGGTTTAATCCGCTGCTGCACTGGTTTGGCAGGCAGATGAGCCGTGACTGTGAGCTTTCCTGCGACGAGGCCATCCTCACGCATCTGACGGACAGCGGGAGGATGATGTACGGCAATATCCTTCTGGACGCTGCCGAACACAGCATTAGCAGGAAACACGATTCCCTTTCCACTACACTGCTGGAAAATAAAAAAGATTTAAAAAAACGGCTTGATAATATACAAAGCCATGGAAAAAGGACGCGCTTCCAGCTCGGACTCTCCGCATGCACTCTTGTGATTGTACTTTCACTCTCCGCATGCAGCAGTATCTGGATTACCATGAATGACAAAAGCGAACCGGAACAAAACCAAAGCAGTGATGTACCTGAAGACGAAACGTATGAAGTCGCCTCCGCCGACAGAAGCCCATTCCGGCAGAAGAAATCCTCCTTGTTCTCTCAGGATTCCTTCTTAGACAATTTTTCCAAGGCACACAAGTACGGTAACGCATGGAATGTCTATGATGACGACACGCTGATTGCCGCAAAGGATGACTTCACTGACAACTGGGGTGCCTACAACTATTACGGCGGGCAGAATCTCACCGCTTCCAAAATGGTTCTGTACGGGTCAAGCACCATTGTTATCGCATATGCAGACAAGGACATCCAAGTGGATGTCACTTCATCGTTTGAAATTGTCGAAGGAAAATTTAAAATCGTATCTGTCGCACCGGACGGAACAGTCACAACGATAAACGATACAGGCGCCGATTCCGTGCAGACCATCACCATGAAAGAAGGCAGAAACGCAATCAAGATGGTAGGGCAGGGGGCAAAACTAAAAAGCCTTACATTGAACTATTCCGACATGAATATCACGGATTTCGAAGATGTATATTTTTCTGAAGAAGAAGAGTACTTCGCACATCTTGATCGCACAGTCGAAGCCGGAGAACCGATTGATAAAGACAAAGTCATGGATGCCCTCTATACGATACCGGACAGCAAAGAAGTAAGCAATGTTTTTCATATACTGCTGGTTTCAGGCATCTCACTTACCAGCAGCGAACTCTGTGATTTCCTCTATTGTTCCGACGGGGAACCGTCCAGCAAATACCTTGTAGAAGCGATTGCGGACGGATACCAGAAACCACTCAGCCCCGAGACAGTCTCCGCAGTGATGCCCTACTTTGACGATACCTACAAGGCTCAGCTGCTGGCGCAGCTTCCGGCGGAGTCCTTTTATGAAACCCTTGAGAACAATCTTTTCTATCTGACAAGCGCCCAGATTGAAGAATGCCTGGGGGAATATCTCCTGAACGGCGGGACACTGTCTAACGCCGATTTTTCCGAAATTTCATTTTATCTGGATGAAAGCGCTATCGAAAGGCTTAGCGCGATGCTTCAAAATAAATCGAATGCCACATAACGTCAGTGAAAAACGAGCGGGTTTTCTATCCGCTCGTTTTTCATAATCAGCCCTTTCCGGCTTGTATTCTTTCCAGAAACAATTCCCCGTTGACAGGTTTTGAGTAGTAATATCCTTGGAAAAAGTCACATCCAAGCTCTGTCAGCAGGCGGATATGGTCTTCGTTCTCGACGCCCTCCGCCACCAGCTCCATGCCCATCGCCTTGACCATCGCCATGGTATATTTCAGGGCATACATCGCCTTTTCATCCTCCATAGCCGACCACACCATGGACTTGTCAATCTTGACAATGCGGAACGGATATTTGATGACAAACGTCGTATTGGAAAAGCCTGTCCCGTAATCGTCCAACGAGAAATTCACGCCGCACGCAATCAGCTTGCTCATATTCTTCATCAGTATCTCATGGGACATCACGGCAGCAGTCTCGGTAATTTCGAGATTAATGCACGAATATGGCAGACGGTATACGTCCATGACACTCAGCAGATCCTGATACAGGGATTCCTGCATACACTGGACTACCGACAGGTTGACTTCTATATATTCGATTCCTCTCTGAAGCAGCTTCTTCTCCACAATAAATCTGCACACCTCGCGGAACACAAACTCTCCAATCTCAAGAATCAGCCCGTTTTTCTCCGCGAGCGGAATAAACTCCTCAGGGCTGATAAAGCCAAGCTCGTCATTCTGCAGCCGGATTAATGCCTCCGCAGAGGTAAAACGCTGCTTGTGTAAGCGCGACAGAATCCGAGTAGAACGGCTGCTCACAGCGCTCACGTATACGCCTGACGACATCCCCCCACAGTTCCTTTCTGCTCTCTGACACGATTGCAAAGCGGTTTCCCGACAAGTAAAATACTTTTCTTTTGCCCGCCGCCTCGATAAGGCATTCCGCAAACTGCTTTAAAATCCTGTTGGCGCTCACAGTTCCGATTGTCTCACTGATGTACTGCATACCCGAAAGCTCCACGGCAAAGACCTTGAACTGCTTCTCGTGCTCAATGTTTTCCAGAAGTATCTTTTCAAACGCCCGCACATTGTACGTTCCGAGTTCCCTTTCCGAATAATCCTGCGGGTTTTCCAGCGACAAATAAATCAACATCACTGCTATACTCACAGCAAACTGTGCAATCATCAGATTCGGGAACATCATCTGCACAATCAGAACCAAAAAAGTCGATATGGTGTATGTATACACAACAGCCTGCTGCCCTCTCGTAAAAATCCTTCGGTAGATAAACGAATACACTTGCGATGCCAGCACATAAATCATTGCATTGGCATATAAAATGAAAAACAGCGCACCATGCACATACTCATTTTCATCCGTTATCATAAAAATAAAGTTCGTAAACGGCGTTGATACCGTCATCAGCACATCAATGCAGAATGGCGCCAGCATCAGCACCTTTTCATACAGCTTAATCTTTCTTTTTTTCTTTACAGAATTAACAATATAGGCGAAATAAACTGCCGAGGTCGCGTTAAACGTCAGGAGATAGACTCCGTTTAACAGATAATGCCCCGCTTTCGACAGCACCTGCGGATGCCCGATCGTGTACATGGTGACCAAATCCATTGCGCAGGACACCAGCTCCAGACCTATCAGAAATGAAAACAATTTTGACTGATACGTATCAATACTTTTCTTGTAAAAGAAATGCAGCGTAATTGCAAGCGTAATGACAAGCGCCGCAACATCATAGTGGATAATATAGTTCACAGTATCACACCCCCCTCTGTCTATTATATCCTTTTGCGTCCCTGCCTGCAATACAAAAACACGCTCTAGCGCATACAATAAAACGGGCAGTCAAAAACCACCCGTTTTCCCATATCCCTATTTCGCATTTGCCGGCTCGATGTTAATGGTTTTTCCTTTAATCTTCACATTTTTCATCGCCGCAAGCACGTCTGCCGCATTTTCCTTGGGCACCTCCACAAAAGTATACTTGTCATAAAGGTCTATTGCACCGACAAGCTTACCGGGAATGTTCGCCTCACCTGCAATGGCGCCCAATATGTCCTTCGCCTTGACCTTTTGCGCCTTTCCGATATTGATGAACAGACGCACCATTCCTTCTTCCTCCGCACCGGTGTTGTCAAACGAGTACTCCACATTCGCTGCGCTTCCCTCATTAATCTGTCCCATGTACATCTTCAGGAATGCCGCGGCAATATCCATCGCCGTGTAATCCGACTCGTTAATCTGTTTCTCAATGGTATTAATCATTGAAGTCAGATCCTCCTCCTCGATGATATTCCCGATTTTGTCCATGACTTTTTCTATCTTAATCTGGTTCACATCATTGAGCGACGGCACCGGCATCGCATAAATCTTGGTCTTGCAGTAGCGCATGATGTCCTTTAACTTGTAGACTTCCTTACCCTTTACAAAAGTGAAGGAACGTCCCGTGCGGCCTGCGCGCCCTGTACGTCCGATACGATGCACGTAGTACTCATCATCCTGCGGAATGTCGTAGTTAAACACTGCCTCCACATCATCCACGTCAATACCGCGCGCGGCAACATCCGTGGCAATCAGGATATCAGTCTTGCCATTGCGGAAGCTTTTCATGACACGGTCGCGCTGTGCCTGACTCATGTCACCGTGAAGCCCCTCTGCGAAATACCCCCTGCCTTTCAGAACCTCTGTCAGATCGTCTACCATCTTTTTTGTGTTGCAGAATACCAGCGAAAGCTTAGGCTCATAATAATCCAGCAGACGGCAGAGCACCTCAACCTTGTCTTTTCTCTTTACATCAAGATAATACTGCTCGATTTTGGGAACCGTAAGCTCCTTTTTGACTACCTTTATCAGTTTCGCGTCCGGTTTCTGGTAATTTCTTGTGATATCCAGAATCGGCTGCGGCATGGTCGCGGAGAAGAGAATCGTCTGCCGGTCTTCGTTCGGCACGTACTGCAAAACCGTCTCAATATCCTCGCGAAATCCCATGTTGAGCATCTCATCCGCCTCATCAAGGACAATCGTATCCACATAGTCGCAGCGAATGGTTTTGCGGCGCAGATGATCCATCACGCGCCCCGGCGTTCCTATGATAATCTGTGTCCCTTTCAGCGACCGGATCTGTTTGCTGATATCCTGCCCGCCGTAAATTGGAAGAACCTTGATTCCGTGCATATACTTTGCAAGCCTGCGGATTTCCTCCGCTGCCTGTACCGCAAGCTCCCTTGTCGGACAGAGAATCAGCGTCTGCGGATGCTTGATTTCCTTTTTTGCTTTCTCCAGTACCGGAATTCCGAAAGCCGCGGTCTTTCCAGTACCTGTCTGCGCCTGACCTATAATGTCTGCCCCCGTCATGGCAATGGGGATTGCCTTACTCTGTATCGGAGATGCCTCCTCAAAGCCCATTTCCTTTACTCCCCGGAGTATTTCAGGGCTTAAATTCAGTTCGTTAAATTTTAAAGTTTCCATATAATTCCTTTCTATCTCTGCCGGCAGGTATTCGGGCACATTTCGTCCCACGCCTGCCATACCGTACCATACATGCGCTCCGCCGCGTGTCCGCGCACATAAAAGCGCATGCGTAAAAGCATGCGCTTAAAAACAACTTATTCATTATATTTTTTTTACTTGGTAAAGTCAATAGTTTTCCCGATATATTCTACTTTTTTTTGTAAAAGTTTGTTACTGTTCAGACGGCCACCAAAGTAGTGGGAATCATGCTCTGCATGGCTCCGGCTCAGCCATTACCAATTTTTCATACGGAAAGAATGCGCTTAATCTCAGATTTCACAAAAGCAGGCTTGTACGGCCGCACAATATAACCTGATGCCCCTGCTTTCCTGCATCTTGATACCACACTTTTGTCATAATCATTGATGACAAACAGAACAGGTGTTGTATCCCCGATAATCCCTTTTATCTTTGCAAATGCGTCCAGTCCGTTCATTTCCGGCATGTCCATGTCCAGAATGATTAAATCCGGCTCTGTCTGCCGCTTTAGATGCAGCAGCGCCTGTCCCACGGAAGTCAGAAGACTTAGTTCATAGGCGTTCTGCAGGAATCCGCGAAACGACTGAAGATTGATAAGCATATCGTCAATAATCATGACACGGTACTTTTTAAAGGGCGTCAGCATCTTGCGGCGCTCTGCTTCCTCCACACATGGATCCATCACAATCTCGTTCGAGCCATGCAAAATCGTGAGGTTATAATTTTCCTGTTCCAGCATGTCAATCATGTTTCCATCCAAAAGACGCAGAAGCGGTCTTAAGTTTCTGTTCCCCGCATTCTCCACTATAATGCCTTCCCTGCCGTCAGAAAGCCTGACCTGTGTCCCTTTCGGGTAAAAAGGCACGTACAGCAGAAGCGACTCAACGACCTTGGGGTCAAACATGATGCCGCCTGCCCCCATCATAAATTCACACGCCTCATACGGAGAATACGGATTTTTGTACGGCCGCTTTGACACAAGCGCGTCATACACATCCGCCACATGAAGAATTTTGGTAAAAATGGTCATGTTATCGCCTTGGATACCGACAGGATATCCACTTCCGTCCACATTCTCATGATGGTAGAGCACCGCCGCCTTTACCTGCGCCGAAATATCCCACCGCTCCTTGATAATTTCATAGGAAAGCTTGGAATGCCTTTTCATGACTTCATACTCCTCATTGGTCAGCTTGGCCGGCTTGTTGAGAATTTCCGGCGGGATGACAAGCTTTCCCATATCGTGAAGCAGCCCTGCCATGACGAGCTGTTCTAACGACTCCTCACTCATCTTCAGCCCAAATCCGATAATGCATGCGATGACTGCCACATTGACCGAGTGGGCATACGTATATCCGTCAAAACACCTAAGGTCTGTCAGGTCGAGCGCCAGCATCCCGTTGTTCAGTATCTGATCCACAATCTTTTTCGCCACATCCTTACAGCCGTCAACATTACTGCTGCGCACATTCTGCAGCCCCTCTGTGCGAAGCTCGGGGCTGATAATCGGTTCTATTTTAATGTCCTCCGACAGTTCGTCGTTGATATACACGCCGTCAAATCCATATTCACTCAGTCTTTTGATATATAGCGCCGACAAAATACTTCCGCTGCATATCAGCGTGTGTCCGTCGGCATCGTACATATTGTAGGCAAGGCACATGCCCGGTCTGGCATCATTCATCTTCATATAACGCATAGTAATGTATTTACCCCTATTTCCCAGTTTATCGCTGCATTATTGCCTTGTCAAAACCAATACAAATATTTAACAATGCATAATAGGATTATACCTAAAAATTCGTGCAAAATCAACAATTTTTATTTCCCACTTGCACATTTTTTCATATTCTTTTAAAATTTTTTCATATATTGTTGAATGGTAAGGGGAAATCACCTATGCAGATAAAACGGATATCTATTTTAAATGAATTTGAATGCACCGGCGCACAATGTCCTGCAAGCTGCTGCCGCGGCTGGAAAGTGCCCATCGAGCGCGATATGTACTTCAAATACCTGACCGAAAAGGGGTTTTTCGGCGCACTGCTGCGGTGCTGCATCGAGAAAAAAGACGAGCTTGTCGCTTTCCGCAGCACGTTCCGCGGCTGTCCGTTCTGGGGGCTTGACCGCCTGTGCGGCATACAGAAAAAATACGGTACGGACTATATGCCTGCCGTATGTATACAATTTCCGAGACAGCTGTACAACCTTGAATTTTTCTGCGAGGAGACGCTCTACCTTGCGTGTCCGGAAGCGGCAAGGCTTTTTCTGGTATACGCCGCGCAGGAAAAACCATTTGCCTTTACTGTATGCGAGGGCAGCGCAGGCTATGAGGTCAACACGACAAACGACGACAAAGCATTTCTGGATTATCTGCTGCAGTCAAGAGCAGAGCTTGCTTCGCTTATCAACAGCGGAATGCGCTTCGACAGCATGGCAATTCTGAATTACGGGCGCGATGCACAGAATGCGTGCCTTGGCAGCACACCGCTTCCAAGCCCTTTGGCATACCAGTCATCGGACGCTTATGTGATTGACAGTGCGCGCATGAACAAGCTTTTTTTTAACGGTTTTTACCACCCAAGTCTCAGAACGCTGTCACCCTTTTTGTACAGGCTCTGTAAAAAATACATCCGCAGATTCGGCATGTTAAGCCGCATGAACCCTGCTTCCGCAGACGAGAAGCTTGACTCCCTGACACAAAAGCTAACGAAAAAAGTACCGCATCTGGACAACATCCTGAACCGGTACTATGAATACTATCTCTATACAAGCTTTCTTGATATTTTTGAGGATTACAGTTTCTCGAAGCACCTTGTTTTCGGCATTGCCAAGACAGCCATGCTGCGCCTGTTCCTTGCACTCTACGCGGAAAACAAAAAGCATGTCGAAACCGATGAGATTGCCAAAATCATTGCCGTGTACGAGCGAAGGGCACCCCAGATTGAAGATGCACTGAAATCGGATTTTATATATACTCAGGACGGATGATGCGTCATAAAGATTTCCCGTCCAAGCTCCACCAGTATCAGCAGTGTGACAGGCCCAAGAATGACACCGCCAAGCCCATAATAAATGACGCCGGCGTACACCGATATCAGAATCGCTACCGGCGAAAATTTTAGTCCGCTGCCCAGCAGTCTCGGCTCTAGAAATTCCCTGATGATGACACAGGCAAGATATGTCAGCAGGATAATCACGCCGCTGCCTATCCTTCCTTTCAAAAAACTTACGACCCCTATGGGAATAAGGACAATGCCCGTCCCAATGAAGGGAAGAAAATCCATAAATCCGGCAAGGGCGCCATAAAACCATGCCTCCGACGTACCGCCGAGGTAAAGCCCTATAACCGCAGTGACGCTAATGCATATCAGAATAATCGTCTGGGTTTTTAAGTATGTCTTCACCATGTTTCCAAGCTTTTTCCCGATGCGCAGAATAATGGACAGGATATGGTCAATTGCCGGCTCGATTGCCGCCAGATTCAGAAGCCCCTGCTGCCATCCCTCTATCTCCCTCGCAAACAGGACAACGCAAATAAAGCTCACTACGACGAAAGTGCCAACGCGCCCTGCCACGGACAAATAGCGCAGACTGCCCGTAAGCAGCCCGTCACCCGACTTCGCAATGTATCCCCCGAACTCCGCAGACCGCTCCGATATCCACTGTTCCACGACGCCTTCCTGTATCTGGAAAAAGGTTTCAATTCCCGCGCTCAGGCTCGATATCATCTGTGTAATGCTGTCCGTCCAAAAGTCTGCGTCGCGGACGAACATTTTTGCCTTGCTGAGCAGAAATGTCCCCAGCCCCACAATAATTAACGCCACGACAAGAATGATGGCAAATAAAATCCCGCCTGCCATAAAGCCTTTTTGCCCTGTCTTCTTCCGCCCCCGGCAGAAACGCTGCAGCGGCACTACAATCAGCAGCGCTACCAGAAGCGGAAGAAAATAAGGAAGAAGATACTTTATTGACAGCAGAACTGCCACCGACGTCAAAATATAAAGCACAACCCGCTGATAGTCACTTCTCGTCAAGAAATCCATACAAATCCCCCGCTCTTGTTTTTCAAACGGTTACGTCTCACGCGTGAACCGCGGCTTCAAGCCTCTTTGTGACTATCATCTGTAATTATGTGGTTTTTATGTATGTCTGCCGCAACTCCGGCTCACTTATTTACGGCAAGCTGATATTCCGGCTCAAAAGACGCAACTGTAACATAGCTGCACTGCCCTGTGATGGTCTCCATCACCTTGAGTTCCGCCTTTTTCACTGTGTATTCTTTTTCTGCAGGCAGGTCGTCAAAGGACACGGTATTGCTGTAATCCTTACTCTTTGAGAGCATGACCTCCTTTGTCTGTCCGTCATCAAGTGTCAAAACTGCTTTTAAATTCTTTGCCTGAGCACTTGTGTCTGCTTTCAGGACAAACGCGTCCTCCGACTCGGTAATGTCCAAGTCAAATGCATCGCTCTTAGTCATGACCGTTCCCGCTACCTGTCTGTCCTCCTCAATGTCTTCCAGCGATGCGTCATAACCGATATCCGTGACCGCTACCGTGTACTCGTATTCGGTTCCGGGCTTGAGGTCATTGATAAAAGTCAGCATTCCGCCTGTCGTATTGCTGATCATGTAACTCTTTTTGTTCTTTATCCACTTCTCCTGCCCTTTTTCGCGGTAGAAAACATAGATATAGGAACTTGTGTTAATCGGATTGTTCGTGAGCATTGCCTTGATTGAGATATAGGAGTATCCGCTTCCCGCTGTTACATTGGTGAGGTTTCTGCCATCCGTCTGTGTCAGCAGCTCTCCGGAGCAGACGCCATCAAGCACAGCCGTGACTGGCGGATATTTCTCCCTGCTGATACCCGATACATATTCATATATGGTATCTGCGTTCACATCATCCCCAAGATAGCTTGTAAGCTCAAAATTGCACTCTGTCTGACCGGGTTCGAGCGGTACGCTTCTGATATCCCAGTCCTCCTGTTCTTTTTCCTTGAAAAACAGGATTAGGTGTGATTCCGGCGCGATTTCGCCTTCTACCTGTGTCTGTATTGTAAGGTTGTGGGCGCCCGCCATCTGGTTTCCGACGCTGACACGCACACCGTCTATTTTTGCCTCAAACGTAAAGGTGTAGCTTCCGTATTCCTTGCCCTTGATATCGCGGAAGGAAACCGTGTAGTTTTTCTCATCGACAAGCCCCGTCAGCGTGCGTCCGCCAGCCTTATACGCCTTTGATGCGTACAGATTAAAGCTTGCGCCCTCTTTCCTGTACTCGCCGCCCTCCTCACATATATATGAGAATAAGGTGATGTCTCTTTTGATGTTTTCCGTCCTTCCGTCAAGGCTGACATTGTAGGTCACATAGTCCGCCATGTTTGCGGTCAGCTCTACGTTCACTTTCGACTGTGCCGTATTGATAAGCTGATACTGTGTATCGACCAGTGCCGTGCCTGCATAAAGTTCCCATTGAAAACCGTACTGGGTCTGCGGCGACAGCGCAAAGTAATCCGCCGCCTGCACAGACACAGCATAATCTCCCTCCGCCGACAGCGGAAGCTTGTTGGCAGCCTCGGCGTAAAGTTTTGTCTCATCATTATAATAATACAGTTTGACGCTGTACGCCACTCCCGGCGTCAGCTCTGCGGTCTTTAAACGGTAAGTAAGCACGGAATCGTATGCCGCTGTATCATCCGTCATCTCGGGATGGATACGCGCCTCGCCCATCTGAAAGGTTCCGCGCTTCACCACGCCGGCAATCCGGATTTCATACTCATAGGCAGCGCCTTCCTGCAGGTTGGTGACGAAACCTTTTGTCACACCATTTCTGACATTTAATACTTTTACTTCATATTCGCCGAGCGAATTCTTCATACGGTATTTTAGCTTTCCGGTTACATGCTCCATGTAGTCTGCTATCTGAACCGTATAATCCGCCCTTGTCGGGTTTTTGGCATTCTGACGGATATCCGCCGTCAGCGCCTCCTCCGGAAACGGTGCCTGTTCCGTCTTTACATCAAGTACTTTTTCCTTAAAATGTGCAGCGTATCCCGTTTCATTAATCCACATGGTAACTTTGTATGGCGTGCTGTGTTCCAAATCCGTTACCTGTGCCTCAATCTTCCATTTCTCGCTGCCCTTTGCAGGTGTTTTTTCCATTCCGGACGCAATCATCTTTCCTGCTTCATCCGCCACTTCATAGCACAGGTTAAAATATTCCGGAACCTGCCCCGTAAATGAAGTAATATTTGCCTTTAGCAGAATGCTGTCCGGTCCGGAGGCCTTCGCACTGTAGCTCACCTTTGCCGGATATTCTTTGGTATCAATCGTGGTATAGCCAAACACAACCCCGCTGCTGTTGTAGAATTCAAAATAGTATGTCGTTGCCGGTTCAAGTCCTGTCACCGTAATCTCGGACACGCCGGTAATATACTTTTGGACTGTAATTTCGTCCTCATACGCTGCAAGCGCGCCATAACTGTATTTTGCAATCGGCTGAACAGCCTCAAATGAGATGGAAATGCTGTCATAGCCAGCATTCTTTCCTCTGAAAATAATACTTTCCTTGGAGCTTCCGGTCTGCATTTTGATTGCGCTTGCGTCCGGCACCAGCACAGCCTCAAGCGCGTATGTCTCGGAATTGAGTAAGTACATCGAAAAATTGTACTCCGCACCCGCTTCAAGCGCGCTGATGCTTTTCTCCGTTTTTGCGCCGGGGGCTATTTGTTCTTCAATATACTGATACCCAAGGTCACTGTTTCCATACTTTATCTGCCATATATAACTGCTGTTCAGATTTTTTCCGTTTTTTGCGGAAAGTGTCATATCCATGGACAGCGTCCTGCTTGCCGCCTTCCATCCGATATCTGCGGTAAAATTGCCCGTACTCGCCACATATCCGCCATCCGATGCCGTCACGGAACCCATCTTCACACGCTTTGTGCCGAACTGAACCGTCTTTGCCACTACCGGTCCTTTCTCTGCAAGTTTCAGCGACGGATAAACAATCTGGCCTTTTTCCAGATACATAATTGCATAGTGTACATTATTATGGTATGTATGGTTCTTTAATGCCTTCCCATCCTTGCGCGCATCATACACGGTCAGCGAAATGTCGCTTGTGCTGCTGCCGCTTACAAAAAAGTTATAATATCCTGACTCGGGCGCCGTAAACTGATACCACTTGCTGTTGTTCGCCTTGAGTGAGACTTCCTCTGTGGACGCATATTTCAATTGTGTCGTATTTTCGGGGAGCGTTTCCTCCTCTGTTGTCTCCTCCTCGGTCGTTTCCGTTTCCGTCTCGGTTTCGGTTTCCGTCGTCTCCTCCTCCTCAGTCTTGGTCGTCTCCTCTATCTCCACAAATTCCAGCTTGGATGATTCCTCAATGGTCGAGGACTCCTCGCTCGAGGATGATTCCTCTGTCGTTGTGGTTTCCTCGCTCGAGGACGATTCCTCCGTTGTGGATGTCTCCTGTCCCGATGAGGACTCCTCACTCGAGAATGATTCCTCTGTCGTCGTGGTTTCCTCACTCGAGGACGATTCCTCCGTTGTGGATGTCTCCTGCCCTGACGAAGTCTCCTCACTTGATGAGGACTCCTCTGTGGACGGCGTCTCCCCGCTCGATGGCGACTCCTCACTCGGCGGCGCCTCCTCCGAAGGCGGGTCACTCGACGGCGGGTCGGGTGTAGGTTCGGGTTCCGGCTCCGGCTCGGGTTCTGGCTCCGGTTCCGGTTCGGGTTCTGGCTCCGGTTCCTCTTGAACTTCCTCCTGCGCGTCTCCCTCACTTTGCAGGCTGGTGCCTTCACTCTGTGCCGCGATGCTGTCTGCGTCATCCTGTACATACGCTATGGCTGCCGACTGCTCCGCACCATAGCTGAAATGTGGTATGCTGCCTGCCAAAAGACAGCTGCAAAGTAAAATTGATAATGCCTTAACCCTCATGAATTTCCCTTCTTTCACTTATACTTAAATTATAGCGATTCTGATACAACGCATCCGATACGTTTTTTATCTATTTTATCCTAAATATCGTTGAATCATTTGTGCAATTTTGTATACTTTCGCTTATTAGGTGACTATATTATATTACAGTTCCGAATTTTTTGAAACTAAAATTTTTTGAAAAAGAAAATTTTGGTAATTATTCCTATTTTATGATTCAGATTTATCAAATTTGCACACTTTATAGTAACAGTTTCCTTAGCGCATATTCAAAAATTCATTCCTACCGGCTGCAAAGTCCGTGAAACAACGCAGCGGCAAAGATGCATCAAACCATACAAAAAGGCACGGCTTACGCCGTGCCTTATTTCTTATGCCATTCCGTTTACTGTCTTGTACTTGAACAGCATCTCCGCGTGGTTCTGCTCCTCAATCTGGATGTCTGCAAGAAGCTTTCTCATGTCGGAATCCTTAAAGCAGAATACATCTGTATTGTACTCTGAGGAAGCAAGCTTCTCTGATACGATACAGTCTGTTGCCAGAAAATTGTCCGACTTTTTGTCCGCCGAATCGGTCATCTTATCATATGTTGCTGTCGGCTTGTAATTCTTGCCGTCGGAATCATTACAGTTGCAGGAGGGAACCTTGCCGCCAAGAACCTGCTGTAACGAGTCAAAATGATGCTGTTCCTTGTCCTGCAGCGTTTTGAATAAGTCCTTCAAAACAGTATCCTTCGCCTCGCATGAATAGCGCTGGTATTTCTCGATGCAGGTCTTTTCCTGCTGCTGCAAATCTTTTACTGCCGCTGTCTCTTTTTCCGTTAAAATCATACAAATCCTCCGTTCCCAAATAAAACTGATTTTTTTCAACATCAATAGTATTGGAAAAAAGGAAATTTTTATTCATTCTCATTTTTTTGTTCCCTGCATCAGCGCATCGAGCAGCTCCGGATAGACGCAAGTGCCCGTGTGCCTGTCAAAAAGTCCAAACCGCTCGCCGTCTCCTTGGAAAAGTCCATTGTCCCACCAGATACACGGCACGCCGATTTTCTTTGCCGCTCCCACATAGTATGCTGCCCACTGGGAACGCTCAGACTCATTCTCCCTGTTCATGGCGCCAAACTCTCCGATAATGACAGGAATGCCCTTGTCAATAAAAAGTGTTTGTAAGTCGCCCATCAGGTTGTCAATCGCTGTGGTATCTTGGTTCCACGCACTTCTTCCATCCGGTTTTAGCGCAAATTCATACGGTTCATATGCGTGGACGGAAATTATGACACGATTGTCATTTTCAGGCACTTCGACATGTCTGATTCCCACGGTGCAGTTTGCGGCATAGCCCGGTATCATCAACATACGGTATGGATTGGAGCCGCCTGCTGCGCGCACAGTATTGATAAAAACTTTGTTTGTCTGGTTGACTACCTCCCAGCCTTCCGCGTCGCCGCCGTTCCACTCAAGCGGTGTGCCAATCTTTCTCGGCTCATTCTGTCCCTCAAAAATCAAGTGTTCATCATAGTCCTGAAACACTTCTGCAATCTGCGCCCAGACCGCTTCCATCTCGGCTGACGCGCGCTCGAGATTATCATAATACGGATAATTCCAGTCCTCATGGTGCACATTGACAATCACATAGGCGCCCTTGTTGTACGCATAGTCAACAACCTCTTTCACGCGCTCCATCCAGCTTTGCGTAATTGTGTAATCCGGCGCAGGCGCAATGTGGTTCGTCCATGACACAGGTATCCGGATTACATTGAACCCCGCGTCAAGCACCGCATCAATCAGCTCCTGCGTCACCTTCGGATTGCCTCATGCCGTCTCAAATTTAAAAGGCTGTTCAATCCGCGCAATATCCGTTCTGATGGAATCAAGCGTGTTTCCTATATTCCAGCCAATTCTCATATCCTTCACAATATCCATCGCATCCATATCCTCCATGTCCTTATTTATATTTTCATGCTCATTTTTCTGTGCCGTTTCGGTTTCATCCAAGACAGGTTTCTCCGCGCTTTCACTGCCGGACGTCTCTGGTTCTGAAACGGCAGAAGCCTGCTGTACGGACGAGCCGGCCGTCGTTTTTCCGTTACTATTGCAGCCTGTAAAAACAGTCAGCAGGCACACTGCCATCACCCCAAAAAGAAGCTTTTTTCCTTGAAACATATTCATTCCTCCTAATCCGCCTGACGCTATACGCAGAGCTGCATATAAGACAAAGAGGGAACCTGAAGTTCCCTCTCACATCTTCCTTTCCGCCACAGAATTGCCTGATATGAACCTGCCGTTTACCACAATTCTGCTTCCTGCCCTGTCCTCGCCGCGCATCATGCCGACAAGCAGGTCAACTGCCCTGTCAGCCATTTCCACGACATCCACCTCGATCGTCGTAAGCCGCGGATATGCAAAATTCAAAAATGTATAATTGTCAAATCCCACTACGGAGATATCTTCCGGAATGCGGTATCCCTCCTGCCGGAGGCGCTCCATAAGCACATACCCCGCATCATCACAGTTGCAGACAAACGCAGTCGGCATCTGCTCCTTGTCCGGAAGCACAAATTCGATAAACAGCCCGTCGTCCCCCCCTGTCCGGAATCAGATACGTTTCCTGCGGAACAATATGGTTCGCCAGAAGCGCCCGACAGTAGCCCAGATACCGGTCAAGGATGCTCGGCGTCGCATCTATGGATCCGACAAACGCAATCTTTCGATGACCGTTGTCAATCAGGTACTTTGTCAGCATATAGACACCATAGGTATTATCTGTCACAACGCAGGGAGTCTCCCCATCCTCATCATAAAAATCAAGATACACCACAGGCAGGCCGTTATTTTTGAGCAGTTCCGCGTAATTCCCGCGTATCGGTCCCATCACGACCAAACTGTCGACCTTGTTGTCAGAGAGCACTTTCGGCAGTTTTTGTCTGCCAATCATCTCGTCTGTAATGACTTCAAGAATGGCAGAATATCCATATTCGGAAAGTGCCAGCACGACGTTCTGATACATGCGCAGATAAAACGGAGACGTGTTTTTCATTTTATTTATCACAACGTAGAGCGCATCGACAAGCACCCCGACGGTCTTGCTCGCGTCTTCCCGCAGCGCCTTGTTGACGAGTGTAAATTTGTACCCCATTTTCTCCGCTTTTTTTCGTATGGATGTGCGGAGTGTGTTTCCAACTCCCTCCTTGTTATTGAGCGCCTTGGAAACCGTTACCGTACTAACCCCCATCTCCTTTGCGATATCACGCATCGTAACATCTTTTGCCATATCATCATCCTCCATGATGTATTTTGGTTGTCTTGCATCTTTTATTTTTCCTACCCTCCTCTCAGCCTTATTCTTTTCTTTCCTGCATCACAAAAGACCATGCCCCAGGGCAAAACGGTATTCGCTTTCACGTTGTCCGTTTTTACCCTGACGCATGGTCTTACTTTATCCCGGTATAAAATTGTATCACAAGAAGACAGAGTTATGTCAACCCGTCTGTCTGTCTATAAGATTTTCCCTTACCTTCATCTTAAGTACAGTACCTTTCCAAATATTTATATACTGGCAGTCGAAAAGACTGACCGCTCAGTATAATGTGATGCGCAAAGTCACATTCGTTTCTGTCCTTTCCATGAGCCTTATGTCTTTTATAGATAATTTTCTGCTTCCTGAAATGAGATATGGTATGCTTTGCTGATTATTTGCTTTATTACATCCTCTGTCTGTCCGCACTCCCTTAACGCCAAAATTGTATTATTAATTCCTTCTTTTGTTACCTCTTTTGTTACCTCTCTTGTCACTTCTGCCTTTATTTTGTTAATTTCCGGCTCCATAATTTCCAATAATGCCTGACACATATTCTCATCCCCTCTCAGTTCTTCAACTACCTGTTTATTTGCTCCGATGCTCACCTGCAGCACCGAATCCGCCAGCTCCCTGTCTATCTTTAAATCCAGTTTTTCTATTTTCTCAAGCAATTCTCGCATCTGCTGCTTCTCCATCTGACCGGACAGGGCTTTCAGCCAGACGTGTTCCTTTGGATTTAATTCTTTTGTCACAATGATCTGCGTCGGAAACAAGACGGTATTTGTTACCTGATAAATCCCCTTGTATGGATTGGTATACGTGATGCCATGCTCCTTAAAGTACGTAAACAGTCCTGACGGCTTGCGCTCACGAACCAGCGTCACCGTGATATCCCCCGCCCTGCGCTCGTCTACCGTTTTCCCATATGACTTGTACAGGCTGGCATATGCGCCTGCCTTATAGAAGCTATCGATGTTCAGGTGGTCGTCCGGTGACTTATATTCCACGATATTGTGCCCACGAAACAGTTTTCCTATTTCATTTGTTATTTCTATACCAGCATCCTTTTTGATGACCAGCAGGTCTACCTCCAGCGGTTTTGTGTTCAGGTTATATTCCTTATAGTATTCCAAATCAGACCTGTTCTGTGCCAGCTCCAAATCCATTGCCGACACAAATGCCGCGTGCCACTGTATTTTTGTATCTTCCATAGTATTCTCCATTCCTGCCCATCCTGTGAATCCGGCACGGTACAAATCTGCCCTTTGAAATATTTATTGTTTAATTACAGTATATCCTATGCGGTCTTTTATTGCAAGCCGAAGAACGCCAGGTAATTACATCGAAAAGTCGCCGTTCGTGGAAAATATATGGTTTCCAGTAAAAATCCATTTGCAAAGCAAATTATGCATGGATTTTTACCTGTTATTGGAACGAAGTGAACAGTAAAGCTGCCGCGAAACAGGGTTTCCCATTTCACGGCAGCTTTTGTTTTATGCTTCAAATAATGCCTCAAATTCCTCCCTGCCGATTTTCTCCTTCTCCAGAAGAAGCTCTGCACAGGCATGGAGTATCTTTTCATGCTCGTGGATGATATCCTTTGCCTTCTTGTAGCAGTCATCCACAATCGCTTTCACTTCAATGTCAATCTGACCCGCAACAGTCTCCGAGTGGCTTCTCGGATGCGCCAAGTCACGTCCGATAAAGACCTCGTTGTCATCCTCGTCATAGTTAATCACGCCGATGCTGTCGGAAAATCCGTATTTTGTCACCATCGCGCGCGCAACCTTGGTCGCTTTCTTGATGTCGCTCGAAGCGCCGGTAGTCACATCATCAAAAATGATTTCCTCGGCAATGCGCCCGCCAAGTGACACCATGATATCCTGCAGCATCCTGCCCTTGGTATTGAACATATCATCCCGCTCCGGAAGCGGCATGGTATATCCCG
Organism: uncultured Lachnospiraceae bacterium; assembly: GCA_910579275.1. Classification (GTDB taxonomy): domain Bacteria; phylum Bacillota; class Clostridia; order Lachnospirales; family Lachnospiraceae; genus COE1. Next base: position 23,013 of record CAJTTO010000010.1, read on the forward strand.
CCGCGCCAAGCCCTGTCGGAATAATGGACACCGTGTAAACCGGTCCGACATCAGGAAGCACATGGAACAGAATCGCATGCCCCGCCTCATGATACGCCGTGATTTTCTTTTCTTTCTCCGATATAATGCGGCTCTTTTTCTCCGCGCCAATTCCTACCTTGATAAATGACTTCTTGATATCCTCCTGCTGGATATACGCCCTGTTCTCCTTTGCCGCGTGGATTGCGGATTCATTCAGGAGGTTCTCAAGGTCTGCACCTGTAAATCCCGCCGTCGTCTGTGCAACCTGCTTCAAGTCCACATCCTCGGACAGCGGCTTGTTCCTCGCATGGACATTGAGGATTTCCTCACGTCCGCCCACATCCGGCGGAGAAACCGTAATCTTTCTGTCAAAGCGTCCGGGACGCAGAATTGCGGGATCAAGGATGTCCACGCGGTTCGTGGCTGCCATCACGATGATTCCCTCGTTCGTGCCAAAGCCGTCCATCTCGACCAGCATCTGGTTCAGGGTCTGCTCGCGCTCATCGTGCCCGCCGCCCATACCGGTTCCGCGGCGTCTCGCCACGGCGTCAATCTCGTCGATAAACACGATACACGGCGCGTTTTTCTTCGCTTCCGCAAAAAGGTCACGCACTCTCGATGCGCCGACCCCGACGAACATTTCCACAAAGTCCGAACCCGATATAGAGAAAAACGGTACATTTGCCTCGCCCGCAACCGCCTTTGCAAGCAGCGTCTTACCAGTACCCGGCGCACCCTCAAGAAGAACGCCCTTTGGAATGCGCGCCCCTACCTTGGTGTATTTCGACGGATCTTTTAAGAAATCAACGATTTCCTCCAAATCCTCTTTCTCCTCACGAAGCCCTGCCACATCCTTGAGCGTCACCTCGCCTCCGGTCATCAGGCGTGCCCTGCTTTTTCCGAAGTTCATCATCTTTCCGCCGCTGTTTCCGGAATTCTGCGCATTCATCATGCTGAACATAAACACGACGACGACAAGCAGCATCAGCAGCGGAAGAAGCTCTGTGATGAACCAGTTCTCCTGCGGTACATCCTTCACAATCGGGTCGATATTGTAGCTTTTTACCAGCTCCTGCATCTCAACCACGTCAGAAACATAGAGGCTTCTCTGCTGATTGTCCTTCAATGTAATGCGCAGCATTCCCGTAGGTACCTGGGCGTTGGGATGAATCTCCACATCGACGACAAGCCCCTCCTCCATCTCTTTCACAAACTGACCTTTTGTGTAGGAACCGCTGCCGCCGCTATTGGTGCTTGCCCATATCAGTACCAGCACCAATATCAATATAAATATAAACGTTAAATTAATTCCTTTTGCACCTTTTCCCAATTTCTGTCTCCTCACTATTTATATCATTATCCCATGTCAGGCGGGGAAGCTTCCTTCCCCCTTCGCGCGCGCCGGACATCCGCCAGCAGGCTGGCATATTTCATTTGGATACCCATGTGCACGAGAAAAACGGGACGAATTTTATTCCAATTCAACCACGCCGATATATGGCAGGTTCCGGTAACGCTGGTCATAGTCAAGACCGTATCCCACGACAAACGCATCCGGTATCTCAAAACCTTTGTAGTCGACAGTCACATCCACCACACGTCTGTCAGGTTTGTCAAGCAGTGTACAGAGCTTCATGCTTCTTGGCCCGCGCTGTCCCAGAAGCTCAAGCAGATAGCTCAGCGTCCGTCCGGAATCCACAATGTCCTCCACCACGATGACATCCTTTCCCTGAAGCGACTCGTCCAAATCCTTGACAATCTTGACAATCCCGCTCGATTTAGTACTTCCGCCATAGCTTGACACGGACATGAAATCCAGTGATACCGGTACGGTAATGCGCTTTGCAAGCTCACACATAAAAAAGCTGCCGCCTTTGAGCACGCATACAAGGTGAACCTGCCTGCCTTCATAGTCGCGGCTTATCTCGTCGCCTATCTGTTTGATCCGGGCATCCACCTCATCCTCTGTCAACAAGACCCTGATTTTTTCAGCCATTTTTGTTCCTCCTTAGTGTCGCGCGCATTCCCCCGTATGCTGCTCTTCATCCTCAAATGTAAGACATAATATCCTTCTCGTATTTTCACTGATTTTGTAGTAACTGCTAATTCGTTGTCCTACAGTCCAGACTACATGGCTGCTGTCAGCCACAAGCCAGATACGCCCCCGCTCTTCCTGCGGTATTTTATGGTCGATAAAATACTTTTTCAGGGTTTTGCGCTGATTCATTTCATTTACTGTCAGATAATCGCCCTGCCTGCGGGTTCTTATGACAATACTATTTTTTATTTTATCATAATCTATCCATTTCGTATACTTTTTTTGCGGAATATTTTCCAAATCATTGTAAATACCGCCTTTTAATATAAGAACGGCACGTATTTTCTGATGCGGGCTCAGCACAATTTCCACTGTCCCGCCCGCCATAAGCGCCGCTGTCATGTCCTGCGTGACCACTGTTTCGTGTAAAGCAGCTTCCGACGGGATTTCGTCCGGCTTTCTGTCAACCGTAACCCCGTCATAGCCCCTTTTTGCGCGCAGGCCATATGGAAGACGGACTTCTTTTCCGCACTGCCTGTTCATAAGCCCGCACACCTGCTCGACATGAACCGTCTCCAGATCCTTTCTGCTCCCCGCCGCATCCGCCAGCGTTTCCATGACCACATAACCGCGTATCGTGTTATGAAGCGACAAAAATTTTTCTCTGTCAATGTGATATATTTTATGATTTCCGGCTCCTTCGGTAACGCGCACGCATGTTTCACAGCCTTGTCTTGTGATGTCCTCTATCAAATCATATGCGTCGCTTACCCGACGGCATGCATTGCTGATATGGTCTACGGCTGCCGGACTGATTTCTTTCACAGCTGTCGCAAGTATGTGGCGGCGTATGATGTTCCTTGAATAATTATCCTCCAAATTGGTGCTGTCTATACAATATCTTATCCCTCGTTCCCGCAAAAACGCTTCAATTTCCGCTCTCTCCAAGCAGAGCAGCGGTCGGATGACCTTATCCCTTACAGCCGGAATTCCCGTCAGGCCCTTGAGCGCGGTTCCGCGAAACAGATGAAACAGAAACGTCTCGCAGCTGTCGTTTTTGTTGTGCGCGATGGCAATTCTGCCCTTTCTGTCACCGAGTTCCCTGTAAAATGCCTCATACCGCACATTACGCCCCGCCTCCTCTGTCGAAAGCCGGAGCTTTTCCGCCAGCATTTCCACATCCTCCTCGACCAGTGTAAACGCGATGTCGTTTGCGCGGCAGAGCTGTTCCACGTATGCGGCATCCGCTGCGGCATCCGCCCGTATCAGGTGGTTGACATGCACCACCCTGATTTCCATGGGAATCACTTTCCTGATTTCCAGAAGCATAATAAAAAGACATACGGAATCTGCGCCGCCGGATACTCCTGCCACGACACAGTCCCCCTCGTCAATCATATGGTATTCTTTGATATACCGTACCACTCTGTTTATCATTTGTCTCCCTTTCATGCGGCTGTCTCATCAGCGGCGAATCTTTCAGACATCCATGCGCTTTTTCATCATGCAGGTCAGCACTGTCATGTCATCCCTGATGCGTCCGCCCTGACAGTTGATTGCGCACTGGAGAATATAGTCCGACATCTCCTTCGGATTTGTTATATTCGTCTTGGATATAAACTCCCTGAGTCTGCCTGCCGATTCCGTGTCTATCGCGTCGGAAACGCCGTCGGATACCATAATCAGCATGTCGGTATCGGCAAGCTTTAAAACCTGCGTCATGGGACTAAGCTCCTCCATGCTTCCAAGCGGAAGGGTGTCTGCCTCCACCTCGTCCACGCGGTTTCCGCGCTTCACATAGCTTGGCGCAGCGCCTGCCTTGATGAACTCGGCGTCACCTGTCAGCAGATTGACTGCACAGACATCCAGTGTCGTGAGGTTACAGCCCGCATTCTGCGAGGCAATCGCGCCGTTCACCATCGCAAAAGCCTTTTCTTTCTGAAATCCTGCTTCCAGAAAGCGCTCCATAAACTCTATGACCGCCTGACTGTCCTTGCACGCCTGCGCGCCGCTCCCCATGCCGTCCGCTATCATCACAACGACCTGACTCTGATTATATTCCTCCATCGAAAAATTGTCACCTGAAATTTTTTCGTCTTCCCTGACCGCGCGCGATATCGCACTCAGCACCGTATACCGCGGCTCGTCTTCATATATAAATGTGTTGAATCCGCGCTCAATCACCTGCGCGCTCTCCCCCGAAACAACCAGCTTCCTGTCATAAAAGGCGGACAGATAGTCTCCAAGCACGCTTGCGGATACAGTGTGTCTGCCAATCACGCGCGCTTCAATGCTAATCCTGTTCCCAAGCCTGCCGCCCATTATGCCCTCATAGCTGCCGACTGTGTCTCCCTCTATAAATACCAGTTCGCGAACCACAATTCCCTGTCTGCGCAGATACTGCATCAGCGCCTTTCTCTTATGCTCCAGAGGCAGGCTGATATGGACAACCGTGTCTGCCACATCGGCAAAAGCGCCTGATATCTCGTCAAGGTGGTTTGCAAACACTTCCTTCGTCTCCTGCAGCTGCTTTTGGTAAAGCATGTCCTTTCTGTCGTCACAGATACCGGCTTCATCCGGAATCCCGCGATAGAGCTTCGCCAGTTCCTCATATGTCTCTGCCAGACAATACAGCTTTCTTTTGCTGTAACCGTTAAATAAGTACCCCTCTACAATACCTGATTTATTTTCTGCCTCTTTTGGCGCGCCGAATAATCCGATTTTTGGTGCTTTGACCTTTAACATAATCCTTGACCTCCCCTGAATGTTATATCATACGTAACAGTTCAGCCATCAAGCCATGTACCGTGGCTTGTAAGCCATAATTTGCAGTAACTGCAAAGTCCTGGGCTGAACTGTTACTATTATACTTTCATTATAGTATAAAAGGGTGTCCTATCATTTTTTGTCAAACTTATGCACAGTTTTCATTTTTTTTATTGACAATAATCGAGCAGCTCGGCATAAAAAGTACCGCCATGGGATAAGGAGCAGTTCCTATGTCCGACAGCGGTGCGGGTATTCAGTCAACTTCCTGAAAAATAATCTCATTTTCATATACGAGCCCGAGTTTATCCTTGGCAACTTCCTCGGCATACTTTTTTGTCTTGGTGTAGGTGGCAAACGCCTCAAGCTCCTCAGCCCTTGCCGTCTCCGCCTCAATCAGTTCCATAAGTTCCTGTTCCCTCGCCGCGTATTGCCGTTCCTTCTGCGTCAGGGAAATCGAATTGACGCCGACAACGCCGGTCATAATCAGAATGGCTATCACGGCAACCGTCATGCCAAGACGGTTTTCATTTCTGGTGCGGAGGAACTCCGGCGTTCTTCTTCTTTTTGCCTTTTTCTTTTTTCGCCTTGCCATGATTCGTTTCCCCCTTTCGTTTCTGCGTTTTCTTCCCGCGGCACATTATAATATTATGACGAAATGTTTTGCCCGTCAATCTGCATTTTTGATAAAAAAGAATTTTTTTATCATGCATTTTTACAATGGCGTTTTTCACGGGACGGAACAGTTTTTTCAGCCTGCGCAGGATTTTCTTTAACAGCCGCAAAAAGCTGCCTATTGTTTTGTCGATGACCGCATAGCTGAACCTGACAAAAAAACGCCCCAGCGTTGCGACGTAGATAAGCATGCCGACTGCCGCACCGAGCACTGCCGCAAAGCGTATCACGCCATTATTTCCATAATATAAAAGTGCAAAGCTGATGCCGAAGCAGACTGCCCAGTACAGGATATCCTCAAGGTCGACAGCAAATCTGCCATGTCTTATCAGACGCCGGAACAGCCTGAAAATATCATATAGGAACGCCATGCATGCACCTGTGATGATTGATGCCAGCCAAAAATTCCACTCTCTGATTATATCCGCACTCATTAACCAAACAGGCGTGTAAGCAGCCCTTCTCCTTTTTTTGCCAGTGTACTTTTTTCGGAGTAGGTAAAGGCATCCACCCTGCCGTCCACATCCGCCTCGCCCTTTTCCAGATTCAGCCGGCTCACATGCAGGTTATTTCCCTTAATGGCAAGCATCCCGTCCACGGTCTCCATCAGTATATTGTTTTCGTCGAAGGAATGTACCTCCACGACCCCCGTTATCTTACAATCCCGGCGCTGTTCCATGCTGAATCGGTGTTTTCCGATGCCTGCACTATTATTTGCATTCCTGTTTTCCACACTGCCTGTCATAAAAGATGCCCCTTTCCCATGGATGTATAGCAAGCGACAAAAGTATCTGCGTTTCGTAACTATTCAGTCCCTTCATAGTTACGATCATCAAGCCATGCAAATCCACTTCGTGGAGGCTTGATGCTTGGCACAATTTACGCTTTTTTACGTGGCTTATAAAGCCATAATTCGCAGCAAGTGCGCAGTGCTGTACTGAACAATATCTGCGTTTCCTATATCTATCAAAACGTGCACATTACATAATATGGGAAAAGGGGCGCGGATATTCTAAATATATCTGAAAAGTTCTTTTGCGTCGTCTTTTTTGACTGTTTCCTGCACATCAAGGATTTCCACGCGGACATCCTTATTGCCAAACTGAATGGTCAGGATGTCACCCGCCTTGACGTTCGTGGATGCCTTTGCAGGCTTGTCATTGACAAGCACGCGCCCTGCGTCGCATGCCTCGTTTGCCACTGTGCGCCGCTTGATAATGCGCGATACCTTTAAATATTTGTCTAGTCTCATAATACCCTCCCTTCCCGAAATGCAAACAACCGATGAATACTCATCGGTTGCCTCAGGGAACAATTATCTGTTTACCTCATCCTTTAATGCCTTGCCCGGCTTGAACTTCGGTGACTTAGATGCTGCAATCTTCATTGTCTCGCCAGTCTGGGGATTTCTGCCTTCTCTTGCAGCTCTCTCAGAAACTTCGAATGTACCAAATCCAACCAGCTGAATCTTCTCGCCCTTCTTTAATTCCTTAGCAACAACCTCAGTGAAAGCTGTAAGTGCCTTCTCTGCATCCTTCTTTGTCATGTCTGCCTGCTCAGCCATAGCAGCAACTAATTCTGTTTTGTTCATTGTGAACTCCTCCTCTTGATTTCAGTAGATAATGAGTACAATCGCTTTCACTCGCAAAAAGCCCTATTGTCTCGAACATCGCGTCGTTTTGACGCCTATATCTATTTATAGGCGAAAAGCCCTTGTTTGTCAAGGAAAAAAGCCTAAATTTTGCTTATTTTTAGAGCTTTTGGCAATTTTACCAGATTTTTTCATTATTCTTCAAGCTTGACAAGGTCCGTAAACGAGTAATTCACGTCTTTTTTCTCGTCGTCAATCTGCAAGGTATAGCTTCTTGGCTGATATCCGGACTTTCTGAGCGTCACCACGTAGCTGCCCGGAGCTTTGTTGAAGCTGACCGGTGTTATGCCCACATAACTGCCGTCAAGATAAGCCTCCACCCCGTCAGGCGCGTCAATATACACCTTGTATTTCTCTGTCGAGGAGACCACGGAAGACTTCTTTTCCTCCTCCTCGTCCTCCTCGTCCTCTTCGGAAGACTCTTTTTCAGAGGATTTTTTCTCCTCCTCGTCTTCTTCCTCGTCGTCGTCCGAATACTTCGACTGATATTTCTTTGCGGTTGTTTCCTCATCCTTGCCGTCGTCCTCATCCTCATCGGCTTTGTCTTTCTCGTCCTTTTTGTCCGACGACTTGTCCTCATCCGGCGCGCTTTCCTCCTCCGCGCTCTTTTCCATCTCGACCGAGATATTCGCGGATGGCTCTGCTACCCTGATATACTGCGCCACCGTGTCATATCCGTCCGCCGTAATACGCATCTGGTGCAGACCATACTCGATTTCGACAGGCTTCGACACGTCGACTGCCCTTCCGTCTATGGATACCTTTGCCGTGGCGGGCGTCAGCGTGAAGATGACCGTCCCTTTCTGAACGACGGTAATTTCCACATCGCCCAAATCCCACGCCATCTCCTCGTTTCTGGCAAATGTGATTTGCTGCGTCGCACTGCTGCCCTTGTGGCTCACCGTCACTGTATGCGTTCCCTCGGGAACGACAAGCAGCATGTCTTCCGCCACCTTTTTGATGACCCTGTCGCCCACATCAATCCAGCCGTTTACAAAATAGTCCTCGTTTTGCAGCCGGAGATAGCCATGTCCTTTCTCGACATGGATTCCGTATATCATGTTTTTATATCCCCAGACGCTGATTTCGTCCATCTGGTTGACTTCCATCATGTCCGTTTCCCTGCCGTCCGACACCACCACGACATGGCTGCTGATATTGTAAACCGCATTTCCTACCGTAATGGTACCGCTTCGCAAGTCCATATCATAGCTGCGCACATTGTTGTAGCTGATACAGTCCGGATTTTCCTTGACATAGGCAAGGGACTTATTGGGCTTATAAAACCGGACTGTCACCACGCTCCCCTCTTTGAGCTGTTCCATGGACAGCGGCTGGTCATTTTTGTCATATATGGCCGTGGCGCCGTCGTAGTTGAGTGTGTAGCGGCGCGACGACATGATGTTCTGAAACTGTACCGTCCCCGCCTCAGCATCCTTTTTGACAACTACTGCCGCATCCTCGGAATCGTATATCCCTTTCTGTTTCATCACGTTGACCGGCTCCTCCGCGTCGTCCTGCACATCGGGCGCATCCGGCTGTCCGGTCAGAAACGCGGTAAACGACCCTGCTCCCTGCGCACAGCCTGTAAACAAGAATGCGGACAGCATGACGGCTGCCGCATATCCGATGATATTCCTTCCTCTCAATCCTCTGTTCCTCAATATAATCTCCTAACCCTTTCACTCCAAGCTTTTGTATAGTTCCTCACGCCTGTCATGCCTGACCGGAAATCCCCTGCGGATATCCTCCGCATCATCTGTCAGCTCCGCGTATAAAATTCCTTCCCCATTATGCAAGACAGACCGCACAGTTCCTTCCGGATCAATCACACAGCTGCCGCCCGTGCAGCGAATTCCGCCGATATCCCCAGTGCAGTTGACCGCAAGAATATAGACCTGATTCTCAATCGCACGCGCCCGCAGGAGCGTCTGCCAGTGCGCGCTGCGTTTCGCAGGCCAGTTTGCAGGCACAATGATGGCATGTGCCGTCTTCGATGCAGCCTGAAAAATCTCCGGAAAACGCAAATCATAGCATACGAATGTGCTGCAGATAATCCCGTTCAGTGAAAAATAAGACAGCGCACTGCCGCCCCGAAACCGCAAGTCTTCCCCCGCAAAGGAAAACGGATGTATCTTCGTGTAGTCCGAGACAATTCTTCCGCCGCAGTCCGCAATGGTATAGTGGTTTTCACACGTTTCGCCGCAGTCCCTGACCCAGCCAAACCCGACTGCAATCCGATACTGTCTCGCAAGGGACTGCACGCGCCTGACCGTCTCGTCCCTGCGCTCCTTGGTGGCATCCGTATTCATGGAAAATCCCGTAAAACTCATCTCCGGAAAAAATATTGCTTCCGAGCGATGGTTTACGGCATCCTTTATCTGTTCTTCTGCTTTTTTGATGTTCTGCTCCTTTTCTTCCCAGACGATAGCTGTCTGGGCAAGGGCAATTCTTATCCTGTGAAAAGCCTGCATCTTTTTCCTCATATTTTAAATCATCCGATTCTCGGCGCAAAGCAGCGCCTTTTACCGGAAATGTAGGGCAATTTCCGATAAGCTATATTATATCTGCTTTTTCTTCCTTATACAAGCCTTTTCTTTTACCGGTCAGAAAAAATGGTTTAACAGATTTTCCCTGTTTTTTTCCTGCCGAATCAGTCCGTCAAGTTTATCATAGTTGCGGTTTGGCATCCACGACTTTCTGGAGTTGTAATAGTAGTTGATAATTTTCCAGAATTTTTCAGGATACTCCAGCCTAAGGCACAGGCTGCGCCACTCTATGGGCGGAAAAACACGCCTGTTCTGGTAGGCGTCTATCATACTCTTTGCCATCTCGACCGACCAGTCGCACTTCTCTGATATTTTCCGGAAAAGCAGGTAGAAATCTCTGGCGCCCACATCATGGGCAAAGTGCTCCAGATTAATGATGCCGACATAGGAGCCGCTGCTTCCTTTTCCAAACAGCACATTGTGATATTGATAATCGCCGTGGCAGTACAGTCCGTTACTGTTTACATACGCCTCATATTCTGCCTGAGACTCCTCTTTTGCACGCCGCGTGACATCCACTGCCTTGTCGAGGAAATAATCGTATTCCTTTAACAGCGCCCGCTCAAAATCGGTCTTGGTATGCAGCCTGCGCAGATAATTTTTGACGCGTTTGCACTCTGTCGTATGCCGCTCCATCTCATCCGCATAGAAGAAAACAGGCATCGCGTATGTCTGGCTGTTTTCCTCCTCGCCCATATGTGACACTGGTGTCATAAATTTCAGATGGAGTCTCGCCATGGCGCCGCATGCCTTTACAATGTCGTCCTCGCTTTTGTAGCTGCACTCCTTTCCCTCGACCTGTTCCTCCAATATGTAAACGGTGTTGTCGATGTCCCGCACATAGAGTGCGCCCTCCTTATTCCTAACAAGGGTATCTGTCCGCAGACTATCGCCTAACCTGCTTTGCAGCTGATATAACAAATCCAGCTTTTCTGTCTTTCCCTTGTATTCCTTGAGCACACGCATTCCCTTATCCGTATCGCAGATTATCGTGCCACGTCCCTTAAAGGTACGGTTGATTGTCATATCATACTGTTCCAAAACATTTACTGCCTTGTCATTCACAAAAAATCCCCCTCCACACAGATGCTTTAATCTATCCTATGTGGACGGGGGTGGGTTTATTACTTTAAATAAAAAATTCTCTTAAAGGTTGCACAATATGAAAACATCAAGCTTTTTCCTTCTCACTGTTAAATTCTTTCAAAGCCTTACACGACCGCCTCCACAACCGTCTTATTTCCGATTCTTATCTCGTTTACGCCGATTTTCTTATTTTTGTTAAAATTGAAACTGAGCAGATAGCCCTTATCCTTATGATAATATTCCAGATAATCGGCGAGCTGCTTCTCGCCTCTCTCGTTGTATTCATTTCCGTGCCAGATCTTTAACGCTACGATAAACTGCTCTCCATGATAATCCACGATAACATCCGTGCGCCTTGCATCCCGTGTCTGTGCCTCAATATAATAATTTCCCGCACCATTGATGATGGGTTTTAAGTACAGCAGAAAAAACCTGCGTCCCTGAGCTTCTATGAACTTCACGTCGCTGCTGCCGTAAATCTCATCGAAATATTCCACGAATTTCTTTAAAACCAAGTCCATGTCAAGACGGTCATCTTTAATAAACTGTATCCGGTCGCTCTCTCCCTGTACATACACATCGCTGCGTGATTCCTCTGCCAAAAACAGGTTCAGCAGGCACATCTCAAACATGCGGTTCGCCACCGCCACCTGCCCGTCTGCTTCTTTCAGGAAGCCGAACATCACACCCAGATTGATGGACTTCTGCTCGGGACTGAAAGGAATCCGCCTCCCACGATACAAAATGTCCTCTATCATATCCCGCAGCTCTTTATAGGTGTCCAACTGCTTTGCCATGCTTTCGAACAGCAGCATGCCTTCCTTCAGGATGTTCTTCACTGCCTGCCCGATTCCTTCCTTTGTCCATACACTGCCCAAGTCCCCAAATCCTTCTTTAGTCTCCAAGTCCTACCATGTAGTCTCTCTGCGGATTGCAGGAGCCCGTTACGTTGAATCTACGCATTCTTCCACCTCCCGAATTGTGATACAGTTATTTTAACATTGCACCCCCAAAATGTAAACGGCGGAATTCCGTTTGCAGATTCCTAGAGCGTGTTTGAAAAATGCTTTCTGCCAGATGTGCATTGCAATTTGTGGGAGATTTGTGCCAAATGAAGGACGTATATGCAGCAAAGGCATACAAGCTATTGAGGTGTGAATTATAACAGATTTTGCACATGATTCCCACTACTTTGATGGACGTCTGAACAGTAACATGTATTCGCTCAAATAGAACATGTGACAAACCTTGACACAGCGTTGTCAAGGTTATTATAATATAATGATGCTGGGGTCAAAAGCCCACGAAGTAACCTTGAAAATTTAATATTTTACAGTAAATACAAGCATTCCATCGCTTTATAAGTTATAATAGTAATAACTTCTGAAAGGTGGTATGTTCTATGTCTTTTAAAACAAATGATTGTCAGCAATTATCATTAGATGATAGTTTTACGGCTCTTACTGAACGCGAAAGAAAAGCTTTGGAAAAATCATGGGCGAAGATTTTTGCTGATGAAATTTTTCCATCTATAGATGAAGAACGTTTTTCTGTCCTGTACTGTGATAAAGCATCCAGACCTAATACACCTGTAAACGTTATTATCGGTGCGCTCATCATCAAGGAACTTTTTGATTATTCTGATGATGAAATCGTTGAGAATTTGATGCTTGATCTCCACCTTCAATACGCGTTGCATACCACAAGCTTTGCAGAACAGCCGATATCAGACAAAACCCTGAGTCGTTTCCGTAAAAGATGCTATGACTATGAGACACTTCATGGTGTGGACTTATACCACGACTGTGTAAAAGATCTCAGCGGTAAAATCGCTAAGATAATGAAACTGAATGGACGCATACGCCGTATGGATTCCATGATGATAGAAGCTAACATTCGTTTTCAGAGCCGCATGGAGTTGATCTATACCTGTATATCTAAACTGGTTGTTTATCTTACAAAGAAGCAGCCAGATATGGTTCCTGAGCCACTAAAGCATTACGCAGACCCGAATGATTATAACCGTATCTTCTATCATCAGAGAAATGATGACATGGAAGCAATTATTCAAACCTTGCTGGCAGACAGTGACTGCTTGCTGGAACTGTGCAAAACAGATTTTGAAGAAACGACAGAATACCAGCTTTTTGTCAGATGCCTTTCTGACCAGACAGTTGTTGAAAATGATAAACGTCGTCTGAGGACCAGGGAAGATGGCACCATGAATTCATCGGCACTTCAAAATCCATCTGATCCGGATGCCACTTACAGAAACAAAGCTGGCAAGTCATACAGAGGATATGCCGCAAACATAGAAGAAACAGTTGGCAAGAATGGCTCTGTAGTGACGGATTATCAGTTTGATAAAAACACTCATACGGACAGTCATTTCCTTCAGGAATCTCTTTCAGCAATGGAAAAGTCTGAAGAAGAAATCATTCTGGTTACAGATGGTGGTTATGATGGCCAGGACAATGTAGCTCTCGCGAAAGAAAAGAATGTGAAACTGGTAACTACCGCACTAATTGGCAAAGAAGCACCGGATGCTTTGGCTGATTTTGAATTCAATGAAGATGGAACCCGTCTTCTGAAATGTGCTGCGGGTCATGAACCGGCAAGCCAGTCTTATACCAAAACAACAAGGCAATGCAGAGTCTCATTTGACCGGAATCATTGTGTCGGCTGTCCATATCAGAATCAGTGCCGCCCCAAGATATATAAAAAAGTTGCCACTTTTATTACCTCAAAAAATGCATCCAACAGAGCAAAAAGCCAGAGATATATGCAAAGTGAGGAATTCAGCAATTTAGCAAGGTTGAGAAATGGTGTAGAAACCATTCCGGCCAATATCCGAAAGAATTACCATCTGGACAAACTTCCAAGAGGTAAACAACGGGGTAAATTCTTTTTTGGAAGTAAAATAGCAGCCTTAAACTTCAGAAAGCTCTTTGGATTCCGAAAGGGCTTGGGGAATTATGCGCAAAATCCGATGTTGGCATAGAAATAAGCCAGAAGTACATCAACATATTCCAAGGCAATGAAGTCTTTTACAAAAAATCTACTGTAAAATATTAAATTTTCAAGGTTTTTGCAGAGTATCAAACATAGAAAACTCTATGTTTTGACCCCAGCATCATATAATCAATCTATTGGAGATAGCGGTAAACGAAATGCATATAAATCGGGAATTTAATAGACTTAGAATTAAAATAGACTTTAGATGTTGGATACAGGCTATTTGATATGTTCGACGATACAGCTATTACGCAGCATGAGCGGATATACAGTTAAGCTCACTCTGCCAGAAAATGATTGGCTCTATGATCTCCTTATGTCATTCGGAAACAAAGCAACAATCATTCAGCCTAAATCTATTCGTCAAACATTGAAATCAAAACATGAGGCTGCAAGAGAACAGCATAAAGGAGAATAAAGATATGAACATTAAAAAAGAACTTGAAAAGAACGTGGGTGTATCAAACGACATATATCTAAACAATATTGATATTTCCCCATCTGCGATTAAGGCAATTATGATAAATGAAGTTGTTCCCTCTGACCCTTTACAGGATTTTTATGGGCTTCCCGACGCTGATTATCTGAAAACTACTATCCCCCTTTTGCAAGGAGCGGGAGCCGCAGTTAGTTCCATACAAGACATATTACAAATGGGTATTTATATCACAAATGCAGTAAAAACCCCAAAGACAGAATATGCCATTGACAAAAGCAGTATTGAAAGCAGCTTGCCATATTTAGAAGCAGAGCTTTCTTTATTCCCCAACACAAAGGTTATTATGCTTATGGGAGATGTTGCAAAGAAAGCCTTTAACATGATTACGAAAAAGTCAACAAAGAAAAACGCTGTTCCCGCCGTTTCCACCTATAAATTGCGGAATAGCGAACTATATTATAAGGGTATTCGGGTAATGCCGTCATACATAATGACAGGAGGGAATATCTTAATCGAAAAGTCAAAAGTAGCAATGGCAACCGAGGATATTGCCATTATGCTGGAAATAATCAAGTAAACCTCTATAACGATAATGAAAGCCTGGCAAACACCCTGCACACAGACTGCAGTCTATGTGTGCAGTGTGTTTTCCTTCTATGGAAGTTCGCCGTTTTGTTTTTGTCTTAGGTATTCCTGATAATATTGTTCTGTTTTCAATTCCTTACAATATTTATTATAATCCCATGTATCGGTTTCAATAATCCCCATTGCCCAGTCCGCCAGTTCTTTCATCCGGCTGTCCTCGCTTAAATATTCTCTCCCATCTATGCCATGCATCAAGGTATGCTTTTGTTCCCCCTTCCAGTCGCAGGAATACCCATACCACTTTTGCATCCTTATCAAGTCATTTTCCATCACTACCATCCCGCTCTTTATCGCATTCAGATCTTTCTTGTAATGATTATCTGACAATATTTTCTGAAAAAGCATATACTTCTCTCTTACAAGGTTCCCATCAACTGTTTTAATGTACGCACAGTTTTCTCCTTGTTTCCTATTTTCAAAGTCCCCCATCTCCAGAGACCAGTCATCATGAAAGCGGTATATATTGCCCTGATTGTCTATTGTCCACACTGATCCATAAAATGCGTTTTTATAGAAAAGAGCAAATAGTACTGGCGGCAGTTCCTTCTCTTTGCCAAAACCTGTAATGCACATTGGCAAAACTGAAAGAATTACCACACATATTAATAACAGCTTTTTCTTCATTTGTTTCTCCCTAATCAAGCTGCTGCGCGTAGCCAAACTCATTAACCTCCTGAATTCCTTGCTTCGATAAATCGAACACATGCCACACCGTACCGCTTTTATTCTGCGGTATACTAAATATGCCGATTTGCTCATTTCCACAATAGACACGCACAACAGCATCAGATAGTGACAATGCATTCACATCATAAGCTGATGCATTTGTAAAATCATGTACAAAATAAGAAAATTCCCCACTTTCAAGTATTTCAGAATCTGCCATAAGTGTTATCGTCTCCGGGCCATAACCTACTCTGTCATCATAATCAAGCGTCGCAATTTCCTTATCTCCCAGAGCGCCCGACATATTACTAAACGAAACATGGAATTTCTTAATACCTGCCTGAGAATACATCAGATGCGCGTCCAAGTCATTTGGTTCTTCCCCCCATGTCAGAACGATTCGATACTCATTTTCTGACAAGACAGGCGTCAATACAAATTTTTGTTCCTCACCGTCATTTCCCCCTATTGACACTACATTATAATATCCGGTAACAAACCCTAAGTTACTGACCTCAATTGTATAGGAACCCATCGGCAGCTTCGCCATAAAATTTCCATCCGCGTCAGTAGAAACATTTATTTCTTTTCCCTTTTTGTCCACAACATATGCATCCTTTTTGTTGTTCCACCCTTTCCTTATTTTTACAGTTGCGCCTGCAATGCTGTCGCCATTTACTGCGTTAATAATTTTCCCTCGCAAAGTACTGTTAAACCCACCCCAAAAGCTTGCACTCAAAATGATGTTTTCCATGTTAATTGTATGGTCTGGGTTCACCCTTACATTTCTAACAACACAAGGTAGAAAATCCTTATATGTTACTGTCAAATCATAGGTTCCCTCTGTAAGAACAAATTCAAACATTCCATCTCCATCAGATTTTCCAGTCATACAGAAGTTATCTAAATTGGATTCTCCACTGCTTGTTCGACACACCGTAATGCTTGCATGTCCAAGCCCATTTCCTTTTTTATCCACTATCCTGCCTAGCAGAAAACCATTTGGCAGTATTGTATCCGTACTATCGCCGGAATCAGACAGCGCACTCTGTACGCACTTAAGTGCATTGGGCATTTTGTAACTATTTCCATGTAAATCATGGACAGAAATATCACTATTTTGCTGTAAAATCTCTTTTACCCGAGATGCATGAAGTCCTGGATTAACCTGATACATAAGTCCTGCCAAACCAGATATATATGGTGCCGCAAGAGAAGTACCACCCTTTTCATCAAAATAATAGCCCAGAACCCCTATATTGTCTGGAATCGAACGCGGAATCAATGTCACTATCTCTGATCCCGGAGCACATACATCTACTCTGCAGCCAACATTGCTATAATCAGCATACTGATATGTCACTGCCCTGTCACCAAAGTTAGAATAACTAAATTTCGCTACTGCCCCAGTGACAATAATACGATCCTTAAGTGTAAAATCATCCATACTGCAAAACGCATTATTATATAACGCTAAAACATTCCCCCCTAGTGAACCCTCTGCCTTAGAATATCCATAGCGGGAATCATCCTCCACAAATCGAACATCCTCGTCATTTCCAGCCGAAGTAACTATCACGAAATCATAGCCTTTTTTTACCAACTTTCGAAGAAATAATTCTATTTGAAGCGTTGTTTCGATTATATCCAGCCTTGCATTTCTTTGATTCCGTGATGCTGCAAATACCATATCAGACGAATATGACATGCTAACATTGACAATTTTTACTCGATTTCCTACAAGATTTGCCAAAGCAACCTTATATTCCATTATGGTGCCATCGTTCTTTCCTAACGCATAACCGTATAATCTTATATTTGTAGCAACTCCCGAAATGCCAACGCCATTATCATGCCCTGCTCCCAAAATACCCGCAACCATTGTTCCATGATACATGGAATCAGCAGCGTTATCCCCAAATACATGGTCAAAGTATAAATCTTCATGCCCAGTATCGAACCCATCGTCAATAATTCCAATCTTTACTGTATTCGATTCTTTCACATAGTCCCATGCACTTGGGACTTTGAGTGCCTCAAGCCCCCAATTATATCCATCAGGAATATCTTCATCCCAAATTTCTTCTGACGTTTTTCCATCTTCCTGATATAATGCGTCATCCGGTTTTGTTATATCCGGTTCCTGCTCTATCACAATATTGAACCCTGCTCTATCTATGAAGCTAAGGCTATTTAAATATTTAATATAATTCTCTAACGCATCCTCTGACTGTTCGTCTAAAAATTCAATCTGGTAGTCGTTCGTAAGCTCAATATAGCCAACGATTTCTGCCCCAATATCAGACGCAACATTTTTAAGAAAATCTTTTCCCAACCCTTCCAGCGCGCTTACCAGAATCTGATTCCTTACATACATCATACCATTTTCTGAATGTATAGCAATATCTTTTTCACTTTCTATATCCTTAAAATACACTTCCCCGATATCCGCAAGAGGTTCTGGTTCGTGGTCGGGCTTTTGTGGTTTCTGCGGTTTGTCACCTTTCATTTTACTTGAAGTCAGTTTGAAGTTCTGAGGTTCCTTGCGTGCATCACCATTGGAGCAGTTAAATCCAACTTCTATTTCCATTCCGCCAGAGATATTTGCATTATAGCCAGCATTTTTGATTACATAGTGACTATTTTCCTTTGAGACAATAGCAGCTGTCCAGAAACTATCGACATTGTTGTCAAAGTCAAACGAAAGCACCCAGTCTTCAAGTACTGTTTCTGTATTATTCTTTATATGGATTTTTCCAATAAAACCGCCACCCCAATCATTTACTACCTCATATGTAACCTGTGCCTCTCCATCATCCGCCTGCTCCATTGCGGTCAACAGTTGATATTCCTTGGGAATTTGAAGCCTGTCCTGATATGACGCAGTAAATCCGAATGATACGCTGTTTCCAGCTTCTATGTCCTGATTATACTGTGCATTTTTAATAATATATCCTTCTTCGCCATGTTCCTGAATAATGGCGTTATAAATATTTTCTATTTCGTCTTTGCTCTGAAATGACAAATACCAGTTATCAACCACATCTTTTCCGATATTATGTATTGTCACGGTTGCATTATAGTGGCCATCCCACTTTGCATCAACTTTGTACTCAACCTCAAAATTTTCTGCCGTGTACCGGTAATACGTCTCATCCAATTCACCTGCTTCCGTTTCAGTTTCGTCTTCCTGCCCCTCGGTGCAAATGCTGCCTAACTCTTCTTCCTCATCAGAGATTGTCTCTCCTTCTGTCTGGCTTTCGACTGCCCCATCGTCATCTATTTCCGTCTCCGTTATCTGTTCACTACTTTCAACTTCCTGTTCACTGCCAATTTCTGTAGTTCTCTCCTCAGTTTCTTCCTGACCTGCCTGTGTTTCCGTAACACTCTCATCTTCCTGTTCTGTCTGTATTTCTGTATGCTCCGTCGCATGAATATGACGAATGCCTGTGGTATTCAGACATATTATCGCGACCAGCAAACATGCAAGATGTTTCTTCGTTAAATTTTTTCTCATTTGGATGTCCCTCCATTTCTTTTGCAAACATGAATCAACAGTTCCTATCTTTAGTTTTTTGATACAAACATAGTACACATATCAAACATAACATAGTTTTTACCATACCGTCAATGTTTTTGTAAAACATATTTGTTACACTCTTTTTCTTTTAGGAATACAGGAACAAAGGCAAAATAAAAAGAGGTGCCGATTTTTTTCAGCACCTCTATCAACCCTAATTTTTTAAATTATATTTTCTTTTTCCATGACCAGATACCGATTCGATAATGTCAGCCTGCACCAAATTAGGCACAAGTCTGGAAACACCTGATCCTTTCAGTGCAAGAAGCCCCATAACCGCACTCCTGCCAAACACTTCATGAAAGCCAAAGTTTGCAAAGAACGGGGCTTTTTCCATATCTGCTGTCTCTATAACCTTATATTAGTTTTTCCGCTTTCCCCATCAGGTAATCATGTGTATTGTGCTCTGGATTTTGCAGCACATCGTCAAGGAGCTCGCCGAGTATGGCACCTATCCGTTTCCCTTTTGGCACGCCTAATGCGATTATATCGTTTCCTGTGATTTCCAGTGTTTTGAGGGATACGCACTGCTGTTTTTCCAGAATCTCACTGTAGAGACGGGCGATTGCGTCAATCCTTGCAAGTTTCTCCGCCTGCTGGTATGTGCTCTGTGCGAGGGTATCTGCACGCCGCAGCTCAAGCACCTGCGGAAAGTATTCGGTGCCGATTTTGTTGACGGCGCGGCGCACTGCCCTTGCGTTTGGCTCCGCATTATAGTCGTGGTATTTGACATATTTTTGGACTTTCGTAATCGTGTCATTGTCGAATTTAAGCCGTTTTAGTATGTCGAGCGCCATTTGCTCACTCGCCTCGACGTGGCCGTGAAAATGGTCGGTGCCGTCTGCGTCCGTGGTTTTTGTCCGCGGTTTTCCGATATCGTGTAAAAGGGCGGCAATCCGCAGACTTTTGTCGGCTCTTGTGTGGAGCAGACACTGCATCAGATGTTCGCCTACATTGTACATATGGTGCGGGTGGTTCTGCTCCGTGGCAAAGGCATCGTCAAGCTCGGGGAGCACAATCCGGGTGATGCCCAGCGCATAAGCATCCCGCATGTAATCGGGGTGGGCTGACATGAGCAGTTTCACAAGCTCTGCCTGTATGCGCTCCGCGCTGATATTTTTCAGGTTCGGAGCAAGCTCCGTGGCTGCCGCCTTTGTCCCCTCCGCAATTGAAAATCCCAGCTGTGCCGAAAACCGCACTGCCCGCAGAATGCGGAGCGCGTCCTCGCCAAACCGCTCTGCCGCCTCACCGACGCATCGGATAATCCCGTTCTCCAGATCCTCCACCCCGCCAAACGCGTCCACAATACCGCTCTTGTCGTTGTATGCCATGGCATTGATGGTGAAATCCCTGCGCCTTAAATCCTCTATCAGATCGACCGTAAACGTGACTTCCTTCGGGTGACGGCTGTCTTCATATTCGCCGTCAATGCGGTACGTTGTCACCTCGAATCCCTCATGGTCAAGCATCACTGTCACTGTGCCATGCTGGATTCCCGTATCAATCGTGTGCCGGAAAACTTCTTTTACTTGCGTCGGCTTTGCCGAGGTCGTCACATCCCAGTCATGCGGCTGCCTGCCAAGCAGCGAATCCCTGACGCACCCGCCCACGGCATATGCCTCATAGCCTGCCTGCTCAAGCCGTGATATGATAAACTGCACTTTTTCAGGTAATTGTATCTGTGTCATTGCTGTGTCCTATCCTTTTTCTTTTTCCATGTATATACAGTATTGCGCCAGCCGCAAAGCGTCATATTGGTCAGTCTTTTTGACCGCGGGAATAAATCCCGAAAACAGTCACAACGATAACTGCCATTGCCAGAAATGACGCGAGAAACATCCGCAAACGGTTTCCCTTTTTGCGCGCATTGTCGGATGATTCTGTATCGTTTTCGTCGGAATCATTGTTTTGCACTGCCGCAGATTCCGGCTGCGTTTGTTCATCCTCTGTTCCGGTTTCAACGGCTTCCACGGACGTCCCGATGCCGTCGCGCTCCTCCGTCCCCGGCAGTTCGGTACTGCCTGTAACGGTTTCGGCTGATACCGCACCGTTTTTTGGGGGTTCGAGCGAAGTGATGACCGTCACTGCCGGCGCGCTGTCTCGTTCTTCCCTCACCTGCGTTTCCTGTTCCGGCACGACTTCCGGATGCGGAATTTCCGGAATAACAACTGCATCGCTGACTTTGCTCTCGGGCGGAGCGGTCGGATTCCCTGCGGACGGCTTATCTGTATGCGTGCCGCCGGAAGTGTTTTCTTTCTGTACTTTCCGCCATTTGGCGTAGAGCGTGACGTCTCCTGTGCTCCCCTTTATAATAGAAGTAACACGTTCCTTATAGTCCTTTCCGCGATACCATCCTGCAAAGACAAGCTCAGAATTTTTGTGCTTTGGGGATGCAAGTTTGAAATCTTCTGTCTCGATGGTATAGGTTTCCGGATTTTTTGCCGTGTTGGTGCCGCCCCCTAAAACATAGGTAATGGTATACTGTATGGGTTCATATACTGCTGTAATGTCCATGTCCTCGTGAATATTCTTGTAATCCTTATCCCACTTTACAAATGCATATCCCTCCGGCACGGCTGCTTCGGGCGCTTCTGCATCTTCTCCCGCCGCTGTTCTTGTCTCTGCAATAAGCTTTCCTGCAGCGTCAAAAAAACGCACGCGGTAATATTTTGTCCACTTTGCGTAGAATTTACGATTGCCCACGCTGCCTTTTGTAATGGAAGAAACAGGATTCGCAAAGCTGCTGTCTGTGTACCAGCCTTCAAATACATAGTGTGTATCCTCATGAGACGGCGCTTCCAGATAAATCGTGTCCGTCTCGACATTGTATTGCAGCGGATTGCGCGGACTGTTTTTTCCGCCGTTTGGCTCATATTCCAAATCGTATTGCAGCAGTTTCCACTTTGCATAAACAGTTTTGTTTCCGATGCTTCCTTTCTCAACGAACGTGACCTCTGTGGTAAATTCCGGTTCCGCATACCACCCTTCAAACGCATACCCACGTTTCGTAGGACTCGCAAGGGAGAAGGTGTCTGTTTCCATGTCATATTCTGTCTTGTTCTGCGCATTGTTATTGCCGCCGTCCAGCTCGTAGGTTATGGAATATTTTTCAAGTTCCCATCTCGCGTACAGCGTGCGGTTTCCAATGCTGCCCTTTTTGATGACGGTTACCTTCGTCACAAACGCCGGCTCCTCATACCATCCCAAAAAGTCATAGTGCTCTCTTTTGAGCGGGTCAGCCAGCGCGATATCCTGTGTCTCAACATCATATTTTGCCGGATTTGAAGAGCTGTTTTTGCCGCCGTTTAGCTCATATTGGATGGTATATGTATATTTTTTATAGAGGGCAATGACTGTCTCATCCTTTTGTATATTGGAATAATTACCTTTCCACGCGGAAAACCGGTAGCCCGGCTGTGGCGTCATTTTCTTGTCTGGCGGAAGGGCATATCCGCCCTCATTGATTTTCTGGACATCAAAAATCGTCCCGAAATCGTCCTTGAACGTGACTGTGTAGAAGTTTGGCTGTGTTTCGCTCGCGCCATCCTCCGCGTCATTGAGAACATAGATGGTACTTTTTCCGGAAGGGGACTCGCCTGCCCTTTTCACATATCTGATCATATGATTGCTTTTGAGAAATCCGTAGATGCGGTTGGTGTCTTCCTCCTTCAGGGAAAACCGCACCTGTTCCGCATAGCTGCTGTCGCCAATGTCGATATAAGCGATGCTTTTGCTGGTATTATAATAGAGCTTCGTGCCGTCAAGCGCAAGCCCCGAGCAGGAAGTGTCGAGGGTTATCAGCGTGGCAGGCGCCGTATCCGTTTTATCCATGCTGCACGCGCGGCTCTGCAGCTTTTTTTCGCCGGAGACATAGTAATACTTTTTTGTGCCGCCGGCATCATACAGCAGCGGTGATTTGACATCCCGCCAGAACGCATTGTCATACTTTGTGCCCTCCGCGCTCAGGTCAATGATACCGCTGCCTTTTGTCACATACCAGTCATGGTGGTTTTTTCCGAACGCCGTGTCGGACAGAAGCATATTGGCATGCGACACCAGCCCAAACCTGTCCCAGGTCGGGTCATCCCATGTCGCATCCAGCTGATACAGTTCCCCGCCGATCTTCACAATATTCCACGCGTGGTTCATCTTGTCGCTGGTCACAATGTAGCATTCAATGCCGTATTCATTCATCAGATATTTGTAGGCGAGCGCATAGCCCTGACAGACTGCTATCCTGTTTGCCAGCGCACCATATGCCCCGTAAGATTCCTGCGGTATCGTCTTATTGTTAAGCCGTTCTTTGTCATATTCACAGTTCAGCACCAGATAGTCATGGATGGCGATTGCCTTCTGCAAATCATCCATCTCGGATGTCACGGCAGACTTTGCCTGCTGTACGCCTGCCTGAAACGCACTGTCATCGACATTGTTAAAATAATTCGGTGTTATTTTGGAGATAAGCTTTGTCTTTGTGTTATAGGAGACGCCATAGCCCGTTCTTGCAAAATACAGGTCGGGATGGTCGTTGATAACCGCATAGTAGAGTGTGAGCAGCTGTTTTCGGTCGTCTGTGTTATCCCAGTAAAATCCATAATCCTTGACCGCAATTGACTCCGCCCTGCCTTTTAGTGCCGTGTACATCTTGTCCGCAAGCGCGTCCATGTCCCCTGCCGCATACAGGCAAACGCCGTCCGCACTTCCCGCATCCTCATCCAAGACCTTAAAGCCGCCTGCCTGAAACAGGAAATCTGGCGCGCCCTCCTCGAACGCTTCCGCCTCGTCCCCGCCGTCGTCCACAGAGTCCCTTTCCGATTCCGTTTCCGCAGCTTCCTCCCTCGGCGCTGTCTGTTCCTGCGTCTCCCGCTCCGGCGGAATTTCCGCATCCGTTCCAGCGATAGTCTCCGGCACTGCTTCCGTCTCCGCTGTCTCTGCCGTACTTTCAGTTTCGTGTTCCTGAGACCAGTCCGTCTCCGGCTGTTCTGCCGCGTAGGATATCCCCAAAAACAGTTGAAACACTGTTATATATATAAATGCTGCAAGTACAAGTCTTGTGCGCATTGTAATCCCCCGTTTCTGTCATCTGTATACCGCTCAGCCTATCAGGCACTTTTTCCCCTGAAAGGCAAAGCCGTATTTACGAATCCGTTCCCGCTCATACCCCTCGGAAACCAGACCTGCCTCATACTGCTTTTCTTCCATCTGCAAATGGGCGTTTGCAAGCGTGTCCGCAAGCGTCTTTTCCCTGTAGGACTTATATACCTTAAATTCTATGATATAGGCAAAATCCTGCTCCTTGTCCAACGGCTTGAGCATCACATCATATCGTCCAAACCCGCTCTCCCGATTGGAGGAAATCTCAAACTTGCCTGAAAGCTCCACCAGAAGTCCCAGCACAAAACCGTGGTAAAAGCGCTCGGGTGCATCATCATCTGTCACGCCGTTTGCCATGTCAAAGCTTGAAAAACTGTGCAGTGCCGTCCTGTTCATATATTCGTTCATCGCGTCCACATCATCTGACAGGAGTGCCTTGATAAAATTGTTATACGAACTCCCCGCTGCACCTTTGAACCATCCCTTTATCATTTTCTGGAACATCCGATGCACCTCGTAATTGGTAATCCTGAGTGTATACCAGACGTCATCCGCTGTCTCTATCTCATTTCTGCCTCCATCTGACTCAGTCGCCGTTACTGTCAGGTATCCCATTGCCATCAGCAGACTCCAGATAGAATTTTCATCCTCCTCTATCCGGTCAAACACAATCTGCTCATCAATCTCTGCCTGAAACCCCTTCCCCTGAAGAAGGGCTTCCATTGCCTGTTTCACATTAGGATTCCCCCTTTGTACCAGCGCGCTTACCAATCCGTTTCCGCTTGTATTAGTCCAGTAGGCTTCATATTTCCCTCCGTTTTTTATAAAGGAAGCAATCGACCATGGATTATAAATATCTGTACATCTGCCAAAGTTAAAACCGTCATACCATTCTTTTACCTTCTGTTTCTGCATGCCCAGTCCCACATCGTCAAGCGCCTGAAACACTTCGTTCTCCGTAAATCCAAAGGACGCGGCGTATTTGTCAGAAGTTATCGTAATGACGTCAAGATTGTTTAAATCCGAGAAAATACTTTCCTTGGATATCCTTGTGATTCCTGTGATGATTCCCCGGTAAAGATGCGGATTTGCTTTGAATGTATTGGCAAAAAAACCTCGGAAAAAAACAACTGCTTCCTCCCAGTAATGATTTAGCCACGCTTCCTGCATGGGCGTATCATATTCGTCCAGAATGATGATGACATCCTTTCCATAATATTTTTGCAGATAAATACAAAGGCTGTTGATTGCCGTACACGCCGTGACATCGTCCATCCTTTGATGCACCTGTGCGTAATCCAACCTGTTTTTATCACGAAAAAGATCAGACTCCATGATATCACTGTATGCGTCGTAAGTCTTTGCAATCACCTGTTTTACCGCAGTTTTCATCTCCTCCGCGCTGCCTGCCTTGACACCCGCAAAGCTCATGAAAATCACAGGAAATGTGCCCTGCAGTTCTCTGTACGGATACGTACCGTCCGACGTCTGCTGTCCCCAGATGGAAAGCCCCTCAAACAGGTCTCCCCGTCCCGCGTATTTATTTGAGAAAAAGCAGTCAAGCATACTCATATTCAGTGTTTTGCCAAAACGGCGCGGGCGGGTGATGAGTGTCGCTGTAGAGCCGGACTCCCACCACTCCCTGATAAAATCTGTTTTATCAATATAAAACGCCTTTTGTTCAATCAGCCTGTCAAAGCGCTGTTCTCCTATATTTACCAATATGCTGCTTTCCATATGCACACCTCTCAAAATTCCATGCCGGCAGATTCTGCCTTGATATCCGCCTCACCGCAGACCTCTGCTGTCTTTTATTGAATCATGGCTTTGTTTACAGTATACACGACAGGCACAGTTTATACAATAAACATTTCCTGTTTATTCCCCCTAAGTGTAACAGTTCGTTACTGTTCAGACGTCCACCAAAGTAGTGGGAATCATGCGCCAAAATGCTTGCCCTTTAGCATTTTGTGTGCAAAATCTGTTATAATTCGCACCTCAATCGCTTGTATGCCGATAAAAACCGGCGTGGGTGTGAATTGCAACCTTTTTTGGTTTCTTAATCTGCCTGCGACTGTACATATTCCACAAGGCTTCTGTACAGGCACGCCGCCTCCGGATACACGTCTTTCATGGTGAGCAAATCCGCATGGCACACAAGCATTTTTCCGCGCGCGCGCTCAACCTCATAGATAAGCCCCAGATTATGGTTTCGCTCAAAATTATCCATCATGCGCACAATCGGCTTGATATCTTTTGTCTCCGGAATATTGTCCAGTATCATCGGCTGGGAATGTGTGATAATTTCATACCACTGCGGGGTAGTGTATTTTTCGCACGCAAACCCATTCAGAGCCGGATGCGCTGTGTCAATCAAAAGCCCCATCGTCCCCACTGGGACTGGTTTTCCCGCTTCCTCCGATATGGAGCGGAACATCGGATAGCACCAGAAATCCGTGCAGTATGCACCCTCCAGCGTGCTGTCGGGCAGCGTGCTGTTCTCCTTGACAAACAGGGCGACTGCTTTCCCTTCCTCCAATGCGTCAAGCGCAGTTCTATTATCATTTGTAATACATACATTATCACAATGGCGTTCTGCCGCCTGCGGTTTTTTGACACTTTCTTCATATATAAAGATGTCATATTCATTCACAATGTCATCCGTATTGTCTGCCGTGAGCGAGAAACGCAGGACATACTCCGCATTCCTTTCACATTGCGGCGCCTTTATGCGCATCGTTCCCAGCGTAAACAGCCCTCTCCCTGCAACTTCCCCGCATGTCAGGCACTGCTCTGCCGTCTCATAAAGTATTGTGTCCTTCTCCCTTCCCGCCTGTTTCTTCAAATGCCACGCTGCCTTAACTTGTACATTCGTAAGCTTCTCCGGACGATAATAGCGAAGCTTCACCGCACTGTCAAAGCTGTCCCCGGCTTTCATCACAAGACAGTCAAGCGTTGGCAGCAGCACCGCATCCGAGCAGAACATCCGCCAGTCCGCCCTTGTAACCGCACCCTTATTTCTGTTGAAGGCATTCAGGATTCCTACCAGAGCCGTCCCCTGACCGGAAAAGTCCTTGATGTCAAGGAGCTGGAATCCGCTCAGATTCGCGCTGCGCAGAGCCGCCTCCAGCTCAAGCTTGTAGCATGCCGCGGCAAGCTTTCCCGACGCGTAAAAATAGTCATCCGCATAGCTAAGCAGCCCCTTTTCTTCCATGCGCTCCCGAAAAATTTTCATATTCTCTGCCCGAAGCACGCCTGTATAAAGCGCTATCTCATGAAAATCCGGCGTAAACGCATACTGCCCAATCTCATGGGAGACCACCGGAACATGCGGGATGACTTCCGTCTCGCCTTCCCCGACTTCTACCTCCTTAATACCTGTGCCATACTGAATCTGAATCGTGCCGCCCTTGGACGCCGCTTCCTTATGAATCTCCTTTGGCGATATCATCTCGTCGTAATTCCAGTATGCCCCCGGCCGCTGGGTCTGCACAAACCCCAGCGGCGCGTCACACATCGCATAGGAGCCGCGGAACAGACGGTATTTTGAAAATCGCACACCGCTGAAAAAATCATCATTTGGCAGTACCGACGGCACAAACTGGTGATTGTTGCTGCCCTGTGTATACAAATGCCGGTTATCATGCGTTTTGAGCACACCCATAATCCGGTTGATTTCTTCCTTGCTGCCCCACAGCTCGTTTCCCATGCTCATGCCAAAATACGATGGCAGGTCACCGAACGCGTCGAGGGCGCGAATCCCCTCCTCCAGCAGAAAATCCTGCTGCGCCCCGTTATAGTTCTCATCCTCCGCATCATAAATAGAGCCCCAAAACGCAAGCTCTGCCTGCACATAAATGCCCAGATACGCCGCCGCCAGAAATGCCGCCTTGGGCGGACAGCAGGTGTGGTACCTGTAATGGTTCAGCCCGTACTCCTTGCTCATTCCATAGACGTGAAGCCACGAATCCAAATCCATCGGCGCATATCCCGTCAGCGGAAAAATCATGCCGTCATGCGTGCCGCGCAGAAAAATTTCCTTGTCATTGCAGTACAGCGTAAGCTCCCTGTGTGTGAAATCGCGGAATCCAAAGTGGCTTGTCCGCTCACAGAGCACCTGTGCGCCGCACGTGATTTTCACAGTCAGTTCATATACATATGGATTGTATTCATCCCACTCTTTTACCGAATTCTCAAATACGTAGCGCACCCCCATACAGGTACAGCGCAAATCTCTATTATCCGCCCGCTCTGTTTCCTTACTTTCGAGCGGTCTGATTTCACATCGCTTCTCCGGAAACACTTCAAGCGTCTCAATATGGTAGGGCAAATCCTGTCCCTTTCCCTGCGCCATCCACTCCCTGCGCGTCTCGGCTGTCTGCGTCCCCAGCGGTGCAAAGTGCTCAAAATCCCTGCCTGCCTTCATCCGGAGCCTTGTCAGTCGACAGCCGACATCTGCCCGCATCTCAGACCGTGCACTGTCCGATACTGTGTGGTATCCGGAAAGCAGAAGCCTGATATCCACAAGCTTGTTTTTTCTCGCCGGATAAATCCACATTTTTTCGACTGCGATATCCACAGTCGACTCGAGATAAATTTCTCCGAGAATCCCGTTCCAGTTTGTCTGCGTGTCGGGTGAAGTCATATGCCCCCCATTTGACACATAATCCGTGTTGTCCGTCATAACCACAAGGGTATGCCTGCCCGGCGTAAGCCATTGCGTCAGCTCATACCTGTGCGCCGCATAAAAGCTGTCAAAACTGCCGGCACACCTTCCGTCAACCCACACTGTCGACTTTCTCGTCCGTTCCATAGAAAAAAAGAACCGCCTGCCAAATCCGTCCTCCTGCGTTTCTGCCGGAATCTCTACTTCCCTTAAATACCATGCATATCCCTCAAAAGAATAGGTTTCTGTCAGATACCCCGTATACCGCTTTGTCCCTCGTTCTCCCTTTTGCGCCTCGGCGGTTGTGGTCGGCAGGTCGATTGTGTCGTCAAACGATGTTTTTTTGAAAAATTCCTGCGCAATCCCAGCCTTCTCCCCATCCAGTGCAAACTGCCATTTTCCTGCTAAATTATATTTCATCTGTTTTTCCTTTCCCATTCATGGTAATCTATATTTTCAAATCCCATGATAGCAAAAAAAGCAGTCCGTGAAAACCGGATTTATTTCAGATAAATTATATGTACTATTAGCCACATAAATATCGGGCAGATATTACGAGCGTCAAATCCAATTGCAGCGAAATAATCCAAAAACACAGCTGCGAACCAAAAAGATATTGACGAAATTTGAATTTTTAAGATATAATAATTTTAAAATTATTTTAGCGGATATTAAACTATTACCGGTCAGCACGGGCATAATCGCCGCTGCGAAGAGAAAGGTGGGAGCACAAAATGCTGCATATTAAAAATCTGGACGAAGGGCTTCCTATTTTTAAGGCACTGGGCTCTGAAATCAGAGTCGAAATTATCAAAATACTGCTGGAAAACCACGGAATGAGCATGAACGAGCTTGCCAGCCGGCTCAATATCACAAACGGCGCCCTGACAAACCATATCAAAAAATTAGAGGACAGCGGCATCGTCACCATCTCCAATGAGTCCACAGGACACGGAAACCTGAAAAAATGCTCTGTTTTCTTGGACAAAATACTGATTGATATCGACACGCTGGAAGACTTTGTGAACATATACCAGACAAATCTGCGGATTGGACATTTTACAGACTACAAAGTCTATCCCACATGCGGCATCGCTTCCAACACGGCGCTGATTGGCGAAGTGGACGATACCCGCTATTTCGCGCATCCTGAGCGGTATAACGCGGATATCCTGTGGTTTACGAGGGGATACGTGGAATACATCGTGCCAAATTTTATCCCGTTTGGGCAAAAAATTGACCAGATTACCATTTCACTGGAAATCGGTTCCGAAGCGCCCGGCATCAATGATGTCTGGCCGTCGGACATCTCTTTTAAGCTCAATGACAAAAAAATTGCCACATGGACAAGCCCCGGTGACTTCGGCGCCGTACAGGGCATCTTCACACCTGACTGGTGGTATCCGAACTGGAACCAGTATGGTCTTTTGAAAATTTTGGTGATTAACCGAACCGGAACCTTTATAGACGGTCTGCAGGTATCCGACATTTCCATCAATGAATTTGATTTTGACTACCGCAGTACCATCAAGCTCAAGCTCGAAGTCGAGGAGGACGCGGAGCACGTCGGCGGACTGACCATCTTCGGGAAAAGCTTTGGAAATTACAATCAGGATATCGACATCCGCATGAAATACAGTCCCATTCCCGGTTTGATGCCGGAAGAAAAAACAGTCTGACACAAAAAACCACCATCTCTGGTGGTTTTTATTGTAGAACACACTATTCATTTGGAAATATTTTTTCAGGATAGTCAAAATCATCAAATTTCTCATCAATGTGGTTCATAAAAACGCGGTAGAAAAAGAATGACTGTACATAAAACAGCACCGCAAATCCGATAAACAGCATAATGCTGTTGGCGACCAGCGACACAAGGTTGGCATATACAGCCGCGCCTGTAATCACCAGCAGTACCGCCGTGTACGGAAGATACCCCACCGCAAACGCCGCTGCATTCTTGGCAAGCTGCCCTGTCTTTCCATCCAGCTTTGCAAACACCGGAAACAGCCACAGCACCCAGATAAGGAACAGAAAGCAGACAATGCCGCTGACAATGAACATCCCTTTTGAGAACACAGTTCCCTGCCGATACCAGAACAGCATATCAACCGTCAGAATCACGCTGCACAGCAGAACGCCAATCCACACAGGCGTAACCTGAAGGAAATTTTTCCGGAAACTGGAAAAAAAGCGTTTCACTACATACCCGTCACCGCAGCGGATGGAAGTAATGCTGACATAATAAGCCGCAGTCGTTGCCGCCCCCGCTGTGACAACAGGGAGGCAGCACAATAACCATATGACGTTCAACAGAATCAAGTCTGTCATCTTGTTCAAAAAAGCAATAACCGGTGAATTTGACATAATGTTAACCCCGTTTTATTTGATTCCGCTGATTGCCACAGACTCAATGATAACTCTCTGGAAACAGAAGAATAAGGTAATCGTAGGCAGCATGGCAATAACGGAAGCCGCCATGATCAGCGCGTAGTCACTCTGAATGGAATAATATGTATTAAATGAACGAATTACCACCTGCAGTGTCCAGTTTTTCTCACTTCTCAGGAAAATCGTGGGCGCAAGGTAATCATTCCAGATTCCCATGAACCACAGTGTAAGCTGTGTTCCCACGGCGCCTTTCATCAGCGGGAAGAAAATCTGTAAAAACGTGCGGAAGTACCCGCATCCGTCCAGCTTTGCAGCGTCCATCAGGTCATTTGGAATACTGGACAAATTCTGACGGAGGAAGAATACCATGCTGATATTTCCGAAACAAGCCGGAATAATCAATGGCAAAAGTGTATCTGTCCAGCCAAACTTGGTGAACATTACATACTGCGGAATCATGATAACCGCAAACGGAATCATGATGGTAGCCAGAAGTCCCATAAAGATAGCGCCTTTTGCTCGGAACTCCATCTTCGCAAACGCAAAAGCAGCAAGCGAAGACGTGAAACCGCCAATCAGCAGCACGGGAATTTCCACCTTGACCGTATTCAAAATACCGGAGATGAAATTGCCCTTTGACATAACTTCCGCATATTTACCCCATACCCATGGGTTCGGGATAACCCTTAACTGTCCTGACAGATACTGATTCTTTGTCATGAACGAAGTCATAATCATGTAAATCAGCGGAAAAATCATGACTACTGCGCCGAGCGACAGCAGGACGAACACTATTATATTAATCATTCTGTCTTTCTTGGATGTCACCTCGGATGACATGATATCTTTGTTTTTCATAGTGCACCCCCTTAGTCCATGGTCTTAACCCATTTGTTCTGTCCGATAAAGTTAATCAGCGTAATGATAAAGATAATAATTGCAAGGATAACCGCAATGGCGCTCGCATATCCGAGCTGGAAGCTCTCGAAAGCCTTCTGGTACAGATAGAATACGATTGTAGCCGCACTGTAACCAATACCACCGTTCCCGGACGGCGTCATGACCTGTACCTCTACGAATACCTGGAAACCGCCAATCAGGGTAGTTACCAAGATATAGAATGTCACCGGAGAGAGCAGCGGAAGCGTGATGTTCCTGAATTTCTGCCATCCGGTCGCGCCGTCCACCATCGCCGCCTCATAGTAGGAGCGCGGTATATTCTGCAGTCCGGCAAGATACAGGATAATGGAGGTTCCCAGACCTTTCCACACCATGAAGATAATCATGGACACCTTAATCAGCGCCTCGTCGCCAAGCCAGTTCGGTCCATGCAGACCTGTCAAAGTCTTAATAATCGTATTCAGCAGACCGTAGTCATAGTTGTATACCCATGCCCACAGGATGGAAACAGATACCAGCGAGGAGATAACCGGCACATAATACATGGTACGCAGCACGCGCACGCCGGGAATCTTGCGGTTCATACCCATGGCACAGAGCAGACCAAGAATCATTCCGATCGGAATACCAAGCAGATAAATTGTGGTTGTCACAAGTGTCTGCCAGAATTTTTTGTCGGCAAATAACTTTACATAGTTATCTAAACCGCAGAAACGATCCATCATTCCCTGAAATCCCTTTGCACCGTTCCAAGTCGTGAGACTTGTCAGAATTGCAAAAATAATGGGATAAAGCATAAATATAAGAAATCCAACTGCCGGCGCAGCGACAAACAAAAGCCCCCAACGTTCCTCACGTCTCGCCATCGCAGACAATTTGGTTTTTTGATTATTGCCCTTCTTACCTTCCATAATGCCGCCTTTCTTAAGGAACTGTCCCAAAACAACTCCTTACAAAACAGGTGCGGACAGCCAAAACTGTTGCCGCACCTATTTCCCCATGTTACTGTCCGCTTGCCGCTGCCTTCATTTCATTTGCATTGTCAAGCGCTGCCTGCATTGCCGGCTGTACTTCCGCGCAGTACTCTGCCGCGGTCTTCTCGCCAGTCAAAACATACTCGTAACCGCCGCTTAAGAACTCGTTCCACCAGTCAGCATTGTATGTATAGGTTGTCTCAACAAAGATACCTTCGTACTTGTCTGTTCCTTCAATGTAGTTGAAGATAACATCTACGTTCTCACCGTAAGGAATTGTTCCGTCTGCGATTCTGTCCTTGAAATCACCCTTTGCATAGCTCATTGTGTTCGGAATCTGCAAAGATGCACCTGTTGTCTCACCGGAAAGCACTCTCTGACCTTCAAGGTCTGTTGAGAACAGTGTAATCAGCGCTGCTGCCGCTTCCGGATACTGTGTATCAGCTGAAACTGCAAATCCGACCGAACCGTTACGTGTCATGGAAACGCCTGTCGAACCTGTCGGCCATGCGCAAAGACCCCAATCATATGGGAATGTATTCTCATCCATAAATGCGCCGACATCCCATGTACCGCATGCATAGAACGCAATCTGTCCGTCCAGCCATCTCTGGTATCCGCCAAGAGCGGTATCCTGCTCAACCGTCGGTGTCACGTTATACTTGCATGTCAGATCTGCAAAATACTGGAACGCGTCAACAAATTCCTTCTGTCCGTCAATCACAACCTGTGTGTAATCCTCATTCAGGAAATGTCCGCCGTTTGTATAAATGAAAGCATCCAGCGCCCACTGAAGTGCATTTGCGCAGCCCCACTGGTCAATTTCGCCGTCGCCGTCCCTGTCAATTGTCAGCTTGCCGCAAACTTCAAGGAATTCTTCCCATGTATACGGATTTTCAGGATCCGGATACTCTACTTCAGCCGCGTCAAACAATGTCTTGTTGTATGCGAATGCAAATGTTGACAAATCCTTTGGCAGGCAGTAAAGCGAGCCTTTTCCTGCTTCTTTTCCGTCATAGCGGTATGCTGTTGTGATAGCCGGCCATAAGTCTGCAATCGTCTCCTCCGGAACATACTCGTCAAGCGGAAGCACATATCCGTCATCCACATTAGCCGCAACCGTATCAGGACCTACGTAGAAAATATCCGGCATATCGTTTGCTGCCTTGTATGCAAGAATCTTCTGACCATACTCGTCAGCTGTCGTTACCTCAAACGTTACGTTTGCACCCGTTGTCTCCATGAACTTGTCAATCAGTGTCTGATAAACTGTCTTCTCATGATCCTGCGCATAGATAAATACCGTGAGGTCTGCTCCGCTGTAGTCACCCTCTACACTGACATTGTCAGTCGCTGACTTGTCAACCGTAATCTGTGCGCCGACTTTCTCCTCCGTGCTTGCAGCAGACGGTGTCTCTGCTGTTGCGGACGATGAAGCGCTGTCTGCAGGTGCGCTGTCTCCGCCGCCGCAGCCTGCCAGACAGGATGCCAAAAGTACAGAAGTAAGTAATACACTAACAATTTTCTTTTTCATATGAACCTCCCTTGTGAAATTGAATGAAATTTGTTACTCGTTTTGCAGATTGACGAAACAAGATGGGCTTTTCCATTATTCATGTACTATTTGCACAAATATCATTTTAATGTTTGTGCGCGTTGCTCATCCTGTTTCGTTTCTGCACCATTTAATATACACATTGTACAATGTAAGTTATGGTATTGTCAATACGTTTTGCAAAAATATTTTATTTTTTTTTAAAATACTTTTTATTTCTTTAAAATATGTTAAAGATACATCACTGCCCAAATCGTCTCATTGTTGTTCCCAACACCCATCAGACATCTGACGGCATTTCCTGCCTCGTCAGTCATGTCCAGAAGAACACCACTGTAAGTGACGCCGTTCAGCACAAGGTTCATGTAGCAGGTTCCTTCCTCCAGCTCGTAGCTGCCCTCTGTGCTTCCGGAAAGTTTTCCGCCTTTCAGGGTCACTGCCTCCCCTTCATGAATCGCCGCGCCGATATCCGTCCCATGATTCAGCAGATACCAGTTTCCCTCGACTTCCTTTTTCGTGTAACCGCCATCCTTTAGCCCCTCTCCGTTTGTCGCAAACGGCGCAGCCACAAGCCAGCCTTCCTTGTTCTTGAACATCTGGTGCACGCGCGGTTCATGATACTCGCTTCCGTTGTCGAAGCGCTGATGATAAAACAGATACATTTTTCCGTCGTCATCAATCAGTGCAGAGCAGTGTCCCGGCGCCATGTATGCCGTTTTCAGACTCGGCAGGAGATAATTCCCCATCATTTTTACACCAAGCCCGGAGTGGTCAGCCACATAGCCGAATGTGCTGCCTGACGCGTCAACATAAGGTCCGTCTACCTGTTCCGAGCGGAAACAGCGAATCTGGTAACCGCCTTCTCTCGTCAGACTGCCGTAGGAGACAAGCAGATAATAGTAGCCGCTCTCCGCATCATAGAAAATATAGGGACCTTCACAGGAATTGTGCAGACCGCCAATCAGATATTTTCCGTAGTACTTGTCCACATGCGCTTCTTCGTCCGCTTCAGGGTGAATGGGATATCCCGTCGTCTGGTCAATCTCCAGAAGCCAGATTCCGCCCGACCATGAGCCATATACCATCCACATCTTCCCGTCCTTGTCATAAAATACAGTCGGGTCAATGCAGTTTGGATAATTCAGGTGGTTGTACTCCGCAGACTGCAGATAATTTGTAACCTTTACATCCTCTCCCATAATTTCCGCAAGATTTGTCTTTTCCGCCGTCATGGAGGTGAAACCGGAATAGAGCAGCGTATCTATGTACGTGTACGGCCCGGTGATTTCATCCGCCGTGGCAAAACAGATATTCGAAGTGCGCCAGTCATGGCTTGTGGAAAAATACATCACCCATTTCCCCATAGTCTCGTTGTAGATGACGTCCGGCGCCCATACCGCGTACCCGCCCTCCACATAGTTGCCCACGTAGGCAAACGCCTCCATCTTCTCGTCAAAAAGATTGTCAAACAGCGGATTGCTGCCGTTGACGCCGCTTGCAAAAGACTTCCAGTCCATCAAGTCCGCGCTCTGCGCCGCCTCCATATGCGATCCGAAAATATAGTAATTATCTTCCGACTTCACAATGGATGGGTCATGCACCGATATCCCGAGGGCTGCATTTTTTTGTTCGACTTCCTCCGCGTTCCTGCCCTGAAGGCTGCCTCCGCACCCGGTAACACCGATTACAATGGCGGCAAGTGTCATGCCACATGCCAGTATTCCTTTTCCTTTCATCTTGATACCTCCATCTTCCTCCTAAATTATTTTAGTTTTCTGTCAACATTGTATACAAAATGTATAGTTTTTTCAAGGGTTTTAAATTATTTTTGGATATTATTTCATTTTTATTGTCAATTTTCACCCTATACTTTATAATGAGATAAATCAATATACCAAGGAGGAACATTTATGCATTTGATTACCTACCCAGCAAAACCGCCTGCCGAGCCGCCGAAACCGGAGCGCTTAGAACCGATGAAGCGTGACCTGCCGGGGCTTTGGATGACCCACGACCCTGCCGTCTACCGCGATCCCGTGTCCGGAAACTATTATCTCTACTGCACGGGCGCTGTCTGTAAGCGCTCCTCGGATCTCCTGCACTGGGAAAGTCTTGGCAGGGTCGTGGAAGACCCGCCCGAGGAATCTGTCAGCTGGACAAACAGCCGCGATATCTGGGCGCCCGACATTGTAAAAGTCGGAAACGAATACCGCCTGTACTGCTCAAACTCCTCGTGGGGCGTGCGGCAGTCCTGCATTTTCCTCGCAGTCTCCGACAGCCCTGAGGGGCCGTTTGTCCCGCGTGGGTGTGTACTCAAGACAACCGATGCGCTTCCGGTGAACGCCATTGACGCCAATATTATTGAAGATGCAGATTCCGGCACGCAGTATCTTCTATACGGCTCATTCTGGGGCGGATGCCATATGATTCCGCTCGACAAAGAAACAGGCCTTGCCGCAGAATCCGGAATTGGTGTCTGTGTTGCAAGACGCCCCGCGTGGACGGACTGTGCCATCGAAGGCCCTTACATGATATATCATCCGGAAACAAAGTACTACTATCTCTTTGTCTCCTATGGCTCGCTGAAGAGCGATTACAATATCCGTGTCGGAAGAAGCCGCTGTGTCACGGGGCCCTTTTATGACTTCCACGGACGGAATCTTGCCGACACAGATGACGAGGACAACACGACCGGACTGATGATATCCTGCGGTTACCGCTGGCTTGACGGCACGCCGTACATGGCTCCCGGACACAACTCCGTTTTAGTGGACACGGACGGCAGAATGTTCCTTGTGTCCCATATTCGGGAACTGAATTTCAAGACGGACGCCGAACCGTCGACGCTGCAGATACGCCAGCTGTACATGACACCTGACGAATGGCTGACTGCCGCCGCACAGCCCTACGCCGGAGAGACGCTGCAGGATCTCTGCGAGGACGATATTGCCGGAAGTTACGAGCGCATTTCCCTGACCCCCTCCGTTCCCCAAGGCATCATGCACGCGCACCCATTCTGCCTGATGAAAGGCGGGCGCATGGAATGCTGCTCTGTCATCGGAACATGGAAACAGACCGGTTCCTGTACCATTACGCTTTCTTATGGTTCCACAACAGAATCTGTCATTGTTTCCCCGGCGTGGGACCGCGAACGCGACAAGCCCACACTGATGATGTCCGGACTGTCAAACCGCGGAATCTGTACGTGGTACAAAAAGCGCTGACAATATTTCCCCAATTCAAAAAAGCAGGTTCGCACAACCTGCTTTTTTGAATTTAAGCTTCCATCGTAAGCCGCCGAATCCTGCCAATCGCCGCCTTGACCGGTTCAAGCAGAATGACAACGATGCTCACGCTGGCTTCTGCAAAGATATAGATGCCGTTGTACACCATTGAGTACGGAAGCACGCTCCAGCCTTCCCATGCATACGAGGCAAAGAAGATGCAGCCTGACGCCACGGTAAACACATAGCGCCCCAGCACACCCACGAGATAGCCCTTGAGCAGCCCGTTCTTTGTATTGGAGAAAAGCCCTGACAGCCCGAGCGCGCCAAACGCAAGCAGATAGTCCATCACAAGCTGCATCGGGTACAAAACATAGGGATCCATCAAAAGCTGCAAAACGCCATATGCAAGCCCCGTCATCAGCCCTGCGCCAAGTCCGAAAAAATATCCGGGCAGGCAGGCAATCAGCATGGACAGCAGCGTAATGGAACCGCCTGTCGGAAAGTGAAACAGCTTAATGTTCGAGAGCACGGTGGCGAGTGCGACTGCCATTGCACAGAACACAAGCTGCCGGACGGTCAGCTTCCCACTGCCATATCGGCTGTTCTCCGGCCGTTCGCTTTTCGCGTCAGTCTTTTTTTCCCTTTTCGCCTGAAGCCTTGCCAGTGCGACCGCAGCCACAAGCAGCACAGCAATTGCAGCCGCGAGCAGCCCGTTTCCAAGCGCTGTCGGGACGTAGGTCGTCTCGCCCCAGTCATTTACTACTACATTGTACAACATAAAAAAATCCTCCTTCGTCTGCGCGAGGAGGTCAGCATCGTAACTGTTCCAAAGTTCCTTTTCCACACGGCCGCAGCATCAACATACGATGCTTCCGCAGCTCATGTTTTCACGGATTCCGAACAGTTCCAAGTATCATTATTCCCATACTGCTTCCTTACGCCGGTATTATCCGGTTCAAGTAATGAGGGTAAAGTCTCAGCGATGTGCACCCCTAGCGTGATAAAATATGTTTCAACATATTCGTACAGGAACAACTATACCTTTTCTTTATTTTGTTGTCAAGTGTTTTTTACGTATACACAATCTTATAATAGCTCCGCGACGTGGCCTGAAACACGATAAAGTAAATCATGGCAAACACTGCTGCCGTCACTATCAGACAGCCGACAAACAGCTCCGTATTCATCAGGCCAAACACAAACATGATCGTCTTTAGCATTGGAAATGCCATTGCCAGATGAAGGACGGCAACGATAATCGGCATAAAAAATACCGTCCGCACCTGCGTATTGATTGCCGCCTTTACCACCTCACGCCCCATGCCGACCTTGGTCATGATGGCAAAGCGCTCCCTGTCCTCAAAGCCCTCCGAAATCTGCTTGTAATAGATAATCAGCACTGTAATCATCAGAAACAGGATTCCAAGAAACAGTCCAAGGAACAGAAAACCGCCGTTAAGCTCCATGTATTCTTTACGCTGCTCCGTCCTTGAAGTGACCATGCCCGAAGTAAACGCAATTTTTTTCCTGCACGTCTCAAGTGTCTCCCGCACTGCCGCCGCAAATGCCTTTCTCTCCTCTATGGAACCGTCCGTGTCTATTTCCATATGATACTGTACTTCGCCGGACAGAAATGGCTCGAGCGCGAGCGCATCCTCCACCACAATATAAATCATCGGCTGGCTGCCCAATAACATCTGAATCTCTTTGTCCGGAAACTCCTCCGAGAATGGCATCTTGCCCGCAACCAAGCAGTCCGTTCCGAAAATCCGGATCACATCCGCGTCAAAAGCATTTGACGCCGTGACCAATACGCTTCCCTGCGCAATCGGTTCATAGACGTGCCCTGTGAATTTCTCGTAGTCTGCCCGCGCCATCACATAAAGCATTCCCATATCCTCAAAGCCATAAGAAGGATCTGTATTATCGTAACGCTCCACTACATTTCCCTCCATGTGCACCAACGATACAATGTTCGCATATTCTGACACTGATGTCAGTTCTCTGTTCTGCCGCTGTGCCACATCCGCTATTTGATTTGCAATAAATTCCCTGTCGTCCTGCGTCGGAATACGGTCAAAGTACAGCGTTGTAATGATTTCACTCGGAAAATTATTTCTTATGGAGTCCTCCCCGCCCATATACAGGCATACTGTCGTTGAGATGATTACCAGAACCATTGTGGACAGGACACAGATATTTGCAAGCCCGACCGCATTGCGTTTCATTCGGTAAAGCATTCCCGATACCGTAATAAAATGCGCCGTCTGATAATAATATTTCTTGTTCCTTTTCAGCATTTTTAAAAAGGCAATGCTGACCGACAGAAAGAGTGCATATGTTCCTACAATGACGAGAATCACCGCCGCAAAGAACATATTGACCGCTTCCAGAATACCTTGAGCGGTGACTGCAAGATAGTAGCCCGTAAGAATGCACCCAATGCCGGACAACGCAGCTATCCATCTTACCTTCGGTTCACGCTCCCCCACATTGTTCCCATGCAGCAGCGCAATGGGATTGGCAAGGCTTACCTGCAAAAAATTATAAAACAGCATCAGGACATATACCAGTCCAAACAGCTCAGCCGTCTGTAAACAGCCCCATCCCGAAACATAAAACGGAATGCTTTCTGACATTCCTATCAGTTTTACGAGAAACATTGCCACAAGCTTGTGAAACACAATTCCAAGCACAAGCCCGCCGCAGACGGTAAATGCATATAAAATGACAGCCTCCCACGCCATCACCTTTGCAATATGCTTTTTTTCCATGCCCAAAATATTGTAGACACCCAGCTCTTTCCTGCGCCGCTTCATCACAAAGCTGTTTGTATAAAACAGAAAAATCCCTGTGCACAATGCCACGATTACAAGCCCCATTGTCAGCATAATATATACTGTCTCTGCGCCGCGCATGGCCGCAATCCCGTCACTACCCTGAATGGCGCGCATAATGTAGAACATCATGGCGGATACCATTCCTGCCAAAATATACGGCAGATAAAACTGCCTGTTGTTTTTTAAATTGGTCACTGCCAACCTGAAATATAAACGATTCATAACAATTCCTTTCCCGGCTTTAAAATGTCATTTCTTATGGGAGACTCGTCTCGCCCGTCTTCTGTGCAAGCACCGTGAGCGTGTCTGATATTCTGGCATACAGCTGCTCATTTGTCAGATTTCCGCGGTACAGCTGGTGAAAGACCTCCCCGTCCTTGATAAACAAAATGCGATCCGCATGGCTTGCCGCCTTGGTACTGTGCGTCACCATAAGGATAGTCTGCCCGTCATGGTTAATGTCCCGAAACACACTGAGCAGCTCCGCGGACGCCTTGGAGTCAAGTGCACCCGTCGGCTCATCCGCAAGAATCAGCTGCGGATTCGTGATGATTGCCCGTGCCACGGCTGTCCGCTGTTTCTCTCCGCCCGATACTTCATATGGATATTTTTCCAGCAGCTGCGCGATGCCAAGCCTGTTCGCAATCGGAGCAAGGCGCTGCTCCATCTCCGCAGGCGGTTTCCCCTGCAGGACAAGCGGCAGAAAAATATTGTCCTGCAGCGAAAAATTATCCAACAAATTAAAATCCTGAAATACAAAGCCAAGGTTATCGCGCCGGAACGCCGAGATTTCCTTTTCCTTTATGGTTGTCAAATTCTTTCCGTTTAACAGCACTTCACCGCCTGTCGGCTTGTCAAGCGACGCGAGGATGTTTAAGAGCGTTGTCTTTCCCGAGCCGGACTCCCCCATTATCGCCACGTACTCTCCCTGTTCCACGGAGAAATTCATATTCGAAAGCGCCTGTACTTTTGTGCTCCCGAAACGCGTTGTATAGACTTTACGAACATTTTTTACCTCTAAAATAGACATGATTTCTTTTTCCTTTCTATCAGTGATACATCCGCCTTGTAAATACAGTATAACAAAAAAGGAAACTGCAAGCTATTTGACAGGCTT
The DNA here is from genome assembly GCA_910579275.1 of uncultured Lachnospiraceae bacterium. Lineage (GTDB taxonomy): Bacteria > Bacillota > Clostridia > Lachnospirales > Lachnospiraceae > COE1. The sequence continues at coordinate 64,908 of CAJTTO010000010.1, forward strand.
ACATTTTCCCTTTTATTCTTACATTGTTGTAAGAATTTCTGTTCTGTACGAACGCTTCACGCAGATTTATGAACGTTGTCAGCTCGGCTGCTGTTTGGATTGTAATAGGATTATGTATGGCTTGTCTACTTGTCCTTTCTGCTCGGCAAATTAAAAAGATGTAAAGCCTTATTGGATTCCATCACGATTTCCACCTTCGTTCCGATTCCCTGCTCGGAGGTAATACGGAACGGATGCCCGAGTTTATCCAGTATGGAACGACACAGGTAAAGCCCTATTCCGGTGGAATATTTGTCAGCGTGTCCGTTGTAGCCTGTATATCCTTTTTCACAGACTCTGGGAAGATCCTCCGCGCGGATGCCAATTCCTGTATCTTCTATCACAATCCGTACACTTTCTCCATAAGCAGCATCCTCACAGGCTTCCGCCCATCCCCTTTTTTCCGCCTCCTCACAGTCCGCAGCGCCGCATGGGTGTCCGGCACCGCACACGCGAATCGTGACGCCGCCCTGCTTTGTGTATTTGACCGCATTCGACAAAAGCTGGTCAATCACAAACCCCAGCCACTTTTTATCTGTCACTGCCATGATATCCTGCGGTGCGTATGCCAGCCGGAGCTGTTTCTGGATAAACTGTTTGGCATACTTGTGGATGGACGATTTTATCACCTCGTCGAGTCTTATGTGCTCAAACACAAAATCGTTTGTCTCAGATCCTAGCCGCGTGTACTGCAGCGCCATATCGACATACTGCTCAATCCGGAAAAGCTCGCTCTGCATCTGCCTGCTGTTTGTGACACAAGTGTCATTTTCTTCCATCTCATCCGTCTCCAGATAGGCGTTTGCCTCCTCGTCAATCAGAAGTTTCAGCGCGGCAATCGGCGTCTTAATCTGGTGCACCCACATGGAATAATATGCCGCCATATCCTGCTGGCGGGTCATCAGCTCATTCTGCACCCTGTCTTTCTCCTGCACAAGCACATTGATGCTGTCCTGATAATATGTCTCGTACAAGTACTCCGGCGCTTTCATCTCGTTCTGCACCTCTGCAATATTCTGGCGCATCACCCTAAGCTGACAGATGCTTTCACAGTGTCTTCCATATCCGGTCACTGCCGCAGCCACAGTGACAAAGACACACAAGAGCATCCCATATCCGATTTCATACGCAGGGATTCCGTTCAGCATCATCGTCGCAGTCATCACCAGTGCAATGAACAGAATCACGGCAAGCCAGCCGCTGTTTTCCCTGATATATACCCTAAAGTCTTTCATCCAAATCCTCCTTGCCAAAGAGCTACCCTACACGATATCCAATCCCCTTTTTGGTCTGTATAAAGTCTGAAAGCCCCGCAGTCTCAAGCTTCTTCCGCAGGCGGTTTACATTTACCGACAGCGTGTTTTCATCCACATAGCTGTCGCTCTCCCACAGCTTTGTCATCAGGTTATCCCGCGCCACGACCTTTTCCTTGTTTTCCATCAGTACCTGCAAAATGCGCAGCTCATTTTTGGTCAGCTCTAGTTTCTCACTGCCGTATACCAATGTCGCCTCTGTGAGATTCAGCATTGCTCCCCGGTGCTCGAGAACCACACTCTGGCTCACAAAATCATAACTCCTGCGCAGCATCGCCTGTATTTTCACAGTGAGAACGTCTAGGTCAAAGGGCTTAGCGATAAAATCGTCCCCGCCCATATTCACCGCCATGACAATATTCATGTTGTCGGCCGCCGAGGACAAAAAAATGACTGGCACCTTGGAAACCTTCCGAATCTCACTGCACCAATGATACCCGTTGTAAAACGGCAGCTTGACATCCATCAGCACCAGCTGCGGTGCCGACCGCACAAACTCGGGCATGACATTTCCCAAATCCTGCGCGCACTCCACCGCATACCCCCAGCTCTCCAGATGACGTTTTAATCCCGCCGCTATCATCTCGTCATCCTCAACAATAAAAATTTTATACATTGTCCGTTCCCCCATCTAAAAAATTCACATCCGTGTTTCAAAATCTTTCTTTTCATTTTATAATATTTGCGGCGCTTTTTCCAGTACAAGCTTCTCCCTGTTACAAAATCTGGAATCTTTTATATAGTCAATTTTATTTCCGTCAGCGCAAAAAGCATTTCATATCCTGTCAGCGCTCCCAAAACAGTACCAAATTCCACCGCTTTCTGTTATAATGAACCCATGTCCAAAACGCAAATTACGATACAAAGGAGTCTTTCATATGAGCAACAGCACTCCCGGCAAGGTTCTGTTAATCGGAATCAATGCCAAATACATCCACTCCAACCCGGCAGTCTACAGCCTGAAGGCCTATGCGGACAAATATTATCCGGAGCGCCCCGACGGATGCGTCCTCGAGATTGCAGAGTATACCATCAACCAGCCGGCAGATGCCATTCTCGCCGATATCTACCAGCACAGGCCGCAGGCTGCGGCTTTTTCGTGTTATATCTGGAACTGGACGCTTGTTCAGGAGCTGCTGGGAGAGCTGCCAAAAGTTTTGCCCGATACCGAACTCTGGCTCGGCGGTCCGGAGGTTTCTTTTCATACCGATAGCCTGATACGCACCTTCCCCCAGCTTACCGGAATCATGGTTGGGGAGGGCGAGGAGACCTTTCTGGAATTGCTGCATTATTACTGGGAAAACACAGTGTCCCTCGCAGATGTGAAGGGAATCGTCCGCAAAGAAGGCTTTACCGGAGAGCGCGAGCTTGTCGATATCAACAATGTGCCGTTTCTATACGCGCCGGACACAGCGCCCACTGCCAATCCTTCCAAACAGGATTTTGACACGGACATCGACACCGCCCCTCGGCACACCATTCCAGACGCATTCCAAAACCGCATCCTCTACTATGAGTCCCAGCGCGGCTGTCCGTTTCGGTGCGCCTACTGCCTTTCATCCATCGACAAGACAGTGCGCCTGCGCAGCATGGAAACCGTAAAATCAGAACTGCGCTGTTTTCTTGACAACCGCGTGCCGCAGGTAAAATTTATAGACCGCACGTTTAACTGTAACCGGAAGCATGCGCTTGCCATCTGGAACTATCTGAAAGAAAATGACAACGGTGTCACAAATTTTCACTTTGAAATCGCGGCGGATTTGTTGACAGAAGATCATCTCAAGACGATGCGCGGTATGCGCCCTGGACTGATTCAGCTTGAAATCGGCGTGCAGTCTGCAAACGAAAAGACATTACAGGCAATCAACCGCCATACGGATATGCATTTGCTGCGCAAAACGGTGGCGGTCATTCACAGCTTCCGGAATATCCATCAGCATCTCGACTTGATTGCCGGACTTCCCTATGAGGATTATGACAGCTTTGCGGACTCGTTCAACACTGTGTATGCCATGGCGCCTGACCAGCTGCAGCTTGGCTTCCTGAAAGTGTTAAAAGGCTCCCCCATGGAGCAGTGCGCAGACGACTATGGCATCGTATACAGTTCCAAGCCGCCGTATGAAGTGCTTTACACCAAGTGGCTCCGCTACAGCGATGTGCGCAGACTAAAAGAAATTGAAGAGATGGTAGAGCTGTACTATAATTCCAGCCAGTTTACGCACACGCTGCCTGTGCTGGCGCAGTACTTTGCCTCACCGTTCGGCATGTATGAGGCGCTTGCAGACTACTACCGCGCGAACGGTTTTTTTACCAGCGCGCCCTCCAGAGCCTACCGCTATCAAGTGTTGTTGGACTTTGCATGCACTGTCGCCGCAGACAAGCAGGCGCTGTTCGCCGAACTGCTCACCTTTGACCTGTATCTGCGCGAAAACCTGAAAAGCCGGCCGGACTTTTCGCCCAAAAGCAGCCCCGATCGGGACAAGCTGCGCCGTTTTTATGAAAACGAGGCACAGACACCACAATTTTTGCAGAATTATGACGGCTGTACCTCTGTGCAGCTTTTGCGGATGACGCATATTGAGCAGTTTTCCTATCCCGTCTGGAAAAAACACTCCGTCAGCTGCCCTGAGAAATTAAAAACGCCTGCCTATGTCCTTTTTGACTATAAGCGGCGAAACGCATTGACGCATGACGCAAGCTTCTATGAGATTCTGTTACCCTAGGATCGACATCATCCGGTTTCTCACAGAAGCTCCCGATATACCCGCAGCACATTGCGGTGCAGAATGTTCTCAATCTCCCCCGCCGTGAAATGCTGCCGCTCAAATTCCGCCACAAGCTTATGCATCTGGGAACAGTCCTGTATCTCAAGTTCGCCGCCAATGCCGTCAAAGTCCGAGCCAAGACCAAGGCACTCCTGCCCGCCTACATTGATAATGTGCCGTGCATGCGCCGCCATCCGTGACACTGTGGAATGGCTGTCATTCCTTTCGTTTAAAAAACAGCCATAATAGTTTAGTCCGATGACACCGCCCCTGTCCGCTACCGCCCTTATCATATCGTCCGTAAGATTTCTGGCATGGCCGCACAGGGAACGCGCATTGGAGTGGCTTGCAACAAAAGGCTTTCGGGTATTCTTCACGATATCCCAAAAGCCTTTGTCCGATAAATGCGAGACATCGACAATCATGCCCAGCTCCTCCATGCGCTCAACAAAAAGAAAGCCCTTTTTTGTCAGTCCGTTCGTATTATCAAACACCGGAAAGCCTCTTTGTACACCGCCTCCGGCGTCCAAGGATTCCGGCGCTTCTTCGGAAATCAGATTCGGAAACGCAAGTTCATTAGGATAATTCCATGTGAGCGTCATCATGCGTGCCCCAAGATGGTACAGCGTCTCAAGATGCTCCGACTCTCCCTTGCAGCATCCCCCCTCCTCTATTGTCATCAGGGCAGATATCTTTCCTTCCTTCTCGTTCCGTCGTATTTCATCGTATGTTTTTATGACACAGATGTCATTTTTATTTTTTTCCATCTCGGTATTAAAGACATCTATCAGCTCCAGCACATACGCAAACGGGTCAATTCCTTTTTTTAAATCGACATACATGGCAAAATTCTGCAGCAGGTACCCTGCCTGTTTCATCTTCTGAATATCCACATGCAGCTTGTTGCGGGAGAGCTGCTGCGGGCTTCCCGTCTTTGCGCTCTCCCATATCTCAGAAATAGTATCACAGTGCATATCTGCTATTTTCATGATTCCGACCTCGCATTCCTTCTCTACTCGATGCGCTTAAAGTCCGACGCAGGGTGCTTGCACCACGGACATACAAAGTCCTCGGGCAAGACATCTCCCTCATAAATGTATCCGCAGACAGTACAGATAAATCCTTTTTTCTTTTCCGCTGCCGCAGGCGCTGTCTTAATATTGTTCTGGTAATAGCTGTATGTCACGGAGCTGTCCTCAGACAATACGGCGCCGTCCGTCACATCCGCGAGGAAAAGGGTATGTGTGCCAAGATCCGTCGCCGACACCACCTTCGCCGACAAAAACGCATTTGTCTCCTCCGCGATATAAATGACGCCGTTTTCCGCACGCTGAAATGCAATTTCCTGCGTCTTGTCAACGTCTGCACCGCTCTGGAACCCCCAGTGTTTGTACGTGTCAAATTTTGATTTTTCCGTCAGAATCGACACATTAAACACGCCCGTCCTCACAATCATGTCATGTGTATAATTTTTCTTGTTTACCGCCACGACGATGCGGTTCGGATCTGTCGTAACCTGTGAAACGGTATTGACAATACAGCCGTTATCCTTTTCGCCCTCCTTTGCGGTCAGTATAAACAATCCGTAAGTTAAATTGTACATTGCTTTCTTGTCCATAAATAATCTCTCCTTTCAGCTCAGTTCCTTGATAAAAGAATGTGGTGTCACATGATATTTTTTCTTAAATGCCCTGTGAAAATATGACAGGTTGCGGAATCCTACGGACAGTGAAACATCCAGAATGGACGTATTTCCCTCCTCGAATAGCTCCACCGACTTTTCCAGCCGGAGGTTATTGATATATTCCACACAGGTCATGCTCATGTGCTTCTTAAAAAATCGCATAAAATGATAGTCGCTGAAGCTGCACAGCTTCGCCAGCTCCGAGACAGAAATCGGCTCCGCATAGTGCTGTTCAATATAGTCAAGCACCTGCTTGAGCTTGTCGGACGAAATCCTTGCCCCCGGGGAAGCATTGCCGCCCCGATACTGCAAAAGCAGAAAAATAACCTGTAAAAACAAGGACTTCAGAGCCAGCTCGTAGCCGGCTACGGACTCATTGTACAAGGATGTAATCTGCCCAAAAATTTTCCGAAGGGATGCATATGCGGGATGCTCCGGCGTTATCAGGCAGGGCAGGGTGAACTCCTGTTTCATTATCGGCGCCAAATAGCGTGCGGCACAAATGTCAGTGGCATTTCCGCCGAGAAAATTCAGATGAAAAACATATGTCTCCGAGTACGTTTCCGTGTGATCCTCTGCCCTGCGCGCAATAGCATGCAAAAGCAGCGGCGGCACAAACAAAAGGTCGCCCTCCTTCACCTCGTACTCCACAAAGTCAATCTGGTAAATGCAGCTTCCCCCTGTAATCAGCGTAAGCTCCGCCTCCTCATGCCAGTGGATTGAGACAGACGGATAACCCCCGGCAAGCCGCGTAATGTATTTCTGCACCGGAAAAAATGCTTCCCCGTGTTTTGCATTTTCCTTTTGTTCCATGGAAGGAAAATAATGTTTTTTCATAAAATGATCCTCTCATAAAGTTCGCTGCAGCAGCATCCCTTTCACAAATCCGGTGTCCGAAAACAGCAAAATCCGCAGTTTTGTGTCAAAATTTAAGAAAAATTTTATAATGTATATATAATCAGCTTTCTTAATAGCAGTATACTACATCCATTCAAATATAGCAATCAATTTATTGGCACCCGCAAAAAGACCACCGCGTTCGCGGTGGTCTTGTATATTGCTATATCTGTCACGCTGATCTGCCGGGCAAATTAGCCGAGAAGACTGAGTACGCCCTGATTGGACTGGTTGCCCTGTGCAAGCATGGACTGTCCTGCCTGTGAGAGAATGTTTGCATTTGAGTACTTCACCATCTCTGTCGCCATATCCGTATCGCGGATGGTTGACTCTGCGGATGTCGTGTTCTCAACAACGTTATCCAGATTGTTGATGGTGTGCTCTAATCTGTTCTGAACCGCACCGAGTAAAGAGCGCTGTGAAGATACGGTTGAGATTGCATCTGCGATGGAGTCGATTGCATAGGTAGCTGCCGCTCCTGTTGTATCCTTTACGTTCAAGCCCTTGATGCCAAGTCCTGCTGTGTCGAGCGCCTTGATGCCAACGCCAATCTTGTTGGTCATGTCTGCGTCCGCACCTACATGGAGACTGAAGTTCAAGTCTTCTTTTACGTTTACCTGTCCCTTGTCAATAACATATGTCAGTTTTGATGACGCTCCATTTGCCGCGTATGCAAGGTCATTGATGGCTGCCTGATTTGCAGCGGTCGTCAAATCACCGAAATTTGCCACTGCGGCGCCTACCACACCCGCAGAACTTGCAGTCTTAATATTTGCATCCTTAACCTCAGCCGCTTTTATGTCTGTTCCGATATTATTTGCAAGAAGCAGCTCCTGCTGAATCATATCATATGCCTTATGTGCCGTGATAACATTTGCATTGTTGTCATCAATACCATTTACCTGCGCTGTTCCGTCAGCCTTCACCCTGTCCTGCATTGCATAGTAATCAACACCTTTGTATATTGCATGGCTGCCTTCGCCAACTTTCGCGGTAATCTTTTCTTTTGTCAGGAAATTTTTATCTGTGTTTTCTTCCGCATCAGTGTCAACAACTGTATACTGTACACCATCCAGCGTAATCTGTTCCCCTGCCTTTGCAACTTCTAATGAAGCTTTTATATGCGCATATTTTCCGGCCTGTGTATCCGTTGCGCTTGCATCCGCATTGTACTCGCCGATTGTATAAGTCTTGCCGGCAATCTGCACAGTATCACCGACCTTTAAGGTATTCATCGTAAAGGTTGCCTTTGTCGCGCCCTCTGACAGTGTTCCGTCAAGGCCTGCGTCCTTTGCGTTTACATACTTCTTAACTGTGTCCTTGTCACCCTTTAAGAGATATGTCTCGTTGAATTTGGTTGTCTCTGCTACACGGTCGATTTCTGTCAGGAGCTGGTCAACCTCATCCTGAATTGTCTGGCGGTCTGAGAGTGCGTTTGTTCCGTTGGACGCCTTTGTTGCAAGCTCATTCATACGCTGGAGCATATCGTGAACTTCTGTCAAAGCGCCTTCTGCTGTCTGCACTGCGCTGATACCGTCTTCTGCATTCAGAGAAGCCTGTGTGAGTCCTCTGATCTGCTTTCTCATTTTCTCGGAAATTGAAAGGCCTGCTGCGTCGTCAGCTGCACGGTTTACCTTGTAACCGGAAGAAAGCTTCTCTGCTGACTTGGAAAGTGTTCCCTGTGTGATTCCCAACATTCTGTTGGCGTTCATTGCTCTAAGATTGTGCTGTACTACCATAAATTTACCTCCTTGTAAATAACGGGAAAGAATATCATGGACATTCTGTACCTCGTTCACACCATGGGCATATCCATTGCCCACTGTTATTGTACCATTGTTTTGGTTACGGCTTTTATTTCCTTTGGCCTGTAACCTGTTCCATATGAAGTTTTTGTAATGGGCGTCTTTCTTTTGCCCATTTATTTATAATATCCGCCGCTGCCCGGCTTCCGGCGCCTGTCTTCCGGACGGCAGTGGTTATTAACTTGATTTGCAGTCAGATTCGGCAGTCCTCTTTTGCCGCGGATTTCATCCGCAGCGCCTCTTTTTCTGCCGCACGCTTTCTGATTGCTTTTCCTCTTGCCACATTGACTTCCCTAGGCGCGTCAATCATCAGCTCCACGGAGCGCTCGTTGACTTTTAATACGGTAATCCTTACTTCCGTCCCCACCATCAGGTACTCGTCTCTACTTACGGACAACCTAAGCATCTGCAAAACCCCCTTGTTCTTTTTGTTACGTTTTGCAGTTCATGTGTTTTCCTGCCTTGCAACAATTCATCCATATTGTTGCATTCCTGTTCCTGTCAGCGTATTCTCAAATTGACATTTGCGATATTGGCAGCTGAAGGAACAGCATCGAACATTTCAAGGAGGATACCGCCATGAGCACCACACAGCCTATCAGGGACAAGAAATCATTACAGTCATTTAGAAATTTTTACCGTGACAGAAAGGAGCATCTGCGCAACTACACCATTATTGTCATGGGACTCAACACAGCGCTGCGTATCAATGACATTCTGCACCTGACCTACGACATGGTCTATCAGAATCACAAAGTACGCAGCCATATTGTCGTAAAGGAACGCAAAACCGGAAAGGAAAACCGCATTTTACTGAACAGCGAGACAAGGCACTTACTCGCAAAGTACCGGAAAGAATTGATTAAAACAACGATGTACCAAGAAGGAAATCCTTATCTTTTTCCAAGCCCAAAGAAATCCGGCGCGCCGCTGTCCCGCTATCAGGCATACCGGATGATTACTGCTGCCGCAAAAGCGCTGAACCTCGGAGAGCACATCAGCTGCCACTCCCTGCGCAAAACATTCGGCTATCATGCGTGGAAACGGTTCTTTCTGATGTTTGGGTAACTCTATCTATTCTCATTTTGCTTTACTAAGCTAGTTTAGTGGTTTATAGCAAATCTTGAGAATGTGCTGATACCCAAAGTTCAGAAAGAACCGTGGAAACAGGGGGCAAATCAAGTTATGCTGATGACAATTTTTAACCATTCATCGTTTGCCATTACCAGACGGTATCTGTGTATCGATCAGGATGAAAAAGACAGCATCTTTCGCACCATCTACCAAAATGCCGCCTGACGCCGGAAGTTTCGATTTTTCCGCAAATGGCACATCATTCCCATGTACGCGCAAACAAGCCACGGCCGAAATAACAGTCCGGGCTTATTTGCGCGTGTATTTTTATGCCTCCGGAAAACAGTGCCGAAAATACCAAGAAAATTTTTTTAAAAAAAGACTAAAGTTTTTAAATTTGTTACCGATATATAAAATGTAAGCAAGAGATGCAACAATATGGATGAATTGTTGCATCTCTTCTTTTTATCTATTATGTGCAGTTTTTGGGGGCGCCATTCCAGTCCGCAGCTATTTCCTATCTGTAATCACTTTGTCAATCAGTCCAAATTTCAGCGCTTCCTCCGCTGATAAATAGTTGTCACGTTCTGTCGCAAGCGCAATCTCCTCAATTGTCTTTCCCGTATTCTCAGCAAGAATCCTGTTTAGCCGCTGTTTGCTTTTCTGCATATGGTCGGACATAATCTTGATATCCGTCGCCTGACCCTGGATCCCATTTCCATGAATTGCCGGCTGGTGTATCATAATCTCGGCATTGGAAAGTGCATAGCGTTTTCCTTTTGTGCCGCCCGCAAGCAGAAACGCACCGAAGCTTGCCGCGAGCCCGACGCAGATTGTCGATACATCACACCGAATATACTGCATTGTGTCGTAGATTGCAAACCCCGCCGTAACCGAACCGCCCGGACTGTTAATATACATCTGGATATCCTTGTCGGGATCCTCTCCCTCCAAATGAAGCATCTGTGCAACGACCAGACTTGCGGAGACATCGCTCACTTCCTCTCCCAGAAAGATTATGCGGTCTGACAGCAGGCGCGAAAAAATATCATAGCTTCGCTCCCCTCTGCTGGTCTGCTCTATCACATATGGTATCAGGCTCATGCTGCCATCATGCCTCCTCTCATATGATATATATGAGACAGGGAACTGCCACACATCATTCTGGGCTGCTTCGGATAAAAAATACCTCTTTTCCTGTACGTCTGCGGCGTACATTGGTAAATTTTCCCGAAAGCAGATGTAAACGCCTGCTGCGAATTGTAATGCGCCTCATAGGCAATCTCGATAATCGGCTTCTCTGTCTTTACAAGATTTTCTGCCGCCAATGTCAGCCTTCTTCCCTGAATATACTTGTATATGGTACATCCCGTATGTTCTGTAAAGGTGCGCGCAATGTAGAATTTGGAATAATTTAGCGCTTCTGCTATTTTATCCAGAGGAAGCTTTTCGTGTATATGTTCCTCTATATAGAAAACTGTTTTTTTCACAACGCTGTCATCCGTCATTGATAAAATCTCCTCTCTGTATTTTTCCATATTAGCAGTATAACATCCACGCATAAATTTGTCTTAATAGAAATTGCCCTTTTTGGAAGCGATGCGTTATTTGTTAACAGTTCCTTACTATAGATAAATCCTGCACGTAAATCCTCCGTCCGCATTGTTAAAGAAACGCACCTTCCAGTGGTGAAATGACGCGATCTGCCGCACAAGCCGGATGCCAAGCCCGTGCTCCGGCAGTTTCTCACTCCTTATGGAGGTTCTGAATTTTTTAAGCAGTTCGCGGCTCACGCCGCATCCGTTATCCGATATCTCCAACACAGTTTTCTTGAAAAACCTGCCGTTCTGGCACATCAGGCTTACTCTGATTTCACAGCCGGACATGTTGCTGTTGATGGCATTGTTCATCAAATTTTCCACCAACCGTTTCATCAGCTCTTTATCCCCTTTGACATAAAGCTGCTCGAGATTATCCGAAATTGTTACATCAATGTCATATTTTTCATCAAGGTTTCTGTTGACAATGTCGCATATTGTCTCCCGTATCAATGCAGGCAGCAGTACCTGTTCCCGGTGCCACGCGCCCATTCCGTATGTGAGTTTGTTGGAAGTATTCAGGTTTGTGACGAGCGTTTTGATTCGGATTGCCTGATTTTCTATCAGCTGCGCCCGCTCCTGTGTTCCGGCGCAGTCGAGGGGCGCGCGCATCAGTTCATCTGCATAGCCGATTATCAGCGAAAGCGGTGTCCTGACATCATGCGACACCCCTGCAATCCATGAAGTCCGCTGCATCTCACGCTTACGTGTATCTCGCCTAATGATAAAAAAGGGCGCCACCAGCAGCACAATGATATTGACAATAAAAAGAACCGGAAGTGTCGTCGAAAACATATTCATTGTGTCAACCTGAAAAGACAGCTGGTACTTCCAGACCGTATTTCTGGGCATACCGATTACCAGAATCCCGTCGTCGATTATCCGCACATAAACCGGATAATCTTTCAGGTAAAACCTTGTAAACTGCACAATCTCTTTTATCGTGTAGTGCCGTGGGACATCCTCCGGAAGCCGGTAGCTCCATATGATTTCCCCCGCGTCATCCAGCAGAAACACAAATCCGTGGAATCCATCCACGCGATTCATCCCCTGCTGGGACATACTGTATTGTACTTCCCCGCTTTCCTGCACTGTTTTGTGTATCTCCTCGGCGATATACGCCGGTGACAAATCGGAGAGATCGCCTTCCGTCTCTGCCGACAAGTATACCAATATCATCAAATCGGCAAGCAGCATCACGCCTGCCATCGTAATTGCCAACATGAAAACATAAAAAAATTGCTCCATTCTTCGCATCATTTACACCAACTTATATCCCAATCCTCTGACCGTCAGCAGATGTTCCGGCTTTGATGGATTGTCCTCCAATTTTTCCCGCAGATGCCGGATGTGCACCATCAGGGAATTTTCATATCCATAGCTTCCGTCCGGCCACAAGGTATCGCACAACACATTCATAGAGAGTATTCTTCCACGGTTTTCACACAGTTTTTTGAGCAGTGCAAATTCCTTTGCAGTAAGGTTGTCCTCTGCGCCGTCCACACGGACTGTCCCTGCATCCCAGTTAACCAACGCCTTTCCTATGCGATCCGTCCCCATGTCCTCGTCGATATGGTATGTCCTCTTCAGCACTGCCTTAACACGAAGCAGCAGCTCCTCCGGCAGAAAGGGCTTTGTGATATAATCATCCGCGCCCAGCCCCAGTCCCTTTAGCCGCGCGTAGTCCTCGTCCCGCGCAGACAGGAAAATGACGGGCAGCCCGCTTCCTTTTCTCTTTTTTATCTGTTCAAATAATGTGAATCCGTCCCCATCCGGCAGCATCACGTCCAGAAGCACAATCTGGTAATCATTTTCCTGCATATACCGCACGGCTTCCCCACAGCCTGCCGCCATATGGATATGCTGGTACCCTTCCTTTTTCAGCAGCTTTCCAACCATAGCCAAAAGCTCCGCCTCGTCATCCACCAACAAAATATTACATTCATGCAGTGTCATTTCAATCCCCCATTCCCGACAAATCCGTATAGCCCTATTATAACGGATGATGCGGAAAAAGTGCAGATGAAGTGTATAAATTAAGGTATTTTTAAGGCTGACCTCATACTTCTTTAAAGATATTCTCCTATTATTAGGAACTGTAAAGAACATGCTGTACAGGAAACGGCAGGAGCACAGCTGTCCTGCGCAATACAATTTCTCATGACAGGAGGATTTTATATGAATGCAAACATCATCGAAACCGAAAGCCTGACAAAAGGTGTCGGCAGTCACACACGTGTAAACCACATAGACCTGCGTGTACCGGAGGGATGTGTCTACGGCTTTCTCGGACCAAACGGCGCGGGAAAGACTACAACGCTGAAGCTTCTGCTCGGACTGTTAAAGCCCACAGCAGGCACAATTACTTTTTTTGGGCAGAAGATGACAGCGCAAAACCGGCTTTCCATATTAAGACACACGGGAAGCCTAATTGAAAGTCCTAGCTTTTATGGGCATCTGACAGGGCTTGAAAATCTCCAGATAGTCGCAAAGCTGAAAAAAATACCAGCCGGTGAAATTACAAATGTACTTCACACAGTGCGTTTGTACGAGCAGAAAGACAAAAAGGTAAAACAGTACTCGCTCGGCATGAAGCAGCGTCTTGGCATTGCCATGGCGCTCCTTGGAAATCCGCGTGTCCTGATACTTGACGAACCGACAAACGGGCTTGACCCGGCTGGTATTCAGGAGATACGTGAGTTTATCAAAAGCCTGCCGGTTATCCGCCAGATGACGGTCATTGTGTCGAGCCATCTCTTGAGCGAAATGGAGCAGATGGCGGACATGGTTGGAATCATCAATCACGGCTCCCTTATTTTTCAGGGAACCATGGCAGCGCTTGAGGCGCAGGGGGAGACTCTTGAAGAGGCCTTCCTAAAGCTGACGGAAGGGGGCGAAAGTCTATGAATTATCTGAAAAAAACAATTTCTCTGGAACTGGAAAAGACAAAACGGCGCGGTATCTGGCTGGTGCTCACTGTATTTTTGCTGCTTATCATCGCATGGACAGGTTACAATATGGATGATGAACGCTTTCTGGGATTTGGTTGGATGATGGCGCTGTACAATGCCCCGCTGATAAACGCCTGTCTGATTCCTACAGGTATCGCGGTCTTTGCGAGCCGGATTGTCGATATGGAGCATAAGGGAAACACATGGAAAATGCTCGAAACGATGCAGTGCAAATTAGATATTTACCTTGGAAAGGTTCTCTATGGATTTGCCGCCGTCCTTGTTTTCTCCATAGCAGAACTGATCCTGTTTCTGATAATGGGATATGTTGTCGGTTTTCACGGAGCACCGGATTTACGGGCATATGGGCTGTTTTTTATGCAGACCTTTTCCATCACGTTTAACCTTTATTTGTTACAGATGATTGTGTCCCTTGTCTTCTCCAATCAGGCTGTCGCACTGTGCACAGGACTCTGCGGAAGTATGGCAGGACTTTTTCTGATGTACATACCGTCGTGGTCTCTCCTCCGAACCGTGATTCCGTGGGGGCATTATGGCGCATCCATGTTTATCGGAATGGACTGGAACAAAGAGCAAGGAATCAAAGGCTTTTACTATTTGTCACAGGGCAACGGAGTGGTCTTTTTTATCATGGGGTGGTTTATCATCCTTCTGCTTGGCGGGTGGCTTGTCTTCCGGCATATGGACACGGACGGATTTCATTTCTCTTTCAAGCAGCACAGACTGTCCAGTGAACTTACGCTGACAGACAGTGCTTCCCCAAGACGTATGTCCGTAAAAATCCCGCATCTGCCTGTTGAACTGCTGAAAATCAAACGTACCCCGATATGGATTGCCTTTCTTGTCCTTCCACTGATTTCCGCAGTAATCGGAACAATCAACTATTTAAATAACCTTGAAGTCCTGACGAGCACATGGTATTCCCTATGGACACAGCACGCCTTATTTTTCTCCTACTTTTTCATGCCGCCGCTCGTGGGTGTCTATGCCAGCTATCTGTGGCGGCTTGAGCACAACGGCACCAATTGGAACATGATGCTGGTCAATACCCCCGTGTGGCGGCTTGTTCTGGGAAAATTTGCAGTGTGTTCCACAATTATGCTGCTCACCTTGGGCTGGCTCTGTCTGCTTTATATACTATGCGGTCTATATGCAGGCTTCACCAAACCAATACCTGTCGAGCTGTTGGAATGGCTTGCCTGCGGTATTCTTGGCGGGACTGCCGTGTGCGCGGCACAGTGCTTTCTGTCCCTTGTAATCCGGAGCTTCTCCATCCCAATCGGCATGGCGCTCATCGGTGGATTTGTAGGGCTTGCATTCACCGCAAGGAACCAGTATTACCTTCTCCCCTACTCTCTGATGAGCATGGGAATGCGCGCCAACAATCCTAATTTGAAAATGGATATGACACAGTTTATCTGCTTTTCCGTATTTTTCATCCTATTGTTTTATCTGCTGATGGTATGGTATATACGCCATCACGACGTCCGGACACAGTAACTTCTATTTTTCCGATTGCGCAAAGCTGAACTGATAGTAACAGTTCAGCCCAGGACTTTGCACTGGCTGCAAAGTCCGTGAAATAGCGTAGTGGCAGAGATGCATCAAGACACCACGAAGTGGTTTTGCATGGCTTGATGCTCGTAACAGGAAGCCGAAGGCTGAACTGTTACAACTGATATAGCCTATGTCATTTTCGGGATTGACAATCCTTATTTTTCGTATTATGGTTTTAAACAGAAACACGTCCACAAGAAAAAGGAGAACCGTCATGAAAATCGCCCTATTATTCCCCGGAATTGGTTATCAATGTGAGAAGCCATTGTTGTATTACGCCCAAAAAATCTGCAGCCAGTACCAGTATGAGACAATCCAAGTACCCTACACCAATCTCCCCCGATCCATTCCGGAAGCATTTTCAGATGCCTGCGCACAGACCGAAAACTATCTGGACAGCATCCACTGGGACAGCTATGAGGATATTTTGTTTATCTCAAAGAGCATTGGCACTGCTGTCGCGGCATCCTTTGCAAAAAAGCACGGCGTCTCCTGCCGAAATATCTATTATACACCGCTTGCGCAGACATTCGACTTTGCGCCGCAGGCCGGAATCGCGTTTCACGGCACATGTGATTCCTGGGCTGAAACTGCTGTTATCGAGGAAAAATGCAGGGAACACCGCCTGCCGCTCTACATTATCGACAACGCCAGCCATTCTTTAGAGCTTCAGGCAGAAAAGTGCACCGTTCGGCAGAATATCGGGATATTGGAGAAGGTCATGAAAGTGTCGGAGCAGTATATTGCACATGGAATCTACTATAGGGCACTTCAGTCCGGCGAAATCTGCCGTGAACTGTTTCGCGGGTTTATCCGTCGGCAAAATGTGCAAAAATGTCTCCGAAAAGAAAACGGAGCATGGGTAATCAAGGATGCTCCGTTTATTGATGACTGGTCAGAGAATGACTATCAGTTCCTTGTAAAATGCCTGAAAAATACCGTTGAGACAGGTGGTCTTGTGTATGGCGCCTTCTGCGGCAATGCGCTGAAAGGGTTTGCATCCGTTGAGTCCGCCCTATTCGGCAGCGCACAGGAGTATCTTGACCTTTCATGCATCCACATATCCGAGGATATGCGCGGAAAAGGAATCGGCAGCATACTATTCGATACCGCAAAAGACTGGGCTAAGAAAAAGGGCGGAAAAAAACTGTATATCTCCTCACACTCCGCAGTCGAGACGCAGGCATTTTACAATGCAATGGGCTGTGTCGACGCTCAGGAGTACAACCAGCACCATGTTGAGCTGGAACCTTATGACCGTCAGCTGGAGTGCCTCCTGTAAATGCGCGGCTAAAATTCTTTCTTTTGTATAATCCTGCATGAAATCGTGTAGGACAGAAATAACAGCACTGCGGCGCCCCCAACTGCCATCAGTATCCATAGCCCCATACCAAGTCTGCCAATGGTACTGACGCTCTCCATTCCATCTGCTACGCTCATAGCATTCAGGGTACCAATCAGGCTCAGGCAGGTTGTCATCCCCGCTATCATTATAACGGAAATCAGTCTGCTCTTTGCCTGACCAAACTTAATCTGCAGCGGAATCTCTAGTGCAAGGATTAGGAACGCCATGGGAATCCCCGAAGATACAGATACCAAATACTGCACAAAATGCATTTCTGTATCCTGTACAGCCAAGGCGATCCATGAACAAATACTCACCAAAGCAAACGGGACTGTCACCAGCAAAATGCCGAACAGATATTTTTCCGCGACATAGTCCTTTCTTGATATTGGAAGTGTAAACAAAAATGCAAACCCATTCTCAAACTCGTCAAAACCAAATGTAGTCATCAGCAGGAACGCACTCAATACTGCTGTATATCCTACAAAAAATGTCTGATTGAACTTCCCCGTCAGAAACATTCCCACTATAATCATTGTCACCAAAAAGAACCGCATCTGTGACTTGATTATTTTTATGTCCTTCAACAATAAACCTTTTACTGATTTACGCATATATTTTCCCTCCTAAACAGAAATCGCCGTTCCCATGCCCCTTAATGTTTCGTCATCATGGTAATCACTTCGTCAATGCTGCCTCTTTCGACCACAACCGACGGATAATTGTCCTGATAAAACTGCTTGCGTTTCGTCAGACAGCTGTAGCCGAAGCTTTCCTTTTTTGTCTCCAGCAAGTACGACTTGTCAAGATTTCGAAACTGTTCTTCCGTTACTTTAAGTACCCCATACGCGCTTAACAGTACATCCGTGTCCTCATGAAGCACAATTTTTCCATCGTCAATCAGATATACGTCGTCACAGATTCCCTCCAAGTCACTCGAAATGTGGGAGCTGATGACAATGCTGCGCTCCCCGTTCTCCGCGTACTCGCGCAAAAGACCCAGAAGCTCATCACGCGCCACCACGTCCAGACCCGCAGTCGGCTCATCCAGTATCAGAGCCTTTGCATTGTGTGAGAGCGCCGCCAAAATCTGCAGCTTGCGTTTCATGCCGGTAGAAAACTCCTTAATTTTCTTTTTCAGCGGGAGTCCCATACGCTCACAGTCCGCTGTAAATTTTTCCTTTGAAAAGTCTGCGTACATCGTATCCAGTACCGGAATAAAATCCCGAATGGTAAGGTAACTGCAAAAACCCGAGTCAGAGAGCACGACACCAATCTGTTCCCTGTCCGACTGCGTAAGCTGGCTTACATTCTTGCCAAATATCTCAATGCTTCCCCCATCTGTCCGAATCAGACCCAAAGCCGCCTTAAATGCAGTACTCTTTCCGGCGCCGTTTCTTCCGATTAATCCCGTGATTCGTCCCACCGGCACATGTATGGAACATTCCATACGGAAATTGTCATATTGTTTGATTACGTTGTTCAATCGAATCATATTTCGCACTTCCTTTCCCAGAGCGTGTTAAAATACCTTTCTTTCAGATGTGCTTACAAATCCTCAAGCACAATCTCAAAAAGCTCCTTAATCTCGTTTTCCTCCATGCCGCAGCTGCGCGCCTTGCGAATCGCCTGCTCGAACTCCGACTCCACTTCTTTTTTCTTTTCCTCAAGCATACGTGCCTGATTGGCGCTTGCAACAAAGCTGCCCTTGCCGTGCACTGTGACGACAAAGCCCTCCGCATCAAGCTGGTCATATGCCTTTTTGACGGTCAGCGCACTGACCTTTATCTCCTTTGCCAGCGTCCTGACTGACGGAAGCATGGTTTCCTCAATCAATTCGCCATGCATGATTTTGTCCTTTACCTGATTGACAATCTGCTCGTAGACAGGCTGCATGGAAGAGTGGTTAATAATTAAATTCATATTTTTATCAACATCCTTTGATTATGAAGTGTTCCACATTATGCAATTGATATCACATCCGCGAACCCCTCATCTATTTGTTCATGAACGTATCGTGTGCTGCAAAACAAGTAAGCAATGATTTCGCCGATATAAACAGTATATAACAGTGTTTATCTGTTGTCAACTGTTTTATACTGTTTATTTTAATTAAAAATTCCCAAAACAAGAGTGCGATTACCACTCCCTGTTTTGGGAATTTTCTGAAATCTTTATTTGTTCTCGAGATATTTCTCCACCGATGCCAGTTTCACGCACAGCACAAATACTTCGCATGCCTGTCTGAGCTCCTCCGGTGTCGGAAGTGTCGGTGCGATACGGATGCTTGTATCAGCCGGATCCTTCTTGTACGGGTATGTTGAACCTGCCGGCGTCATTACCACGCCTGCCTCTTTGCACAGGCTTATCACGCGCTTCGCGCAGCCCTCTATAGTATCAAACGCAATGAAATACCCGCCGAGCGGCTTTATCCAGCTTCCGATTTCAAGTCCGCCAAGCTCTTTCTCAAGGCAGTTCAAAACAGCTTCAAACTTCGGCTTTAAAATCTGGGCATGCTTATCCATATGTGCTTTCATGCCCTCTGCATTCTTGAAAAACAAAACATGGCGCATCTGATTAATCTTGTCGAATCCGATTGTCTGCAGGGTCAGTGTCTTTTTCACCTCGGCAACATTTGCAGGCGATGTAACAAGCGCCGCCACGCCGGATCCCGGGAATGTAACCTTTGAGGTAGAGCACAGTTCATAATAAATATCCGGATTTCCGGCTTTCTCGCACTCCTCCACGATATTGAGCATTTCTACTTTCTTATCCGTGTACACATGATGAATGGTATACGCATTGTCCCAGAAAATCCTAAAATCAGGTGCCGCAGGCTTCAGGTTTGCAAACCTCCTGACCACCTCGTCCGAATATACAACTCCCGCCGGATTCGTATATTTCGGAACATTCCAGATTCCCTTGACTGCCGAATCATGATTCACATACTGCTCCACCATGTCCATATCCGGTCCGTTTTCATCCATGGGAATATTAATCATCTCAATGCCAAAGCTTTCCGTGATGGCAAAATGTCTGTCATATCCGGGTACAGGGCACAAAAACTTTATTTTCTCCTGTCTGCACCATGGCGTATTGCCTCCGATTCCATGAATCATAGCCCTTGAAATCAAGTCATACATAATGTTCAAGCTCGAATTTCCAAATACCATCACATGGTCAGTCGGACACTCCATCAAATCCGCAAAAAGCGCCTTCGCTTCCGGAATGCCATCGAGCGAGCCGTAATTTCTAAGGTCAGTTCCATCCGCACACGCAAATGACTCCGTGCTGCCTGACAGTACATCAAGCATAGGCAGTGACAGATCAAGCTGGTCAGTCCCAGGCTTGCCGCGCGACATATCAAGCTTGATATTTGATTCCTTTAGCTTTTCATACTGTGCCTGAAGTTCAGTCTGAAGTGAGCGAAGCTCATCCTTGCTTAAATCCTTGTACGCTTTCATTTTCATAACCTCCATCATTCATATGCAATCGCCTGCTGCCCGCCTCAGCCCGATTTTCCCTATAATCGCATATAAGATAAATACTTTCGTATATTAATTTATTTTTCCAATCATTAATATATAACACATATTCCCTATCTGTCAATAGGATTGTATACATGTATATCAGTATTTTATAACAGTCCCGCATCCATTTTCCTAATTTAGGAGCACAAAGCAAAAACCCCGTCATGAACAGCGGCATTCATAACGGGGCATTAAAAATCATCATACAGACAACGATCAATCCCTTAACAGCAGTATTACATATTTGTTTCAACCCTATTGTTCTCAAGAAACGCGATAAATTCATCCTCCGGCAGCGGCTTCGAAAAATAATACCCCTGTATATGGCTGATTCCTAAGTCCTTCATTGTCTGGTACTGTTCTGCGGTCTCAATTCCCTCGGAAACAATTTCGAGATTCATACCATGAATCATATGGATCGCTGCTTCCATGACATACTTTGCCTTTCCGTTTTCAAAGTAGGAGTTTGTCATAGTTCTGTCAAATTTCACAATGTCCACAGGCATGTCCACGATATAGTTCAGATTGGACTGGCCTGTCCCAAAATCGTCAAGCGAAAATTTGACGCCGTACTTCATCAGCTCTTCCATGTTTTTCATCAATGTCATTTTCGCATTTGTGGAAGCTGACTCTGTAATTTCCAGATTGATATTTTTGGATGCAATGCCGTATTTCTCCATAATACGGATATAGTCCTGCGCCAGATGTTCATAGCCGCATTGTATGACAGACAGATTGACTTCAATGTACTGCATCCCGTAACATTCCAGCGGATGCTTTTTTATAAATCGGCAGACCTTCTCGAACACAGCTCCGCCAAGCTTCATAATCAGCCCTGTCTCCTCTGCGACTTCAATGAACATTCCGGGCGGCACAATTTTTCCCTCACTGTCACGGATGCGGACAAGCGCTTCCGCCGAGGTGATGCGCTGCTCCGCCGTTGAGAAAATCGGCTGGTAAAAAACCTCCACGCGGTCTTGTTCAAGCGCTTCCAGAATAAGCCGTTCCACCTCATGCTCGCGGCGCATTTCATCCACAGTCTCATGCCCTATATTAAAGAAGACTTTCTCTGAAAATTCTTTTTCCTCACGCCTGACATAACGGACAAGATACAGCAGGTGCTCTGCCTTACCCACGATATTGGCATGCGGCAGATACAGCCAGTGGGGCAGGACAATGCTCTCCTCATCCTCATCCCAGCTGTTCTGAAACCGCTCGCGGATTTTCCCGATTCTTTCTTCTGCCTTTTCTACATCTGTAAATGCCACAAAATACTCGTCCTCCGCATTTTTGAAGGTCACCACGTCCGGAATTTTTATCAGATATTCAATAATCTGCATCTTAATCGCTGCGCGCTTGTCCAGCCGGACATTTTTATAGGCATTATTCGTAAAAATAATCACAAGCAGCGGAAAGTCTTTTTCCTTGGCGTAAAGCTCTTTCGCATACTGGTACAGCGCATTGCTGTTAAACAGCCCTGTTTTCCTGTCGAGATTTGTCGCCGGATTTTCCAGCTTCAGATAAAGCACCATGATTCCCATAGCCCCGGCATACCCTACAATCAGAAGGTTTGTGTACATAAACTGTATCTGCGATGCGCCTATCCACATCGCGAGCCAGATGCAGACCGCCTCCCTCCGCCTTGGATTCATCCTTGCTTTTTCCTTATACATCAAATAAAACACCCTGACAAAAAATATCAGCGATACGCCATACGTCACATAAACACTTGGTCCGAATGTATACAGAACCTCGGTTCCGTCCGCGGAATAATTGTAGTGCAGCGGCACGGCATACGTGCCAATCGCGCCAAGAATCATCAGCGCCCAGTACTTTTTCATCTCTTTTTTGTATACATCCACATTCGTATAGATATCCACACAGATATACGACAGCGCACTGATTGCCACCGTAAGCAGCGTAATCAGATAAGTCTTCGCCACAAACTTTGCAAACGGTTCCGACAATTCGTACCGGTGCTGAATCACAATAATCGAGACTACATCAAAAACCACACACACAAACGTCGCCCAGAACACGCCCCAAAAAGCCTTCTGCGTATACAGCGATATCCGTTTCTGGCGCACATAAAAATAAAAAAGTACCAGCAGTAAAACGATACCGCAGCATTGTATCTGTATATGCATTCTATCATCTCCTTGTAAATTTTTTGCAGCTGTTTCGTACACGCAATTACAAAACGGCAGCTCTTTCCTCTCTCGTTAACACTTCCGTAATTGAAAAAGCAGAAGCGGAAATCCCCACTCCTGCTCCAATTTTTATTATATGCCACACCACGGCCAAACGCAAGTAAAACGAGACGCGATTGTCTGATTATTTGCAACAATTCAGCCCTCAGCTTCCTGCTACAGGTATCAAACCACTACATCATTTCACCTTCAATAAATCCCACAAGGTCCATTCATGTTTATGCACCTTTGATACCCTGCGGTATTCATGTAATGCTTTTATCAACAGATTTAAGTCTGAAAAATATTGCCGGACAAATTCATAACTTTTTACATCCTTATATTTCAAGTTACTTTTACAATATATACACGGCTTTTCATTCGCTTTTTTGAATTCTCGATATTTTCCTTCGTTTAAAATGATTAACATTTCGATTTCCGGAGCAGTAACTACATTTACAATGTCAATCTTATGTTTATATGCTTTGCTTATTTTAAAATTTTCACTTCGCGAATCTAAAATGCGATAAACAATAATTTTCTCCTCGAAACCTTTTTTCAAATACTTCCCCTCAAACTCTTTTGCACTTCTGCACCTTAATACTTCCTCCTCAATCAATTGTTCTCTTTCAAAAATCAGCATGTGATTGTCGAGCAGTAAATCCAGTATCGCCCTCTCCGCACCACCTTCGCAAATACATGCTGCATATTTTGCCATCCTAGAAATCCCCCTCTACCTTAAAATCGTTCAGTTTCATTAGAACCTTTTTTAAGGATAAATACGAATTATAAGCCGGAACAGTCTCTCCAAGAAAATCACTGTCATATATTTCGCTTTTCTTAATATCATTTCTTTTCAATATATCTGCTAAATTCACAGCATATATTCCTCCTTTATTTTTTACAATATAAATACTATCGTTTCTGTCAAACTGGTCAAGCAACTCTGAGTAATGTGTGGAAAATATAAGCGTTGACCCTCTTTTATTAACCCGTTTATCAAGAAAAAAACGTATTAATGTAGATACAATTTCTTTATTAAAATGATTTTCCAACTCATCCACCACTAAATAGCCACTTTTTATAAATGTAAAAATAGCACCCATAAATACACTAAGACCTTTTATCGTTCCCGATGAAAGGTACCTATTAAGAGCTGCAGGATGATTTAAAGTTACCTCATCCTTTTCATAAAATTTTAACTTTATATCTGTCTCTTTTCCATCCTGTCTGCAATAAAGATATTCAATGCTTGGATCCAGAAAAGATAAAATCTCTTTCGGATAATTTCCTAAAACGTTTAACAAATTATAATCTGTCAGTTGCGACATGTCATACATGGAAAATTTCGTATTAGATTTTTTATTCAATGCAATTATAATACTGACATCGTTCGGCAGAAACTTCTCGTTTTGGTTTCTTCGAATGTTTAAATCGTCATCCCTGAAATCGTATATGCTTTTTTTCGTTTTAACCCTGTAAATTCCCTTTGACCACAAGACCTCATCTGCAATCACCAATTCACTGTTTCCATCTACAGGATTAACTTTTTTTTCGATATGTGTCATTAATTTATATACAGAATTCTCATGATAAAAATACGAAGTAAGCGCCACTCTTTGTTTTTCCTCTAAATCGTCCAGTATTTCTTTTGAGGTGATATTATTTAGTGATTCATTATTTAACAAACTTATAACAAATGAAATTGTTTTTAATATTGTTGTTTTGCCTGATGCGTTGATGCCGATAAACGAAAGCACTTGTTTAACATATATGTTGGAAAATATATTATATAATTGTTCTGCGTCATCAGAAGCTACTCTTTGCCGTGCAACAAAATCTATGCACAACGTATTGTTAAAGTTGGGAAGCCCCTCCATCTCAAATTTCATTAATTTCATATCTTATCTCCTTAATAGAATAATACAAATTATGCGTTGTTATTTTTCATTATATGATATTTTATTATCAATAACAATAATTATATACATATTTTACGTAATTATTTATAAATTTTTAAATTGTAATTTAAGTTGTAATCTACTTTTCAACCCATGATTGTTTTGACTTTTCCCCCAGTATTCGATAATATGGACTCTAGTAAGAAATTAGCGTTGCTGACAGTCATAAAATTCTATTTAAAGCGAGGGCAGGCGAAATGGGAAAAAGAAAACACTACATTATTTTAACTGTTGTTTTGCTGGCAGTGGAAGTACTGATTGCATTGTTTGTGCATGACAGGTTTATCAGACCTTATGTCGGGGACATGCTAGTCGTGGTTGTCATCTACACTTTCGTCAGGATATGGATTCCGGATTCTGTACGGCTGCTCCCGCTTTATGTATTTCTATTTGCTGTCGGTGTGGAGATTTTACAGTATTTTAATATCGTAGAGCTTCTTGGCGTACAGGACAATGCGTTTCTTCGAACGATAATCGGCACCTCCTTTGACATCAAGTGTGCTCTCGGAAACTCGAACCCCTTGTTTTATAAGGCTTCAGAAATTTCC
>CAJTTO010000011.1 GCA_910579275.1 uncultured Lachnospiraceae bacterium
GAATTTTTCCCTGTTGGAATTAATATTGCGAACTTGTTTCGCAATCGCCTAATTATAACATTTTTGTATTATGTATTCAATTATTTACAGGACTTGATGCTTGAAACAGGAAGCCGAATGCTAAACTGCTTCTACTATTCATGGAGCAAAAATGCACAGAACTGTAAATTGCGTGAACACGATTCAGGCGTGAGGCGCGAAATCTGTTTTCCTGCTTTTTCATCCTTGAAATATTTATGGAAATTGATATAATTACATTGGCAGAGGAGGTAATATACGATGGGTGGCAGAGTGAAAAAAATAACAGCAATTGCTTTATGTATGATTCTGTGCATGACGAATGTGGAGTTATATGCGGCAGAGACAGATGACGTTGTTTCTGGCAGAAATAAAGACAGGGCGAAGACGGCTACAGATGAAATGGTAGAGACCAATACATCGAACTTGTATCATGCAGAGAGCGAAATAATGGGCGCATCATCTGAAGATGCGGCAGGATTTACCGATGTGGAAACGATTGAAAGCAGTGAGACAGAATTTATAGAAAAGAGTGAAACAGAGACAACAATAGATATAGAGAACGCGGAAACAGAGACAGGAGAGACCAGTACAGAGACAGCCGAATCAGAGACAGAAGAGACAGAGACGATTGAAACAGAGACGGAGACGCTTGGAACGGAAACGGAGGAGACAGAGACGTCTGGAATGGATGCGGAGGAGACAGAAACGCTTGGGACGGAAACAGACACTACAGAAACATTTGAGACGGAGACATTTGAGACAGAAATAACAGACGAGCAGTCAGAGGAATCTGTTTCCGAGCTGCTTTCGGAGATTCAGGCTGAAGTGGACAGGCAGTTTCAAGCAGACGGATATTGTGCAAGCGGTTACATAGACAGCGGATTTGAGGCGGATCGCCTTGGAAACCCGGCAGCCGGACGCAGGGCATTTGGGCTTTATGCAGACAGGGAAACTCTTCCGTCGGCGTACTCGGCAGTGGAAGCAGGACAGGTCTCTGCAATCAGAAATCAGGGGGCATGGGGTACATGCTGGTCGTTTGCGGCGATGGCGGCTGCGGAGAGTGCGTACAAGAAACTATATGGAAAGGAAGCAGATCTGTCAGAGTCACATCTTGTAAATTTCTTTTACCATGACGGTCTGACGGGACCTGACGGGGGGCTGGAGGGGGATAAGGTGATTCCGCTGACTGCGCCCAAAGTAAATCAGGGAGGAAACAATGCATTTACGACGTTCGCTCTTGCGAGGTGGACTGGCGTTGCGGACGAGGCGCTGGACAGCAGTCTCGTCTATCCGCTCGAGGAATCATACCAGACAAAGGAACTGACGATAAGGGATGAATACGCATATCAGGATGTGCTGCATATGCAGAATGCGTACTGGCTGAACAAGAATGATCACGACAGCGTTAAGCAGGCGGTCATGGACAGAGGCGCAGTGAGCATCTACTATAGATATAGCAAGAACAATGACAGCGAGTATGTGGATACGATATTGGAGAAATACGGGCAGGATAAATACAGCGGCCCGGCAGTTTACTACTATCAGCCGATGAGCGGGGAGGAAGGTCATGGTGTCGCGGTTGTAGGATGGGATGACAACTTTGACAGGAATAATTTTGCCTATACGTTTATGAACCAGCAGGAAATTCTTGCATTTGAGGGGGAGCCGCGTCTGCCCAAGGAGAATGGTGCGTGGCTTGTCAAGAACAGCTGGGGAAGTGAATATGGGGACGACGGATATTTCTGGATGTCCTACGAAGACGAATCTTTGTCTGATACAATGCTTGTATTTGATTTTGAGAAAGCAGACAATTATGACCATATCTATCAGTATGACGGAGCGGTTGGTGTGCGATATCAGCAGGATGATGCGATAACAGCTGCTGCGGTATATACAGGCACAGGGAATCAAATGATTGAGGCGGTGGGCATTGGCATTGCGTCGGTGGAGACGGACTATACGGTGGAAGTTTATACAGGCTTAACAGACGGAAGTGACCCGCAGTCAGGAACGCTCTGCTCGAGGACAGAGGGGAGCACTGTGTTTCAGGGATATCATACAATTCAGCTTGATGAATATGTTCTTGTGTCAGAGGGCGATAGGTTTAGCATTGTAGTAACCTTGTCCGGCGGAAAGGTAAATGATGAGCCGGACGCGGCTATTTTTGTGGATCAGTCATATGACAATAGTGGCGCAGTCCGCTTTATTGCTCAGACCAATCCTGGAGAGACATTTCTCAAAGAAGGCGAAGTCTGGAAGGATGCTGCTGGTGATGATATGGAAACGAAGGTTACATATCGAATTAAGGCATACACATCGGACGGACAATTTGATATCCCGCAGGAAAATATTACACTGACAGCAGAAATGGTCAAGGAAGTTGAAGCGCAGGAATTTAGCGGTTCCCTCAATGAGCCACCCATCGAGATACGCTACATGGGCGAAGCGCTTACCCGCGATGTCGACTTTGAAGTTACCTATTGGAACAATGACAGGGCGGCGGACAAAGACAGCGAGTCGGCTCCGAAGGTGGTTATAACGGGTATCGGAAAATACGCAGGGACGGTTGAACAGACATTTACCATTCTTCCCAAAGAGATTACTGAGGAGATGACGGTTCTCGGGGCAGTGCCATACAACGGAATGGCGCAGGATGACCTTGAAATACAAAACAATGGGATTCGCCTTGAAAAAGGAATCGATTACACTGTCACATTTAACAAGGAACCCCGCAATGCGGGAACGTACACGGCAACGATCACAGGAATCAACAATTATGCGGGAACATTGGACGTGCCGCACACAATTACCAAAACCGTGATAACGGAGGAGATGGTAGTTGCGGCAGACGGTGCAGGCGTGATTCCGGCGCAAGAGTATACAGGAAGCGCAGTGAAACCGGCTGTCAAAGTGCTGGTGGATGGTGTGGCACTGCCCGCCGGCAGTTATTCCGTGACATACAAGAACAATACAAATGCAGGCGCAAATGCCACGATTACGGTCACTGGAAAGGGGCAGTGTCAGGGAAAGGCAACAAAAACCTTTGCAATTAAGCCCAAACCGATAGAATCCGACTGCATTGTTACCGTTGCAAAGGCAGTATATTCCGGTAAGGCACTGACACCCGCAGTCACGGTTAAGTGGAACAGAAAAACATTAAAAAAAGGAAAGGATTACACAGTTTCCTATGAAAGGAACACACACGCAGCCGAC
The DNA here is from genome assembly GCA_910579275.1 of uncultured Lachnospiraceae bacterium. Taxonomy (GTDB): domain Bacteria; phylum Bacillota; class Clostridia; order Lachnospirales; family Lachnospiraceae; genus COE1. The sequence goes on from CAJTTO010000011.1 coordinate 3,235, forward strand.
GTGTTGTCTGCGGATGCACCATGCGTGACAGTGACAGGAATTGGAAATTACGCAGGCAGAATAACCCAGCCCTTTTCCATCCTGCCGAAGGAAATTGCCGAGAGCAGCATTACTGTGCAGATTGCATATGACGAAGCGGGCAGCAGGCTACGGGTAGCCGCGGGCAAAGAGGAGCTTGCAGAGACGCAGTATCAGAAAGATACAATAGTGATTTGCAAAGCCGGAACGGAAAACCGCGTCGGGATGGACGAACTTGCACTGGGTGAAAAATATGATATTAAAATTGCGCTCTGCGGCGATTACAAAGTCAAAAATAAAGATGCTGCGTTCAAAAAGAATGTTGTAAGCAGGAGAGATATCAATGCCCTTGATATTCGATTTGCGGATGAAGGCGCAGTCTATACTTACAACGCCAAGGCGCAGAAACCAAAGCTCACGATACAGGACGCGGAGGGAAATGCCATAACTTCCGCCAACTATACGCTTTCATACAGCAATAATGTCAACGCCGGAAAAAATACTGCCAGTGTGACAATTACAGGAAAGGGAGCTTACGCCGGAACACGCAGACTGACATTTTCCATTGAAAAGAAAAAGTTAGACAACACAGCAATACAGCCAATCAAAGACCAGACTTATGCGCAAAAAGAAATATGTCCCACAGTCAAGGTGCTTGACGGCAAAAAAGCATTGAAGTCCGGAGCAGGAAAAGATTATACTGTTTTATATGGAAACAACGTCGATGTGGCCTACGATGAGGCAGGCAATGTAACGGCAGGAGCCTATGCACAAATACAGCTGTCGGACAACTACGAAATGGATGCGGCGGCAGTGATGTATTTTAAGATTGTGCCTGCGTCTATATCGTCCATGACGCTTTCCGCTGCATTCTACACAGGTCAGCCCGTACTGCCGGACAAAGTAACCGTAAAGGCTGGAAAGTTGGTGGTTCCGGAAGACGCGTATGCGTTGACGGCAGAGAATAACACGGCAGTTTCGACAAGTGCAGCGCTCACAGTGACTGCCAAAGCCGGTTCAAACTACAAGGGCAGCAAGACAAAGAAATTTCGCATTGCCAAGCAGGAGCTGAAAAAGCTTGTGCTGCCAGTCATACCTGATTATCCATATCTCAATCAGCCGGTAACGTTTGAGGACTATCCGATTCAGGATTGGAATGGGCAGGACATTGGGGCAGACCAGTACGAGATTATATTTAAAAACAACAAGAAACCCGGAAAGGCTTCTGTAGTCTATAAGGCAAAAAGTGACGGACTCTACAAAGGAAGCGTGACGATAAAGTTCAATATCACAAAAGCGACGATGGCACAGGCGATTGACTATGAAAAGGCGCGCGTCATTCAGAAGCAATATACTGGAACAGAAATTACACTGACTGACGAGGAGCTTCGGCAGCTTGCCCCCATAAAGGACGCGGCAGATGGGTATTCTCTTCCATACACAGTGTCATACAGCAAAAATATCAGCGCGGGAACAGCGGTTGTGCACCTGACAGGAACGAACTATCTGCATGGCAGCAAAAACATGTACTTCACTATCACGCCAAAGTCTGTGGACACACTGCAGATTGTGACAGGCACGAAACAGTTAAACTACAATAATGGTCAGCCTGTGTACCTGGAATTGAAAGAAGTAAGCGATCAAGGAACGCTGCTCAGGCAGGGGAAGGATTACATCTGTTCCTATGCCAATACCACAAGGAAAGGGATTGCATGTCTGACGATTACAGGAGTCGGCAGCTACACAGGAACGAGATATATTTACTACAACATTATTTGACATCGCCGGAAAAGGCGTATAAGATGATGTTAGAAAAAGCCAGAAATCCTTATAAATGTGAGGTTTGTAACAGTTTAGCCAGAACTTTGCACTTGCTGCAAAGTTCGTGAAACAGCATAGTGGCTAAGGTGCATCAAGCCACGGTACGTGGCTTTGACACCACGAAGTGGTTTTGCATGGCTTGATGCTTGTAACAGGAAGCCGAAGGCTGAACTGTTACTAAGGTTTCTGGCTTTTTAAGCAGTTAATAGTATTTTTGGACATCCTCTCTTGTGACATTGCAATATTCTTCATTCTTAATTACTGTCTGGAAGACGGATTCGAAGTCAGGCAGGAAATTTTTTAAGCTGTAAATAAGAGCCTTAAGTCCCTCCTCGCGCCCTTCTTCTCGTCCTTCCTCGCGCCCTTCTTCTCGAATACTTTCAGTATATATTTTTTCATCAAATTCTGTAATGCACACGTTCATCACCTCCGCTTTGTGTCTGACCAAAAAATTCTTCATAATACCATCCGCAATGCAGCTGTCAACAGCTGTGTTTACCGCGTTTACTGTGTTCATGCCGCAATTTTGGTTTCGGCGAATCCTGTTAATTAGTTCCATATATTCTGACAATGGTTTGCACTTCAGGAGCAGCGCATCATTTTTGCCCTTGTTTAAGTTATAGACTGTGGCAGTCCATTCAAAATCACCGCTGTCGTTTCTCAAACCGCAGCCGGAAAAGGCGGTCTTTATATTTTGTGTTTATCGTTGTGTTTGCCATATGCTGTCTCCTTTTTAATAGTATAACAATTTTATGTGATATATTCAATTCTCATTTAAGAGATTTAAGGATTAAAGGGTAAGTAAACGTTACTGTTCAGACACTCGCCAAAATAGTGGGAATCATGCGACAAAATGCTTGCCTTTTAGCATTTTGTGTGCATAATCTGTTATCATTCACACCTCAATAGCTTGTATACCGATAAAAGCTGGCGTGGGTGTGAATTGTAACAAGTAAACAGTAGCTTACAAATGCAAAAAAAGTCATATTTTGCCACCACTATTTGTGCAAACTGAAAGATGAATTCAAAATAACACACATATAGCACAAAAAGTCTAAGTTTTTTGTGTAAAAGATTGTTAATATAAACGAAAAGAATATAGCCAAAAGGGGTTACCAAAAAGAGAAATGTTAAGTATAATCAGTTATGTGGGACTGGCAATTTTTGCCAGTAAGTTTATTTGACAATGCAATAAATGACACATGATGCTGATTAACCTGATATAATTTGGAAGGAGACTACGAAAATGTTTAGACGAAAACAGTTTAAACGTGCTTTGTCCAAGCATGTCCTGCCAGCCATACTGAGTGTGGCAATGGCATTCCAGTCAATGCCGGCGACTGCATTGGCGTCGGAAAGTCAGGCGGTGGAAGAGATCGCGCTGGACGAAAACGCAGAACCGGACAGCGTCGTTGATGATGCGTCGGATGCTGCGCAGGACGACAGTGCCAAGACAATGGACAACGAGGAATCGACCGGAAACGAAAATGAGAGTGATGCCCCGGTATCTGATGGGCAGCCACAATCGGAGGCGGCATCCGCGCAGGAGACCGAGGAGTCCGCTGCCGGAGAGCTGCTGTCCGACGAGGAAACAGACGCTGCCGAGACAGAGACTACGGTTGAGATAGCGGCGGAGGGCGAGACGCCGACCCAGACCCAGACGGAAGAGGGCGCCACGGATGCCGCGGCAGATGTCGCAAGAATTGTTCTTGATGACAAAAAAGCGGATGCCTATGCGCAGGCGGATAATGGATTTACCCGTGTGCTTGCCGAAAAGGGTTTGTGCTTTGTCACGGAGTACGCAGCGGAGAGCAATATCAGTGATTTTCAGCAGGCGGCAGCCGGCTGGATTCATGTAGAAGTTGACGGAGAGACGGTCGATGCGCTGAAGGACAAGCTTACATACAGCTGGGTAAAAAAGGCCGTGGCAGAGGGCGAGACAGATACGCAGCTGGTCAATGCATTCCCGACAGACGCAGGAATATATGTGCTGACTGTTTCCATGGACTTGTCCGACTTACATGGTCTGTGTGAAAAAGTGGAAAGTGACCTGACGATTTTTCTGACAATTGAGAAAGCAGATATTGAGATTGTGTTTGACAAGACAGTGGCACCCGGAAAAACTGCGGGAGAGTACTTAAACACAGTGAATGAGAGCTATATAGTCAGATACAAGGACAAGAAATACAATGTCAGCAGGGATATCTTAGGGATAGAGAATACCACGCTGCCGATGCACCTTTTTGTTTTGGACGAAAATGGTGTACGCCAGCCGATGGACGAGACAGAACGGTTTGGCAGGGACAAGGATTATGTCTTGGAAATAGGGCATATTGCCCTCACGGAGAACGCGGCTGCGAACTACAAGCTGTTCGTGGAGGACGCCTATCGAATCGAAGTGGGCGAGCGCCGGAAAACGCAAGTCCGTTTCCAGAGAAAAGACGCCGGAGAGGACTTAATCCAGATATACACGCCGGAAAAAGTCTGGACGATAGACGAGGTGTCAGAAGGGCTTTTTGCGGATGCGGCGACAGATGCGTCAGGAGCGGCCACGACAGCGGGCGGCGCACCGGCTGTATACGCGCAGGACAAAGACGGTGCGTACAATACCGTGCTCGAGGGAGTGGTTCCGGAGGCAAAATGGTATACGCGCATTTACTTAAATAATGGAAACGATTATACTGTCGACGAGAAGGCAGGGGAAATCAAGGACGGTTCGTATGTCTACAAGCCAATGGATTCTGACCCCGCTGATGCAGGCGAGTATTTTATCATATGGAGTTATGCCGGTGATGACGGCGCGTATGAAAAGTCGCACAGCGAGGCGGTCAGGTTCACGGTTGACCCGGCGCCTATTGTCATCAAGGTCGATCCGGAAAGCCTGACAACGGCTGACTTCCGCGACGGAATGGATGCGGATGCTGTCACAAAGGCGCTGTCTGCCATTTCTTATCATGTTTATCCGCTGGTAAAAAATGAGACAACTGGCGCAATGGAAGCGGGAAGCGCCGCGCTGGAAACGCCGGCAGGTTTTTGGGGTACGTCATATAGCGGCAGCGTGACGGCGGAGGACAAGAACAAGACACAGTATTACGTGCCGGAGTTTATCCTCGAGCGCCGTATCACGACAATAACAAAGAAGGGTGAGACGCCGGCTGTCGCTGATCCCAAGACCGTCAAGTGGGAGGAAGTCAAAGGGGCGCTCAAGGTTTCCGTAGATGATGCGGATGAACTCAAAACGATAGCCCTTCCGTTTGGTGTGTCGGCTAGTGATCTGGAATCGGCAGCATTTGAGTTCAGAGTCCGATTTACAGGGAACAAGGTTCTGTATGATAATAATGGCGACGAACTGCAGGCTGCGAAGAACAAACTGCTGATAACGGATGTGACCACCAATTCCGCCAACAGAAATTATCTTGCGGACATCACGACAAAGACACTCGAGGATACGGCGCTGCCTGTTCCTGTTGAGGGGATGCGCACCGAGAACGTGCAAATCGTGACGGACGGCATTGTGGATGCATTTAAATCAGACAATAAGGATGTGCTGGATTCCGGTGCGGCAGACAATGTCCCTCAGGGGACGCTGGAAAATCCGGCTGCAAAAATTTATGACAAAAATGCACTTTTCATGGATCGTGCTTCCTATAAGCAGGCAAAGGTCCACAAAATGAGTGCCGACGGCGGAATCGGAGACGCGCTTTCCGTCTCGCCGACAGATGATGCGCTTTCCTACACTTGGAGCTATGCGACACTGGACAAATATGAGGCGTATCTGGAAAAGTGGGATGAGGAACAGAGACAGTACAAGGATTTTGACGCGTTCAACCAGAGTAATTCCGGTATGCTAGGCTGGACGGATGCGGCGGACGGTACATTTGACACCTTTAAAAATGCAGGCTTATACCGCCTGACAGTAACCTACAATGATCCGGAGTATGCGTACCATTCTGCGGAAGCGGAAGTGTTTTTCAAAGTGGTGCGGCAGGAAGTCCTCATCGTTCCGGCAGAGCGGTATGCCAAGGCCGGCGAGAGCATTTCAGCAATGAAAGCGGGACTGGGGAACGTCAACAAGGAAGACGTTACCATTTATAAGCTTCCCCACAACAGCATGGACGAATTTGAAGCGCTCTCGGATGACGCGAAGGCAGGCTGTGTGCTTCCGACAGAGGAGGAAATAGCCGAATATGAGGCAGAAAACGGTCACAAGCCGGATATGAGTCTTAGCGGTCTGACATGGCAGGTTATGCGAAAAGTTAAGGATGCGGCGACAGGGCTGGACAAGGAACCGGCAGAGTGGATTTTGTCGCACGACGCTGTTTTTTCCGCGGACTTTACCTATGGCTTGTCGGCGCACTGGACTGGCAGCATTAACTGGCTTGCCGAAGAGACCTACAATCAGGGCGGCAACTATACGACACAGGATGAAAAAACCTACAAGCTGACCGGAGAGGACAAGCATCATGAATCTGTGAGCGAAATCCGCTTTTACGACCGGCAGATTTACGTCGAAGTCGATGCGCAAAAGGTGAAAGCGCTGGGACATGTGTACGACGGAACATCAGTTGACTTGAAACTGGCAGCGCAGGCACTTCGTTTTTATACGGATGAGGCACTGACGGAGGACAGCAGGCTCCCGTCAGAAACCATCGTGAATACGGACGGCGGCTATGACCCTGCCAAGATAAATATATACTGGATAAAGGGCGGGAAGTGGTATACAAACGAAAATGCAGTATATGGCGGGACATATACCCTCGGACTGCGGTTTGAGGGCGGCGAATTAACGGCTGGGGCAGAGTCTGCACAGGATAAAAACGCGTCGGTTACCTATGCGCAATTGTCCGATAATGGGCGGCAAATCTGCACGGATATGACATTTACAGTCAGCCCGCGAAAAATTACAGTCACGCCGAAGATACTGCAGGCGGATATTCTTTTTGCAGGTCAGAAAGCGGATACGATTCTGACGCAGGGGATTGACGCGGAGGGAATTGTTGAAAAAGACCAGAAGTTCTTTGGTTATGCGGAGATAGCGGCTGGCGATTTTGGTGTGTACTGGGACGGCAAAAACGATGACGGAACGGACAAGGAAAGTCCGGTGTCGATTTACCGCATAGATAAAAGAGGCGGATACCCGGCATTTAACGGTGCAGCATCCTATATTATCCAGACGGATGACAGGGAAATTAAAAGACCAGCCAATGAGTATCTGCGGTTTGGCAGGAAATATACGGTCAAGCTGACAAATGAACTGGCATCCCCGCTGAAGGAGAGCTATGATGTGACTTATGGGACTGCCGAAGTCCGGATAGAAAAAAGAGGAAATGCAGACATTCAAATAGTGAGTTCCGCAAGCACGCTTTCCGCAAAGGGCATTGATTATGACTTTGCAGACGGAACATACACCATAAGACCGCGCGGGGCGGTCAAGTTCTATGACAGCAAAGAGCCCCAGACAGTCATAGGAAGAGACGGAACAGAGAAGTTAGTGGAGACGAACATCTTCGGCTTCCGGATTTATGCGCCGAAGGAGTTTATGAATGACTTTGGTGCGGCAAAAACGCAATTTGTGTACCGGAATGCTGTCTGGAATGCGGGCGGATATTTCCGGAGTACGGATGAATGGAACAATACCGGCTATATTGACGTCGTGTTCCCGCTGACGCAGGAGGACACCGCAAAGTCCTTTGGCATTACGTGGGAGGACGGATATACGGAGACCTTTACGCTGGCAGACCTTGTGCTGGCGGATGACTTTACCAAAGCCGTCGCGCCGAAATCCATGGCGTTTAACGGCGTGGCATCCAAGATGGCGGTGGGCGAGAGACAGCAGCTTAACCTCAAGATTACGAAGGCACAGCTGGGCGATGTGATTCGCATCAGATACCGCATCCAAGGAGGGGCGACAAAGAACGAGTACATCAGCATTGACCCCGAGACTGGCGCAGTGACAGCGCTCAAGGCGGGCAAGACAGCTACCACGGTGGAAGCGTACCCTGTGTATAAGAATGCGGAGGGGGATTTCGTGCCGGTCAGGGACAGCAAGGGAAAAGAAGCAAAGGCAGCTTCGACAAAGATTACGGTTCAGGAAGTAACAGCTTCCACAGTGAAGAAGACTACAGTGCTGGACGAGTCGGTAAAATTGTACTTTACCGTGCCGGATGACGGATACCGCAGGGAGATTTATGTGGTGGATGTCACAAAGGGGACGGAGTACGAGAGCAGAAAGAAATGGAAACCGGCTGATTTTGACAGGGCAGTCGACGATATGAAAAACGGTCAGTGGAAAGCTGCAGGATTTGCAGTGAGACCCGTCTATTCTTATGCAAAAAATACGGATTTGGATGCGAAAGCACTTGCAAAAGAATACGACAAGAAGCTCAAGGCGCATATCCAGAGAATCGGGGGAATCGAGGCGGGACATGAGTACGTTGTGTATGTGAGGAATGTCAGCGCGGCGCGGACACTCGACGACGGATCCGTTGTAGCGCTTTCCGCAGGCGGCGCGGTCAAGAGCTTTAAGACCACAAAACCGCAGGTACAGGATCTGGAGCTTGGCTTCACTGTTAAGACAAGTGACACAGACAAGAAAAATACTGTGACACATCCCATAAATCCGGATGGAACCATTGACACGGACGCATATACGGTCGAGCTGTCCGCAAAGAAAGCGCAGCTGAACGTGTACGGATTATTTTCCGACAGGGCTGGCGGAAATGACGCAGCCGAGGGACATGACGTGCGCAGATATTCGCTTGTTCCGACGCTGAAAGAGGAGAAGGCAGCACTGAAAAATTATGTTATGCCCAAGCTGGCTTACACAGTGTATGACAGCAGTATGACTGCACCATTTACGCCTGGTCTGGAACAGTCAAAGTACGCCCAGATTAGCAATAAGGGCGTAATTACCCTCAAGGGCGTCGATCTGAACGGCAGGAAAACAGTATACATTTATGTAAGGGACAATACGCAGCACGAGGATGACGATAACTATGATGCGCAGATAGAACTTACCATCACGGCAGCTCCCGCTTCGTTTGCAGGAAAAAAAGCCAAGATGACAGTCGGACAGACAATCAGACTGTCGGATTATCTTGAGTACAAGGATGCAAAGAACAAGAAAATCCCCGCTTATCGTTCCTGCGGTGTCACCATCACAAAGGAAATGATTGCCGCAGCAAAGGAAAGCGGTTATGAAATCAAGGATGCGGGCTCAGGCAGTCTGGTGCACGACTGGGAAATTACGGCAGTCGCTCCCAATAAGGCGGCGTTTGACCTCGGGGTGAAGGATTTCGACGCAGCAGGCAGCCCGATGGAGACGACAGTAAAGCTGACATCGACCCCGATAGACGGAGTAAAAGGGCTGAAGGTGACCTATGTGGATAACCAATACATTACAATTAACTTTACACATTCCGCCAACAGCAATGCGGCGGATGACGGCAGGGTATACGATTATGCGCTTGAGGTGAAGGATGCAAGGGGGAAGGTTGTCGATAAGATTGTCCTAAGCAAGCCGAACAGAGTTTTTGATATTGACAAAGCAAATGCAAAGGAACTTAAGAATGCGTTGTCGTGGATTCAGTATTCGGCAACCGACGTAGACCGGAATACAGGCAAAATAAAGATTAACGAAAATTCATCGTATCCTGTATTTAACTATTATACCGGAACCAAGGCAAAAACAAAAACGTTTGCCTATACATTTTATAGTGCAAAGCTTGTCAAGCTTTCTTCCTATACCATTTCCGTGACGCCGCTGTATAAGAACCAGAAAGCAGATAAGACAGCAACCGTAAAAGCAAAGACACTGAATCTTCCTGCAAGTTACAAAAATGTGGATTTGACAGGGGATCTGGAGCACAGACTTGGCGGGTATCCAATTTGTGTATATAACTATCAGCAATACAAGGATGAACCGGACAAGGATAATTATGGGAAATCAATCACTGAGACGCCGTACAGGTTTATTTCCGGGAACGTCTATACACTGACCCTTGGTAGATACATAGTGACAACGAGGGATAGGGGGTGCGACTCCCTGACATGGAAAAGCAGCAATACAAAGGTTGCGACGGTCAAGGCAAACACGAGTTCCTATTATGCGACCTTTAAGGCGCTGAATCCGGGTACAACAACGATTTCTCTGACGTCAAAGGTGACGAAAAAGGTGATTGCGCGCTGGAGGGTCACTGTGTATGCGGTCAAGGACGGCAGCAGCTATGGCGGTGACTATGAGCCGGCATGGGACGGATTCTATGAGAAGATTCTGGCGCTGTATGACCCGGATTACGAGGGAAGGCTGGAAGTACTGTCGGAGGATGTTCCGCTCGTGATCCAAAATGAGGACACAGGAATAGAGACATGGGTGTCATTCACGGCACCAAATTATGGAACATACGAATTTAAATTCAACAATAGTTATTATACCGGCGCATTCTATGACAACAGTGACGGCAGGAAAATTGCAGACATGACAGGCAGGCTGTACCTTGAGCGCAGCCAGAAGATATACTGCAGGATAAAGGGCAACGGTACGTTGACCGTGACAGGCAGCGAACTGGTAAGGCTGACAAAGGCACACACAAAAGAGATGCCGCTCGAAGTAAGGGCGAAAAGCAACGTTTCTTTTACCGCGTGGGAAGATAATGTCTATACCTTTTATCTGAATGGAAAGAAACATATAGCCGAGAGAAAGATGAAGGCTGGCGAGACAGAGATCTTCAGTGTGACGAAGGACGGAAGCATGTATGTAACCTGCCGTGAGGAGGTGGCGGCGGAAGAATTAAAGCTTGGCAGCCATCCTACGAGCACCGTGGAGCTTGACAAGGACAATCAGGTCAGATACATCAGCTTTACGGCGGGCACAGCGGGTGTTTATACTTTTACATGCAAAGAGACAGATGGCGTGGAAGTGCAATTTACTACCGCTGCCGGGGAGGATCCGGTTCGGGTGGAACCTGATAGAACGGACAATGCAGGGGAGACGGTCAGATGCTTCCGGCTTGCGGAAGGGGAAAAGCTTGTCATCGCGTTTCAGGCAGTTCCCGAAATAACAGAAGCAGACAAGAAGTTTACCGTGTCTGTCACTGTGGCAGGGGAAGCGCAGCGCAGGAAAATCGAAGGTGCATCCATCACAATACCAAAGGGAACAACGGAAATCGTGGAGTACGTTGTGCCATCCTTCACAGCCGAAAAGGCACAGTTCCGGTTTCGGGTGACGGGCGAGGATGGAACGCAGATTGATAAGTACTTTGACAGGGACTATCATGTGATGAACATACAGGGGGCAAGGCTGACCATTTCAAACAGCTCTGATGTGAAAGCGGGAGACAGCATTTATATTCAGGTGACAGCAGGGGCTGGCAGTACAGATGCGAAGGATGCAGTGCTGACGGTGACGCAGGTGCCGGCTGAGCCGCTTGCGGACAAGGCATCCGTCACAGTGGAAAATGATACAGAGCAGTGGTTTACCTTTGCCGCGGTGAAGGATGGCCACTATGCGTTTGGAGTGACAGTAGCGGAGAGGGCTGAGACAGACACGACGCCGCTCCACAGCGCGTCCTTGGACATCTGCAAGGAGCTGTTTGGCAGTTCTGATGTGGCATCCAATGTGACGGCAGAGAAAATTCTTTTCCTGAAGACAGGCGAGAAGCTCGCGCTGAATCTGAAACATGATACAGTGGCGGATATCGTGAAGGATGACGGCACAACGCAGGCAGTGAAGTCGGATGCGACAGTATCTGCCAAGCCGGTCGATATCCGGCGTCTGGCATTGAATGAAGACAAAACAGTGGAACCGATAACGGCAGAGAGCAGGGAAGTGCGCTATTATTCGTTCACGGCAGCAGTGAGAGCGGATTATACCATATCATGGAATGCCGCGGACGCAGCAAAAGATAACGCCAAAATAACATTGCTGACATCCGTTGAGAATCAGGGGAACGGAAGCAGTGTGCTAGGCAGCTATACGAAGACAATGAATGCCGGAGAAGTGTGCTACATCAGGGTGGAAGCAGCGAATGCCAAGAGCGCAAATCCTGTCGGCGGTACACTGCGCGTGACAGCTGCAAACCTCAGTGCGGACGCGCTTGCGGACGGCGTATCGTATCCGTTTGCGCTTGCGGACAAAGACGGCAAAGGTGCAGAGAAGATTGTCAAGTTTACGGCAGTAGAATCAGGCTTTTACGAGATTGTCACAACTGTCGACGAAAATCCTGTGAGCGGCTTACCGTATGCATATCCTGTGATAGAGACGGCAGACGGCAGTGTGGCTGTGCCATACGATGCAATTCGGCTTGAAAAGGGCGAGACAAGATATTTTACACTGTCATTTTCTGCAAACGGCAGTGAAATCAAGGAGACAAAAGGCACAATAACAATCCGCTCGAAGACAAAACAGATTGAGGGAGACTTGACAGAGGTATCTGTGTCGGAGGACATCATCGAAGAGTATACCTACATGATACCTGAAAGCGGCAGATATGTGTTCAAGGCGGACTATGACGAGGAAAAAGCACGTGTCCAGTGGAGCTACGAAGATGGCAGGTACCTGAAGAAGAACGAGAAAGTGAAGGTGACTGTCAAAGGACTTTGCGGGGATGCGGATGCATCTGTGAAGCTGTACAAGCCGGAAAAAATTGACAGCAGCCAGTTAAACGTAGGCATCAACATGATGGCAGTCGAGACAGGAAGCACACAGTATTATGAATTGGGTGCAGTCGAACCATCGGCTTACAGCTTTGACATTTCAGGCATAGAAACCGGCAAGGCAGGGATTGCGATGAAGTACGCCAGAAACAATGAGAATGTGTGGCGGACACTGTCAGACGGGGCATCCGTGGCAATCGCAAAGAACGAAAAGATAACGCTGAGGGTGACATCGGCAAGCGTGAAGAAAGATGCTTCCTGCGTGCTGGATGTCACTGCAAACAGGGAACTGAAGCTTGGAGAAAATGAAATCCATCTTGAGGCAGGTGCGTCTGTCAGACTGACATACCATGCGTATGAGACAGGCTACTATAGCTTTAATATGAATCATCCGGGCGCTCAGCTTGTACTGAAAACAGACGCAGACGCGACAGTTGGCGACAGTTTCTACAGTATTGTGAAGCTGAATCCCAAAGACGCGTACAATTATACGTTGTCCAACAATGGCGACAGTGCGTTAGACCTGATTGTTATAATGAAAGCAGTCGAGGCGGCTGCGATCAAGCCAGGTAAGGACTCGCCTGCAGCCACGGATGTTTCCATAGCCGCAGGCGAGTGGGCACACTTTGCACTCAAAACATTCAAAAAGGGCACGTATACAATAAAAATAGCGGATACTGGAACCGGTAAGTATTTGAACGTATATCTGGGCAATACCAATGCGACAGATGAATTGAAGAAAGTGGCAGAGGGCGTATCTCTGGAAAAAGATTTGAACGGCGAGACGCTGCTGCGCATACAAAATGGCGGATTGCAGGAGACTAAGGTGACGGTATCGGTTACCATGTGCGAGGCACAGCCGCTGCCGGAGGAGCCTGTCACAATCGGCAGAAACGAAAGTATGCTGGTGAGCTTTGTCGCTGCGGAGAAAAACAGATATCTTGTCTCAAAAGACAATGAACAGGTTACAATGACATTTGTATCCAAAAATGACATACCAAAAACCGGCGAGGTAAAGGATTACAAAGAAGAAGTTTTGGAACAGGGTGACAAGCTGGTTTACAGATTGTCATACGAACCGACAGCCACGGATAAGAATGCAGAACCCGCGCAGACGGTCAATGTAAAGATAGCGCCGGTACAGCCTGTGATAATCGAGGGAGAAAGCACCACGACAACAATTGCGGAAAACGATTACCGTGCAGTTCGGTACCAGTTTACGGCGAAGGAAGAGGGCACTTATACTTTTGCGACGGAGGATGCGTATCATAATAAGGAGGTTCTGACCGACATTCCCATCTATGACAATATGCAGACGGAATCATTTACGCGCAGGGGGGAATGTTACCTGAAAGCAGGCGAGACAATATTCATCAAGATGGAATACGATGCGCCTGGTACATACACGCTCTCCTATACAATGATGAAGGCAGCAACAGAGACGGGAACCATCACGCTTGACTTTGCCAACGCATCCGAACAACAGGAGGTAAAATTTGTTGCCCCGCGCGGTGGTATCTACAAAATTACCGCAGCAGCAATCAGAGGCGCCTTTGAAGTGGCAGGTACAATCGGCAGCAGACAGGCATTTCCTACATTCAATGCAACCAACAGCAAAGAGATGGCGCTTTTAAACAAGGGAGATATCGTAACGGTTACCGTGACGTCAGGCATGAGCACGAAGACCGCAGTCTCACTGCGTATTGAGGAAGTGAGTGTGGCAGACACACTCGAGCCGGGCAAAGAAATCAGCGGGCTAAGCGATACGGCAAAAGACCATTATTATGAAATGCGCATAAAAGAGAAGGGACTGTACGCAATTACGGCAGGCGGGGCGCCGCAAACCTCGTATCTGTGTACCAGAAATGGCATCAGGGAAAATGAGACTGCGCTCAGCGGCACGGATTACGTAGAACTGGACGTGGATGACAAAATCATTTTGAAAGTTGCAAAGACAAGTTCAGAGAAGCTGTATACGTTAAAGGTTGAAAAACTGGATGTTGTTTCTTTGGACGGCAAAAATACAGAAGAAAATCCGTTTACGGCAGGCGAAGTGGAAAACACGTACTACGGATTCACGACAGAGAAAGCTTTTGTGCGGTATACTGTTCCGGAGGACGGAGCGTATTATATCGCAGTACAGACCGTCAATGATGCGGCGGGCTATAACGGTCAGGTGACAGAAACACCGACGGATACACCGACAGATACACCGACTGACACGCCGACGGATACACCGACAGCAAGGGCAGGCTCTGGCGAGACAGGCATACAGTCCCTTGAAAAGGGGCAGACGGTTACGTTTACCTTCACAAACAGCATGCCAAAAGACGAGACGGTGCCGGACAAGGCATACAAGGAGGCGGTGTTCCGATTTACGTTGAAAAAGGTATCCTCTGCGAGTGATAATGTGCTTCGTGCAGACGAGACGAAGGCAGGAACGCTTGCCGCGGACGAATCCGTAAGCTACCAGTTCACCGCCGCGGAGGCAGGAAGGTATATCATTCGTTTTAACGGATCGAATTGTACACTGAGCGATAGCTGGAAATACGGAAAGAGACTTGAAAAAGACGAGGCGGTAACGCTGACCATAAGTAACATGTCAGAAAAGGGAGGAAACTACGAGCTGACAGTGACAAAGCTGACTCCTGTGGCTTTAAAATCTGGGACGCCGGTTATAACAAGGCTGAATATAGGCGAAACAGCGCTTTATGAGTTTACTGGGGCAGATAGTGCCGGGGCAGCGTATCACATTTATACAAGCAAGGCAGGCTATCAGTATATGATTACGGATCCGGACGGCGTGGTTCAGGAAGAAGCTTACAACGCGGACGGTCACATGGAGCAGATGATAGCAGAAAACAATAAACTTGAGCTTGTCATCGTAAACGACGGCGTCAAAAATGCTGACGTTACGGTTGCAATCAAAAAAGCGGAGTACATCCCTGTCAAATGCGGAGAAGCTGTGTCCGGCACGCTGATGATGAATGAAAAAGCATACTATGCGTTCACCTCGGAGGACGAGTACGCAGCCGGAACGGAGTACAGCGTCTTACTTGACAATGACAAGATGGAGTTCTGTCAGCTGCGTGTTGCTGAAATGGGAGAGGACGGCAAGCTGCAAGAGCCGACACCGCTGGATGAATTTCCGGTCAGGCTGAAGAAGGGCGACAAGCTCCTGATGCAGATTATGGGTAAAATGGGACAGTCCGGTTCGTTTGGATTCACCGTTGAAAAGACGGAGATAACCTATGAGCCGATCGAGCTGAATGAGACAAAGACCGGAGTACTTGGCGCGGACGAAAAAGCAGGTTATGAATTTATTGTTGCTGATGAGGCAGAATACAGTGTATTTAAAGAGGGTAGCGCATGCACTCTCGTTGGGACAAGGACAGTGACAGAACCGGATGGCACTGTAAAAGAAGAAGTATTCAGCGACTGGGTAGTTTCCGGAAGCAACGTCTATACATGGAAGAAAGGTGATAAGATACGCTTTGTGATAGACAGTGACGGAAAATATGGCCTGACCGTGAAGAAATTAGTGTATGAGCCGCTTACACTTGGTACGGCAGTATCCAAAACGCTTCGGGTACGCGAGCAGGCATACTATCAGTTTACGTCGCAGGATGCGCCGGAGACAGGAGCGGCAGAAACAGTGTACCATGTAGATGCAACAGCCGATTATACTGTGAAAAAAGTGACCGTAAACGAAGACGGGACGACCACGACAACACTTATTTCAAAGGCATCCGAGTATCATTTAAAACAAGGGCAGAGTCTTCGGTTCTATGTGTCAAATAGAACGGGCAGGGTCAGTACGTTCCAGTTGATGATAAAGAAGGCGGCGTACACAGCGATGACATTAGGAAAGACCGTGGAGGGCAGGCTGCAAAGCGGCACATATGCGCGTTATCAGTTTACCTCACAGGACGAGCCGGCAGAGGGAGAGACAACAACAAAGTACAATGTATACGGCAACGCGCAGTATACCGTCAAAAAGGTAACAAAAAATGAAGACGGTACCGTGACAGCGGCAGCAATTGCAAATGCGTCCGAATACGACCTGGAAAAAGGGCAGAGTCTCCAGTTCACAGTATCCGGTTCCGGCAGCACGACAGAAGGTTATGACTTGACGATAGTAAAATGTGAGGAGCGGACGCTTACGGTTGGCAGCCTGACAGAGACAGGAAGCCTTGGCAAGGGACAGCGTGTCGTATATGCATTTTCATACCAAGGAGAGAACCCGGCAGATTACGTGGTAAACTACCGGCAGAAAGAGGATATCACAGTCACTTTGAAGCAAAACGGCAGTGCGCTGGCGGAGGCAGGGCAGAAAATTACCCTTTCAAAAGGCGATAAGCTGACAATAGCCATAAACGCGGCAGAAGATGTGGACAATTTTGCATTTTCTCTCAGCAGATTCGTACCAAAAACAATGACGCTGGGGACGGCGACAGACCTAGAGAAACTTTCGGCGGGCGAAAATGCAGATTACAAGTATACAGTAGATGAGGACGGCAGCTATGTGATTTCAATGATTGAAAGCAGCTCTGGTGTACTTTCCCTGAATTATGAGATTATCAAGGCAGACGGGACGGATACAGAGACGGGTACAGTCAGCGAAGGCGTCGGAAAATTAGAAGACTTGAAAAAAGATGATGTGGTGCTGTTCAGGGTGTCAGCGCCCGAGACGGCAGAAACGCCTGTCTGCTCATTCCGCCTGCTGCTGCAAAAGGCAGCGGAGGATGCGACTGTGACAGCGCTGCCATGGAGTGGTACATTAAAGCGGGGAGAGGTGAAACAGTTTCGATTTACCGTTCCGGAGACAGAAAAGGAGGATACGCTGGGGTACTTTATTTTCCTGTCAGGTTCTTCCGACAAACTCAAATACATCTGCAGTGATACAATAGTGTTTTCTGAACCCGGTTTCATCGAGACGACAGCGGATCTGGAATTGGTTGTGTCAAATACATCCATGTACAGTGAAGTGGAATGCGAAATTGCAGTCAGGAAGAAAGAGCTGTTGGGAATGGGAACGTATACAGGAACACTGGCTCCGGGCGAATACAAATATTTTACATTCCCGGGAACGGTTAACGGGGAAGAAGTGAATCCGTATTACTTCCAGAAATCCGGAGACAATAAGTGTGTCATGGAAAAGATAGGCAGTGATGACAAATGGGTAAGATATACTACAGGAATGAACTCGTCACAGTCCCCCTATGTGGTGCGCGTCAGAAATAACGACACGGCGAAGGAAGCCACATACACATTTACACTCAAAAATGCATGGCGGGATGAGATAACCGGCGCATTCCAGAAGGATTATACACTGGAAAAAAACGAAACGGCATATTTTGAGGTGACAGCGCCGGCGGATAAGGGATTATACGTTTCTATCAGCAACCGCCAGCTGAGCTGGTATAGCGGGGCAACAAAAGGGAACGTAGAAACGCGTCTGGACAAGGGCGGAGTCTATGGAATGGCAGCAGGGGAAACACGTTACTTTAGAGTGGTGAACGGATATGAGGATGCCGGCTTTACGATGAATGTAACAGAAACGCTTGGCAAGGTACCGTTAGAGCTGAATACTCAGGCCACTACCTACATTCCGGCCGGAGAGAATGCGCAGTATGAATTTGAGGCGCCGGAGGAAGGAACATATATTGTGATTGTGGAAGGAACCATTGGGGGCACCGCCCATCAGTATCTGTACCAGAACGGTACGGAGGAAGAAAAGGAATTTGTAAACAATCAGACATTTGATTTTGCCGCGGGTGACAGGATTACACTGCGCATTATGAATCAGAACACAGGAAAGGGAAGCAGACGCTGCAGTGTGCAGATGTTAAAAGTCACTGCCATGGATCTGAATGCTCCCAAAGAGATTCTGTTTGAAACATATGGTGATGTATACTGCCTTGCCCTTCCGGCGGAAGCCGCAGGGGATTATACCATCAACGGTCAGGTTGAAGCGTTGAGCGGGGCGGATTTCTGGGTAAAGTGTCTCAATGGCAGTTCGTCATCCGGTACGAACATTTACCATGCGGTCAATAACCCGGATTACGGGAATAAGGATTTACCTGTTGTTCCCAAGGAAGCCGGTGAAACAATTTACATCAAAGTATGGTCATATTATGCTGCTTCGCACAGTCCGTCCGAGCCGTTGGACAGGCGCATTACAATAACAGTGACAATGACGCCGGCACCGGCACCGGAAGGCGGCGAGAGCCAGAATCCATAAGAAAAATAAAAATGAGCAGGAATCCGTTTGTCTTTGCAGGACAGATGGGTTCCTGCTTTGCGTTACAGGATATTCCTGCGGACGGCATATTACATCCGCTCGGTAAATAATTACCAAAACAAACATTTGATAGATAACGAAATAGTATTTTGCACTTTTATTTTACAATAAATTGTCAAAATGACAATGAGAATTTATTTTCTAGCTAGTTACAAAACGGAAAATAAAAAGTAGAATGATACCATGTCACTGGTATGCAGGTGCAGTTTTTCATCATGCCGTGTCTGTCGAACCCATTAACTCCAAAGACAGATACCATGTGCCTCCGCCTGCATTCCGGTGATATTTCAAAAAATGGGAGAAGTGCATTCTCCATCCAAAACAGAAAAGGGGGTCATTAAATGTTTAAACGCAAACTGTTTAAACGTGCTTTATCAAAGCATGTGCTGCCGGTTATCCTGAGTGTTGCCATGGTATTCCAGTCAATGCCGGCGACAGCATCAGCGGCAGAGCAGACCACAGAAGCAGAGAGCACAACAGAGATTGCAGATACTGCGGACGAAGGGGCAGAACCGGCTGGCGGAGCAGAGGATTCTGACGCGGAGGGCGCACCTGCGCAGGAGTCCGTTCCCGCGGAAGATGTGCAACAGCCCGAAACGGGAGTAGCAGCGGAGACGGGGACACAGCCCGAGACAGAGACGCCGGCGGAAACGGAGACACCGCCCGCAGCCGCAGACATATTTGTGGAGCCGTCGGGTACGGAAGCACCTGACGAAACAGAGCATCAGGAAGAATCAACGGCAGCGGATTTGCAGGAAGCAGCAGGCGAGTCGGCAAAGCTTGAGACGGTTATTAAAATCGGGGACTTGTATCTGCCAAGTCCGTTCACACGCAGCCAGTCAGTGTCGGACAGCTATGCATTCACGACAAAGTATAGTGAACAGTCCGACTTTGGGGATGTAAAATCCTATGTGAAAAATGCGCTGACTGTCGAAGTGGACGGCGAGGAGAAACCGTTTCTGAAGGACGACTTATACCTTGGCATGCAGTTTCAGTCCGGAACGGAGAAGGACGGAAAGGTCACATACGCAGATATGGACGGACTGCCCACACAAGCAGGCAAATACTGCCTGAAAATCTCTGTCAAGGCAGTGCCGGAGCTTTGCGGCGATGCGGAGGACAAAGTTGTCTATTTTGAGATTGAAAAGTATGCCTTAAAACTGAATCTCAATAACCTGACAGAAAACATCAAGCCAGGTACGTCCATCGCCGACTTTAAAAAGGCGGTCACCGAAAATTATACCATTGAAAACGATTATGAAGGCAGACTGAAGTCCTTGACCAGTATTGCCGCCGCCGATATCAAGGTCTGGGAAGTGGATGCCGAAGGCAAGGTGTCCGAGACGGAGACAACGGATACTTCGTTCGGCAACGACAAGTCGTATGTGGCATCTGTCACCGTAAAGTTTAAGGACGAGGCAGTGACGGGCGCAAACTATACGATTGAGACAGAGAAGTACTATGTATTGACCATAGGGCAGCTGGTACAGCCCAAGGTCAGCGTCGGTCTGAAGAAGCCTGTCGATGTCAGGACTTACGAGAGCGGGAAAAAGCTCGTTATTGACGACATCATAAAGGCGTATGTTGACACAGGCAGCCTTGCTGTGACAAAGACTGAGAACGGCACGGAAGTCTCTGTTTTCGCGGGTGGCGCCAATGTGGGCGACATCGTAAAACCAGCGTGGTACACAAGGGAGCAGACAGAAGGAATCACAATGCCTGCACTCGATGAAACGACCCAGTTTGAGGCAGAGGGGTATCGTTACACGCTGTTTGAGGCAGAGCCCGAGGACGCGGGCGACTATTTTATCGTGTATGTTTACCCTGGGGAAACCGGAAAATACAAGAAGGCATACAGCAATGCAATTCAGGTATCGGTCGACCCGGCTCCGCTGATGATTGTTCCCGCGGAGGTTGAGCTCACTGCCGGAATGGACGCGGACGACGTGGAAAAGGCAATTGCAAAGACAGGGTATGCCTTGTATCATGTCAAAGCCGATGGCGGCAAGGGCAGCGAATACACGCCGGAAAGTGAAACCTTTTTTGGTCTATATTACGTTGACACGGAAGAAGCAGACAAAAACGAGGCGCAGCGCTATATGCCGGAATTGATGCTGCAGCAGCGGGTGGAGCTTGACAAAGACCAGCAGACAGAAACGGACAAATGGGGATCGTGGGAAGCATACGACGGCAATAAGCTTACGAAAAGCGTGGACGGCAAGGCAGTCCAGTATCAGATCGTACCCACAGGAGATAAGGTAGTCCGCAATGCGGCTGGTGAGATAGCCGAAAGGGCAGCGCTCACAGACACAACGACAAATGCGGCAGAGCGCAATTACACCATTGCGGCAAAGGAGGCATTTCCGATAACGCTCAAGGAAGCCGCGCCGACCACGATTAAGACGGACGCCATTGTGAAGGCATTTAAGGACAAAGGCGGCAAAGGCGGCAATGGCGCCAGTGTCGATGATGTGCTGTGGACTATCTATGACGAGGATTTGTTGTTCGCGTCGCGGGAGGAATACAAGCAGGCAGAAGTTGACGGCGCGGGTGTAAGTAAGGCAGACGAAAGCATTACTTACACATGGCAGGCAGCTTCCAAGGATGCATATGACAGATATATTACGACGGATCCGGCAGCGGATGAGGGAAAGGCAAAACAGGAAGCCAAGGAAGCCCTTCTGGAAAGCTTTGCGCCAGTGACAAACCAGACCTATGACGGTTACTTCGTGTCACCGCGCGACGCAGCCCTCTACCGTCTGCATATCGCGTACAAGGATGCGGAAAATAAGAACATGCCATCCGAGGCAGACGTATATTTCCAGATTAAGCCAAGGGCAGTCATCACTGTGGCTGACAGACAGTACGCGGCATATGGCGATGACATTCGATCGAATCAGACGGGGTATTATACGGCTCTGATATTGAATGAGGACAATGATGAGACAAAGCTGCAGGAGGCAATCCCCATTCCGGTCAGCAATGACAGCATGGGTGCGAGAAGGATTGCAGAGCGTCTGGATAAGGTGAATAATACATGGGTGAGAGCCACAGAGCAGACGTTTATGAAGGATGAGTCCTACCGGATATCATATGTATTCGACGACAAGACCGGCGTCATGTTTGACGGTCTTCGATGGGAGAACTTTACCAACAGAAAAGCGTATGATTATGAAAATCAGGCGTGGACATATTATGCCCTGCCGGGTGAGGTTACCTTCAACAGCAGTGAGCTTGAGATTACGGTAAGCGCAGATGCGCCTTCTTCGGCAGTATATAGTGCGGAGCCGGCATTCAATGAGGTTCCGGCAGGATTTGTCACAGTCAGGAATAAGGAGACAGGCGAGGATGTGGCGCTTCCGGTAAACACAGATGCCGCAAACGCTGTTCTCTTATACTGGAAATGGCAGGAATGGACACCGAACGACGGCAATAACAAAGTCGCTTTTGACGATGCGGTGTACGGCGGTACATATCGTCTCTATGCTTCCTTTGCGGGAGATGACAGCTACAGGGCAATCGCCGACGAGCCTGTCAAAAAGGCAGACGGCACGGATTACACGTTCAAAATCAACAAGCGTGATATCAGCCTTGCACCGGTACTCAATGAGGATGTGAAAGCAGGCGACCTTGCAGGCGCGTTCATCAATGCAGGACAGATTGCATATGACGGTGTGCTTGCCGCGGACGCGGAAGCATTCCGGTATGGCGCGTTGGGCAGCACGAGATATGACTGGGACAAGAAAGCGCCTGCATATTATGTCGGCTATCGTGCGCTCGCATCCGGCGGAACAGGCTGGGAAACCATCGGCGGTGAGCAGGTACAGGTTTCTTACTGTGAGATGGGAAGCACAATTTACAGGGATAATCAGCAGGTAAACAAAACATCAGACTATCTGCGGGCTGAAAAAGAATATGCCGCAAGGCTTTCCGCGAATTTGGCATTCCCGTACAATGTCTCATACAATGTGACATGGAAGTCCGCGGTAAAGAAGATTACCGAACGCGGAACAGCGCAAATATATCCGACAGCGTTCCTTACGAAATCCGAAGATGGCGAGGACGTCAGCGTCGATGTGCACTGGACAAAGGACGAGAACGGAACATATGTGATTACACCACGCGAGGGAATTCCGTTCGCATACAAGGGGTATTACGATAATCTCTGGGCAGACGGCAAAAGTCTCCCGATGGATAAAAACTATATTGCCATCCGGATTCGGGTGCCTCGCGAATTTTTAGGAAATACATCCGGAGCGGATTTTGACAAGAACAAAAAACAGTTTCTTTATGAAAGCAGCATCAAGGCGGCAAACGGTTATGTATTGTCCGAACCGGAGCTGGGATATGACATCAAACAGCGTTATGGATATCTGGATGTACTGTTTCCGGCTGCCTTAAACAGCGACGGCAAGGCAGGCGTTCCGGATGCGGAGGGTAAGGTGACAACCGCGCCGCAGTTCCATATCACATGGGAATCAGGCTACACGGAGACATTCCGGCTCGACTTGGAGAACGCACAGCTGGAATCCAACCTCAGAAATGCAGTTTCACCGAAGTCACTCGCATTCAACGGCGTCCAGACAAAGATGGCAGTCGGCGAGGAGCAGCAGCTTGACGTCAAAATGACAAAGCAGCAGCTCGGTGACATCGTAAGGATAAATTACAGACTTGCAGACGAAAACCAGAAGGATATCGTCAGTCTGGATCCTGAGACAGGACGCGTAACTGCGCTCAAGGCAGTGAAGACAGCAGTCAACATTGAGGCGTATCCGGTGCGCCTTGCCGAGGACGGAAAGACGTATGAGCCGATACCGCAGGGCAAGGGCGTCGTGAAACCGGCAAAGACGAAGATTACCGTCACAGAAGTGACCGCTCCGGCAGTCAAAGGTGTGCAGGTTATCGACAACGCGTCCGCGCGCGTATCGTACTCCGTTCCCGACAATGGTTACCGCAGGGAAATCTATGTCGTGGAGACGGACAAGGCAAGCGTAAAGACATGGACAGCACAGAAATTTGATGATACAATCGCTGACATGAAGAACGGACAGTGGGAGGGCATTTTTGCCACTGCGCCAATTTATGTCGCAAACGAGAAAGAGTACAACACAGGCAATGGCTGGGTACCGGATGATTACAGGTACTATGATACGGCAAAGAAGCTTTTCAGCTGCACGATTGAAGGCTTAGCGACTGCCGGCGGCACATATGTTGTATATGTGCGAAATGTCAGCGCGGAGCGCATGCTGGCGGATGGCTCCCGGGTTGCATTTTCCAAGGCGGGAAGCGTCAAGAATTTTGCGACAACGCTGGCAAAGGTACAGGATATTGTGCCGAAGTTCAACGTGACGGATGTCGAGAATGACAGTAAAAATCCCGTAAAGTATTATGACGTTGATGACGAGGGGTATATCGTTCCTTCCAACACCATGAAGTATGTTGACAAGACAGTGACATTAAATATTGATATACCGGACACGCAGATACCGATTTATCTGGCGGATCTTTTTTCGAAGTCAGCACAGGTTTCCGCAGACGGGTGGTTCCACGAGAAACCGGCAAACCAGTCCGCAGATGCAGGCGATTACATCAAGAGCGAACTGCCGCTGAAGAAGTCCAACAAGGATATGCTCAAGCAGTATGTGGAGCCAAAGGTGACATATGCCGTGACAGATACAGACAGATGTCCCGATTTTGTGAACAATAAATGGGTAACGACAAACCAGTCCAAGTTTGCGTCCATCAGCGGCAGCGGCAAGATTTCCTTCAAGGGAGTTGACGTGAACGGCGTCGCGGCCGTATATGTATGGGCGCTGGCAGACAATGGAGTGGCAAACCGCTGCAAGCTTTATATTGTGGCAATGCCGGACAACGTAACAGGCAAAAAGGCCAAGATGAAAGTCGGCGACCAGCTGCGCCTTGCAACACTTCTTGATTACAAGGCAGGCAAGACCAAGGTTCCGGGCTACCGTTCTGTCGATATCGAGATTACCAGCGCGCTTGCGGATATCGAAAAAGCAGGATTCGAACTGCGCATGGCGAATAAGAACGAGGTCATAAACGGCGAAAAATGCGTGGCAGGCGAGTGGATTATCACGGCAAAGGCACCGGCAAATAATTTCCAATTGAAGCTCAAAGACTGGAGCATTGTGGCTGAGGACGCGCAGGATGCGCAGGAGACGACAGTAACCTTGTCAGCGGCACAGCTTGATCCGATAAAGAGTTTAAAGGCAGTGTATGTTGATGACAAGCATATCACGCTGAACTTTGCCCATGCAGGCAGCCCGGAGGCATTTGACATTGAAGTGCGGGATGCAAGGGGAAGCGTTGTCTACAAGAAGCTCGCAAGAAAGAGTGATGTGTTGTTTGTAGACAAAAATGCTCCGGACTACATCCAGAGATGTCAGAAAGCAATTATGGCTGGTGGTCGGCTGGCATATTTTGAAAAGACGAAGTCATTTGCAATCACAATTGATACAGACAGACTGATAAGGCTTTCCGCTTATACAATAACGGTAACGCCTGTATATGAGGGACAGCGCGCGGCAAAACCGGCAGCGGCAAAGACCAAGACGACCAATATACCGGCATCTTATCTGGATGCGGATTTGGAGGAGAGCGGCAGAGGCGGCGCAGACATCATTTACCGAGATGCTTATTGGAACGAGACATTCTTATCTGAGTATCCATATTTCACGTCCGGAAATACGTACACACTGTCCATTATGGCAATGACCAACGCAAAGGACAGAGTAACCGATACCCTGACATGGAAGAGCAGCAATACCAAGGTGGCATCTGTCAAGGCAAACCCTGGCAGCTACACGGCGACACTCAAGCCGGTGCAGCAGGGTGTGACTACGATTTCCGTGACATCAAAGATAACAAAGAAAGTCATCGCAAGATGGGATGTCAAGGTGAAAGCAGTAGGAAACGGCAAGGACTATGGCGGAGACTACGAGTGGGCATCAAATGACGGCTTCTACAAAAATATTCTTGCCAAGTGGGATCCGTTCTACGAAGGAAAGCTTGAGACACTGACACTGGATACAGCGGTCACGACGACAAACGCTGACAGAACATGGGCAGCGTTCACGGCGCCTGTATTTGGCGAGTACCAATTTTATTGTAATACAGCGTATAGGGTGTTTGGCGGCAGGAATCTGGAAACCGGCACAGGAAATGGTTCCGCCGGTACAAAAAGCCTGAAGCTGGAGGCAGACCAGACAATCTATTTCCGCGTTCAGGGCGAGGGCAGGCTTGAGCTGCGCAGCTACACAGACTTTTCGAGACTTACCGTGGCAAATGATAAGGAAAATGCACTGAATGTGCCAAAGGAATCATGGATTGCGTTTACGGCGCCGGAGGATAACCACTATACATTTGAAGGCAGTGCCGTGACCAGCACCTACATGAAAGACAATACGGAATATACAAACTGGTATTCTAAGGAAATCAGCCTGAAAGCAGGAGAGACCATTTTCCTCAAGACGACCAGTGGCACATTGTATGTGACATACAGGAAAGCGGACGCAGTGCTGACATTGGAACAGGCAGCTGCAGAAGTGACACTGCGTGAAGGTGCAAAGACGCAGTATGTCCGGTTTACGGCGCCTGCATCACAGGATTACACATTTGAAGTGCCTGAAGATTTGACTGTGACTTATTACAAGGCGACAGGGGAAAACTTGTCAGGCGAGGATTTTGTGGTGATGACCAAGGCGGCGGACGGCACAGCAGCGGCAGAACCCGCGGCGCGGACACAGAAGAAAACATTTTATCTCGAGGCAGGCGTGTCCGTTATCATCGAATTGTCCGTCGATGTCATTCCCGCAGATAAGCCGGAGATGAAGGTTGCAGTCAAGGTGACGGCGTCTGCCGTAAAAGGACTTGTGAATGAGACGACGGTGGCAAAGAATACAAAGGCGACGCTTGCATATCAGATACCGGAGGCATCCAATGCCAGATATGTATTCCGCGCGTCACAGCCGGCTTATTTGACATATTACAACAGCGAGGGAGCATCCCTTGGCTATTTCAGTGACACATTGACAATGGTAAATGGAAAAGCATACGTAAATGGTCTTACAATTAAGGCTGGCGACACCATTTACATTAAAGTTGACGCATCCGGCATATCCGAGGATGTCAAAGTAAGTGTGGCTGTTTTGGACGGCGGCAGGACTCTGAAAGCGGATACACCGGAAAAACTGACACTGAATAATGACTTTGCGGAAAGATGGTACACATTTGAGGCAATGACAGCAGGGTGGTATACATTTGGTGCAAAAGCGACGGCAAATACCGACAAGGAGACCCATACGCTGACCGTAGAAAGAGTCAGTGATGTTTTCGGCAATTATTACAGTGGCTATAACAGCATCAATGTGAACAGCAGCGGGACAGCATCCCAGCTTGTCGAACTGAAGGCGGGTGAGAAAGTTGTCTTGAAGGTTTCCGCAGATGACGTATCGGACGACAAGGTTACAACGGCGGCAGAATTCTATGTAAAGAAGGAAGACGTGAAAGCAATTAACGTCGGTTCTGAAAGCGTAGCGCTCAACGCGAAGGGAAGCGTAAAATATTATGCATTTCCAGTGCCGGCAGCCGGAGAATATAGCTTTTACTGGGAACCTGCAAAGGACACTGGCGCGGCGGCAGCCAAGTATGGCACCCAGATGACAGCAATGGATACGTTTGAAGCCGTTGGAATATACGCATATAGTACAAAACAGACTTATTACTTTGGCATCGAACAGACAACAGATACAGCTGTCAACGGTACGCTGCGCATCCTGTCGGAAAAGTCAAATGAAAAAGTATTGACAAGCGGCAGCAACAGCTTCGAACTGAAGGATGGCGAGTCCGTGAAATATAAGTTTACAGTACCGGCAGATAATGTACTGGGCTATAAACTGACAGTGGTAAACAGCACCACAGTAAAGGAAAACGAGACAAAACCGTGCATTGAGATTCTGGGACGCGATATCGAAGCGGGAGATTCATGGTGTTTCGAGCAGTCTGGCTGGACGACAGCCGGAAAGGGATCCTATGATACGAAAACGGTGAACGTGTCTGCAACAGGGGGCGATGTAAAGGGAACCATTACGGTAGAACCGATTCGTGCAGCGGAATTCCCGGCAGACAAAAACGCCAAAGTGACGGCGGAGAAACCTGCATGGTACCAGTACCGGATCACAGAGTCCGGCAGATATCTTTTCGAGTCGACAGGCGAGGGCACGACAACAGATTTCTTCTACTTCGATGGCACATACAGACAATATGCCACAAATGAGACATATTTGAGAAGCGGTGTTGTGATTTACGCAAAAGTTTCGACAACATTCAAGGAAGAAAAGACAGCCGTTCTAAAGACACCGGAAAAGATAAATCCGGAAACGCTGGAAGCGGACAAAGAAGTAACGGTAAAACCCGCAGAGGGAAAGAGCGCAGCGTACTATATATTTACGGCAGCCAGCCATGCGGAGTACACATTTGTAGGTGCAGAAAACCTCCGCTACGCAGTACCGCAGGCAGATGGCAGCGAATGGATTTACGAAACGACGGTGACGCTTGAAAAAGACCAGAAAGTGCTTGTCAAGGCATTAAGGGACGCGAAACTTAAGGTTACAAAATCCGCGGATGTCACGAAGCTCGAAGTGGGCGCCGCGTCTGGCAATATCACGCTCGCAAAGGGACAGAAAGCGGTCTTTTCCTATAACATTTTTAAGAATGGCAGATACGCTTTTGAGACTTCGACAGACAAAGTGACAATCGGCGCGATAGAGGGCGCTTACCGCACCACGATTGACAAGAATGCTTTTAAGGTATGCATGTATCGCGGCGCTTATGAAGGTACATTTGCTGTGACAAATCCTACGGAGGAAGCTGTTACGTTTCAAGTATCTGTGACAAAGGTCGTACCGAGAGAGCTGACATTGGATAAGGCAGAGAGCGTCAAAAAGACAGACAATGCTGACCGATATGAATTCTTCAGCTTTAAGGCGCCGGAGAACAACCGATATGTATTTAAAAACACTGCGAAAAACGAAGTTGCATACATGGCGTCTATGGGAGAGAATGGTGTAGAGTCGCCATTATGGGCAAATGCACAGTATCTTGAAAAGTACAGCGAGGTAATTGATAACGATGGCAGTATTGCTGTGGCGGCATCAGAAAATTATGACATCAGTGTCAGCAAGCTTCAGCCAAAGCCTGCCGCATTGTCCGAAGAAGGAACAGAGATTGCCTTCAAGGCGGCGGACATCAAGTGGATTTCCTTTACGGCAGATAAGGCGGGCGAGTACAGCTTTACAGTTACGGGCACAGAGGTGGATGAAATTTATGCATATGAAAGAGGTTTACAGGAGTATACCGGCTATGTTTCCCTTGGTAATCCACTGTCCTGCAGAATTAACAAGAACGGCAGTGTATATTTTAGAATCGAAGCGGCTGGCGACATCAACCTCAAAGTGACAGCTGCGCTGACAAAAGAAATATTGGCGTTTGAGACGGGACAAAACGCAATTGACGCTTCCGAGAATCAGATGGATGCATACTTTACGGCGCCGGAAGCGGGCGTATATACCCTGAATGCCACACTGGAGGCTGGTGATCACATTGTAGTCAACATCAGCGAAAGCGACAGATGGCTGTACACGAACCAGAAAATATCATATGTACTTGCAGCAGATGAGAGCCTGTACTTTACGGCGCCACAGGGAACCAAAGGAAGTATCACAATTGGTAAGGAAGCCTCAATGCGCGACCTTACGCAGGACACAAACACAGGACTGTCCAAAGGCATAAACTGGTTCCGGTTCAGTGCGGAGGAATACGGATATTATGGGTTTGCATTTGATAAGGCCGTCAAAGCGGCCAAGATATACAAAAATGCAGATGTTTCAGACAAGACCAATCTGATGGAAAATTGTCGCAGCTTTGGTGTTGACATGGAAGATGGCGAGACACTGTATCTGTATGTCGAGACGGAAAATACAGCCAGTGTCCGTGTGGAAAAGGAAGACGAGATGGAAGAAATCGATCTGTCTTACCTGTGGGATTATGAATGGGAACTGAATCAGGGGGAGACCTTGACACTCAGGGTCAGATACGGCTATGAGGATGATTTCGTGAGAGCGGGACTTTACAGGATTTTCGTCTGGGGCACGAATGCAGTAAAGGCGGAATATCGCAGGAACGGCATGTATGACTGGGTTTCCATGGGAAGCGGTACGCCCCTGCCGACAGAAGATTACTGGTATGAGAATGGCAGCTATACAGACTTCAGGATAACCGGACTGGAGAATGAAACGATCGTTGACTTAAGCGCTGTCCTTTTGGAAACAAGACTCAGACTTACCGATGGCTGGCACGAGGAAGAGGGCTATGGAACGGGTCAGAGAACGTATTCATTTACAGCGCCAAAGGATGGGCAGTATCATCTCGGGGTAGGATATATGGATGCAGATCCGGAGCATCCAATCCGTGTCGAATACAAGGATGGCGACGGAAATCCCCTTGACAGCTATACGGCAGTGTATGATGAGGAGAATGGTTACTGGAGCATACAAGCTTATAATTCGCCATTATCTTCCGGACAGACGATTAAGTTTACAGTCCATTATGACAATGGTGAGGATGATTGGTGTAACTATTCTGTATATGCGAGACTGTACGCTTATGAAACGCTTACGGCATCAAGCGCTTGCTCTGGTTCGGCAATCGCAGGCGAAACTGTTGTGATACAGTTTACACCGGAAGAAAGCGGAATATACCAGTTTACAATCAACAACACGACTCCGTATGAGGAAGATAGGGATGGATCAATTTTTGCATCTATCACAACAGGAGAAGATTACGGGGATGAGGCATACGCTGAGCCTGGGGATTCAGGCAGTATGAGCGTAGCGCTGCAGGCGAACCGCACTTACAGCATTTATATAAACGGCGGAGACGGCGATAGCGGATACCACGCATTTTCCTATGAAATATCAGCAAGCAAAACAGGTGAAATCGAGGAAGTATCCGAAAGCAATCCGTACAAATAAGCACGAATAATATCGGAAAGGGGCACTGCGCGGCAGTGCTCCTTTTTCGCGCCAGAGCAGTATTTTGTAAAAAAGTTTTCGTTACGGTTCAGACGTCCGCCAAAGTAGTGGGAATCATGCGCCAAATAACACGAAAAAGAAATGTTGATAAATTTTGGAATAAAAAGTATACTATAAATTGGAATGAAGTGTGGCATTTGTTAGAAACAGCGTATAGTGAGGGAATTGTATATGAAATTGAGGATTCAAAATTTTGCGAAAATAAAAGAGGCAGATATTATACTTGACGGAATAACGGTAATAGCAGGAAATAATAATACCGGAAAAAGCACGGTGGGAAAAATATTGGATTACATGTACAATGCGACGAATAATCTCGAGGATAAAATGAAGAATGCCAGAAAGTCGCGTTTGCGAAATATAATAAGAAATATAAGTTATGTGGGCTCTTTGGTACATCTGCCCCCCAGAGCTGTTTCGGAGACAGTAGAGCAAATATTGGAAGCAGAGAGTCAGGAAGATGAACTTTTTTTATTGCAGACATTTTTAGAATATGTCCTTCCGGAAGATCGGGTGATGGAAGATGAAACAGGGTTAATAGAGGCGGTTGAACAGATAGACGCTATCAAAGCAATTCCGGATGAAGTCTTCACAAGGGTTATTTTATCAAATTATTTCGAAGAAATTTTTAACGGTAATATTAATAATACACAGGATTCGGATGGAATTGCCATAGTGGAGATTCATATAAAAAACGGAAAAAATACCATTGAGTTTTGCAATGATATCTGCCTGAGTTTTTCGTTTGACAACAATCTAATCAGTTCGTCCGTATATTTGGATAATCCGATGCTGCTGGATAAGCTCAATAATACTGATGTGATGAGGCTTCCCAGAAGATATCTCTCCGAACAGGAGTATAACCTATACATCAAACTTGCGGGTGAGAGAAGCTCGGTGGAGGAGCGCGCAATGAATGAGATTATCAATATGGAAAAGCTTGATGAAGTAATGCGGCTGTTAAATAAGGTCATACCGGGAGAAATCACTTATAACCAGAAGTATGAATACCGCACTGAAAAAGGAAAAAACAAAATAGATATCCGCTCAATGTCTACGGGATTGAAATCGTTTGCCATTCTCAAACAGCTGATTATGAATGGAAGCTTAAATAATAAAGACGCAGTCATTCTGGATGAGCCGGAAATACATCTTCATCCAGAATGGCAGATGGTTTATGCAGAGCTGATTGTTGTACTGCAGGAAAAATTTGACCTTAATTTTATCATCAATACACATAGCTCCCATTTTTTGGAAACGCTGGATTTTTATGCTTTAAAATATGGAAGAAAAGGAATCTGCCATTATTACCTGTCAGAGGAGTCAGGAGGAGTGTGTACATTTGCAGAGGTAACCAATACGCCGGAGAAAATATACAAACAGCTGGTTGACCCAAGCTTATTGCTTGCAAAGGAAAAAGAGAGATGGGAAGAAGAACATGAATCAATACGATGAGTTTAAGGCAATGTTGGATGCATACCTTAAAAAAAACCAAAAGAAAGCGAGTTATTGCTCCTGCCTGCACGAAACTTCTTTTAGCGATGCGGACGCCTTGTATCTGTATGACAGCAGTCGCAATGATATCGAAGTCATCAATATGGATGAAATTGCACAGGGAGCGTATCGTAATGTGCGTTTCCCTGAATCAAATAAAACGGAAGATTCTATTGCAACGAATGATGCGTTTGTAATTTGCGGTGACAATAAATGGTACTTTATTGAATTTAAAAATCAGAAACTGAACCAGACAAAAGACAGTGTTTCGAAGAAAGCATATGGAAACTGGCATATGCTGCTGGATATCATATACGAAATGAAAAGCACAAACAGTTTAACCTCGTTTCCATATGATAATCCAATTGCATTTGCCAGAGAAAATGTGATATTGATACTGGTGGTTAGCGAGGAAAAGAATCCGACGGATGCAAAAAGAATCCATGACGGTATACTTGCAGGTGAAAAATATGTTCCGGAATTTCTGAAAAAGCTCCGGAAATATATTTATCATGATGTTTTTCTATATACACCCGCGACATTAGAGCAGTATTTTGTAAAAAAGTTTTCGTTACTGTTCAGACGTCCGCCAAAGTAGTGGGAATCATGCGCCAAAATCTATTATAATTCACACCTCAATAGCTTGTATGCCGATAAAAACTGGCGTGGGTGTGAATTGTAGTAACAGTTCAGCTCAGGACTTTGCATTTACTGCAAAGTCCGTGAAATAGCGTAGTGGCAGAGACGCATCAAGCCACCACGAAGTGGTTTTGCATGGCTTGATGCCTGTAACAGGAAGCCGAAGGCTGAACTGTTACGAATTGTAATAAGTTTTCCGCTCGCCTCGTTGACAAATAGTCGCATACGATTTATAATAATTACAAATTGATATTGTTTCCGAAATTTCATGCGCACTTCGGGAAGGATGTCATAATATAAATAAATATATAGAACAGGGATGTTTATGAAGGAACTCATGGGGGAGTATAGGAATCGAGGAGGTTACTGATATGCGTATAGTAGAGAAGGTGCTGTACGGATTCGGTGGCTTATTGGCGCTTATACTTCTTTTTATTGCGCTTTGCCACTACAATCCGGAATTGGCAGTAAAACTAGGGGCAGCCATGACGGTTGACGCGGAGGAAAAGACCACCCCCGTCCCGGAAAGGATGGTGCTTGCCGCGAACACTACCGTGACGCTCGGACAGCTTCCGGCAGCGGAAAATACCCGGTCGGCAGAAAGCCCGCAGGCAAAAGATAATGCGGAGGAGAACCTGAAAATACCCGGAAATGTAGCCGGGCTGACTGGTTATATACCCGTCAGGGCGACCGGAACGGAGATTTCACAGACCAAGGCGGATGAGATTGCCGCAGAACTGAGCGAGGGCGAGACAGGAAGCAGCCTGACATTTGACGCGGAGATGTATCCGTACTTTGAGATGCTCAACGACACACAGAAGTCGCTTTACAAGCAGATTTATGCCAATGCGGACGCCCAGAACAAGCATTTTGCCCCGGTGACCGATATCACGGCGAATGACTTGAAGAATGCATTCACGTCTGTTGTCAACGACCATCCGGAATTATTCTGGGTTGACACGGCGTACAAGTACCAGCATACCCCGAAGGGCAGTGTGGCGGATATTACGCTTGTGTTTAATGTGACGGCAAACAACCTTGATTCGGCAAAGTCCGAGTTCGAGGCGGCAGCAAAGCTTATCACGGATGAGACTTATGGAAATTACACCGACTATGATAAGGAACGAATTGTGCATGACACGCTGATTGGCAAAGTAAAATATGATGCCAACGCACCGATGAACCAGAGTGCTTACAGTGCGCTTGTGTACGGAAGGTCAGTGTGTGCAGGCTATGCGAGAGCGTTACAGTATGTGCTGCATCAGCTGGATATTCCCTGCTATTATGTGACCGGTTATGCCGGTGAAAACCATGCATGGAATATTGTGAAGCTGGATGACGGTTACTACAATGTGGACAGTACGTGGGATGACACCAATCCGAACACATATGACTATTTTAACTGTTCCGATGAGGATTATGCCACAGACCATGTAAGGAGGGACTTGTCAATCTATCTTCCTCCCTGCAACGGCAACAAGTACAGCGGACTCGAAGTAAATCCGTCCGTGACACCGCCGACAGACACCACGAAGCCATCGACGGGCACAACAACAAAACCTTCGACAAGCACAGACACCACAACCAGTACAGGAACAACCAATACCACGACAAACCAGACTACTGCAACCAATACAGAGTCCATCACGGTATTGACAGTAAGGGGCGGCGGTGACGAACATTACATTGACAATATCGGAGATTACTTCAATGAATGTTTCGGCGCAATGATAGAACGGGATGAGGAAGTCATAACATTTGACCTCATCATCACAGACAAAAAGCTCTGGGACAGCATCTACAAGGCATATGACAAAGGGGACTGTCAGGAGGGCTATATCGACCGCTATCTGGTAGAGAAACACAAAAATGCATGCAGCATGCGTGTGGAAGCAGTGCCAAGGACAGACGGAAGCTATCTCCTGCGGCACAGCGCAGTCATCAATTAAAAATATAATACAATGAGCAGGGAAGTCTTTCCCTGCTCGCTGTGTTTATGCATATGGGTGTTCAATGGAAGAAGGTCGTGTGGGGCGATACATCAACAAATCAAGCAAAATCAATGCATTCTACGATTCAGAGACACTACTACTTACATAAAAATAAGGGTATGCCGGATTGCTCCAACATACTTCTAAGGAGGTTTTATCATGGCAGAACATCAGGCGGCAGGAGTATATTAGTTAGACAATGGGTATTTGGGTTATCGCTTTGTACATGTTGCTTCCTGTTGTTCTGCTTTATGACTATGCGGCTTTTGAATAATCAATAATAGCAATTTCCTGCATAAGTTGTTTTGCGATATTGACAAGGCTTTCAAGCTGTTTTGCGACTTCGTTGGAATAATACTTCTCGCCGCATTGCTCACATTCTTCACAGGGAACATTTTTAATGATAATAATACAGTTTTTATAATTTACTACATGAGTTGTGGAAGATGAAATTGTAGTTTTGCATTTACAATACATACACATAATTATTGCCCCTTTCTTGTTTTTAGATCCTTTTCAAATATATCTGTATTTGGAAAATATGCTGTTATAAAAAATAGCGTGCTGTTATCCGAACCAACAACAATATGCAGTATTTTGCTTTCTTTTGTGTGTCCGAAAATTAGACAACTGGGGTGTGGAAAATCGTCTGGATAATCTTCTATGATTTCTCCCGTCTGTAAACAGGATTCTACATCACTGATACTTATATCCCTTTCCTGCATTCTCTCCAAACAATGCTTTGCCCACTTTATATTAGAATCAGAAGCATTATATAGCCTTTGAAGCTGTTTTATATCCATTGCGGCACTTCCTTTTCGCTTGTTTATAGATGATATTATACACCATTTCAGCAGGAAATAAAATAGGCAGCGGCATTATAGATATAAAAGTGCAGCCGCCTATGCTTTTGAGTACTCTGATTTGATATTGCCTGCGCCTGTGATATAGTCCATAGATATATTGTAGAATTTGGCAAGTATCAATAGATTGTCAACAGGGATTCTTGTTTTGCCGCTTTCATAGTAACAGTTCAGCCTTCGGCTTCCTGTTACAGGCATCAAGCCATGCATAACCACTTCGTGGTGGCTTGATGCATCTCTACCATTACGCTATTTCACGGACTTTGCAGTAAATGCAAAGTCCTGGGCTGAACTGTTACCTTTCATAACATAATCCGCATATGTTCTTTGCCCTATGTGCAGCAAGGACATCAAAAAGGGAACAAACCATTTCCGGTTCATTCCCTTCTAAATTCAAACTCCTTTAAAATCCGGCGTTCTTCTTAGCCAAAGTATCTCTTAAGAAGTCCCTCAAATGCCTTGCCATGTCTAGCCTCGTCGCGTGCCATCTCATGAACAGTGTCATGGATTGCGTCGAGATTTGCAGCCTTAGCGCGCTTTGCAAGGTCGAACTTGCCGGCAGTAGCGCCGTTCTCTGCCTCTACACGCATCTCGAGGTTTTTCTTTGTGGAATCTGTAACCACTTCGCCCAAAAGCTCTGCAAATTTAGCAGCATGCTCAGCTTCCTCCCATGCAGCCTTCTCCCAGTACAGACCGATTTCAGGATAGCCTTCTCTGTGTGCAACCCTTGCCATTGCAAGATACATACCAACCTCAGTACACTCGCCGTTGAAGTTTGCCCTTAAGTCAGCCATAATGTCCTCGCTGGAGCCCTGTGCAACACCTACCACGTGCTCTGCTGCCCAGCTTTTCTCGCCAGCCTGCTGAACAAACTTGTCAGCCGGCGCATTACACTGCGGGCACTTCTCCGGAGCGCTGTCACCTTCATAAACATAACCACATA
Organism: uncultured Lachnospiraceae bacterium; assembly: GCA_910579275.1. Classification (GTDB taxonomy): domain Bacteria; phylum Bacillota; class Clostridia; order Lachnospirales; family Lachnospiraceae; genus COE1. Next base: position 40,071 of record CAJTTO010000011.1, read on the forward strand.
CACCACATACAAATTTCATATTCAATTACCTCCTAATTTTTATAAGCGCCATAAAATTCGGGGCGCCTTATTTCACGTTTTTTCTTTGTCCTGCGAAACATCTTGGTCAAGACAGTGCCTGCAGATGCCGCAAAAATATAACCTGTGTCCCTGAATCAATCCGTCAAAACCTCTGGAAGCCTCGGCGTCTATGGCTGAGAAATCCTTGCCGTCCATAGGTAAGTCGATGACAGCATTGCAGCGACTGCATACAAAATGCTGGTGTGGTCTGGTATCGTAATCAAAATGATCAATACCCAGAACCCCAAAACTGTGCTTCGCTATCATGCCCGCCTCTGCCAGCTGGTTTAAGTTGCGGTAAACAGTACCGAGACTGATGTTCGGAAACTCCTCTTTTACATTGGAGTAAACAAATTCAGCAGTCGGATGATCCTTTCGGGTTTTTAGGAAGGAGAGGATAGCTGCCCTCTGGCGGCTGAACTTCATAGCCATGTAACCCCTGCCTTTCTGAGTCGGTTTCGAGCTGCGGGAATGTAGAAAATCCAATATTCCCATCATTGACTGATTGTGTATTACCTCTTTGGTTAAATCAGTAATGATTACTGTTATTATATTCAGTTTATTTCACTTTGTCAAGGGAATTTTAAATATTTTTCTGATTAAAAAAAAATTAACAATACCCCAAAAGACTATATTTTAAAATAGGATATGATATACTAATGCTATCAATAATTCTTGAAAAATAAAGTAAATAATGCAAGACGGATTTGTATATGTGCCGGATTTCGAATGGAGGTCTCTATGAAAAAAAAGTCGCATATGAAACTCAAGTCCAAAATGATGGTTCTTTTCCTTACAATCATATTAGTCCCGCTGGGATGTGCTGCGATTGTATTTTTTGGTTTTGGGTATTATGAAAATATTGACGTGCTGCGGGAGCTGTCCAAGGAAGACATCATGATTGGCGCGATGATTAACAGGCGGCTGATGGAATACCTTGTGATTGCCATGATGCTCATTTTGTTCATGACAAGTTCCATCATCACGGGATGGCTCAACAAGGATATTTATAAACCGCTGAAAGAGCTGAGCATCGCCATGCAGCGGATATCCACAGGAGACTTTGACTACCATATGGCGAACAGGCGCGATGACGAAATCGGCATTCTTTTCGACAATTATGAGCAGATGCGTCTGCAGCTGAAAGAAAACGAAGAAGAGAAAGCGCAGAACGAGAAGAAGTCAAAGGAGCTTGTCAGCAATATTTCCCACGACCTCAAGACGCCGATTACTTCCATAAAAGGATATGTGGAGGGCATTATGGACGGTGTCGCGGACACGCCGGAAAAGATGGATAAGTACATCAAGACCATCTACAATAAGGCAAATGATATGGACAAACTGATCAATGAGCTGACGACATACTCAGGCATCGACTCCAACAAGATTCCATATCATTTTCATATTTTGAATGTCTCCGATTACTTTTCGGACTGTGTGGAGGAAGTCGGGCTTGATTTGGAATCCAAAAATATGCACCTGAATTTTACCAACCTTGTTCCGGCGGATACCTGTGTCGTGGCGGATCCCGAGCAGCTCAAAAAGGTCATCAACAACATTATCAGCAACAGTGTCAAATACATGGGGCATGATAACGGCGTGATTGACATTCGCATTCTCGATGAAATCGAGTCGGTCAAAATCGAGATCGAGGACAACGGAAAAGGCATAGAATCCAAGGACATCGGCAATATCTTTGAGCGGTTTTACCGGACGGATTCTTCCAGAAACTCACTGCAGGGCGGCAGCGGCATCGGACTGAGCATTGTCAAGAAAATCATCGAGGATCATGGCGGTTATGTATGGGCAACCAGCAGACAGGGCGAGGGAACCTGCATGCATTTTGTGCTGCGCAAGTATACGGAGCGGACGGACGAGGTCGTTATCTGACAACAAGTAAAATCCAATTGTGAAATTCGGCGTGGACAGGAACGGAAGAGGTCATGCTGAAGGTAAGTGCATGGAGAACGCGGCAGGGCGATTCAATAATGAATAGGAAAGGACGGAGAACAGAAATGAGCAGAATACTGATTGTTGAGGACGAGGAAGCGATTGCAGAGCTTGAAAAGGATTATCTGGAGCTGAATGATTTTGAGGTGAAGATCGAGAACAGCGGTGATACGGGGCTTGCGACAGCGCTTGCGGAGGATTTTGACCTGATTATACTTGATTTGATGCTGCCGGGGATTGACGGCTTTGAGATTTGTAAGCGCATTCGGGAGGACAAGGATGTGCCGATTCTGATGGTTTCGGCAAAAAAGGATGACATTGACAAAATCCGCGGACTCGGGCTTGGCGCGGACGATTATCTGACGAAACCGTTCAGTCCGAGTGAGCTTGTAGCGCGTGTCAAGGCGCATATGGCGCGCTATAACCGCCTTGTGGGAAGCCACACAAGGGAAAACGACATTGTGGAGATTAGGGGAATCCGCATTGACAAGACCGCAAGGCGCGTGTTTGTGGACGGCGAGGAGCGGACATTCACGACGAAGGAATTTGACCTTCTGACATTTTTGGCGGAAAATCCCAACCATGTATTTACCAAGGAAGAAATTTTCAGGGAAATCTGGGATATGGACTCGATAGGAGACATCGCGACAGTCACAGTGCATATCAAAAAAATCCGTGAAAAAATTGAGACAGACACATCAAAGCCACAGTACATTGAGACGATATGGGGCGTCGGCTACCGATTCAAATTATAGGGAGCAGGCAGGGAACTGCCGCGGACGGGATGCGAATAGGATAAAATAAAATGGATAAAATGATAGTGTATGAGGATGATACCCTGCTGGTCGTTCACAAGCCTGCGGGAATTGCGACAGAGACAGCAAAAATCGGTCAGGCGGACGTTGTCTCCGAATTGAAAAACTATCGCAGAAAGAAAGGCGAAACCCCTTATATTGGCGTGGTTCACAGACTGGATCAGCCGGTGGAGGGACTTTTGGTGTTTGCAAAAGATGCAGGAGCTGCCAAAAAGCTCAGCGCCGATCTGCAGAACGGACAACTGTCCAAAAAATATGCAGCGCTTGTCGAGGGAACGCCGCAGGCGCAGGATGGAACGCTGTCAGACTATCTGATAAAGGACGGGCGTACCAATCTGTCAAAGGTTGTGCCGGAAGGTACGGACGGGGCAAAGAAGGCAGCGCTTCAATGGAAACTTTTGCGCAGCAGCAGTACGGGTGCGTATGCGCTTCTCGAAATAGAACTTTACACAGGAAGGCATCACCAGATTCGGGTACAGATGGCGCACGCCGGATTTCCGCTCCTCGGGGACACGAAATACGGCTCCGCGCAGACAAAGGAGCTTTCCGCGCAGCTGTCCATACACAATGTGGCGCTGGCTGCAAACGAACTGTCCCTGATACATCCTGTTACAGGAAAGAAAATGCATTTTTCACTGGATATCAATAAATTTTTGCATGTTATCGGAATGGAGTGAACAGTGGCGACTTCAGTGGCGAATATTCTGACAAAAAGAACACACTTTATTTGTTGACACTTTTTTGGTTAGAAAGTATAATAAAAGTATGAACAATAGGCCTTGTATTTTGCAAGAACTCAGGTAAAGGGGAGTAACACAAAGGAGGCCAAAATATGGATGGAATGCAGAACTGGACAAACTATTTGGAGGTAATGCGAAACCGTCTGCTAATCGTTAATGACGCTGACAGCCTGATTTCAGTATTGATGGACGTTAGGAATATACCAATCGCATTATCAACCATAGAAGACGTAACGGACGGAACCGGATTGAACATGTCATTGTCAGTGATATGCTCGGAGGCAAAGGTCATCGGCAGGGTGATGTGCCTGGTTAGTGATGATATGTTTACGACGGTTCAGCTAAATCTTGACACTGTGAAAAAGATAAACGCAAAGATCTCAGTGGACGGTAAGGGTGTTGTGATGAAACTCACAATCAAAAACGGGGCTGAATTCCTGCTTATGTTCCATACGGATTTTGTGGAAGAGGACGAATAGCTCTTGTCATTATGGAAATCAATGAGGAAGCTGTAGCAATGCGACAATGATTGCTACAGCTTTCTTGTGCACAGAGCTGTACATGGGAAATGCCGCAGGCTGGGCGCGCAGGGAGGTGACGGTATGGAATATTATAAGAAGGCAGATTTAAAAGTGGAGTGCATTGCCGCACAGGACGACTTGGATTTTTTCGGAATTACGTTCGATGATATTCTGGACAGGACGCCGCAGGGGCTGCATTTCCTGAAAAAGGCAAAGGAGCTGTGCGCCATGACACAGAAAGTGGAATGGACGAATGTCGCGTACACGCTCAACATAACGATGCTTTCCGACGGCAGGGTATCGTTTGAATTCAGCGAGTGTCTGGAGGACTATATCGCTGGCCTGCAGCATTCGCTTGTCATGGCGGACAGTGAGACGCGCGGGCCGATTGAGGAGTTTATCCGTACACTTGAACAGTCTGATGAGGAGAGCGGCAGAAAACTGGTTGCGCACTTTGAACAGAATGTGAAGAATGTAAAAAGGGAACAGGAGACGACGAAAGATGAAAACAAACATTAAAAAAATTTATACATGTTTTCCCGGGGGAAAGCACAAGGCACTGACCATGAGCTATGATGACGGCAAGCATGAGGACAGGCGCCTTGTCGAACTGTTTAACAAGTATGGCATCAAAGGAACTTTCAATGTAAACAGCGGGCTGGAGGGGGATCCGGTTCGCATTCCGCAGGCGGAGTACAGGGAACTCTACCAAGGGCACGAGGTTGCGTGCCACACGGTATCGCATCCGACAATCGGGCGCTGCCCATTGACCGGCGTTGCGCAGGAAATCATAGAGGATAGGAAACGGCTTGAGGAGATTATGGGGTATCCTGTGCGCGGGCTTGCATATCCGAACGGCTCTTTTTCAAAGGATATATGCGATATGCTTCCTGCGCTTGGCATCCGCTATGGCAGGGTTGTCGGCGACTCGGACGGCTTTTCGATACCGGACAACTTTTTGCAGTGGAAAGCGACCTGCCACCACAATCATAACCTGATGGAGCTTGGGCAGCAGTTTGTGGGATTGGAAAAAAGACAGTATCTGTACCTGATGTACGTGTGGGGACACAGCTATGAGTTCACCAACAATGACAACTGGAACGTAATGGAGGACTTCTGCCGGCTTGCAGGAGGCAGGGACGATATCTGGTACGCCACCAATATTCAGATAGTGGACTATATGGATGTGGTCAAAATGGCACAGTTCGCGGCGGACGGCTCTTTTGTGTACAATCCCTGCGTGCAGAGTCTCTGGCTGTGCATCGACGACGAACAGTTTGTCGAGGTAAAAGGCGGGACGCAGGTTTCTTTGTAGACAGGAGATGCTGTTTTATCTGATGCCGTAACAGGAAGCCGAAGGCTGAACGATTACCATTTATTTTGGAAGAATTTACTGAAAATAATTCACATTTTTTGAATTGTATGCTAAACTGATATACAGGGAAGGGCAGGCTGGATCGAATGCAGCGCTGTCCGTATCAAAAATGGGGAAGGTGGAAACTATGACGAAACAAAACAATGCATACAAAGCAGTACAACGAATCATGCGCTTTCTGTTTGCCATGATGGCGGGGGCATTTATATCGGCGTTTTCGTTTGGCGCGTTTACGGCACAGGCAGCGGAGACGACAGTGGAAAGTGCCGCGGCAGTTAACGACGAGCAGGCACCGCTTGGGGAGAGTGCCGGTGACGATGGCGGCGGAGCCATGATACTTTTGATGGGCGGCATGCTGATTATCATTTTGGCAGTAGTGCTCTCGGTTGTCGGGACGTTTGTATCATCAGCAGCGATTGCAGATGAGCTTTGATGGATGTGGATGAAATATGCTTTACCAATAAGACGCAAATGGAATGGTTTGTGTCTTATTTTTTCGGAAATATTTACTTTTAAAGAAGTTTTTGCTAGTATATAGAGAGTCAGGTAGAATTTTTGAGCAAAGACGTGCGAATCGTTCCATAGGGGATGGGAAAGGGCGGTGAAAAATACGGCTAGGCATATTGAAGATTTTAAGATCATATACTATCGCGGAATAAGGGATTTGGAACTACAGGGTTTGAATGAAATTAACATATTAACCGGAAATAACAATAGCGGAAAGACAAGTGTACTCGAGCTGATATCGAGCCTTAGGAGCCCGTCAAGTCTATCGACGTGGATAAAAATGTGTAGGTTGACCAGAAACGGAAGCTATTACAAGGGGATTGTAAATTTATTTCCGGCGAATTTGAAAAACTTGTTTATTCAATATTGCTGTAATGCAGGGTATCGGAGTGTAGATGTAACTTTAGATGCAGAAATTCGTGAGACACGTATTTCGGAAAATGCTGTTTCAGAGGTGAATGGCTCGGATTTTCCAATAAGTTATGCGTCAAAAGACGGGTATCTTGATGCGAAATGCATCCATATAGAGGTGCGCACGAATTCTGATGCGGAAATAGCCTATGACTTATTTGATTTTCAGACGAGGGTGCCAAAAGAGGAGGCTGGACAGAAAATATTTCCGACAGAATATGTTGCTCCGGGCGCACATTTGGATGGAAGCATTTTTCTGGATGAGGTAATGGAAAGTCCGGCGTTATATAAGGATATGATGCGGATTTTGCATGAATTTGACAATAGTATTATGAATATTACGAAGTCAGGCAACGGAACGGAATACATGGTACTGTCCGATAAGTACGATAAGGCGATGCCGCTGGGCGTGTACGGCGATGGCATGAAAAAGGCGCTTCTTTTACTGGCAGCGGTGGTAAAGGCGAAAGACGGCATTCTGCTGCTGGATGAATTTGAGACTGCAATCCATACTTCTGCGATGAACAATATTTTTGCATGGATTTTGCGGAGTGCTCTGAAACTGAGTGTTCAGGTATTCCTGACCTCGCACAGTCTTGAGGCGATAGACAAAGTACTGAAGTGCGCCCCCGACCTGCAAGACAAGATCAATTTGTATACCTTATATAATAAAGAAGAGAAAAACCTTGTAAGAAAAATGAGCTGTGCAGAAGCCATAAAGGCACAGGATGATTGGGGTGTTGAGTTACGGTAAAGAATGGGATAATCCTCTGCGAGGGTTCCACGGATTATATATTATTGCAGTATTATATGCGAAAAGCCTGCGGATGGGAGGATACGGAAAAAGGACAGACAAAGCAGTTTAAACTGTCCGGTCAAAAATCAAGACTTCTGAAAAAGGGGAAAAACAACCTTACAATTGCGGCTGCAGGCGGATGCAGCAGAATGGCAGATGGTCTGGCAGAGGTCTTGAGAAAGAATTACATGGAATCTCCAGAAAGTAATGACATTTTTCATTCCATAGTCATTATCACAGACAGGGATGAGTCGGATACGGAAACAAGTTTTATACAGAACATAGAAACTGTTTTAAAAAGTGAGAATGTCACCATGGACGAAAAAATCGTCAATAACCAATGGACGGGGGGCAAAATGACGATTAATGTGGGCATCGAGATCCGGATGCGGCTTCTGGTCATGGTCATTCCGTATGAGGAAAATGGGGCGATGGAAACATTTCTGCTAAACGCCATCGCAAAGCAGGATATGTATGACGAAAGGATCATAGAAGAATGCAGCGATTTTATTGATAACACGGATAAGGAACGAAGATACTTGTCAAAGCGCAGGCTGATAACAAAGGCGAAATTTGATGCATTTTTCTGTGTGAGGACGGCGGCAGAGCAGTTCAATGAGAGAAGCAGTATCATAAAGAACATCCCTTGGGAGCGCTACACTGCGATTCAGAAAGATTTCAGGCTGCTTGAGGACATTACAGACAGTGATGAATAGAAAGGAAGATGAAAAATGGCAAATGACAACAAGAAACTGGTAGAGGAGATTACCTCCATGGAGGAGGATTTCGCGCAATGGTACACGGATGTCGTGAAGAAAGCGGAGCTGTGCGATTATTCGAGCGTAAAGGGCTGTATGATTATCAAGCCTGCGGGGTATGCAATCTGGGAGCAGATTCAGCAGCAGCTTGACGCGGCGTTCAAGAAGACGGGTGTTGAGAATGTATACATGCCAATGTTTATTCCGGAAGGACTGCTGCAGAAGGAAAAAGACCATGTGGAAGGCTTTGCGCCGGAGGTGGCGTGGGTGACGCACGGAGGTCTCGAACCGCTTCAGGAGCGGCTGTGTGTTCGTCCGACATCAGAGACGTTGTTCTGTGATTTTTATAAAAACGAAGTGCAGTCCTACCGCGACCTGCCCAAGGTGTACAACCAGTGGTGTTCCGTGGTGCGCTGGGAAAAAACGACCCGCCCGTTCCTGAGAAGCCGCGAGTTTTTGTGGCAGGAGGGGCACACTGTCCACGCCACAGCCGAGGACGCGGAACAGAGAACGATTCAGATGCTGAACGTGTACGCGGATTTTGTGCGTGATGTGCTCGCAATTCCCGTTGTAAAAGGACAGAAAACAGAGAAAGAGAAATTTGCAGGCGCGGAATCCACCTACACCATCGAGGCGCTGATGCATGACGGAAAAGCCCTCCAGTCGGGCACAAGCCACAATTTCGGCGATGGATTCGCCAAGGCATTCGGTATCCAGTTTACGGACAAGGACAATACGTTAAAGTACTGCTACCAGACGTCGTGGGGGCTGTCAACCCGCATTATCGGGGCGGTTATCATGGTACACGGTGATGACTCCGGACTCAAGCTTCCGCCAAAAGTAGCGCCGACCCAGATAATGGTCATCCCGATTCAGCAGAAAAAGGAGGGTGTGCTTGAGAAGGCATATGCGCTGAAAGAACGTCTGGCGGCAAAGGGCTTGCGCGTGAAGGTTGACGATACCGACAAGAGCCCAGGCTGGAAGTTCAGCGAGTGCGAGATGCGCGGCGTTCCGTTCCGGATTGAAGTCGGCCCGAAGGATATCGAGAACAATAAGTGTGTATTTGTGCGCCGCGATACAAGGGAAAAAATTGATGTGTGTCTGGACGAGGTTGAGACAAAGGCAGCGGAGCTGCTCGAGACAATTCAGTCAGATATGTACGAGGCAGCCAGAAAGCATCTGGAGACACATATCTATGATGCAGCGGGCTGGGACGAGTTCTGCGATACCATCAACAATAAGCCCGGATTTGTCAAGGCGATGTGGTGCGGTGACCGCGCCTGCGAGGACAAAATCAAGGAGGAGCTGGCAGCGACAAGCCGCTGTATGCCATTTGAGCAGGAGCAGCTGAGTGAGACCTGCGTGTGCTGCGGCAGACCGGCGAAGAAAATGGTTTATTGGGGCAGGGCGTACTAAATTTCTGCCTTTAATTATAGCATGGCATGAATAACAATAAGAGTAAAGCCAACATTGGAGTGGAAATTCCGGTGTTGGTTTTTTTATGTGCGGTTCCGTGCAGAGGAACTAAGCCGCAAAGCGGCGCACGGGGCGCGCGGCGAGTAGAGGAGAAGGTCTTTCCCCTGTTCGATTGCGCAGGGGTGCGTAAGGAAATTGGCAGCTCTGTGCAGAGGAAGTATGCCGCTGTGCGGCGCATGGGGCACGCGGCGAGTCGGTAAAGTCTTCTCTGCCTGATTGTTCTGGAGGGCAGGAAATAGGCAGCGTTGCGCACTAAGGTGTGCATTATTTCGGTTGAAAGTACTTACGTAAAATATGTAAAAAATGGAAAAAATATTTGCAATCTGCTCCATTTTACCGAATGTTTTTATTGCAAAGTCAAATTATTTAAAATTAAAAACGTAAAAAATGGTGCCATCTAAAAAATTGCATCTATACAAAATAGACAAAAATAGATGCTAAAATTCGTTGTATAAAAAACAAAATATTCAAATAAATGTGAAAATCGAAGTTGAAATTGTTCAATTTATCTGATATAGTAAACCTACATTATTTTTTTAACATTAGATGTAAGAGCTTACAAATGTGTAACATTTATCCACATCCATGAGAGAATTTTCAAATCCGGATAAGCGGCTGCTGAAAGAATGAGTAGTGGATTGGAAAGCAAGGAGGTAGTATGAGAAAGGACAAAGGTAAAATCAAGAAACGGATTATGGCGATTGTACTGTCCGTTGCCATGACGATGTCAAACATGACAGTTTTTGCCAGCGAAGCAGCTCCGGATACCGGGGAGGAGATTCAGACAGCCGTTGATGAATCCACAGAGCCGGAGAACGTACAGGAAAGCGCCGAGACTGGCGGGGAAACGCAAAGCAGTCCGGCAAGTTCGGAGAAAGCGCCGGATGAAAGCACGGAGCATGTTTCACAGACGGAGGAAAGTAAGGACGACAGTGAGGAGACGTCTGTGACAGAGCAGGAAAGTGAAAAGGAAAGCGAAAGCGTGACAAGGACTGAGGAATCTACTCAGACAGAGACGAATACAGAGAAAGAGACGAATACAGAGACGGAGACGAATACAGAGACAGAAACTGCGTCGGAAACGGAAACAGAATTGGAAACGGAAGAGACACTGGAAAGGAACGCCGACTACAGCGGAGACCTTTATGTTTCTCCCAGAGGAAAAAGTGACGGTGCCGGAACAAGCGACAGCCCGCTGGATCTGGTGACAGCCATCTCAAATATTGAGTCGGGGAAGTCTGTCATTATGCAGGGCGGCACATACGCATTTTCCAGCCGTATTGAGATTAAGGAAAGCAATTCAGGAACCAGCGGGAATCCGAAAACCATAAAAGCGGATGGCGATGCGGAAGTAGTGCTTGATTTTTCGGAAATGGCGCTAGGATCCAGCAACCAAGGTGTACTTCTTGCCGGAGACTATTGGCAGATTGAGGGCATCACGGTAAAAGGCGCGGGCGACAATGGTATGCTTATCAAGGGCAGCTATAACACGATTGACAATTGCGTGTTTACAGAGAATAGAGATACAGGTCTGCAGATTTGCGGGGACAAAGGGAGCACATACAGCGACTGGCCAAGCAATAATACCATAAAGAACTGTACGTCATTTCTTAATTATGACAATGGCGACACCAAAGGCGAAAATGCAGACGGATTTGCGGCAAAGCTTGCCTGCGGTGACAACAATGTATTTGACGGATGTATTGCGTACAGCAACAGTGATGACGGATGGGATTTGTATTCCAAGTTCACGGAGTACGGAAACAAAATCGGCGTGGTAACCGTAAAAAATTGTGTTGCCTTCAACAATGGATTTATGTTTGATGCCGCAGGCAATGCGATCGACTCCGAAGCCGGTGACGGAAACGGATTTAAACTGGGCGGCACAGCGGCAGAAGACAAGGGCAAGGATAATTTTACGGCCCATATTGTTGAGAACTGCGTTGCGTTTAACAATGCGCTTCATGGTTTTACGGACAACGAAAACCGCGAGGCGATTCAGTTGACGAATTGTACATCCTACAACAATGGATTGGATTCGATCAGTGGCAGCAAATACAGCAACTTTAAAATGTATCGTGCAAGCGAAGGAAGGAATAGGGGGCTGCTCTCACTGGCAGTCAGCGCCAATGAATATTTAGGCGATGATTCGTTCAACGGTACGCTTTCGAACAGCGTTGTTGTAAAATCCAATAAAATGTATTCCGTGACACAGCAGACAATTGGTTCCGCGGGAGCAGACGGGACATCCATTAACACGGGCGCAGAGGGAACCAGTGAACTGACGGCATCTGCAGGTGATTTTGTCAGCATAAAAATGCCGGAGGCAGATTATGACGTGCACAGAACGATGAGAAATGCGGATGGAGGCATTGATTTAAAAGGCTTTTTGACGATTAAGAGCAGCAGTGCGTTGAGAAACCTCGGTGTCGGTGCGTCATTGACTTCGTTTACAGGCAATGAGGCAGGAGATGCGGCGGATGAATCGGATGCGTTGGAACCGGCACAAAAAAATAAGATTGACATGTACGATTTTGGAGTAGAACAGTTTGATAGTGAAATATATAACAATAGGCTGTCGGTGGACGTAATTAATGGTTGGTATAACCCAGATGATCCTAACATAAAGGTTGGCCAGGCAGATTCAACTAACAATTATGTAAACCGAGATGTCATTGTATCAGAGGGCAGTGCAGAGCTGTTTAAAATACATTCTGCATCTACTAAGAAAATCAGAGTATACACGGATAACACAAATGTTACACGACAACAGACAAAGACATTAAAAAGTATTGATGAAAAAACAATCTACCATGGAGCGATAGCTTGTAACGGAACACAAAATATAGATAGTTTTTATTTTGAGTTTGACCTTACTGCAGGTGATATTGTTACGGCATATGTGTCGACAGACAGCGCTTCATTGACGTATAAGTTTGTTCAGGTTGACGATGCAGATAATTTCCAGACATATGCATATAATTCGGATTCCAGTCATGTAGAAGAAGCCGTATTTTATGCAACAAAGACAGGGAAGTATCGCTTGGGGCAGGAGGGTTCGTCTGGTAAGTTTAAAGTGGCAAGAGTATCTGTCGAGCATCCCGCAGAGATAACGGTTGCAGGCAGTGTGACGGCACCGTCCGCACTCGCAAACTATTCTGTAACGTTTGAAAATCAGACAACAAAGGAAGTGAAGACAGCTGCTGTCACAAACGGACAGTACAGCATCGCGCTTCAGAATAAGTACGCCTACAAAGTAGGGGTCAGCGAAAACGGTTATGTTGTGACAGGCGGGAAGGATGTTCTTGACCTTACATCCTACACATCAGCGTCAAAGACACATGACTTTACTGTAAAAAGCGTTGAGCTTGTAGACGTAAGCGGAAGCTTCACAGGCATTGATGCGGCTGCACTGGCGAAAATGGATATCACGCTGGAAAACAGCGAGAGCGTGTACATGCCTGAAATAACGATGAATGGCACGAGCTACAGCACAAAGCTTGAAAAGGGTGTAGTGTATACAGTTAAGGCGGCGGATAAGGAAGAACAGTATGCGGTTGACGATTATTCGCTGACGACAACAACGATCTCCGCGGCAGCTGCGGCGACTGACAAGAATATTGTTTTTGCGGCGAAACCCACACACAAGGTTACAATCAACATTACGGGTGTTGACAGTGCCGACATGGAGAGCGTCAGCAAAGCAACCTACACATTTTCTTATCTCGACATGGAATCGGAAGATATCGATAAGAGAAACGGATATGTATACTCTTTTGAGGATGCGGACAGCATTGCCTTGAGAGACGGTACATATCAGGTAGCAGTCAGCGGTACAGGGATGTATATGCAGAAACGCACGCCCAATGTGACAATCAAGGGAGAAACTGTCTCCCATACAATTGGGTTTACAAAAGAAATCCGCACAGAGTGGGATTTCCAAAAAGATACGGCTCTGGAGGGCATCACAATAGAGAGTGAATCCAGTCCGGTTCCGTATCATGGTTTACTGGTTGATGTGACTGCTGCCGGAGCAAAGTTTAATAGGCGGACAGGCGGGAACAATGACTTGATGCTGAACAATGAAACGATTGTGAAAATACCCGTAGACGGGGACTGCACAATATCTATTCTTGCCAATGGCGAACAATACGCATTGTACAAGGTCGGAGAGGAGCAGGCATCGACAACAGATGCGACATCGACATTTAAGTGTACGCCGGTTGATGGCTATGTTACGCTTACGGCGACTGGTCAGGCATACTTGTTATCCATCAAGGTAATCTACACCAACGACTACAAAGAAAAGATAACAGTAGGCGCAGCCGACTGTGACTATACGACAATCAATGACGCGCTGGATGCCGTCAGAAAAATGGAGCGCACGGACGGACAGCGTGTCACAATTGAAATTCAGCCGGGCGATTACGAGGAAATGCTTGTCGTTGACGTTCCCGACGTAACGTTGAAGAACGCGGCTGCAAATCCGAGTGTCAAGCTGAAAAATAAGGGTGTTTCCATTGATGAAAATGCCGTGCGTATCACATGGTATTATGGTCATGGGTATTCATACTACAGCATGGGCGCTGATTATAAATATGATGCGGAAGTGCTCGAAGTAAACAAAGCAAACGGATATGTCTCAACAGTGAATCCAGGCGCAGGAACGGCAACGATGTGGAACGCATCCGTCGTCATCGACGCCGATGGCTTTGAGGCGGACGGCATTATCTTTGAAAACTCCTTTAACCAGTATATTTCCCGTAAGTGTGCGGAGGACGGATTGGTTAAGAAAAGCGACGGAAAAGAAGGCAGCACGCCAAGGGCAAAACTGAAAACCGTGGGAGACACGAAGGTTCAGGAAAAGGCTTATGTGGAGAGGGCGACTGCGCTTGCAATCAAAAATAACCGTGAAAATATATTCTTTAACAACTGTTCGTTCGTAGGCAGACAGGATGTCGTATATGGCGGAACAGGCGTGACGGCAGGCTTTTACGGATGTGATGTATATGGTGCTGTAGACTATATTTTTGGCGGAATGACAGCTGTTTTTGCAAAGTGTGACTTGTATTTGAATACAAGTGATGCAAGCGGGGATGTGGCATATATCACCGCGCCCCAGCAGCAGGCATACAAAGACGGCAATGGCGTATCACAGAGTGCGGCACATGGCTATCTGATGTATAACTGCCATGTCAAATCGGTTACACCGGGCGTTGACTCTGCATCCGTACATCCGTCAAAGCCGAGCGGATTCGGAAGACCATGGACGGCAAATACAGGTGAGGCGGTATTCTATAAAACCATAATCGACGCGGCAGACGAGTACTGGTATGACAGTGAGGGGGCTTCCCTGATTTCTCCGGCGGCATGGTATTCCGGACTTTCAACAGGATCTTCGCTTTGTACAGAGTACGGAACGTTTGAATATGCAGTCGGAACTGACAATACTTCTAAGAGAGATACAACATATGGCGGCGGCGTGCTCGCGGAGGAGAAGCTTGCAAACGGACAGGCAATTTCCGCGGCAACATTCCTTGGCAGCTGGAATCCGTTTGACGGAAAAGATATGTCGGTCACAATGCCGGCTGACAGCGAAAAGGTGTTTAACGCATCAAAGCCGGAAGTAAAGCTGACATTTGACGAAATCAGCGAGGAGACAGGTCTTGGCGCGATTACGGTAGGCTGGACAAAGGCAAACTGGGCAAAGACAATCGAGATTACATACAAGGAAACAGGCAAGGAGGCAAAGACGGTTACACTGGATGAGACAGCGCTTGGAAAGCTGCCGCAGACAGAATATCAGCTTACGGAATTAACGGCAGACATGACGTATGAAGTGACGGTAAAGGCGTACCTCACAGAGGAGCTTTCCAAGATATCGGATACAAAGACCATCGTCGTTGAGCAGCCGTCAGGAGATACGCTAAGAACATACAAGTTTGATGCGACGACACTCACGGCGGCAGCGGACAACGAAGAAATTGCAGACGGAACTGTTTTTGACAAGTTTTTCAAAGTGTTTACCGGACATGCTGACAATGCCGACCAGCTGGTGAAAAAGCGGATAAGCAAGAGCAGCGGAAAAGTGACAAGCGCCGAGATTGGAAAGTGGTCTGCGGCAGGATTTATGTTTACGCTGACAAAGCCTGCAAGTGTGAGCATCAATGCATCATCCACCGGCAGCAGCAATTCTTCTGCAATTGCACTCGTTGATGAGACTGGCATTGCAATGGATAACAACGAGGGACTTACAGAAGTGACCGGAACGGCGGCAACAACATTGACTTATACGAAAATTCCGGCAGGAACTTACAAGATTGTGTCACCGCAGATGCCGCCGGAAAAAAACATGAACCGCGGTGTGCGGATTATAACGATAGAGGTTGCGGAGCTTGCAGAGGGCGTCGTGACAAAGGAATATGTCCTGAATCCGACAACGGATCTTGCGGTTTTTGACAAAGGAGCAAAACAGGACGGCGATACCGAGCAGGCAGGGACAAATAATTTCTTCACAATGGTATACAGCGCAAACTCTGCAGTGAATGCAAACAGCAAGACATTTTCTGACGGATTTAAGGGAGAGAAGCGCATTAACTTTGGCGGAAAAGCCACCACATCAAAGAATGCAGTCAAATTTGACATCACGGGAACAGCGAAGGTTAAGGTCTGGTGGGTATCTGGCGGAGATGGAAGGGAGATTGTCATTCTTGACGCCATGGGTACACCGGCAGCCACGACATCCGAAGGTTCCACGTCGGGCGGGCTGTATATTTCAGAGCTTGCAATTGACGCGGCAGGAAGCTATTACCTTGGCGGAGACATAAACAACAATTACATTTTCAAGATTGAAGTCGCAGAGAGCACAACGGGCGGCGACGAAGAACCGCGCAATGACTGGTCAGAGGTTGCACCTCCGGAAATCACGGATGTTTCCTTTGTAAAGAATGAAGACGGCAGCGAGGACGAGTCACAGATTGCTGTGACTGTGAAGATGGTCATGGGAACCAACGGCGCGGACGTCCTTAAGGTAAATGTATACAAGGGCGCGGACGCTGCCGATACGGTAACAAGCAGCACAAAGCTTGACGACACAACGTTTGTATATGTATATAAACCATCCGCAAGCGGCACATACAGCTTTGAGGCAGTTGCAAGCCGCAGGGGCGAGGCAGGAAAGGATAAGCTGAGTGCAAAACAGACGCTTGACTTCACACTTCCGCTTGCGGCGCCTGTAGTGGACGGACTGACAAGCCTTGGCGAGCAGGCGGACAAAACAGTATCGGTTTCCTTCAACTGGTCTGAGGTGAAGGAGACAGACAAGTATATCATCACATACTGGGAGCGCAAAGGTGACGAGACAGTCAGCGAGACGAGACCGACAAACGAAAAGACGATAGAGGTCACTGACATTACGGCACGCAGCATGATACTCACAGGCTTAAAGGCAAAAGTGCACTACTTTATAACAGTGACTGCAGTGAGGGGGGACGAGACGGCTGTATCAAAGACCGCGTATGTATACACGCTTGTGAAAGCGCTGGATTCCTATACGCTTTGTTCAGAAGATTATGAGCGGTTTGCGGCAGGCGACATGGAAGACGGGCAGTCGGTGACGGGCGGCGAAAAAGATTTCTTCACCATCAAATACAGCGCAAAGTCAAAGCTTGACGGTTCCAGCAAGACATGGTCGGACGGATATAAGGGAACACAGCGGTTTAACTTTGGCGGCACGATGGAGACGGAGAAGAATGTCATCGCGTTTACCACCACAGATCAGGCAGTCGTCAGTGTATGGTGGGCATGCGGCGGCGCAGGGCGCGGACTCACACTGGTCAACGAGGAAGGCATCGGGGACGACTCGACGCTGGACACAGTGCAGAATCAGGCATACATCACGAAATTTAAATTGAGCGAGGCCGGAACGTATTATTTAGGAAATACGGTAGGAAACAACTATATTTTCAAGGTAGTCGTTGAAATCGGCGAGCAGGCGCCTGAAATCCGTGAGCGATGGAACGCGGTAGCGCCTCCGGCAATCACGAAGGTTGTACAGGGAACAGCGAAACAGGATGATATTACAGTAGGCACCATGGAAGTTACGGTTGCGATGCAGATGGGCTTGGATGGTGCAGATGCCTTGACGGTTGACATGATTGACAGCGAGGGCAATCTTGTCGAATCCGTGGAGAAAACAGTGGCGGACGTTTCGACAGTGACCGTTTCGATGATCCCGCAGGCGTCAGGGAAATATACTTTCCAGGCAACCGCAACCCGCGAGGGCGAAGAGGAGGCAAAGGTATCAAACGTCAGTGAGCCATATGACTTCAAGCTTTTGCTCGGAGCGCCGACATTTAAGAGCGCGACATGTAAGGGCGGCGGTGCGATTGAACTGGAATGGTCATCCGTAAAAGAGGCTGACAGCTATATCCTTTCCGTAAAGGATACGGAGATTCGCATTGAGACGGATAAACTGAAACACAAGATTACTGAGGGACTGGAAATCGGAAAAGAGTACACATTCGAAGTAAGGGCAGTCCGCGGTGAAGGGGATGCAAAAGAGATATCGGAAAGTGTCGGCACAATAACGGAGACAGTGAAGGACGAGAATATGCGGACATGGTCATTCTCGGCATATGGCTCCTCCACCAATGAGAAGAACAACGGATTTGAGGGCAGTGTCGCAGACGGAAAGGTTACCGTGTACTCCGAGAGCGGCAAGGGCAAAATCGTTCCGGCATCGACGGACGGACTGGCATTCTACTATACGGCGGTTGATCCGGAGACAGAGAACTTTACACTGACGGCAACCATCACGGTGGATAACTGGACATTGTCAAACGGTCAGGAAGGTATGGGACTGATGGTTTCCGATACGGTGGGTGAGCCGTATGACAGCACACCGCTGTGGAACAATTCGTTCCAGAATCTGGCTACAAAGGTAGAGTACCGCTATGACGGCGAACATGTTACGACAGATGAAAATTACCCGAAAATTTCCATGAAGCTTGGTCTTGGAACCATTGCAAAGACCGGTGCGACTGCGGAGGGCGTGGCGGAAGTCAAGGCAGGCAATGCAACGCTTCCGGAGGGATTTAAGCACGAATATGACAATACAACGCTTGAGACAAGCTGTGCAAGACTTGGAGCAGGAACCTACAATATTCTCGGAAATTATGTTCTGGCAGACAAGGCGCCTACAGGAACGCAGGCAGACAAGCTGCTCACGACATTCAAACTCCAGATTCAAAGAAACAACACTGGTTACTGGCTGCGGTATCTGGACTTGAACGGCAAGGTATTGGGCGAGAAGCTCTACTATGACCTTGACAGAAATGAGCTGACAAAGCTTGATTCCGAAAATATCTATGTCGGATTTGTGGCATCGAGAAATGCGAGAATTACAGCGACGGATATTGACTTTAAGACAATCAACCCTGCGGACGACGAGCCGGCGGAAGAACGGGAAACCGTGTTTGTGACGCCGTCATACAGCATTGTTTCCGCATCCGTGTCCAACACAGAGGATTATGAGCTTATCTTCACGGCAAACTGGAACGGCCATGTGACAGTCAGGGATGATGCAAACGTAAAAGTAATTGATGCGGATTATAAGGTTTCAACAGCGGCGGAGGATAAGGACAAAAAGAGCTATCTCAAGGAAAAAGTGAAACTGGATATCGGAATCAATAACTTTAAGGTAACATTTACACCGGATAAGGCTTATCAGCCAAACGAGTACACAGAGCTTACAAGCTACGATGCACAGGTCTTTTCACACAAGGTAAACTTCAGGAAATATGGTGTGGAGGGCGAGACGCTCTACGTGGCAGTCGACGGTACGGCGGCAGGAAACGGAACAAAGGATAATCCGCTTGATATCTATACGGCAGTCAAGTGGGTACAGCCCGGACAGACGATTGTCATTCAGGAGGGTACATACAAGCTTACCAACACGATAAAAGTTGAAAGAGGCATCAATGGTACTGCGGACAAGCGCATTTACATGATAGCGGATCCGGATGCGGCGACAAGACCGGTATTTGACTTCCAGAAGCTGTGCATGGGCATGAGCCTTTCAGGGGATTACTGGTACTTCAAGGGCTTTGACGTTACCAATTCCGCGGACGCGCAGACGGGTATTAAGATATCAGGAAGCTACAATACATTAGACAGGGTTCAGGCATACAGAAACGGTAACACGGGTATTCAGATTGGCCGTCTGTTAGGCTCGGATGGCTGGGACGAGTGGCCGGCACACAATTTGATTCTCAACTGTTCTTCATATCTGAATTCCGATTTGGGCTATGAGGATGCGGACGGATTTGCAGCGAAACTCACGATTGGCGACGGAAATGTATTCGACGGATGTATCGCATGCTACAACGCGGACGACGGATGGGATTTGTTTGCAAAAGTGCAGTCGGGAACCATTGGCGCAGTGACAATCAGAAACAGCATCGCGTTCAAGAACGGATATATTCTGGATGAAGACGGAAATGAAGTCAATGCCGGAAACGGAAACGGCTTCAAGATGGGCGGAGACAGCCTCAAGGGCGGACACAAAGTGGAAAACAGCCTTGCGTTTGCCAACAAGGCAAAAGGCATTGACTCAAACAGCTGTCCGGACATCAAGGCATACAACTCGATTTCATTTGACAATGAATCGTACAACGTGGCAATGTATACCAATACGGCGACACAGACAAACTACGAGGCAAAGGGCGTGGTTTCCTACAAGAAGTCAAACAAAGTAACAGAGCAGCTTGTATTCAAGGGAGATCAGGCAGTCAGGGACAGCGAACTTTACAAGGCAGTGTACAATGACACCAACTATTTCTTTAACGGAATCAGCTCGCTCAACACGGCGAAAGTAAAGGTTACGGACGACTGGTTTGTAAGCCTTGACACTGCAAAGGCAATCGCGGAAGGCGGCATTACAAGAAAGGCAGACGGAACAATCGACATGCACGGCTACCTTGCGCTGACAGAGAACGCAAAGGCGGACGCCGCACTTGGCGGAACGAAGTCGGAAGAAGTAGTTCCCGGCGCGGAGACGGATGGCGATATTGCAAAGGGAGACGACGCAGACAGCGGTTCCACAGGCATTCTTCCGGGCGATATGCCGGAGGACGGCGTGATACCGACAGGACTGTGGATTGCGGATATCAAGGAAGTAGTATACACGGGTCAGGAGAGCAGCGAGATTAAGTACACAGGAAAGGCAGTCAAGCCGGATGTCCATGTGTATGTCGGAGCGACACTTCTCACGGAAGGCAGCGATTACACCATTAAGTTCAAGAACAACACGGCGGCGTATGTGAGAGGCGCGGAACAGTTTGGCGAGGTTCCGGAAAACAAAGTGCCCGTTGTCATGGTGACAGGTAAAGGAAAATATGCCGGAACGTACACAAAGACATTTGACATCAATCCTGTGGATATCGGCAGTGACAGAGGAATCTCAGCTCCGGCGACAGCAGTACTGTCGAACGGAAGGGCACAGAAACCGAAGCCGGTCATGACACTCAACGGCAAAAAGCTGTCCAACAAGGATTATACGTTTGACACAAGCTTGACATTTACGGAGCCGGGTATTTATGATGTGGTACTTACTGCAAAATCAACCAACTTTACCGGAAGCAGGACAGTTACGTTTGCCATCGTTGACAAGAACGACACAAGTGCAGTGCTTATGAGCAAGGCAAGTGTAGGCAAGATAGCCAATCAGGTTTACACAGGTGCGCAGATTCGGCCGTCCATAGGCGAAGTGAAGTACAAGGGCAGCAGCCTGAACAGCGAGTACTATACAGTAGAATATTACAGCAATAAGGATATCGGCACGGCGACAGTTGAAGTTATCGGCGATAATATACATTATTTTGGCACAAAGGCTGTAACGTTCAAGATTGTCGGCGGCAGCCTCAAGAACGCATCAGTCAGCGCATCGTTCAGCAACGGCATTGTCAAGAAGACATTGGGCATGAGCGGAAATGAGATTGACTATGCGGGACAGGCAGTGAAACTGACAAGCACGAAGATATCTATGGGAGAAGGAGAGACAGCAGTACAGCTGAAACTGAATCGCGATTATACGCTGACTTACAAAAACAATGACAAGGCGGGTACTGCAACCGTAACGTTCAAGGGCATTAACAATTATTCCGGAACAGTATCCAGAACCATTAAAATTAATGCGTATGACCTCACTTCCGTGAATGTAAATGAGGTTGTAAGGGATGTGGCGGACGGAAAGCTGCGGACGCCGGTGCGCTATGAGAAGAACGGAAGCACACCGACAATCAATCTTTCTGTCAACGGCAACAAACTGAAACAGGGTAAAGACTATGCACTGTCTTACAGCAATAACAAGCTGGCAAGGACGGCAGACGAGGCGAACCCGCCAACCATTACCATCAAGGGTAAAAACGGATTCAAGGGAAGCCTGAAGGTTTCTTACACAATAGAGCCGGCAGTTCTGACAGATCCGGAATCCGGTATTGTGGCAGCTGCAAATGACGTTGTGTATAAGAATACCGACACAAATTACAAGACAAAGATTGTCGTCACGGACGATGGAAAAGTACTCTCGTCAAGTGCGGATTATGATGCGAAACGGACAGAATATGAATATAAGACGGTCAACGCTGACGGAAGTGTACAGACAGTGACGTTCAAGGAGGGAGACAGACTCAGCGCCCCGATTCCGGCAGGAACAGAGGTGACAGTGAAGATTTACGCATCGGCGCGAAGCGTCAATTATGTAAATGCAGAATCACGTGCCCTGACCACAACCTACAGAATTGTTGCGCGCGGGGACATCGCGAAGGCATCTGTCAAGGCGATGAGTCCGAAGTACATCTCACAGGCATCAAACTTCAGGGAGCTGTCAACAAATGATTTCTACTACAAAGACAAGGCAGGGCTGACAGTAAGCCGTATTACGTTCGGCGGAAAAGAACTGCATTGCAACACAGACTTTGTGGTTGACAAGGCAACGTATGTGGACACAGGCAAGGTCGGAACCGCAAAAGTGACAATACGCGGTATTGGCAATTATGGCGGACAGAAAGTTATTACGTATAAGATTAACAAAATGAACTGGAGCATAGATAAGGCAGAAGTCCAGCCCCTTTATGTACAGTACACAGATGCGGAAGGCGGAGCTGTCCTTGACGCGGATATCTTAAAGGGAAAGATTTTGCTCAACAATGAGGAGCTGGTGCTTGGCAAGGACTTTGAAATTGCAATGGATGCAAAGACTGGAAAGCCCAGCTACAAGAACAACACGAATGCGGGAAAGACGGCGTCGGTTGTCATCAGGGGAATCGGAAGCTACGGCGGACAGAAGACAATCAAATTTAAGGTAGTGCGGCCCAATGACATCGCATATGCAAACGTCGTTGCGTTTGACAAAAAGGTTGTGACAAAGGATGAACTTTCCGGCGGCGTAGAGCTTACGGAAGAAGATTTCCTGTATGGCGTGGGCGCAGACCTCCGGACAAGCAGAATCAGTCTCTGGGGAGAGTCGTTAGTGTACGGCAAGGACTTTCAGGTCAAGAGCTTCGCGAGCAACAAAAAAGCCGGCAGGGCAACCGTGACACTTACAGGCGCGGGTTCATACGAAGGAACCTTGAAACTTGTATACGAAATTGTCTTGCAGGAAGAGAACTGACGTAACAGTTCAGCCCAGAACTTTGCACTGGCTGCAAAGTAAAAGAAAGTGTCCCCCTGAAAAGGGGGACATTTTTATGAAAAAAATTCGTGTAAGCACTTTCGCTTTTGTGAAAATCGTAGTACACTAAAAGTACAGATAAAAAAGCGTAAAAGATTATAATTTTTGGAGGGAAAAATACAATGAACATTCTAGTAATCAACTGTGGAAGTTCTTCACTTAAGTACCAGCTCATTGACAGCGAAACCGAGGCAGTGCTCGCAAAAGGGCTCTGCGAGCGCATCGGTATCGACGGAAGCGTGCTCACGCATACGCCTGCCGGAAAGGACAAGGTTCGAATCGAGACGCCGATGCCGAATCATACCGTGGCGGTGAAGCTTGTGATTGACGCGCTTACGGATACAGGGCACGGCGTAGTCAAGTCTCTGGATGAAATCAATGCAGTCGGGCACCGCGTTGTGCACGGCGGCGAGAAATTCGCCTGCTCCGTTGTCATCAATGACGAAGTGCTGAAGGCAATTGAGGCGTGTAACGACCTTGCGCCGCTCCACAATCCGGCAAACCTTATCGGAATCAACTCGTGCAGGGAAATTATGCCGAATGTGCCGATGGTGGCAGTGTTTGACACGGCATTTCACCAGACAATGCCCGAGAAGGCTTATCTGTACGGGCTTCCATACGAGTATTATGAGAAGTACAAGGTGCGCCGTTACGGATTCCACGGTACAAGCCATGACTATGTATCGGCGAGGGCGGCAGAGCTGCTCGGCAAGACAAGGGAGGATTTGAAGATTATCGTATGCCATCTCGGAAACGGCGGCTCCGTGTCCGCGGTTGACCATGGAAAATGTGTTGACACTTCGATGGGGCTGACACCGCTCGAGGGCATCATCATGGGAACCCGCTCGGGAAGCATTGACCCGGCAATCTGCGATTTTATCTGCCAGAAAGAAAACATCACACCGGCGGAGATGAACAATGTCCTGAACAAAAAATCAGGCGTGCTTGGAATGTCAAAGGTTTCCTCGGACTTCAGGGATATCGAGGCTGCGGCAGATGATGGAAACAAGCTTGCACAGGCGGCGCTGGACGCATTTTATTACAGTGTGGCGAAATACATCGGCGCATACGCGGCAGCCATGAACGGCGTGGACGCCATCGCGTTTACGGCGGGCGTCGGTGAGAACAACATTTTGGGACGCGCGGAAATTGCACAGTACTTAGGGTATCTCGGGACGGAGATTGACACGGAGAAAAACAATGTCAGGGGTGAGGACAGAGTGATTTCCACGGATGCAAGCAAGGTTGCGCTTCTGTGCGTGCCGACAAACGAGGAGCTTGCGATTGCAAGGCAGACAGCCGCTTTGGTATCATAAAGCGCGCTAAAGAGAACATCAAAGTGTAAAATCTTATTGAAGAAATAAGGTTTTACACTTTTTTATGCGCAGGGGTGCGTAAGGAAAAGTGCACACAGGTGTCCAAAGGCTGAATGATTACCCTGAAGGAAAGATACTGCAATGTGGTCTTTACTTACTGCAAAATAACGTGTAAAATAGATGAGGACATGTTAAGGAACTGTTCAAAAATAACCTGCACATCTTGACTTGTCTATTTCTCCGATTGCACATATCAAAAAGCCTCGCCGTAGCCCGCTACGACTGCGTTTTTTGATATGCACCCTCGAAGAAATATTCTGCGCAAACTGCGCATGTTATTTCTGAACAGTTCCTAAGATTTCGGATGGAGATGTTTATGGATAGATTTCGAAGCGGAATTCGTAAAATGGTATTGTATTGTCTGGCGCTTGCGCTTTGTCTGTCGGTTATCTCCTGTGATGGCAGGAAAAAGCCGCAGGCGGACAAGACGCAGACAAACGACAGTGCGGCGGAGGGCACACAGCAGGCCGAGTCCGCACCGGAGACGGGGTTTGGCACGGTGCTGGCATCGTATGGCGTGGAAGCTCCGGTGAGCAGACCTGCCATATACGTCAATATGGCGGGGTATGTGTCAGGCAGGGAGAAAAAGGTGGTGTTTGCAGGCGGACAGCATGGAAAGACCTTTCGGGTTGTGCGGAGTCAGGACGGTGCCGTTGTGTACACCGGAAGGATACCGGAAGAAACAATGGACGACATGACTGGGCAGCAGTTCAGCGTGGCAGATTTTACCGCCTTGGAAGAACCGGGTCTGTACTATGTTCATACAGACATAATAGGACAGTCCTACCCATTCCGCATTGCGCCGGATGCGTATGAGAATCTGTTTCTAAGCATGCTGCGCAATGCATCGGACGTCGCCATGGAGGAGAGTGCGCAGGGAATTTGCGAAGCGGCTTTCGGCATGCATGTGATTATGTACGCGCTGCAGTGCAACGGTACACTGTTTGAGTCGGCATATGAGCATCTGGGGGAGGATGAGCAGGACAAACAGCTTGTCACGCAGCTTTTGTATGTCGGCAAGTGGATGATATCCCAGCAGCATCAGGACGGTAGCCTGTATGATGACTATGCGGCAACAGCGGCATTTTGCGGCATTATGGAGATGAGCCGCCATGTGTTCGGCAGATATGAGGCGAGCGTCGACAAGGAGTACAAGGAGGCTGCCATGCGCGCATGGGAGTGGCTTGCAGGCATGGAATGCCATACAGATGCTGAGAAAAGCGCCCGTTTTTATGCGGCGGCACAGCTTTTTCACGAGGAGGGCAGTGAACAGTACAAGAAGATTGCGGAAGCATTTTTAAAGGAAAAGGAAGCAGATTATTTTGACGGGCAGTTTGTCTTTTACGGCGTGCTGGCGTATATCAGTGCGGAGAAAGGAACCGACAGGGATCTTTGCACCTATATTATGCAGGATTTGATGGACAGGACGGAGGGGATCTGTGAAGCGGCCAAGGAGGATACGGTGTTCGGCGTCGGGAGCAGGGCAGTGGAAGACAGTGTGAACCATGCGCTTCACCTAAGCTTTATCAACTATCTCACGCCAAGCAAGGAATATACACAAATTATTGAGAATACCATACAATATATGGGTGGGCTTAATGAGTCCGGAACTTGTTATGTCGGGGCGGACGGGCGATGGAAAAATACAGATGTCGTACAGGGTGTAAATCTGGAGTGGAATGGAATTATGCTGCTTGGTATGAGCGACTTGCTCAAAAACTTAAGCGGCTACAGTCCGGACACGGAATTGATTTCGGAATAGCGCGGGAAATGCAGATTTTATTTATGTTTGCGGTATATTTTGGAAAGGGGTAGGAGATATCGAATGAAAATTGTTGTTTTGGCAGGGGGAACCAGTACGGAGCGCGATGTGTCGCTTGTCACTGGAAGTATGATATATCAGGCATTAAAGAAAAAGGGGCACGCGGTCGTGCTCCTCGATGTGTATCTCGGCTATGCGCAGGACGCCGATGACATTTTTGGAGCCGACAGAGACTGGAGTGAAAATTTTGGCGTGATATCGGAAAGCAATCCGGACATCAGCGCAGTCAAGGCGATGCGGCAGGGCAATCCGGAATGCGCGATAGGCCCCAATGTTGTAAAGATATGTTCGCAGGCGGATATCGTGTTCCTCGCACTCCACGGACAGAATGGGGAGGACGGAAAGATACAGGCAATGTTTGATTTGCTGGATATCAAGTACACGGGAACGGATTACCTTTCGAGCGCGCTTGCGATGGATAAGGCGATTTCCAAAGAGCTGTTTCACAAATATGGCATACCGACGCCAAAAGGAATCACAATCTGCCGCAATGAGACGAATCTCGTCGAAACATGGAATATTTATCCATGTATTGTCAAGGTAAACTGCGGCGGCTCCAGCGTGGGCGTGTATATGGCAGAGGACAGAATGCAGCTTGACGCGGCGCTGGAAAAGGCGTTTGGATTTGATAACAGGGTCATTATTGAGCAGTACATAGACGGCAGGGAGTTTTCGGTCGGCGTCATGGACGGCATGGCGCTTCCCGTGATAGAGATTGCGCCGAAAGTCGGATTTTACGATTACAAAAATAAATATCAGGCAGGAACGACCGTTGAGACATGTCCGGCAGAGCTTGACGCCAACGTGACGAAAGCAATGCAGTCCTGCGCGGAGGCGGTGTACCGCACGCTGCGGCTAAAGACTTACGCGCGGATGGATTTCCGCATGGACAATGAATGGAAGTTTTACTGTCTCGAGGCAAACACCCTTCCGGGCATGACACCGACCTCGCTTCTGCCGCAGGAAGCCGCCGCTGTGGGAATGGACTTTGGTGATCTGTGCCAGAAGATTATAGAGATTTCGATGAGGAAATATGTATGAAAAATATGACGTTGAGAAAGATTGCCGACGCTGTGGGCGGAACGCTCTTTACGGAAGGGATGCCGCCCCATATCAGTGCGGATACAGTGGAAGCAGCAGGCGTGGTGCTTGACTCGAGAAAAGTGGAGAAAGGCTTTGTCTTTATCGCGACGCGCGGGGAGCGTGTGGACGGACATCGTTTTATAGACAGTGTGTTTGACGCCGGGGCACTCGGCGTCATCTGCGAGCAGGCGCCCCGCAATCCCAAGGGAGCGTATATTTTGGTGCAGGACAGCTTTCAGGCGTTGAAAGCTGTGGCAGCGTACTACAGGAAACAGCTTGATATCAAAGTAGTCGGCATCACAGGAAGCGTCGGCAAGACCAGCACAAAGGAGTTTGTCGCGAGCGTGCTCGCAAAGGGGCACCATGTCCACAAAACACAGGGAAATTTTAACAATGAGGTGGGGCTGCCGCTCACGGTGCTTCAGATACGCGATGACTGTCAGATTGCCGTTCTGGAAATGGGCATCAGTGATTTTGGGGAAATGCACCGCCTTTCCGAAATTGCAAGACCGGATGTGTGTCTGATAACAAATATTGGGCAGTGCCATCTGGAAAATTTGGGGACGCGTGACGGCATTTTAAAGGCAAAAACGGAAATTTTTGACTTTATGCAGCCAAATGCGCGGATTTGCCTGAACGGTGATGATGACAAGCTTGCCACCATCAAGGAAGTGCAGGGGCAGACACCGGTATTTTTTGGGAGCGGAGACGGCAGCGATATCTACGCGACCAACTATGAAAATATGGGACTTGTCGGCAGTAAGGCTGTGATTCATCTTCGCGGGAACGGTGAGGAGACGGCATTTCAGGCAGAGATTCCGCTTCCGGGGGAACATATGCTGTACAATGCGCTTGCCGCAACGGCTGTGGGCGTGGTATGCGGACTGTCGACGGCACAGATTCAGGCTGGCATTCGGGACGTGGAACCTGTCGGGGGAAGAAGCAATGTCATCCGTACCGGCAGACTGACACTGATTGACGACTGCTACAATGCCAATCCTGTGTCCATGAAGGCGGCGCTTGACCTGCTTTCCATGACAAACACAGCAGATGCCGCGGAAAATCATGAGCGGGTGCGTAAGGCTGCGGTTCTTGGCGATATGTTTGAACTTGGCGCCGACGAGGCAGCGCTGCACAGTGAGGTGGGCGCCTATGCGGCTGCGAAGGACATTGATGTGGTTATCTGCGTTGGAAAACTGTGCAAAAACATGTATGACGGCGCAAAAAGCGTGGGGAATTCCTCCGTGGAGCTGCATTATTATACAGACAAGGAAGCGTTGCTCGCAGAGATTGACAAACAGATTTGTGACGGGGATATCGTGCTTGTCAAGGCATCGCATGGGATGCATTTTGAAGAGATTATTGCAGCGTTATCGCTGCACTGAACGAACAGAACCGGAATCCTTCGGCGGTGAAAGGATTCCGGTTCTTTTTATGCGCAGCCCTATGCAGAGAAACTAAGCCGCAAAGCGACGCACGGTTTAGTTCCTATAATGCCGTCATATTTTTCTGATAAGTCTCCATAATGATATCCTGCACATAGGATGCAATTTTTTTCTGCTGTTCTTTGGAAAGCTCATTGATATCGATCGGCTTTCCGTACTCAATAATAACGTGTGCTTTTTTAATTTTGGGAAACTGGTTCTCAAAGACGGCGGCACTGTTGTTGATGGTCATTGGAATAATGGGACAGCCTGCCTTGGCAGCAATTTTAAAGCTTCCCTCGTGAAAGGGAAGAAGCGTCCCCTCCTCTTTGTTTCTTGTCCCCTCCGGAAAAATGCAAATGGATGTTCCGCCTTTCATCTGGTTGATTGCCTCGATGATTGTCTGTGCCCCTGCCTTGAGATTCTCGCGGTCGAGGAACAGGCAGTGGAGATTGCGCATCCAGATATTTAGGAGCGGTACTTTTTCCATGCTTTTCTTTGCGATATAACCCGTGGGGCGCGGCACGCGGATGTAAGTCAGCACAATATCAAAAAAGCTCCTGTGGTTTCCGATATACAGCACAGGCGTATCGCTAGGAATATTCTCCTCGCCGATATAGGTGACTTTTGTACCTGCAAGAGAGCGCACACAGCGGAATGCCCAGTTGACAATCGCCAGACTCGAGCGGCTTTTCAGGTCGGGATTGGACTTTCCGATAATCCATTCCACAAACATGATGGGCATACTTAACAATAAAAACAGGATGACAAAACCGCCTACAAGAATCAGTCGAATCATACGAACCTCCATGGAATCATTTGATAATTTTTTAGCATATAATCTTATATTATACATTTTCGCTGTCAAAATCAACTGCAAATGCATATATTTTCGAAATGAAGCATAGTTATAGACAGATAGATTCGGGACTGCAACCAGTCAGGAGGTTAAAATGACCAGATTCAGAAAAAAAATAATCACATATACAATAACGTGTGTTATATTAATGGCGTCTGTACTTGGATGCGCCATGGAAAGCACGCAGGAGGATCGACTCAAGGACATTGACTTTACTGTTGTCGGGGAGGAACAGCAGCCGGAGGCGCTGCGGGACATTATTGCGGAGAAGTCAGCGGAAGCGTTCCAGATAAGCTATACCTTGGGAACCGAGATGTACATTGCGATCGGCTACGGCGAGCAGTCCAGCGGCGGGTATAGCATCAGCGTAAACGATTTTTACGAGACGGAGGATTCCGTCATCATTGACACAACGCTGATAGGGCCGGGCAAGGCAGAAAATGTGACCAATACGCCCACAAGACCATATATTGTTGTCAAAACACAAAATATAGCGGATAAGATGATAGAATTTAAATAAAATATATGATAAGGTAGAAGAAAAAGGAAAGGGACAAAAGAATATGATGCGGATAAAAAACGGGCTTGTCATAGACCCTGCAAACGGGATAAAACGGCAGGCGGATGTTCTGGTAAAGGATGGTAAGATTGAGCGAATTCTTGACAGGGATAACGGAGACAGCATAAATAACGAGTGTGATGTAATTGATGCGGCAGGATGTATTGTGGCTCCGGGTCTGGTGGATGTGCATGTGCACTTCAGGGATCCGGGCTTTACGCACAAGGAAGACATTGAAACAGGTGCAAAAGCGGCGCTGAAGGGCGGTTTTACCAGTGTGGTTCTGATGGCAAATACAAAACCGGCAGTTGACAACGAGGAAACGCTTCGTTATGTCTTGGAAAAGGGCGGAAAAACAGACCTCAACATTTACACCTGCGCAACCGTGACAAAGGGAATGGCGGGAAAAGAGCTTACGGACATGGAGACGCTTTTAAAAAAAGGCGCGGCGGGATTTACGGACGACGGGATTCCGATTATGGATGCGGGGCTGATGGAGCAGGCAATGGCAAAGGCGGCAGCGCTAAACGTTCCAATCAGCCTTCATGAGGAAAATCCGGAATACATCACAAATAACGGCGTGAACTGCGGAAAGGCATCCGCCCACTTCGGCATCGGCGGTTCCCCGAGGGAAGCGGAGATATCGCTGATTCGGCGCGACTTGGAGATTGCATTAAAAACAGGTGCTATTTTAAATATCCAGCATATTAGCACCAAAGAAGGTGTGGCGCTTGTCCGACAGGCGAAGAAACGGGCGGCGGAAATGGGAAAATCCAATATCCATGCGGAAGTGACCCCGCATCATTTCAGCCTGACAGAGGAGGCAGTCATCCGGTTTGGAACGCTTGCCAAGATGAACCCTCCGCTGCGGGAGGAAGCGGACAGGCAGGCAGTAGTCGAAGGGCTTAGGGACGGCACCATTGATATCATAGCGACAGACCATGCACCGCACAGCGCCGAGGAAAAGAATAAGCCGCTCACGGAAGCGCCGAGCGGCATTATCGGTCTGGAGACAGCGCTTTCTCTTGGTATTACAAATCTTGTCGACAAGGGCTGTCTCTCTCTGGAGGCGCTGATTTGCGCAATGTCCGCCAACCCTGCTGCAATGTATGGGCTGCCGGCAGGCACGCTGTCGGAGGGGAGTGCCGCCGATATCGTAATATTTGATGCATCTGCGTCGCAGACCGTTGGAAACTTTGCGTCCAAGTCCGCCAACTCGCCATTTACCGGACAGGAGCTGAGCGGTGTCGTAAAATACACAATTGTAGGCGGCAAAGTTGTCTACAGCAGCGCGAATGCTATTTGACGGAATCGCGCATCGCGCTCGGTGTCACACCGTAGATTTTCTTGAACGCGCGCCGGAACGAGTTCGCGTTGTTGTAGCCGATGCAGAGGTACAGCTCGTTCAGGCTGATATCGGTCTCCCGTATCAGCCGCGCCGCCTCGTTCAGGCGGATGCTTTCCAGATATGTCGAGAAATTGACGCCTTTCTTTTCCTTGAAAAGATGGGAAAAGTAACTCTCGGATATCTGGAATTCGTCCGAAATCTTGTTCAGTCCCATAGAAGGGTCTGCATAGTTGTCATGGATATATTTTTCAATCAATGAAATCAAGTCTGTATCATCTGACTTTATCGTAAAAAGCGTGCATAATTTCAGCGCAATATCTTCACATAGTTTAAAGGAAACATGTTCGGCAAAGCATTCATCCAACTTTTGGATGACCTCCTTTGGCGTGCCCTGCGGCAGTGCAAAGCGGGCCTTTAACAGGGTATTTCGAATATCTGACAGCAAAAATTGCACCATATTAATAGGAAGGGAGCGCTCCTCTATGTTTTCCTGATGAATCAGGTTAAAGAGCTCCATCACCTGAGAGGTGTTTCCGGTCGAGATAAAGTGAATCAGCTTTGTCGAAAGCTCCGTGGGATAATAAAATGCACTGGAGTCCTTCTGGATAAATTCGTATGGAAAAAAGAAATAATTTTTGCTGGTGTAATTGACCGCTTCCATCGCCTGCTGGTAGGATTCCCACACATTTAAAATATCATCTGTTGTCTTTCCGATTCCGGCAAAGAGCCAGATGCCGTATGTTTCCAGAAGGTAATTATGAATTTTCACGACCATTTCATTTGTCTTGATAATAAGGTCTTTCGCATCATCGGCTTTTCCGACTACAATTACAGCGTATACACGGTCGGAAGGGCTGAAATAGTAAAGCGTCTCATCACTAAACTGCCGGAGTGCATTGAGTATCATCCGGTTACACTCCTCGGGGGAGTGGAAGTCACTGGAAACGGCGTGTTGGTCGGCGCTGTTGTACGCGACGACATATAGGCCGTTGAACACAAGCGATTCATCCGCAAGCCCAAGAAATTCCTTTGCGTAGGATGCCTCTTCCTGCGAGACAATCATACCTTTTAAGAACTGCCGCACGTAGGAGTTGAAGATAATCGGGCGCTGGCTGTCCATGACTTCCTTCAGGTGGGTCTTTTCCTGCTCCGTGACCTGCAGCTGCTGTCCCAGATCCAGAATTGGCCGGATATTGCGCTTTGACAGCCAGAAAATAATGATAAGTCCCCCGATAAGTGTCGCCGTAAATAATGCAGCGTACAAAATTTGAGGGGGTGCATTATTTGCTGCGGACGCAAAAGAGGGATAAGTGTAGTAATAAGTAAATTCTGTGTCAGCCGACGTGTAGGTGTCTATGGACATTTTTGCAGCGTCGAGTGTGCCTTGCAGCTCGTCAGGCGTTCCTGCCGCAGTTATGCTGTCAAATTTTGCACTTGCGGCGGTTGAGAGTGACAAAATACGCTCGGACTGTCCGTTTATAATCGACAGATAGCGATACGGCGTCTCGGCGTCCATGCACTCAAATAAAGAGGAAAGCTCATCCTCCGGAAGGACAAAGCAGGCAATGGCATCAATGTCCAGATAGTAAAGACTGTTCATGTCAATCAGATACATGTAATAACGTTTCCCGCTTGTCGGCATCCATTCATCCATTGGCAGAAAGCGACTATAATAGGAAGCGTCTGTCAGCGTTTTGGCAAAATCTTCATATTTGGCGGCAGGATACTTTTTTATCCAGGTATAAAACCGCGTCTTATCGATGAAACAATTGGGAGACAGGATGAAATCCGAATGCGGAAGGTAAAAGTAAACCTCCGACATTGGCAGGAGCGCTTCAGGGTACACATCCGTAGCCATAGTAGTGGCAAGGGAGCTTCCCAAATCTAAAAACTGCGGCGCATCCTCCGGACTTCTTGCAAGCTTGCGAAAGTCGTTGTTCTGCAGAAACTGGCGGCAGTATGCGTCCATGATGTCAAGGTCTTTCTCAAACAGCTCCACATTGCTCATCAGTGTGGCCTTTACCTGCCATTGATACTGGGTACGTGCATTTTTTGTGTCCGATAGATACAGGTATGAAAACAGAACCAGTATAATAAAAAGGAAAATACTGTAAGAGGTTACCATTTTTAACATCATTGTTTGTCTGTCATTTATAGTTTTTGTGTGTTTTTGGGATGATTTTAGGTCATTTTGTACATTTGTGTGTTTTGTGTTCACAATTTTTACTCCTGCCAATGCTTTTTTAAAACTTATTTCAAAGAATATTTAATGCTATTTAAGTATTAGTTTATCAGCTTTAGAAAAAAATTACAATATGTAACTGCTTTCATAATGCTTATTTTTCGCGCTTTTGGGAATATAGGGGTCAAAATATGTACGTTGTCTCAAAAATTGTCACTTGAATGTAAAGGCTTACAATGTTAAAGTTAGATTCAGACGGGGGATTGCCGCTGACAGTGAAAAAAGTAGAGGCAGCTCCGGACGAAACTTTTATTTTAAAAATGAATAAGGGAGGAAAGCAAGAAATGAAAAAGAAAGCATTATCTTTACTTTTGGCATCAGCTATGGTAGTTTCCTTAACTGCATGCGGAGGGGATGACTCGGCAAATTCGTCATCAAGCAACAATAATAGCAGCGCAACGGACACGGCGTCAAATACGACAGATACACCGGCAGCAAATACAGATGCGGAAGCGCCGGCAGACAATGCGGCATCCGGTGAAAAGCAGGATTATCGTGAAGTGCTTAAGGACGGACTGACAATTGTTGTAAACGGTACATTGACCGCTTCCGTAGATAACGGTCAGGCAGATTTTGAAAAGCAGTGGGAAGAGGCAGTCGGAATTGACCTCACAATTCAGCAGCTTGACCATTCAGGTTATACAGACGCAGTTGGACGTCTCTTCGCAAGTCAGGATTATCCTGACGCAATGATTATGAGTGCCGAGATGTTTAAGCAGTATGCACCGACAGGTCTTCTCTGGGATATGGCGGACGCTTACGCAAACGCGGAGTTCCAGTCAAGGGTTACACTGCCGAGCATCAACGAGAACTTAAAGGATAGTCAGGGACATTTGTACGGATTTGCACCGACATACGGCAATGGCTGCGTTACATATGTAAAGAAAGCATGGCTTGACGCAGTCGGCATCAATATAGATGATGTAAAAACATATGATGACTATTACAATATGTTAAAAGCATTCCATGACGGCGATCCGGACGGAAACGGTGTGGACGGCGATACATATGGTGTTGTGGCGGCTGGTTTCATCGGAACAGAGGCTCCGTGGATTAACTATCTGCCTGAGTTCTGGCAGGGAGCATATCCTTCACTTTACCAGAAAGAAGACGGCACATGGGTAGACGGATTCCAGGAGGATGCGACAAAAGAGGCGCTCCTGAGAATGCAGCAGGCTTACAATGACGGAGCCATCGACCCGGAATCCCTCACAGCATCGACAAAGATTGCACGTGAGAAATGGTTCTCCAATGACCAGAAAGGTTCTTCCGGTGTGTTCACATACTGGGCAGGTACTTGGTACAGAACACTTACAGACAATTTGATTAAGTACGAAGTAGATGAGGAGCTTGTACAGCTTCCGCCTATTCAGGAGATTAAGGATACATTCGGCGGCTACCTCAACAGAGAAGCGCCGGTATGGGTTATCATTGACCAGGGTGATCCTGTACGTAATCAGGCAGTGTTTGACGCACTGTTGGATACAATGTTAGATGGCGATGTAGTACAAACATTGTGGGTATACGGTGCTGAGGATGTTCACTGGTCTACAAAGGCAGAGGAGTTCACAACGAATCCCGGAACAGAAAATGCGAAGGATTACGCTTATGAAGAAGGCGTGTTCCACTTAAAGCCGTCTCCAAATGACCCGAACACAGTATGGAAGAAGAACCATCTGGATCCGGCACTCACGATTTCACAGCTGACAAACGGATTTACAGATAATGATGAGCTTGCAGCAGCCGGCAATAAGTTCTTTACAGAGAACTGTGTAGACGCTCCTGCTTCACCGGTATCCGAGACATTTACAAATGAGTCCGGTACAATATCCGATGCTAGGATGGCATGTATTACAGACGTTGTAACAAAGAACGGTGATGTAGATGCAGCAATGCAGACATACGTTGACACAGTTGGGTCGATTATTGATATGTGCTTAGCAGAGCTGAATCAGTAATTCCATCCACTGGAATTTTACAACAAGCTTTACAGGAAAAGGTTTTACGCTTCTGTCTAAAAGGGCAGAAGCGTAAATTATCAGTGGCCGTTCTATCCGGTCACGGAAAAGTGATATAAAGAAAGGAAGAGAACGGTATGAGTAAGAAAAAAGTCGTAACCTCCAGTGGAATAGAAGTCCGCCAGAAACCGCTCGGACTCCGGATTTGGAACAACAGGGGATACTACATCATGTTTTTGCCGGTTCTGATATTTTTGCTGATTATGCATTACTGGCCGATGCTTGGTGTGCGCTATGCATTTTATGACTATAAACCGGTAGGACCTAAAACATTTGTCGGTCTGGATCATTTTACCAAGATGTTCTCCACACAGGCATTCTGGACGGCGTTCTGGAATACGCTGGAGCTGAGTATTGCAAACTTGCTTTTGACAAATATCTCGGCGGTTGTGGTGTCTATTTTCCTGAATGAAATGAAAAATCTGTTTGCCAAGAAAACATTGCAGACACTCATCTATCTGCCCCACTTTATGTCATGGGCAGTAGTTGCTTCCATTTTCAGCTTGCTGCTGTCTCCGTCCAGCACAGGTACGGTAAACGGTATTCTGAGAGACTGGGGCATTCTGGGTGAGGCCGATAAGAATATTTACTTCCTCGCAAGCACGTCATGGTGGCGTCCGATTTACTGGTTTATTCAGGTTTGGAAAGAGACCGGATGGGGAACGATTATCTACCTTGCAACGTTGTCCGGCATCAATCCGGAGCTGTATGAGGCAGCTGACATTGACGGTGCTTCCCGTATGCAGAAGATTCGTTTCGTGACACTGCCTGCACTGTCCAATACGATTATTACGGTACTGATTCTGAACCTTGCAAAGGTTATGAATCTGTTTGAGTCTGTATTCGTACTTTATAATAATGCAGTGTTTGAGGTATCTGACGTTATCGCTACATATATTTACCGCCAGACTTTTGCAATTGCATTGCCAAATTATGGTTATTCGACAGCAGTAGGTCTGTTCCGCTCCCTTGTTGGCTGCGTTCTTGTGCTGGTATGTAACCAAGTGAGCAAGAAAGTCCGCGGACGCGGTATTGTATAGGAGGTGTGGATATGGCAAAAGAAATGGTTAGCAAAAAGCCTAGCGATAAGCTGCATGTATTTGATATAGTAAACTATATCGTGTTTATTTTAATCGGACTGATTATTATTGTGCCAATCTGGAAGGTTGTCGTGGACTCATTTAACAAGGTTGGCGTGTATCAGTTCCAGCTTTGGCCCAATACATTCACATTGGACGGTTATCGGACGATTATTGGGACGGAGCAGCTGTACAGTCCGTTTATAATCTCGGTTGTGACAACCTTGCTCGGAACCCTGCTTGGTCTTGTGTTATCGACACTTGGCGGCTATGTGCTTGTACAGTTTGAAATGCCCGGCCGCAGTTTATTTGCGTACATACTGCTCTTTACCATGATTTTTTCGGGCGGCATGATTCCGGAGTACTTGGTTATGAGACGGCTGGGACTGGTAAACAACTGGTGGATTCTTGTTGTGAAGCATGGTATGAATGTCTACAACCTGGTATTGATGCGAAACTTTTTTGAGGGAATTCCGGCATCGCTGTATGAGGCGGCGAAAATCGACGGATGTTCACCGATGGGTATTTTCTTTAAAATCGTGCTTCCGCTTTCGAAGGCGGCGCTCGCATCCATCGGACTGATGTTTTCCGTGGCAGTGTGGAATGATTACTCAACCGTTAAAATTTATATCACGGATCCGCTTCAGGTTAACTTCCAGTATAAGCTCAGAAACATGATTATGGACGGTGATACACCGATTTCGGGCTATAAGGTATCGCAGAGTACGCTGTACAATGCCGGCATTATAGCGGCTGTGCTGCCGTTCATGGTACTCTACCCGTTCCTGCAGAAGTATTTTGTAAAGGGTGTTAATATCGGAGCAGTGAAAGAATAGAAAAGCAAAGGAGAAACGAAAGTTTCTCCTTTTTCAAAAGAAAGTGAGGATGATTATGGAAGGGAATGCAGTTAGAATTTTTTGGGCAGCCGACTCGACAGTGCAGACAAACGACATCACAACCTATCCTCAGACTGGTATCGGTCAGGTATTTTCGCTATATGTCAGGGAGGGCGTGACCGTCTGCAATCATGCCAAAAACGGCAGGAGTACCAAAAGCTTTATGGACGAGGGAAGGCTTGCTGTGATTGACGGACAGATTGGAGCAGGTGATTTCCTGTTTATCCAGTTTGGACATAATGACGAGAAGACTGAGGATCCCGCACGCTATACGGAACCGTATTCGACATATATGGAAAATCTTGAGACATATATTCAGGTTGCGCAGAAACACGATGCCTGCCCTGTTTTGATTACACCGTTGGAGCGCAGATGTTTTGTGGATGACAGGCACCTTGGAATGGGGGCGCACTCGGACTATGTGGCTGCAATGAAACATACTGCGGAGAAGAACCATGTGGCGCTCGTGGATTTGTACAGTATGAGCCGCTGCGCGCTGAAAAAGGCAGGAGAACCGGAAAGCCGCAGATGGTATATGTATTTTGACGCAAATGTGTACAAAAATTATCCGGAGGGAAAAAAGGACAATACACACCTGCGGCATGAGGGGGCAGTGATGTATGCAGGACTTATAGCGAAGGGACTGTACGAACTTGGCGGGATATATAAGGAGCTGCTGCTGGATGGGATGGTAGATGCGGATAAATAGATAGCAGCAAACAAAGCCGATGCATTTTTGCACCGGCTTTATTTCATCTAAGTGTTTTTATGTATGAAGCGTTACTAAAATGAGCTTGGAAGCTGGAATTTGCTAATCAGGGAATCCAGTGTCGTCGCCTGCGCTGACAGCTCCTCGCTTGTCGCAGAAGCTTCCTGCGCGGTAGCGGAGTTGGACTGTACAACCTCCGAAATCTGGTTCACACCGATTTCAGTCTGTTTCATAGCCTCGGCCTGCTCATTTGCCATCTCGCTGATGGACTTGGAAGACTTTGCAATGATTTCAATACCTTCCACAACACGGTCAATGGATTCGTTTACGATATCCACGGTCTTGCTTCCGTCCGCGATTGCGTTTAAAGAAGTCTCGATTAATGTCCTTGTCTCTGCCGCAGAGTTTGCACTTTGCTCTGCGAGCTGGCGAATCTGGTCTGCAACGACTGCAAATCCTCTTCCGGCTTCACCGGCTCTTGCTGCCTCGATGGAAGCATTTAAAGAGAGCAGATTTGTCTGTGAAGCGATGTCTTCAATCTCGGAAATGATATTACCAACCTGCTGTGAGGCATCGTTGATGCGGGACATTGCTTCCATCATGGCCTTCATCTCTCTGTGGCTGCGCTCTGCCTCGTCGGCATATGTGCGTGCCTGATTGTAAGAATCACCCGCCTGATTTGCCGTAGCCCTGATGTCATCGGAGATTGTCGTGATGGTCGCCTGCATTTCCTCGACAGCGCCTGCCTGGTCGGTAGCGCCCTCCGCAAGGTTTTGTGCCGCGTCAGCCAGATTGCTTGCGCCTGCATTGACCTGCGCAGATGCCTCGCTGACAGACTGCAGGGTTTCTGCCATCTGCCTTTTCAACTGACGCATTGCTGTCAGGATGGACTCGAACTCACCGACATATTTTGACCTGTCGGCACTTACTACTGAAAAGTTGGCAGATGCCATATCAGTAAGGACATTTCCGGTATCATTGATGATAAACTGGAGTGTGGCTGCCATGTTGGTTGTGACAGTAACCATTTCCGCAAGCTCGTCCTTGGTATCGACAACCGGAAATGGCGATGACAAATCTCCCTTTGCAAAAATATCCAGACGATCCCTGATTAAATCCAAGGGTACTGCAATGCTGTTTGCGATGCCCTTTCCGAGTGAGATTGCAAAGATAATGGATGCGGTAATGATAACAATAATAATCACGGTAAGACCAACGACAATCATCGTCAGGAGACTGGAGACTTCCTGTCCCTTATCTACTTTAATCTCCATAATCTGTGTCAGTTCATCATAGATTTCATTGTACATGGGAGCAAGCTCGCCAAGAGCCTTGTCCTGCGCCAGCTTGCACTGCTCACGGTCAACCGTGGCGCCCTGGTTGACAATTTCTTCCTCGAGAACCCAGTAATCCGCCAGTTTCGCTTTCAGGTCATTGTATAATTTCTTGTTTTCCGCTGTGACCATGGCGGACTCAAGGCTGTTAAACTCTTTTGTGAAATCTTCCTTGTAAGTTATACGTTGATTTAGCAGGGTATCAATCGCATCCTGGTCGTCATACCCGATGATACCGCGCATCGCTGAGCGGGTGTCTGCAAACTGTGCCATGGCACGTCCGATATCACCCTGCGAAAAGCCGTAGTTCACAATCGTTGCGGCGTAAATGCGCGACATGACAATCATTGTGACTAGTATGACTGCGGACACAAGTGTCAATATGCATGCTACTGTGATGAAAGCCCGTGAGAGCCGATCCCTGATTTGCAGGTTGTTTAATTTTTTTAACATAGTACTCGTTCTCCTTGTTTTTGAATTTGCTGCATGTATTTGCTTATTTCTTCAGCGCATAAAGATTATGTGAAAGGGGAGTGATAAAACAAATAAACACATAAATATATAAAATATCTATTAAAATTATACAACCATTTATCTATTTTGTCCAATGATTTTGCCGGATTTGTTTGCTTTTTTGTCTGATTTATCATGCATATGAAGTCTTATTGTATCAAAATTGTCCAAGGGTGAAAAGAAATACTGCCATTATGATGTGACAATTTCTAATAAACTGCTTGTGATATCAGCCATATTGGAAGACACCCGTTTCGTATCGTGGGAGATGCGTACATTTTCTTCCACAACACTTGTGATTCTGTCGATTTGGCTGACTGCATGGTCTACAATATCGACGTTCTGCCGCACCATATTCGTGATTCCTTCGACATCCTGATCCGTTTTTTTGATATTTTCCACAACAATTCCGAAAGCTTCCACGGTCTGGTCAGTAATCTCACGTCCGCTCTCGACTGCCTGAATGGAATTCATAATCAGGTCATTGGTCTCTTTGGCTGCCTGCGCACTTCTCGCCGCAAGCTCGCCAACCTGTTTTGCAACGACAGCAAAGCCCTTGCCCATGTCACCGGCTCTTGCTGCCTCGATGGAAGCATTTAGGGAGAGCATGTTGGTCTGCTGCGCAATGGAATTGATTTCTCCGATAATCTTCTCGATTTCCATCGACATGTCACTGATTTTCTGCATGGAGTCCTTTAGGAGCGCCATGCGGGACTGCGTCTGTAGGATTTTGTCCGAAGTATTGCCTGTTTCCGCAGTGACATTGGCAGAGACGGTGACACTGTTGTTCAGCGCGTCGGTCAGCTGGTTCATGGTCTGCTTTAAGTCGTCTACAGCCCGTTCCTGCTCGCCGGTGCCGTTGTAAATATTGTCAGCGTTCGTCAGCGTTTCTCCGGAGACACGGTTCAGGTCAGTGCATGCGCTTTTCACATTTTCAATCAGGAGCCGGTTGTGTGCCATATCCTCCTTCTGCTTTAGAATCAGCTGTTCGTTTTCGCGCATGCTCTGGCAGATGCCATCCACCATCTTGTTGATGCTGTCAGACAGCATTATAAACTCCGGATTGCCCTGCTCGTCCACGGTAATATCAAAGTTTCCGCCTGCAATTTCGCGCATGGAATTGGAAATGCGGTTGATGCCCTGTACGATTTTGGCATCTACCATGCGGTTGATCATATACAGTAATGCACTAAAGATTATCAGCATGCTTAGGGAGACAACAATTGTCTGATTCGTGCGGCCGGCATAATATTCGCTTGCCGGCATAAAGGTTCCGATGATTTGTCCGTTGTAATCTTCGGCGGTATAATAGCCCCGTACACCATCAAGTGTGATCTTTCCGCTTCCGGTCAGGTTTGCGGAAAAACCGGCCTCGGTGGCAGACTTGCCGATGAAGTCGGGGTTTTTGTGTGCGAGAATCGTACCGCTTGCGGCATCTATGGCGTACACATAGCCTTTCTCGCCGAATTCAATGTCCTGAAGCACCACGGAAATTTCTGTTCCGGCGAGTGTTTTTTCCAGAACTTCGGGACGCACGCCGACTTGAACAAGTCCTTTGGCATCGGTTCTTGCCACGCCGATATACTGCATGACAATTCCCTCGGCTACGTTTACCTGCGGTTCCTGCACAAGTTCAATGGAAGGGTCGTCTACAATCACCATAAACGCGTTGGACTGATCGCCGCTTTTCATGTCAAATCCGACATAGGCGTCAATCGTGCTGCTGGTAATGATGCCGCTTTCGTCAATGATATGTAGTTCGTTGACCATCAGCCTGTCCTTGATTTCGCCGAGTCTGGCAGCGTCGGATGCAATGGACTTGTCCGCGGCGAGGATGTCGGCAAAAGCCCTTGTCTTTGCAAGGTTGTCACGGCTTAGATTCTCTGTCAGCTGCGCAATGTTTTCCTCATTGTCCGCAAGCTTTTCCTTGACTGTCTCTAACTTCTCATGGCTCAAAGATTTATTGCTTGTCTGGCTGACAACGGTCTGAAGCGCAAAGATGGCTGTGATAGTTAGAACAAGTGCTGCCAGCATGTAATAAAAGAGCCGCTGTGTAAAAATTTTTTTCATAAGTCGGTACCTTCCTCTCGTGTGTTTTTGAGTAGAGCATTTAGAAAAAAATACAACATACTTAAAAATGTATAATAAAATACATTATACCGTTTTTTTCCAGAATCATCAAGTGATGTCTCATATGTGTTTCAGTGAGTCGGGATGATTCATTGGGCAGGAATTATCCCGCAAAGTGACTGCTTTGAGCAGCTCCGGTACTATAACTTGCAGCAAATAAAACCAAATGGGAAATATAGGATGGTACAATTCGCTGAAAAAACGGTATAAACAGTTGCATAAAGATTCAAAACGTGATATAGTGGCATTGAGTTAGTTTATACTAACTACATATGAAAGAGAAGTCACGTTTCATATTGTCGAAATTTGCATATATTAATAAGGAAGAAAAAGGAGGAATGTAGCATGGAATCCAGTTTGGGTATCGGCGTTGTGGCAGGGGTAATGATACCGTTTATCGGCACGGCGCTCGGTTCGGCTATGGTATTTTTCATGAAAAACCAGATTAACAGAAAACTTGAGAAATTACTGATGGGATTTGCGGCGGGTGTGATGGTGGCGGCATCCGTGTGGTCGCTTCTGATACCGTCTATTGAGATGGCGGACGGACAGGGTAAGATTGCATGGATACCGGCAGCAGCAGGATTTATTTTGGGAATGGCATTTTTGCTGCTGCTGGACAGTGTGATACCACATCTGCACCTTGACACGGATAAGCCCGAGGGCATTCGTTCAAGGGCGAAAAAGACAACAATGATGGTGTTTGCAGTGACACTTCACAATATACCGGAGGGAATGGCGGTCGGCGTTACGTTTGCGGGAGCGCTTTTGGGAGACGCGCAGATAACGATGGCAGGTGCATTCACGCTTGCACTGGGTATTGCGATTCAAAATTTTCCGGAGGGAGCCATTATATCCATGCCGTTAAAAAGTACAGGAGTTTCAGGAAAAAGAGCCTTTCTGTACGGAATGCTTTCCGGACTGGTGGAGCCTGTGGGGGCAGTGCTCACGATACTGCTGGCAGGGCTTATCGTACCGCTGCTTCCATATTTTCTGGCGTTTGCGGCAGGCGCGATGATATATGTCGTCGTGGAGGAGCTGATACCCGAGTCACAGTCGGGAGAACATACGAACATAGGAACAATCGGTGTCGCCGTCGGGTTTGTAGTGATGATGGTGCTTGATGTTGCACTGGGATGAATCGGTGTCATCTGCGCAGACAGAGACAGGACAGGGCTACTGTTCAGACGTCCACCGAAGTAGTGGGAATCATGCGCCAAAATGCTTGCCTTTTAGCATTTTGTGTGCAAAATCTGTTATCATTCACACCTCAATAGCTTGTATGCCGATAAAAACTGGCGTGGGTGTGAATTGTAACGGGAGAGCCGGAACCTGAATATCAGGTTCCGGTATTTTCATGGTGTCTGTTTTATGGTATGGTAATAGGTAGAGAAAATTTGTTTTTATACGGCAGGAATGGAGGATGGATATGGCGGTAAAAACGCAGCAACGGCAGGTTGCTTGTGAGGGCGGCGTGATTTCCTATGTGCTCACGAGAAAGCCCGTCAAAAATATAAACCTGAGGATAAAGCCGGACGGCAGGGTGCTTGTGTCGGCGAACAATCGCGTACCGGTCGGTTTTATAGATGCGTTTGTGTGCCAGAAGCAGGCATTTATTTTGTCGGCGCTTGTCCGGTTTGAGGAAAAAAGAGACCAGATGCAGGACATGCCCATGCAGTATGTAAGCGGAGAATGCTTTCGTCTGCTTGGCAAAAATTTGCAGCTCCAATTGATAGAAACAGAAGACGAGGGCGTGTCGATTGAGGGTGACTGCCTTGTTTTAAGAGTCAGGGATAAATCAGATTTTGACCGCAGGAAGATGACGATGGAAAAGTGGCTCAAAGCCTATCAGGTGACTGTATTTGGCGAGCTGGCTGCGCAGACATATGAGCTGTTTCGCGATTATAATATTTTGTATCCGGCGATTAAGATAAGGACGATGAAAACGAGATGGGGCTCGTGCCATCCCGTTAAAG
Source organism: uncultured Lachnospiraceae bacterium (assembly GCA_910579275.1). Lineage (GTDB taxonomy): Bacteria > Bacillota > Clostridia > Lachnospirales > Lachnospiraceae > COE1. The sequence goes on from CAJTTO010000011.1 coordinate 84,580, forward strand.
GCATTATCACACTGAACAGCCGTCTGATTGCGGAATCGAGAGAATGTATTGCATACGTGCTCGTCCATGAGTTTGCGCATTTGATACATCCCAACCATTCAAGGCAGTTCTGGGACTGTGTGTCAATGATAATGCCGGACTGGAGGGCGCGCAAAAAGGAGCTGGCGAGATAAAAATATGTAGAATCGTGTCATTTTTTGCCGAAATCGGAATAAACTATAGAAAGAGAATTTCGTTTTCGGCAAAGGAGAAAAGGATATGGGAACGCAGTTGGTATGGAATGAACGGTATAATATTGGGGTAGAGATTATTGACAGAGAGCATAAAAAGCTATTCAGCATTCTCAATAAACTGTTTGACTTTGGGCGTCAGGAGGAGAAAAGTCAGTGGGTCTGTCAGGAGGCAGTCAAGTATTTTAAGGAACATGCGATTCAGCATTTTGCAGACGAGGAAAGCTACATGGCATCCATTCACTATGAAGGGTTGAAAACGCACAGGCATATCCACAAAAATTTCCGTGAAAGAACACTTCCGGCACTTGAAAAGGAGCTGGAACGGACAGACTACGCGGCGGAATCGGTCAGTCATTTTCTAAGTGTGTGCGCGGGATGGCTGATTGGACATACATTGATAGAAGACCGCGCGATTGTGAGCGGCGAAAAAATAAAGCACTGGGAAAATCTCCTTCCGGACGAGGAGCAGGCAGTGATGGGACAGACCGTTGCCAGCCTGCTGTACAATATGTTTCAGGTGGATTCGCGTCTGCTCAGTGACTGTTATGGGGGAGAAAAGTTCGGGGAGGGAATTTACTATCGCCTGATAGCTTCTTCCAAGGAAAAGAAGCGCTGGGAATTTTTCCTGATTTTTGAGGAAAAATTTATCGCCGGAACGATTGGCAGCGTCATGAATATCAAATCCGAGGCAGTGAAAGCGATGCTGATGCAAGCGGCTGGCTATGTGGCAAGGCAGTTTGTGGAACGCATTAAGCGCTGCTTCCCGTCTTTGCAGCAATTTGAGATGAAGGAGGAGCAGATTCTTACTTATGAGCAGTTTCAGATGGTATATGAGAAACAGAGTCCGCAGTTTAGTATGCTGTTTGACACCGGAAAAGGGTATTTTGCCTACTGTATGACTTCATCCGACCTGATAGAGAGTGAGAATGGAGCCGGAGCAATTGCAGAAAATGCGATGGAGGAAGTCCGCAAGCATGTGAAACAGGATAAGGAGGAACCGGCGGAAACAAAGGCAAAAAGACGGCTGCTGATTGTGGATGACTCGGATTTTATGCTGCGGACAATGCAGGATTTGTTTGGCAGTGATTATGAAGTCACGACGGCACGCTCGGGCATGTCAGCAATCAGGGACATGGAACGCAGCCGTCCCGACTTGATTCTGCTGGATTATGAGATGCCCGTCTGCAATGGAAAGCAGGTGTTGGAAATGATTCGATCCGATAGGGAATTTAATGACACTCCTGTCATTTTTTTGACCAACAAGGTTGACAAGGAGAGCGTTAAAAAGGCGCTTGCACTCCGGCCAGAGGGGTACCTCTCCAAGTCGCTGACGCCGGATGCCATTAAAAAAGAAGTAGACCATTTCTTTGCACGGAAGAAGTGGTAGGAGATGGATTCCCTCACTTGGCACAAATTTGCGTCAAGTGAGGGAAAGCATTTTTCAAACGCGCACAGACACAGCCTTATGCATCGTCCTCTTTCAGATATTCTTTGCTGGACACCTTGGCAGTATTGTCATAACACTGAAAAACATTGTGTACAAATGCGGCATTGATTTTGGGTGTAACCAGACTTACGACCGGAGTGATAATCAGCCCTGCAATCATTGCCACGGCACCCGCGTTGATAGGCGAGGCGATGAATTTAAAAAACATATTGGAAACTGTGATGCCGACGCCGCAGATAAAGCTAGCCCATACACCCGCTTGGGTTACCCCCTTCCAGTACAGACCGTACAGGAACGGGGCAAGGAAAGCACCTGCAAGCGCACCCCACGAAATACCCATCAGCTGCGCGATAAAAGTCGGTGGGTTCAGCGCCAGCACAACAGAAATAACGATGAAAAATACAATCAGCACACGTATGTAAATTAACTGCTTCTTGTCGTCCATTTCTTTCACGATATTACCCTTGATAAAATCAAGCGTCAGTGTCGAAGCCGAAGTCAGTACCAGTGACGAAAGTGTCGACATGGATGCCGACAGCACCAGAATAATCACAACGCCGATTAAAATATCCGGCAGTGTCGACAGCATGGACGGAACGATTGCGTCATACATTACGGATCCGTCCGCCTTGTACAGAGCCGGAGCGTCGAACAGCCGTCCAAAGCCGCCGAGGAAATAGCAGCCGCCTGAAACAATCACGGCAAAAAAGGTAGACACAATCGTCCCTGTCTTAATTGCCTTTTCGCTTTTGATGGCGTAAAACTTGTGCACCATCTGCGGAAGTCCCCATGTACCCAGCGATGTCAGGATAATTACCCCCAGCAGATTCAGCGGATCCGTCCCGAAAAATGACGCGAAAGCACCCTGCTGCCCCATTGTGACGGGAACATCAGACGGAAGCTCTGAAAGTTTTCTGACGGCCTCGATAAACCCGCTCTGACCGGAAAGCACAGCGCCGATAACTGCCACAATGCCAAACAACATAATGATGCCTTGGATAAAATCGTTGATGGCAGTCGCCATGTATCCGCCAAGGATAACATACACGCCGGTAAGAACTGCCATCGTGATTACGCACACCGTATAGGGGATGTCAAACGCCATGCCAAACAGCCGCGAAAGTCCGTTATAGACAGAAGCCGTGTACGGAATCATAAACACAAACGCAATCGCTGAAGCGACAATTTTTATGACATTACTGTCATAACGCCGCCCGAAAAAGTCCGGCATTGTCGCCACCTCGAGATGGTGCGTCATGACTCTTGTGCGCCTGCCCATGGCAACCCATGCAAGCAGAGAACCAATCACTGCATTTCCCAGACCAATCCAGGTGGAAGCAAGACCGTACTTCCAACCAAATTGTCCCGCGTATCCCACAAACACAACAGCAGAAAAGTAAGATGTGCCGTATGCAAAAGCCGAAAGCCATGGCCCGACACTGCGCCCGCCAAGCACGAAATCCGTCATGCTGTTTGCACTTTTGCGCGCATACAGCCCGACTGCAATCATACATCCAAAGAATAGAAGCAGTAAAAGAATTTTAATCAGCATAATATGCCCCTCCCTAAGTAAAAGTGTGCTCTCGGAAACTCGAACCCCTTGTTTTATAAGGCTTCAGAAATTTCCG
>CAJTTO010000012.1 GCA_910579275.1 uncultured Lachnospiraceae bacterium
ATCCATGATCCACGCCTAAAATCAATTTCCCGTTATAATATAATTCCTGCATAATCCATTCCTCCAGTCTTTGTGATATTTCCAGTCAAAATACGGTATCGCTGGCTATACTTCATTTCTGCCATTCCCATATTCATAATAATTTACTTCCGCACTGTAATAATTACTGATTGTGTTTGGCGCATTATAAAGCGCTGTCAGCAGATACGCCTTGATATTCACTATATGAGTGGTAGTCTTTTCCATGCTGTCTAAGACATAACGGATATGCCCTGAATTGAGCTTTAGAAATTTCCCTTTGACTAACTCATATGGATAATCTGCACCACCGATACGGATACTTTTTCTTTGGACTGCCACTACATCTACGATGATTTCTACCAGCTCGTCCAACAATTCATACTGATATTTCATATCCGCTTTCAGAATCTCATAATCTATATTTTCTTTCACAATCTGCGTATAAATCTCTATCGCATCCATCTGATCCATATCTGTTTCTCCCTGATTGATGGATAGATAATCTTTATTAGTAATCTCTATGATATTCTTTGTATTTGTCTCCCCTTTCAGGGAGAGACCTGTCGCCTTTGAAGTCGTACCCTCCCTCTTTTCAGGGATGCCCCTCTCTCCTTCTACGGATAGAGGTATCTCCTTTGGCGAGGAGAGTGTATTTTCCTCAATCTCTTCCGGAAATGTTACTTCATACAGCCTTTGGGGAATTAACTCAATAAACAGCACATTATTCAAAACCTGTCCCCTTACTTGGATTGTCTTGAAGATACGTTTGATAATTCCCATTTTCTCAAGAGCTTTTACCGCCTCTGTTGCCTGCTTCTTTGACAATCCGAAAGTGTCTGCCATTTGGTCATAGCTGCGCTGTAAGTAATCATCACGGAATTTCTTTTTCATGCCGATTAACTGTCCGCTTTCCTCATCCCGCTCTTCTTTTGGTCGATACCAATATACGATGTCTGCTAAAATATGAATTGCATTATTATGCGGCGCACCATTCGGATATCTGATTGTCTTAAACCACACCATAGGAATTACATTTCCTGTAAAATTCATGGTTCCAACTTCATCCACAATGGGATTTCCCGTTGAATACCGAAATGTCTTTTTATATCCCATCCTTTCCCTCTTTTCGCAATTTGATATTTACTTCAAAGAGAGCCTTTGTTATACTGAATTTGCAATCTGAGTATAGTAAGGCTCTGCTTTGCTTACTCCGAAATGCCCTTGTTACCAGCAGGGGCATTTTCTTTTATTCCTGCCATCTTGTCCAGCATATCCGCCACCTTTTCCTGCTCTGACGGATATAAATGTCCGTAGGTATTCAATGTAATCCGAATATCTTTATGTCCAAGACGTTCTTTAATAATCATAGGCTGAACCCCAAGATGTATGAGGTAGGCGCAGCTTGAATGTCTGAGATCGTGGACACGGATATATTTGACTCCCGCTTTATCTGTATGGCGTTTCATCACATGCTGTACTGCCTCCGGCACGACTGCAAAAATCCTTTCATCTGCGGGCAGCTTATACATAGATGCCATATATGCTTTCAGTTCTTCCGCCAAAAATTCAGGAATGATTACCGTCCGCACAGATTCCCTTGTTTTAGGTTCCGTAATCTCGTCTTTTCCCTTGTGCCGGAAATATGTCTTAGTAATAGATATTCTCCTGTTTACAGTGTCAATGTCCGATGCAGTGAGCGCTAGGGCTTCACCAATCCTGCAGCCACTGTAAAACAGCAGATCAAACAAAACGTGATATTTATTCCCCAAATCAAAAGTCTCGATAAAACAATTAAATTCATCTAATGTCCAAAATTGTAACTGCTTTTTATCGGCATCTGCCCTGCCCATGCGTTTTACTTTCGTGCAGGGATTATCTTTTAAGTTATAAATCTTTGTTGCGTGGGTAAATAATGCCGTCATCTGATTTTGAAGCATACGCTGATAAGTTTCCTTAAATCCTTTGGATCGTATCTCGTTCTGCCACTGGATAATATCTGATGGTGTAATGCCATCCATAGCCTTATTACCCAGCAACGGAATAATGTGATGTTCAATCATGTACCGTTTATTCCGAATTGTACGCTGTTTCAACTCGCCATCTTTATCCCTGAAATATACCTCTACGAAATCCGTTAGTTTCATATTCATATCTGTTTTTGAAGCTAACAACGTATTGCGCTCCCATTCTAGGGCTTCTTTTTTACTCGCAAATCCACGCTTCTTTTTATGCTTTTTCTTACCCTGCCAGTCCTCCACCCATATCTGTGAAGTCCATGTGCCTTTTTCCGTATCTTTGGATACTGCCATTCTTCAATCACTCCCTTCTTTATACGATATTTCTTTTTCCGAAGTAAAATCTTTCACTCCAATATGTACGTGGCACTTTCGCCTGTACCGTCATATATCCGGCAGCCGCCAATTCTTCATTAAGCTGACGGATAATGCGATACCCTTTCTGCTTTGACACACCCAATTCCTGAGCGACATCATCAACAGTCATCATGTAGTTTGTCTTTGCCATGCCAATTCTCCTTTCGCATTATATTTTCTCTAATTACGCATTTCGTATTTAGATTAATCTTATATTATTACTCATTGCGTATTTTGTCAATACTATTTTAAAATTATTTTTTGATATTTACGAATTGCATAATATGTTGTGCGGTGTTATAATATACAAGATAACTTTTCTATTTTTGTCACTAACGTGGCAATCAGTATACTGTATGAGGAAAATAGCATAAGGAAATGGATGAATTAATGGATAGAGATCAATTTAAGCTTATACACAGCGAACTAATTCAACAAGTTCAATGTATAGAAAATAATTTGAAGATAATATATGCCGCAATGTGCAAAGGAAATTTTAACAATAATTTAAAATCCGTTGAAAAGATGAACTTGGGTAAGATAGCGAGAGACCTTGAAGAACTCGACAATAGTGATGATATGCCTGAATTTTCTGAAGAAGAATACAACACGATAGATGAAATCAGGGAAATAAGAAATTATTGGTGCCATCAGTGTTACTTAGATTATATCTATATCGAAAATGATTATGAGCGGGAGAAAGCATTTCAAAAAGTTGCTAAAAAATTGCATTATGACGAATATAGGACATATGACTTATTTAAAAAGACGGAAGAAATGCGTTCGATTATTATAAGAAAATATAGATAATGTAGGGAATGTTTATATTTATGAGAATGAAATAAAAAATTTGAGCAGAAAGGAATACATATTTATGGGTTACGGTCAAAATCTAAAAGATATTTTAGACAACAAAGGCATGACAGTAAAGGAACTTGCGCTAAAAGCGAAAATCGCTCCCACAACGCTTTATTCGATTATCCAAAGGGACACCGCTATCCGCTTTGACACTGCGCTTAGAATTTCTAATATATTGGATATCCCCATCAGTTCCATCTGCAAGGATAACCCTTATGATGACATCGAAACCTTACCTACACTTCCCTCAGACAATGAAAAGTGGAATATTAACAGCCATAAGAACGCCTATATATCGGATCGTACCGCCCGCATATTGAAAAAATTTGATTACACAGAACTGCCTATGGTAGATGAGTTAATTGCTGACTTATATGTACTGGACGATATAACCAGACGTGATCTGTTTGAATATGCAAAAATGTTGAAAAAAAATCATACCTCTCCCGAAAGAGCCGCTGATTTGAAGGATATAAAGTAGGAAAATAACACAAGAATAAAATATCGTAGCCATTTTGTAGCCACTTTAGTTCTCTAAAGTGGTTATTTATTTAAAAAGGCTTTCGGAGAAATCCCCGAAAGCCTTGAATTTACTGAATAAATTATAATTACTCAATGATAGTAGCCACACGACCTGAACCTACTGTACGTCCACCCTCACGGATAGCAAACGTAAGTCCCTGCTCCATAGCGATTGGATGAATCAGTTCGATTGTCATCTCTACGTTATCGCCAGGCATACACATTTCTGTACCTGCAGGAAGCTCGCAAACACCTGTTACGTCAGTTGTTCTGAAGTAAAACTGAGGTCTGTAGTTATTGAAGAACGGTGTATGACGTCCACCTTCATCCTTTGTCAGTACGTATACCTGAGCTGTAAATTTCTTGTGGCATGTAACAGTACCCGGTTTAGAAAGAACCTGTCCTCTCTGGATTTCAGTTCTCTGAACACCACGGAGAAGCGCACCGATGTTATCACCAGCCTGAGCCTCATCAAGAAGCTTACGGAACATCTCGATACCTGTACATACAGTCTTCTTTGTCTCCTCGCTGATACCTACGATTTCAACTTCCTCATTGATGTGGAGTGTACCACGCTCAACTCTACCTGTTGCAACAGTACCACGGCCTGTGATTGTGAAGATATCCTCGATAGGCATAAGGAACGGCTTATCTGTCTCACGTACAGGATCAGGAATATGCTCGTCAACTGTGGTCATAAGCTCGATGATCTTATCGCCCCACTCGCTGCTGGGATCTTCAAGAGCCTTCAAAGCAGAACCCTTGATAATCGGGCAGTCTGTGAACTCATACTCTTCAAGCTGCTCTGTAATTTCCATCTCTACCAGTTCAAGTAACTCAGGATCATCAACCATATCGCACTTGTTCATGAATACAACAATCTTAGGTACACCTACCTGACGAGAAAGAAGGATGTGCTCCTTTGTCTGCGCCATAACACCATCTGTTGCAGCAACAACAAGGATAGCGCCGTCCATCTGTGCAGCACCAGTAATCATGTTCTTTACATAGTCAGCATGTCCCGGACAGTCAACGTGTGCATAATGTCTCTTGTCTGTCTCATACTCAACGTGAGCTGTATTGATTGTGATACCACGCTCTCTCTCTTCCGGAGCCTTATCAATATTCTCGAAATCTGTAGCTACGTTACCAGCAACTCTCTCTGCCAATACCTTAGTAATAGCAGCTGTTAAAGTTGTCTTACCATGGTCAACGTGTCCAATCGTACCAATGTTACAATGGGGTTTACTTCTTTCAAATTTAGCCTTTGCCATTTTAAAAGTCCTCCTTAAAAAACATATTATTAATTATATCAGTTTCATTTTTCATAAAACTTAACCCAACTGTTTTCATTATAGTAAAAACAGTTGGAATTTTCAAGCATTATTTGCATAAAAGCCAATTAATTATTGCCATGACATCTTAATCTGTGTGGCAGCTATTATTTTGCTTTTGCGGCAAGTACCTTTTCCTGTACCTGTTTCGGAACCTGTTCATATTTCTCAAAGAACATTGAATAGTTTCCACGTCCCTGTGTCTTGGAACGCAAATCCGTAGAATAGCCAAACATTTCAGCAAGGGGAACATAACCTCTGACGATCTTTCCACCGCCAAGGTCGTCCATACCTTCGATACGTCCGCGGCGTGAATTGATATCACCAATAACGTCACCCATATATTCCTCAGGCATTGTTACCTCGACCTTCATAATCGGCTCGAGAAGTACCGGTGCTGCCTTCTGCATAGCTTCCTTAAATGCAAGTGAACCAGCAATGTGGAACGCCATTTCAGAGGAATCGACTTCATGGTATGAACCGTCATATACATTGGCGTACACACCGACTACAGGGAATCCGCCAAGGATACCTGCCTTCGTTGCTTCCTCAATACCTTCGCCGACTGCCGGAATGTATTCCTTCGGAATCGCACCGCCGACAACAGATGATTCAAACTTGAACAGCTCCTCACCGTTTGCATCCATCGGAGAAAACCGAACCTTACAGTGACCGTACTGTCCACGTCCGCCTGACTGCTTCGCGTACTTAGAATCAACTTCGACCTCTTTTGTGATTGCTTCCTTGTATGCAACCTGAGGTGCACCAACGTTTGCCTCTACCTTAAACTCACGGAGAAGTCTGTCAACAATAATTTCAAGATGAAGCTCACCCATACCTGCGATAATTGTCTGACCTGTCTCCTGATTTGTGTGAGCGCGGAACGTAGGATCTTCCTCTGCCAGCTTTGCAAGCGCCTCACCCATTTTACCCTGTCCTGCTTTCGTCTTCGGCTCAATCGCGAGCTCGATAACCGGCTCAGGGAATTCCATGGACTCAAGAATTACAGGATGCTGTTCGTCACAGATTGTATCACCTGTTGTCGTAAACTTGAATCCGACTGCCGCAGCAATATCACCGGAGTAAACCTTGTCCAGCTCCTGTCTCTTGTTTGCATGCATCTGAAGAATACGACCGACACGTTCTTTCTTGTCCTTTGTCGCATTCAATACGTATGAACCGGAATTCATCGTACCGGAATAAACCCTGAAGAATGCAAGTTTACCAACAAACGGATCTGCCATAATCTTGAATGCAAGTGCCGAGAACGGCTCGTCATCTGACGAGTGTCTCTCAATCTCATTGCCTTCCAAGTCAGTTCCCTTAATTGCGGCGATATCTGTGGGCGCCGGCATATAATCCAAAATTGCATCAAGAAGCTTCTGCACGCCCTTATTTCTGTACGCGGAACCGCAGCAGACAGGAACTGCCGTACATTCGCAGGTTCCCTTTCTGAGTGTAGCCTTAAGCTGTTCTGTCGAAGGCTCCTCACCCTCAAGATACATCATCGTCAGATCGTCATCCAGCTCGCAGATTTTCTCGACCATTTCTCCATGGTAAAGTTCTGCATCATCCGCCATATCTTCCGGGATATCTCCGATTGTGATGTCATCACCCTTATCGTCATTGTAAAAATAGGCTTTCATTTCCATCAGGTCAATGATGCCCCTGAAATCATCTTCTTTACCAATCGGCAGCTGAAGAATAATCGCATTTTTTCCTAATCTGGTACGAATCTGCTCTACAGCTCCGTAGAAGTTTGCGCCCAGAATATCCATCTTGTTGATGAATGCCATTCTAGGTACATTGTACGTATCAGCCTGACGCCATACGTTTTCTGACTGCGGCTCAACACCACCCTTTGCACAGAAAACACCTACGGCACCATCCAGTACACGAAGGGAACGTTCCACCTCGACAGTGAAGTCAACGTGACCCGGCGTATCAATGATATTGATACGGTGCTCCAGGGCACCATCCTGAATCTTCGCGTTCTCCTGATGTGTCCAGTGGCATGTTGTTGCGGCTGATGTAATCGTGATACCTCTTTCCTGCTCCTGCTCCATCCAGTCCATGGTCGCAGTACCTTCATGTGTATCACCAATCTTATAGTTAACACCGGTATAGTATAAGATACGCTCTGTAAGAGTTGTCTTACCGGCATCAATATGAGCCATAATACCAATGTTTCTGGTTCTCTCTAAAGGATATTCTCTTCCAGCCAAAGTTCTTCCTCCTTAAATAATTAGAAACGATAATGTGCAAAAGCCTTGTTTGCCTCTGCCATCTTGTGCATATCTTCTTTTCTTTTTACTGCGGCGCCTGTATTGTTGGATGCATCAAGAATCTCATTCGCAAGTCTTTCTTCCATGGTCTTCTCGCCTCTCTTGCGTGCGAATAAAACCAACCAACGAAGACCTAATGTCTGGCGGCGCTCCGGTTTTACCTCAAGAGGTACCTGATATGTGGCACCACCGATACGTCTCGCCTTACATTCGAGCATCGGCATAATGTTGTTCATTGCCTCCTCAAATATATCCAATGCAGGCTTCTGTCCTTTTTCTTCTACTCTGGCAAATGCTCCGTATACGATTTTCTGGGCTACACCCTTCTTACCATCCAACATAACGTTGTTGATAAGCTTCGTAACCACCTTGTTACCGTAAATAGGATCTGCTAAAACATCTCTTTTTTGAATATGTCCTTTACGTGGCACGGTTCTTCCCTCCTTAATTATTAATAGTGTTATCCACTTTTGTAGTGGATTGTCCACTACTTGATTAAATCAACGGTACTCACATTAATAAAACTTTGTGTTCGCGCGGTTTTCTATTTTAATAAGGCATTAAATCAGAATCCCAACACTAATTAGTTTTTTGTGGTACATGGCAAATGATTACTTGCCTGCTTTCGGTCTCTTAGCTCCATACTTAGAGCGAGCCTGCTTTCTGTTAGCAACTCCTGCTGTATCAAGTGTACCTCTGATAATATGGTATCTTGTACCAGGCAAGTCCTTAACACGTCCGCCTCTGATAAGAACAACACTATGCTCCTGTAAGTTGTGGCCTTCACCCGGAATGTAGCTTGTAACTTCCATACCGTTTGAAAGACGAACTCTGGCAATCTTTCTAAGAGCTGAGTTAGGCTTCTTAGGTGTTGCAGTCTTAACTGCTGTACAAACGCCTCTCTTCTGAGGAGCAGATGTATTTGTCGCTTTCTTTCTCAAAGAGTTGTATCCTCTCTGAAGTGCCGGTGCAGTAGACTTCTTAACTGTTTCCTGACGTCCTTTTCTTACTAATTGGTTAAATGTTGGCATTCCTTTTCACCTCCTGTATTTTTAACTAAATGCCAAAACAATTAGGCACGATACATGCCGTATTTTTACACGCATGCTAGATTATTATACTTATATAAAAACCGAATGTCAATTACTTTTTCAGTATTTTTTTATGTACACGTGGAATTTCCGGTTACAATTCACACCACAATAGCTTTTATCGGTATACTAGCTATTGTGGTGTGAATTATATCAGAAGACAAGCATTTTGGCGCATGATTCCCGCTACTTTGGTGGACGTCTGAACAGTATCGAATTCCGCTACAATTACACCCGCGCCAGCTTTTATCGGCATACAAGCTATTGTGGTGTGAATTATATCAGATTTTGTACACAAAATGCTAAAAGGCAAGCATTTTGGCGCATGATTCCCGCTACTTTGGTGGACGTCTGAACAGTATCGAATTCCCGTTCATTCCGCTCCGATATTATGGAACTGTTGATAAATAACTTGTCTAAATGAACAAGTTATTTATTAACAGTTCCGTGCAAAAATGCAGTCAGCCAACCCAGTCAAAAATGGTCTGCCATAATGAAAGCAGACCATTTTTCATAAATTCATCCTTTTATTCCGTTAAGACTGCCGGTTCACCTACAGCCTCCATCTCCGGTTCATCCGGAATATTGATTTCCTCCACTTCATCTTCCGTTTCAAAGTCAAGTTCTTCTTCAAAGTCAAGTGTGGATTCAAGCTCTATATCTGTATTGAGTTTTACATTCCTGTAACGTCTCAACCCTGTACCTGCAGGAATCAGCTTACCGATAATGACATTTTCCTTCAGACCAATCAGCGGGTCAATCTTGCCCTTAATCGCTGCCTCGGTAAGAACCTTTGTCGTCTCCTGGAATGAAGCCGCAGAAAGGAATGAGCTTGTGGCAAGTGCCGCCTTTGTAATACCAAGGATTACATCCTTGTATTCTGCCGGCTGTTTTCCCTCTGCAAGCAGCTGTTCATTGATATCCTCAAGTTCAATGCCATCCACAAGGGTACCTGGCAGGAACTCCGTATCACCGCTTGTCTCAATGCGTTTCTTCTTCAGCATCTGGCGTACAATAACCTCGATATGCTTATCCGCGATATCAACACCCTGTAAACGGTACACTCTCTGAACCTCGCGGAGAAGATAATTCTGAACCGCATCAATCTTCTTAATTTCCAACAGATCATGCGGATTGATACTACCCTCTGTCAGCTCATCTCCTGCCTCAAGTTCCGCGCCGTCCGCAATCTTGATACGTGAACCATACGGAATCAGGTATGTCTTCTCATTCACACCGTCGGAAACAATGATTTCACGTTTCTTCTTGGTATCCTTAATTGTTGCCGTACCGCCAAACTCAGCGATAATTGCAAGTCCCTTGGGCTTTCTCGCCTCGAAAAGCTCCTCGACACGGGGAAGACCCTGCGTGATATCGTCGCCGGCAACGCCGCCGCTGTGGAACGTTCTCATTGTAAGCTGTGTACCCGGCTCACCGATAGACTGTGCCGCTATAATACCAACTGCCTCACCAATCTGAACCGCCTCGCCAGTCGCCATATTGGCGCCATAGCATTTCGCACAAATACCTATATGAGACTTACAGCAAAGTATATTTCGAATCTTCACTTTCTCAACCGGCTCGCCTTTTTCATTGACTCCCTTGCTGAGAATCTTTGACGCCCTGCTCGGTGTAATCATGTGGTTCTTCTTCACAAGGACATTTCCGTCCCTATCTTTGATATCCTCACAGGAGTATCTGCCCGTAATTCGGTCTTTTAATCCTTCTATGGTCTCCTTGCCGTCCATAAATGCGGCAACTTCCATTCCCGGAATCACGTCCCTGCCCTCACAGCAGTCCACTTCGCGGATAATCAGCTCCTGACAGACATCAACCATTCGGCGTGTCAGGTAACCGGAGTCCGCTGTACGAAGCGCGGTATCGGACATACCTTTTCGTGCGCCGTGTGCCGACATGAAATACTCCAATACGTCAAGTCCCTCACGAAAGTTTGACTTGATCGGCAGCTCAATTGTACGTCCCGTCGTATCCGCCATCAGTCCACGCATACCCGCAAGCTGCTTAATCTGCTGGTTGGAACCACGGGCACCGGAGTCTGCCATCATAAAGATATTATTATACTTGTCAAGACCGCCGATAAGTTTATCTGTAAGCGCGTCATCCGTTTCTTTCCAAGTCTCTACAACCGCCTTATAGCGCTCCTCGTCTGTCATCAGTCCGCGCCGGAAGTTCATTGTGATACGGTCAACCGTCTTCTGTGCCTCCTCCAGCATCTGCGCCTTTTCTGCGGGCACAGTCATATCCGAAATCGAAACGGTCATGGCTGCGCGCGTCGAATATTTATATCCCATCGCCTTGATGCTGTCAAGCACCTCCGCTGTCTTTGTGGCACCATGGATATTGATAACCTTTTCCAGAATCTGCTTCAGGCCTTTCTTTCCAACATGGAAATCAACCTCCGGAAGAAGCCAGTTCTCCGGCTTGCTCCTGTCCACAAACTCCAAATCCTGCGGAAGAATCTCATTAAAGATAAAACGTCCAAGTGTCGACTCCACCGTACCGGAAACAACCTCACCGTCAGGCATTGCCTTCGTCACCCGCACCTTTATCCTCGAGTGAAGCGTGCATGCCTTATTTTCATAAGCAAGGATTGCCTCGTTGATATTCTTAAAACATTTTCCTTCGCCAAGCGCCCCCGGTCTCTCCTGTGTCAGATAGTAGATACCAAGAACCATATCCTGTGAAGGAACCGCAACCGGACCTCCGTCCGAAGGCTTCAGCAGGTTATTCGGTGAAAGAAGCAGGAATCTGCACTCCGCCTGCGCCTCTACGGACAGCGGAAGGTGTACCGCCATCTGATCTCCGTCAAAGTCCGCGTTAAATGCCGTACATACCAGCGGATGAAGCTTGATCGCCTTACCTTCCACAAGGATTGGCTCAAACGCCTGAATACCGAGACGGTGCAGTGTCGGTGCTCGGTTAAGCATAACAGGGTGCTCCTTGATAACCTCCTCAAGCACATCCCACACAGACTGGTCAAGCTTTTCCACAAGCTTCTTCGCATGTTTAATATTCTGTGAAATCTGTCTGGAAACAAGCTCCTTCATAACGAAAGGCTTGAAAAGCTCAATCGCCATCTCCTTCGGCAGACCGCACTGGTAAATCTTTAATTCCGGACCCACGACGATAACCGAACGTCCTGAGTAGTCCACGCGCTTACCAAGCAGGTTCTGGCGGAAACGGCCGCCCTTACCCTTTAACATATCAGACAGCGATTTCAGTGCCCTGTTTCCGGGCCCCGTGACAGGCCGTCCACGTCTTCCGTTGTCTATCAGCGCATCGACAGCCTCCTGAAGCATACGCTTTTCATTGCGGACAATAATATCCGGTGCCCCCAGCTCAAGCAGTCTCTTGAGACGGTTATTGCGATTGATAATTCTGCGGTACAGATCATTCAGGTCAGACGTCGCAAATCTGCCGCCGTCGAGCTGAACCATCGGTCTTAAATCAGGCGGAAGAACAGGAATTGCATCCATTATCATCCACTCCGGCCTGTTGCCAGACGCACGGAATGACTCTACAACTTCCAGCCGTTTAACAATCTTTGCCCTTTTCTGTCCCTTGGTGCTCTCATTCTTCAGCTCTGTCGAAAGTTCTTCGCAGTCTTTCTCAAGGTCAATCGCCTCAAGAAGTTCTTTGATCGCCTCGGCACCCATACCAACGCGAAATGTATTTTTTCCCCATTTCTCCACATTGTCCTGATATTCCTTCTCGGAAAGAACCTGTTTGTAATCCAAATCTGTTTCTTTCGGATCCAGTACAATGTAGGATGCAAAGTACAACACCTTTTCAAGCACTCTCGGTGTCAAGTCAAGAATCAGACCCATACGGCTTGGAATTCCTTTAAAATACCAGATATGTGACACAGGAGCCGCAAGCTCAATATGTCCCATACGCTCCCTGCGCACACTCGACTTTGTCACTTCGACGCCGCAGCGGTCGCAGATGACACCTTTATAACGTATTTTCTTATATTTACCGCAATGGCACTCCCAATCCTTGCTGGGTCCGAAAATCTTTTCACAGTACAGACCATCCCGCTCAGGCTTTAACGTCCTGTAGTTGATGGTTTCCGGTTTTGTTACCTCGCCTTTTGACCATTCCCTGATTTTTTCAGGAGAAGCCAGACCTATTTTGATTGCGTCAAAAGAGATTGACTGGCTCTGTTCATTTTTAATTTCAGACATTTTGGCACTCCTTCCAGATTTTATTATTCAAAATCATCATCAAAGCTGTCGTCATCATCACCATCAAAGTCATCATCAGAAAAATCATCTTCCTCAAAATCATCCTCGGCGTCAACTAAATCTCCGCTCTCCGCATCAAATTCTTTCTGCTGGTAACCCTCGAGATTTTCCGTATTATCATACTTGCGGTCGCCTTCCATCTCAACACGGAAATCCGTATCCGTATAGTCAACCGACTCCTTAAGCTCAACTTCATTCTGGTCTTCATCATATACTTTTACATCAAGACCAAGTGACTGAAGCTCCTTGAGCAGTACCTTGAACGACTCCGGAATACCCGGCTCCGGAATGTTTTCACCTTTGATAATTGCTTCATATGTCTTAACTCGTCCGACAACGTCGTCCGATTTTACCGTCAAAATTTCCTGCAGTGTGTGCGACGCACCGTAAGCCTCCAACGCCCAAACTTCCATTTCCCCAAAACGCTGGCCGCCGAACTGTGCTTTACCGCCGAGCGGCTGCTGGGTAACCATGCCATACGGTCCCGTTGAACGGGCATGAATCTTGTCGTCTACCAGATGATGGAGTTTCAGGTAATGCATGTGTCCGATTGTTACAGGACTGTCAAAATACTCACCCGTTCTTCCGTCACGGAGCCTTACCTTTCCGTCTCTGGAAATCGGCACGCCTTTCCACAGATTTCTGTGTTCCCTGTTCTCTGAAAGGTATTCCATAACCTGCGGAAGCAGTTCTTCTTTATGTTTTGCCTCGAATTCTTCCCATTCGAGATTCACATAGTCATTCGCAAGGTCAAGCGTATCCATGATATCCGCCTCGTTCGCACCGTCGAATACAGGTGTTGACACGTTAAATCCAAGCGCCTTTGCCGCAAGAGAAAGATGAATCTCAAGCACCTGTCCGATATTCATACGCGAAGGCACGCCCAGCGGGTTTAATACGATATCCAGCGGACGTCCGTTTGGCAGGTACGGCATATCTTCCACAGGAAGCACGCGGGAAACAACACCCTTGTTACCATGACGTCCGGCCATTTTATCACCGACAGAAATCTTTCTCTTCTGCGCAATATAAATACGTACTGTCTGGTTGACGCCGGGCGCAAGCTCCGTGTCTCCGTTTGCCCGGGAGAACACTTTCGCATCTACAACAACCCCGTACTCACCGTGGGGTACTTTGAGGGATGTATCACGCACCTCTCTTGCCTTTTCTCCAAAAATCGCCCTTAAAAGCCGCTCCTCCGCAGTCAGTTCGGTCTCGCCCTTCGGCGTAACTTTACCTACCAGAATATCTCCGGCGCGCACCTCGGCGCCAATTCGGATAATACCCCTGTCATCCAAATCCTTGAGCGCATCATCGCCGACACCGGGCACATCCCTTGTGATTTCCTCGGGGCCAAGCTTTGTGTCGCGCGCATCCGTCTCATATTCTTCTATATGGATAGACGTATAGACGTCCTCCATCACAAGCCGTTCACTCAGAAGAACGGCATCCTCATAATTATAGCCTTCCCATGTCATAAAGCCGATCAGCGGATTCTTTCCGAGACCAAGCTCACCGCCGCTTGTGGAAGCGCCGTCCGCAATAACCTGCCCCGCTTCCACATGGTCGCCCTTAAATACAATAGGCTTCTGGTTATAACAGTTTGACTGGTTGCTTCGCTCAAACTTATGCAGTCTGAATTCCGCCTTTTCGCCGTCATCATAAGTCATGCGGATAAGTTTCGACGATACATAGGTGATTGTACCGGGCTTCTTCGCCACCACGCACACACCGGAGTCGACAGCGGCCTTCACCTCTATACCGGTACCGACCACGGGCGCTTCCGTGAACAAAAGCGGTACTGCCTGACGCTGCATGTTGGATCCCATCAGGGCACGGTTGGCATCATCATTCTGCAAAAAGGGAATCAATGCCGTCGCAACGGAAAATACCATCTTAGGCGACACATCCATATAGTCAAACATCGCCTTGGGATATTCCTGTGTCTCGTCAAGGTAACGGCCTGATACGGAATTACGCACAAAATAGCCGCTCTCGTCAAGCTGCTCATTCGCCTGCGCTACGTGGTAATTGTCCTCCTCGTCTGCCGTCATGTAGACAACCTCGTTCGTGACACGCGGATTCTTCGGGTCTGTCTTGTCTATCTTTCGATAAGGAGCCTCGATAAATCCATATTCGTTAATCCTTGCATAGGATGCAAGGGAGTTAATCAGTCCAATGTTTGGTCCTTCAGGCGTCTCGATCGGGCACATTCTGCCATAGTGCGAATAATGTACATCTCGAACCTCAAATCCGGCACGGTCTCTGGAAAGACCACCAGGTCCCAACGCGGAAAGACGTCTCTTGTGTGTCAGCTCGCCAAGCGGATTGTTCTGATCCATAAACTGGGACAGCTGGGAGGAACCAAAGAACTCTTTGATGGCAGCCTGTACAGGTTTAATATTGATAAGCGCCTGCGGAGACACATCATCCGTGTCATGCGTTGTCATTCGCTCGCGCACCACACGCTCCATTCTCGAGAGACCGATGCGGTACTGGTTCTGCAGCAGTTCGCCGACAGCCCTGATACGTCTGTTTCCTAAGTGGTCAATATCGTCGCTGTTTCCAAGCCCGTACTCAAGGTGCATATTATAATTTATGGAAGCAAGAATGTCCTCTTTTGTAATATGTTTGGGAATCAGCTCATGTACATTTCTGGTAATCGCATCTGCCAGCTCCTCCGGATTCTCCGAATACTCCTCAAGAATCTGGCGCAGAACAGGAAAATAGACATGTTCCGTAATGCCAAGACTTTTCGGTTCGCAGTCAACGAAATTCGTTATGTCAACCATCATGTTGGAGAGTACCTTCACAAGTCTCTCCTCTGTCTGAATCCACACAAACGGAACCGCCGCATTCTGAATCGCATCCGCCATCTCTGCCGTGACTTTTTCACCCTTCTGTCCGAGAATCTCACCGCTGAACGGGTCAACCACATCCTCCGCAAGAATCTGGTTCCTGATTCTGTTCTTCAAGAAAAGTTTCTTGTTGAACTTGTATCTTCCCACCTTTGCAAGGTCATATCTTCTCGGGTCGAAAAACATTGCTGTCACGAGGTTCTCTGCGCTGTCTAAGCTAAACGGTTCACCAGGACGGATTTTGCTGTACAATTCCTTCAAACCTTCCTGATAGTTCTCGGAGGTGTCCTTTGTAAAGCTGGCGTGAATTTTCGGTTCATCGCCAAACAGTTCAAGGATTTCTTCATTCGTACCTACGCCTAATGCACGAATAAGCACCGTAATCGGTACTTTTCTTGTTCTATCTACGCGAACGTAGAAAACGTCATTGGAATCAGTCTCATACTCAAGCCATGCACCACGATTCGGGATAACGGTACAAGAAAACAATCTCTTACCAATCTTGTCGTGGGCAATGCCATAGTAGATACCAGGGGAACGTACCAGCTGGCTGACAATTACTCGCTCAGCACCATTGATAACAAAGGTACCTGTTTCTGTCATCAGAGGGAAATTACCCATAAAAATCTCATGTTCTGTGATTTCTTCTTTCTCTTTGTTGTGAAGACGAACTTTAATCTTTACAGGAGCTTCGTATGTTAAGTCTCTTTCCTTACACTCCTCGATTGTATGCTTGATTTCGTCCTCCGCTAAAACGTAATCTACAAATTCCAGACTTAATCGCCCGCTGTAGTCAGTAATTGGAGAGATATCCGCTAATGCTTCACGAAAGCCTTCTTCCAGAAACCATTTGTAGGAATCTTTCTGAACTTCGATAAGATTCGGCATATTCAGAACCTCTTCTTGTCTCTGATAGCTCATACGCATCGTCTTACCGGAGACCACTGGACGTATTCTGTTTTTTTCCATGACATTTCACCCCGTTCTTATTTATATACATCTATAATTCATTGAGCCCTGTTTGCAGGGTAACCGCCACTTCCAAGGCCGTTCCATGCGGGCACAATTTTTCATAATAGTGCACCCTACATACTATCACAAGTCGAATTTAAAGTCAATGAAAATTTTTTATTCTCTGCTTTTTTCCGTTTTGACACATCATTTTCAAACCTGCTCTAGACATCTGAACAACAAAACAGGAAAAGCGAAAAGGCCGGGAATATATCCCGACCTATCATAATCATCCGGTCTAAATTACTTAAGAGTAACCTTTGCACCTTCAGCTTCAAGTTTTGTCTTAATTTCTTCAGCCTCAGCCTTAGCTGCTGCTTCCTTAAGTACCTTAGGAGCGTTATCAACTAAGTCCTTAGCTTCCTTCAGGCCAAGACCTGTTGCCTCACGGACAACCTTGATAACCTTAACCTTGTTCGGGCCTACCTCTGTAAGCTCTACATCGAACTCATCCTTCTCCTCAACCGCTGCGCCTGCACCTTCTGCTGCTGCAACGACTACGCCTGCTGCTGCAGATACGCCGAACTCTTCCTCACAAGCTTTTACCAAATCATTTAACTCTAATACTGTAAGCTCTTTGATCGCTTCAATAAATTCTGCTGTTGTTAACTTTGCCATTATTGTTTTCCTCCATAAATAAATTTGTTTGTTTCTTAATTTCTTCCGGACAATTACTCTGCTGCAGGCGCTTCTGCTGTCTCCTCTGCGGGAGCCTCTGCTGACTCCTCAGCCTTAGGTGCCGGCTCGCATGCGTCCGGGCCGCCCTTTTCAGCAATCTGGTTAAGCACACGTGCGAAGTTTGTAATCGGAGACTGGATGCTTCCAAGGAACTTGGAAATAAGCTCGTCTCTTGAAGGGATGCTTGCGATAGACGCCATTCCCTTTGCATCATAAACGACACCTTCCACAACACCTGCCTTTATCTCAAGTGCCGGGCACTCCTTAGCAAACTTGCTTAAAATTCTTGCCGGAGCTGTCGCATCATCCTTACATACTGCTATCGCATTTGTACCTTTAAGACTGTCTGTCAGGCCTTCAAACTCTGATCCTTTAAAGGCGCGTGTCATCAGTGTGTTCTTGTAAACCTTGTAGCTGACGCCGGCCTCACGAAGCTGTCTACGCAGCTGTGTATCCTGTGCAACGGTGATTCCGCTGTAGCTTACAATTACAACTGTGGCAGCATCCTTGATAAGAGCAGAAATCTCCTCAACGATAGGCTGTTTTAATTCAATCTTTGCCATTTCTTTACCTCCTTATAGATTTTATGGACTTGGTTTCCCCACGTCCTGCCGATAGGAGTTTATAACCAAAAAACCTCCCGTCTCTATGCGAACGCATAAGCCGAGAGGTCAAAGCAATCATTACAAAACTCTTTTCCTCGGTAGGCGGTATCCTTACGCAAACCACATTACGCGATCTGCACCTACTGTCTTCGGCATGGTTTCACAACCTTTAATACCATATCACAGACCGCATAGCCTTGTCAATCCCTTTTTAAAAAGAAATAACGATTGCTGCCAAGGTTTATTCCCCTTGGAATGTCACAAGCCCGTCGCTGTCAATCTGTACTTTGGGCGATAGTCCCCTCATGTAATTAAGCACGCCGTCCTTGTCCGCACCGTCCAGCTCCCTTGTGCGGCAGTCCTCCTGACGGCAAGCGACAAACCTGAAATCCTGTATTCCATCCTTATTGATTCCGACCTCGACAAGACAGGTATCCTGTGTCTTGGAGTTAAACCAGTAGTTTCCCAGACTATATACCACCGGAACGCCTGACACGACGTCAATCTTCTGCAGGCAGTGCGGGTGATCGCCTATGATAAGATTCACGCCTGCCTCCGCATATATCGGAGCCTGTTTGTCCTGAAGCCAGTCCGTCCCCTCCTGACTTTCCGTCCCCCAGTGTATATACAAAATGACAAAATCACTGCTTGCCTTTGCCTCCGCAATAACTTCCAGAAGCGCGGACGGATCCATGCATCTTAGCACGCCTGCGCTTGTCGATGTCGCCTCTTTTGTATCCGGCACTGCATTTCTCTCAATCTGCGTCGCACTCACAATCCCTATCTTCATGCCGTTTGCAATGAGGTAGAGCGGCTTTTTCGCCTCCTGAATATTCCTCCCCGCCCCCACATAGGGAATTCCGGCATTTTCAAGCGTTGTGAATGTGTCAAGGAGCGCTTCCTCCCCATAATCATATGCATGGTTGTTTGCAAGCGAGACCACATCTACGCCCATCTGCCCCAGCAGCTCCACATTGGCAGGATTCGCACGAAAAGTAAATTGTTTGCCTTCCGTCGGGGTGCCTCTTGCAGAAAAAGGAAATTCATTATTCAGCATAAAAACATCCGCAGCCTGCATCCGTTCCAGCAGTCCTCCTGAAAAGGTATCATGGATGTCACTCCCCCTGCTGCGGTAGCGGAACATCATTGCGTACTCATCATCCAGCAGAATATCTCCGGCAAAAAGGAGCGAGACACGCCCGCTGTCTGCGCATTCCACAATCCGCACATTTTCACCCTTTGCAACCGCCTCCTGATACAGTCTATCGTTCTCCGCGAGCACTTCGTCAGAAACATTGGATGCCGGCTGAACGTCTGCTTCCTCGTCCGCCGCATTTTCCGGTGCCGGGTTCCCGTCTGCCTGTGCGTTCGTGTCAGGCGACCCAAACAGCCAGTCCAAATCTATCGTCTCATAACCGTTCCCCTGCATTTGTTTCGCACTCTGCGCTGCCACAAAAGCTGCATATCCGACCATTATAGTCCCTCCCACCATCAGCACTGCCGAGAGAGACATGACAAATATCCGCAGCTGTCCGCGTATTCCTTTTTTTTGCCTTTTTCTTCCTCCGGTTTTCTTTCTTTTGTCCCTGTTTCCCTTCCCTGCCAAATATTCACCTCCCGCTTTACACATATGCGAAAAGACCTCGCTTTTATCCAAAACGAGGTCCCGTCTTTTCTATATTATTTATCTTGATTAGAACTTAGCAACACTAACCTTTACGCCAGGTCCCATTGTAGATGAAAGTGTGATGCTTCTTAAATACTGACCCTTCAGGTTTGAAGGTTTCGCCTTCACAATTGCATCCAACAGTGTGTTCAGATTCTGTGTCAACTGCTCTTCTGTGAAAGATACCTTTCCAATCGGGCAGTGAATGATGTTTGTCTTGTCAAGTCTGTACTCAATCTTACCAGCCTTAATATCATTGATAGCCTTTGTAACATCCATTGTTACTGTTCCGGCTTTAGGGTTCGGCATCAAGCCTTTCGGTCCCAAAACCTTACCAAGACGACCAACAACACCCATCATGTCAGGGGTAGCTACTACAACATCAAAATCTAACCAGCCATCATTCTGAATCTTCGGAATCAGCTCGTCTCCGCCAACATAATCTGCGCCGGCTGCCTCAGCCTCAGCAATCTTATCTCCTTTGGCAAATACCAATACTCTGACGGTCTTACCTGTTCCGTTCGGAAGTACAACGGCGCCACGGATCTGCTGTTCCGCATGACGTCCGTCACATCCTGTCCGGATATGCACTTCAACTGTCTCATCAAACTTTGCGGCAGCGGACTTCTTCGTCAGCGCTACAGCATCTTCAATTTCATAAAATGTCGCGCGATCAATTAACTTCGCGGATTCATTATATTTCTTACCATGCTTCATTCTTATTTACCTCCGCTTAATCCTCTACTGTGATACCCATAGATCTTGCTGTACCTGCGATCATGCTCATGGCTGCCTCAAGGCTTGCCGCATTTAAGTCAGGCATCTTTAACTCTGCAATCTCCTGAATCTTTGCCTTTGAAATCTTGGCAACCTTTGTCTTGTTTGGCGCTGCAGAAGCAGTCTTAAGGTTGCATGCCTTCTTTAACAAAACTGCTGCAGGCGGAGTCTTTGTGATGAAGCTGAAGCTTCTGTCTGCATATACTGTAATCACGACAGGAATAATCATGCCTTCCTGATCTGCTGTTCTGGCGTTAAACTGTTTTGTAAACTCAACAATGTTTACACCATGCTGTCCAAGAGCCGGTCCAACCGGTGGAGCCGGTGTTGCTTTTGCGGCAGGAATTTGTAATTTAATATATCCTTCTACTTTCTTTGCCATTTTAGGCACCTCCTAATTCATTCTCAGTCTTTTCCTATTATAAAAGACTGTTTTGTGGTAGTCTGGGCGGATGACCCTCCCACACGGAAATATGTCCGCTAAATATTTTATTACATCCAAATCACCTTGTCAACCTCTATTTTAATCCCACATCTTTTTAATGTCGCTAAAATGTATCTCGACAGGTGTCTCACGGCCAAACATCTCAACATTAATCGTCGCTGTCTGTCTCGCCGCATCAATCTTCTGAATGGTTCCGACCGTGTCTTTCCATACGCCCGCGGTAACGCTTATCACATCACCCTCAGCGAATTCAATGCTGGTATCCATACTGAAATCAAGCGCCTTAAGCTCTGCTTCCGTGAGCGGCACGGGTTTGCTTCCCGGTCCCACAAATCCGGTAACACCCCTTGTATTTCTCACGACATACCATGCATCATTGTTATCCGCATCCATATGAAGGAGCACATAGCCTGGAAACATCTTTTTCTGTGATGTTTTCTCGACTCCGTTTTTCAGCTCCATGACATCCTGCAGCGGAACCCTGACTTCTAGAATCTCATTCTCAAGGTGTCTGTTTTCAATTGCCTTTTCGATATTGGCCTTTACCTTATTCTCATATCCCGAATAAGTGTGGACTACATACCAGCCCATGCCAAGTCCGCTCTTGTTGTCACTGAGCGCCACTCTGCTGTGCGGCTCCTCCTCAACCGGTTCCGGAACAGGTACAGGCTCCTCCACAACAATCTCTTCAGCTTCCGCCACCGGTTCCGGATCGAATGCCGTTTCTGCCACTGTTTCGTCTGTCTCCACATCCTCTGTCTCTTGTGGTCTCTCCGGCAACTTCGGTGATACCGGCAGCCATTCCTGCATGTTGGGAGTAATGAGCTTTTTGGCTACTGCCTTCTTCTTTTCTTCCATATTCGTTATCCTCTTTTATCTGTTCTATTAGATTCCGATACTTGTCAAGAAGTTAATACCATACTGGATAAGCGTATCCAAAAAAGTAATAATGAGTCCTAATACAACCGAAACGCAAAGAACCGCCACCGACTGCTTAACGGTCTCTTTCCTGTCAGGCCAGGCAATCTTTTTAAACTCTGTTTTTACACCCTTCCAGAAGCTTTCCTTCTTTGCCTCCGACTTCGCTGAATCTGCCATAGTGTGCCTCCTAATTCTTTCGATTGATTATTTTGTTTCCTTGTGCAGTGTATGAGTCTTGCAGAATCTACAATACTTCTTGATTTCCATTCTGTCCGGATGAGTCTTTTTCTCCTTTGTAGTATTGTAATTACGCTGTTTGCACTCTGTACATGCCAATGTAATCTTTGTACGCATAATTCCACCTCCGCTAGCGTTCTAATGTATATTGTCCTAATCATATGCATGATAGCACCGGCTGTTTCCTGTCAATTCAGAACTGCCCTGATAGGATGTCCCTCCACAGACAAAACCAAATTGCATAAAAAAAAGACCTAATGTGCATCTTGCCTATCCACTATATCACACGGAAAATACCGCGTCAATATTTTTTCCGTATTTCCTGATTTTTTTCTGGCAAGACTACTTGATTTTTCATACAATTCATGGTAAATTTAAGATAATAAACAGATATACATAATATTTTCAGAATATTCACACACTTTAAATTGTATATTTGTGTAAAATAAAGGAGTTTTTCGAATTTTATATTCAATTCAGGCATCAAAAACAAGTTCACATAAGGCAATAAACAGCCGTTTTTCGAATATATTATGGTAACTATCCTTTATTCTTTCAAGTATATGGTAAGCGCCTATGTGGATATTTGCGTTTGCTATATAATCGTATAGATTACAGAGGGGAGGACACAGGTATGCCAGTTTCTTTGACTACATTGCCAATTTATGACCAATATTTATCCACTTACCGCGGCGGCGACAGCAGTAGCAGTGCTTGGAATTACAAAATGAATAAGCGCAGTCTCCGTCATGCGACGCATAATGCAACCGAACTGAAGGACATATACAATGCCATTCAGTGGAAAAACCGTTTTACACCGCTCTATCTCACGGAGCCGTCACCGCGTTCCGTCGCTTATGCGATACACCTGAAAGAGAGCGCCAACGACCTGCGGCAGACCATTGATTCGCTCAGCGGGGACGATGATGATTTGTTCTCAATGAAATCCGCTTACAGCGACAACGAGCTGCTTGCCAGCGTAGAATACGAATCCGAGGACGCAGACGATGATGTTCCGTCTGATTTTGTGCTTGAAGTCGAAAATTTTGCGACACCGCAGATCAATACCAGCAAATACATGAAGGCGAACCAGACGGTCGCGCTCGCTCCGGACAGCTACTCCTTTGATATCCTGACAAACAAGCTTCACTATGAACTCCAGTTCAATGTCAGCGAGGGGGAGACGAACGGCGATCTGCAGAAAAAGCTTGCCCGTCTCATTAACAATTCCGATATCGGCGTATCGGCAAAAGTCGTCGAGTCGCGCGGGCTCTCTGCACTGGAAATTACTTCAAATGCATATGGACTTCCGATACAGAGCAACCGCCATTTCACCATTACGGATGAAAACACAAGCTACACGGACGGCATTGTTGATTATCTGGGGCTGAATAAAACAATCAAGGAAGCGACCAACGCCGTGTACAGCATTAATGGAAACGAGGAATCTTCCTATTCAAATAGCTTCAATGTGTATGGTGCCTACCACGTGACCCTGCATCCTGAAAATACCGAAGCGGGAAAAAATGTTGCCGACAATATTACGGCGCGCGCAGCGGCAGTCAACGCCGGAAAAACCGCGAGCGTCAAAATAGGACTCTATCCCGATGCCGAGTCGCTCTCCAATAATATAGAAACGTTTGTCGAGGGCTACAACCATTTTATGAACGGTGTAATCAATGACCAGACCGATGAACCGCTCACGCGGCTTCTGTCAAAAGACCTTCACAAATTTCTGGGGCTTCACAGCTACAACCTTGAAAAATACGGCATCAGCATCAACGAAGATGCCACGCTTGATTACCAGAAACTGGATGATATTGCGGACGCCGATGCCATCAAAGGATTTGGCTCGCAGATTTTGCGAAAGCTCAATGCCATCTCCCTAGATCCTATGGAGTACATTGACCGGCGCATCTGCGCTTACCCCAATCCCAATGCAAGCTATCCGAATCCGTATATGACAAGTATCTACACAGGGATGCTATTCAGCACCTGGACATAAAAAGATGAGTGCCAGCATCACTGGCACCCACTATCCGTGAAGAACGCTGCCCTTGCGTTCTTCTGTGTGAAACTTAGAAGTTCTTAGGTGGCGTTCTTTGACACCTTAGAACTTCTTTTCACACTTTTCACTTTCCACCATGTCCAATGCCGCCGCAATCACCTTGTCCATGTCATAGTATTTGTACTGTCCCAGACGTCCGCCAAAAAGCACGTTCTTCTCCGCGCCGGCAAGGGCTTCATACTTTTTGTAAAGCGCCGCGTTTTTTTCGTCATTTACCGAATAATACGGCTCATCACCGCGCTTCCACTCCTTGGGATATTCTCTCGTTATCACCGTGTCGGGCTGACTGCCAAACGTGAAATGCTTATGTTCGATAATACGCGTAAACGGCACTTCACGCTCCGTGTAATTGACCACTGCGTTTCCCTGATAGTTCTCCTCCCCCTCCAGAAGCTCTGTCTCGAAGTTCAGGGAGCGGTACTCCAGCGCGCCCTCGCTATAGTCGAAAAACGCGTCAATCATTCCTGTATAAAGCACTTTTTCAAACATATGCCGCCCGTCATTTGTGACATATGTGTCATTTTCTTTTCTGGCAAAGTCTTTAAAATCTGTCTCCAGCATGACTTCGGTGCCTTCAAGCAGCTTTTCAACCATGCCCGTGTAGCCCTCCTCGGGAATCCCCTGATACGCGTCATTAAAATAATTGTTGTCAAACGTAAACCGTACCGGAAGACGCTTAATGATAAAAGCCGGCAGTTCCCGACAATCCCTGCCCCACTGCTTCTCCGTATAGCCCTTTACAAGCTTTTCATAAATGTCGGTTCCCACCAGCGAGAGTGCCTGCTCCTCAAGATTGGACGGATTCACGATGTTTAAGTCCGCTATTTGCGATTGAATGCGCGCTGCTGCTTCCTTCGGTGTCTTGATGTTCCACATTTTTGCAAAAGTGTTCATATTAAAAGGAAGGTTGTAGAGTTCGTCCTTGTATACCGCTACCGGTGCGTTGATGTAATTGTTGAACGTCGCAAGCCCGTTCACATACTGCCATATTTTCCTGTCCGATGTATGAAAAATATGTGCCCCATATTGGTGGACGTGGATGCCCTTTATCTGCTCTGTATAAATGTTTCCTGCAATATGAGTTCTCCTGTCTATGACCAGACATTTCTTTCCCGCTTTTTTCATTTCGCAGGCAAACACGGCTCCAAAAAGCCCTGCGCCAACTACTAAGTAATCATACTTCATGGTTTGCTATTCTCCTATCCATTCATATTCAGGGACGGCTCTGTCGGCTTCCAGTCCCTTGCAATCTGCTCAAAATTGGCTGCTTTTTCAAGCAGTTTTGCGTGCTCCGCCTCATATTCCTTTTGCGGAAGCGCCCTGAGTTTCGGTGATTTTGCCAGCTTTCTGAAGCACAGCGAAAGTGCCATGTACGCGGATGTTCCGCTGCTTGCGACATCTATCTCGCTCTCACAGTCAAATCCCGCCCTGCGAAACCACTCGGAAGCCTCCTCATAATCTTCTTTTTTCATAAAAAAGTAGCCAAGCTCCATACACATCTCCGCAGACGGAATTGTTGCCTCCTCGCTCAGCGATGTTTTCAGCATACTGACGGGATTGTCCGCAAGCCTGTAAATTTTCAAAAGCACGGCAATAATCTGCCTGCACAGCAAATCCTTGCCCTCTGCCCTTTTCTCTGCCAGTGCTTTCTCGAAGAATGTTTCTGCTTTCTCAAGGTCTTTCTCCGTACCTGCCTTGTACAATTCGCGGATGTACATTCCCATCAGGCGGTCGGATAACGTCCCTTTCTCCTCTATCGTCTTCTCAAACACTTCGAAGTCCCTGCTGCTATGATTCCCCTGAGGGCAGTGCTGAATCTCAATGTCACTGTCAAAGACAACCGGATTGATATTAATTGTCTCATGTATCGGCTCAATCCACGTAAACCCGCGCAGTCTTTTAAAAAGTTTCGGACGCATGTCCCGCGCAAAGTTTTCCGTCGGATGGTTAATCTGCTCTGTCACATAAACCATCTGCACAATTTCCACCTCGGGCATCATGGCGCGTTTCAAGTTCTTCAGCTTGTTTTGGTTTTCGCGGTCAAGCACCTCGTCGGCATCCGCCGAGTAAATATAATCGCCAGATGCTTTGGAAAATGCGAAATTCCTTGCCGCCGCAAAGTCATCTTTCCACTCAAAATCATATACATACGGCGTATACTGCTCCGCTATTTCCTTTGTATTATCTGTAGAGCCTGTGTCCACAATGATAATCTCATCCATGATATCCTTCAGTGAATCAAGGCAGTTTGCAAGCACTGCCGACTCATTCTTAACAATCATACAAAGACTGAATTTCATACTGTTGTCCCCTCTGTCTTCTTTCCATAATTACTACGATCCCTATATGTTTCTCGAAAAGCTGTCACTGTACATGCTGTTCCGGCAACGGAAATCTTATTACAACTAGTATATCTGAATTCACATAACTTCTCAACTGTTAATTTATCTATTTTCCGTTTTTTATAAAATTTTTGCTCTTATTCCAGCGCATTATTTTGTGTTCTTCATGGCTGATTCGTGCTAGGAAATGCGAACAGAAGAATTTCAAGACGATAATAAGAATTTATGTTAAGTTTTCAGAATATTCTGACGATATATATTATGTAGTATTATTATGTAATCAAGTGGGGATTCGTGTGAAAAAAAATTTTTACATGGCAAATTTGTGCTTACGCCCAAATTCGCAGATTTTGGTACGAATGGAGGATTATTATGGAGTATCGTCAAATATACGAAAACTTATTGAAGACCTTGTGCAATGCATACCGCAAAATGTTCAGGCTGCTGGAAGGCATCGAGCAGTGTGACGACGAACTGACGCGCCTGTCACTGCAAAACCGTCCTGATGTTGACGAGGTGAACGACGTTACGGCATACAAAGAGCGGCTAATCTGCACGCTAGACCAGATTTCCCTTGCCATCGATCCACTTCACAAGCAGCTTGACGGCATTATGGAGCTTTGTCAGGAAGTCAGTGTTCATCCAATGTACCGTCATATGGAAGATTTGCAGATTTTAACATACTATTATATCCGAAAGGTCATCAACAAAGAAGATATCAACAATCCCGACATTATCAGCCGCCTAAACAGCTACAAGGAATCCCTTGAGCTAGACAAGGCAATCAGTGAGGTTCCACAGTCCCAGCGGCAGGTTTATATGTTTGTTCCGGATAAGAAAAGTTGAATTTTGAAAAGAAAGGCTTGATTTTTTCAAGTCTTTTTTTGTGCTCAAAATACCTTTGAAAAATAATAACATGAAAAAGACCGCCGGATGTCCGGTCGGTCTTTTTCATCACTATTTAAAATTAGGTTAGAGTGAGCTTTACTATTACTGTAAGAGTGAAAGTACACCCTGATTTGCCTGATTTGCCTGTGCAAGGATTGACTGGCCTGCCTGCAGGAGTACGTTGCTGTTTGCGTACTGAACCATCTCGTCAGCCATATCTGTATCACGAATTGCAGACTCAGCTGCTGTCGTGTTCTCTACAATATTGTCGAGGTTGCTGATTGTATGCTCTAATCTGTTCTGTGTAGCACCGAGGAGAGATCTCTGTGTGGAGACAATTCTCAATGCGTCTGTCACAGCGTCAAGGGCATATGTAGCACCGTTTCCTGTTGTATCTTTTACATTGACACCCTGTAATCCCAATCCCTTTGTCGTGATAGTACGGATATCAATTGTAATCTTATTGGTAAGGTCTGCGTCTGCACCCACATGAAGGTTGAATGCAAGGGCAGAGTCCACTTCTACCTTGGCATGCTGAATATCAAATGTACCGTCTCCGTTGTTCTTTACTACAGACTCTGAACCCGGATCTGCACCGATGTCTGATGCTGCCTTTAATTCGTCTGTCATAAGAAGGTATGCCTTCTCAACGGAAATATGGTTCGGTTCTGTTGATTCAGGCGGAAGTGCATAATACTGCTCATCCTTGTTATTTGTAGTATCCTTAATTGTTACGTAATTGCCGGCCTGTACAAGATTTGCCACGTCATCCGCCGTGTAGAATGTTCCATCCGGCTTTGTCGATACGCCGATTGTATATGACTTGCCCGGCACATCATTTGCCGAATCCTGAATCAATATCGTAATATCAGCTGTACCGCCTGCACCAGTTGTAGCGTTGTTTGTAGCCCTTATCGCTTCCTTAATGGTATCAATTGTTGCGATGCCGCCATTTGAAATTTTGTCCGTCTCCCCTGTTGCCTTAATGATGTATGTGTCGCCTGCCTTTACTGTATACGCATCATCGCCTGCCTTGTTTCCGACTGTTTTATAGAATCCGGCATCGGCATGAGTAACATTATTGAGCACACCGCCTGCAGCAACATACGTATATTCCACGCCGTCCTCATCTATAATCTTATCACCTGCAGCCCATCCCGGATAGTTTGTTGCATCCGCAGGATTTGTTCCGTCTGCCATCACGCCATATGTGTCAGCTGTCTGTGTAAGATAAATGTCTTTACTGCCCACCAGCTTGGTCGTCGTACCGTCTTCTGCCCTTGTAAGTGTTGCGCCTTCCTTAATCGTAAGTGCGACTGTGTTACCCTTATCATCAACAAACTGGGCAATGTTATCGCCTGTTGCACCTGCCTGCGCCGTGCCGCTTGATGCAAAGTTATCGCCTGCAAATCCGTCACCGCTCGGTGCAAACTCTGTTGCATTTGCATTAATCTTTACAGTATATGTTACGCCGTCCTGAACAATCTTATCGCCTGCCTTTAATCCTGTAGGAGGATTTCCGCCTAACTGGTACAGACTGTTAATGGATGTATATTTATTTGCTCTGTCAGAATCAGAAATTGTGTACTCCTGATCACCAATCTTTACCGTATCGCCAACCTTTAACGGATCTGCCGTAAAGATAGATTTGCCGTCGCCGGCTTCTGTCAGTGTTCCCTTAAGACCTGCATCATGTGCCTCAAGTGTCTGCACTTCTGTCCGTCCGCTTCCCTTTAAGAGATATATCTCATTGAACTTTGTTGTTTCTGCGATTCTGTCAATCTCAGTCTGAAGCTGTTCAATCTCGTCCTGAATATAACCGCGGTCTGACTCTGAGTTCGTGCCGTTTGCCGCCTGTACACAAAGCTCATTCATTCTCTGGAGCATATCATGTACTTCACCAAGTGCTCCTTCTGCCGTCTGCACTGCACTGATACCATCCTCTGCGTTTGAAGAAGCCTTTGTGAGTCCACGAATCTGCTTTCTCATCTTCTCGGAAATAGCAAGCCCTGCCGCGTCATCTGCCGCACGGTTAATCTTATAACCACTAGAGAGCTTCTCTGTTGAGTGAACTGCTGTCTTTGATGTGATGCCAAGCATTCTGTTCGCATTCATTGCCTGGAGATTGTGTTTTACTACCATATAAATTGTCCTCCTTCATTTAAGCCCGGGACATCCGTTTCACCAAGCAGCTTTATTAAACTGAATTGTATGTTGTATGCATGGAATGCCGTGTTTCCATAAATCACGTTACTGTTCACTCCGTTCCAGTAACAGGCAAAAATCCGTAACAGTTCAGCCTTCGGCTTCCTGTTACAAGCGTCAAGCCATGCAAAAACCGCTTCGCGGTTAGCTTGACGTATCTCAACCACTATGCTTTCTCACGAACTTCGCAGCGTAGTGCGAAGTCCTGGGCTGAACTGTTACAAAAATCCGTGCAAAATCTGCTTCGCAAATGGATTTTTGCTTTCCATTTTTCACGGAATGCGCTGCTCAGCACATTCCTGACCTGTGAACAGTAACTAAATCACAGCTTTCTTTGATATACTCCCTTTATCTGCATACCTAAATTGTAATAATTAATTTATAATTTTAAGTGTAATTCCGTTTACAGTATATATATCGGACTAATTTTCTGAAAATTAACACATTTACATATCTTTTTTCGATAATTTATTAAAATAACACGTTTCAATAAAAAATTCCCATAATCCGTTTACAAGTGTTCGAGCTCGGAGAATATTTAGTCCAATAAAAAACCGACCAAAACATTCAGCCGGTTTTCGTATGATCCTATTAAAAGCTATAAGAAACTGTAAACGCTCCTTAATCTAAAAGATTGGAAACAACTGCTGTTGTCTGGTTCGCCTGTGCAAGCACTGAATCGTCTGCATTTTCCAGAATCCGGCGGTTTGCCTCACGTATCATCTCATCCGCTTTCGCCACATCTGCCGCCGCACTTGACGCCGCATTGATGTTCTCAAGCGCTGATTCCGTAACGTCTCCTGCTTTTGACTGAATCTGAAGCGATACTGCATCGGATGAAGCTTCACTCATTTTCTGTCCTGTCGCAAGCTTGTTTTCTTTTGCCTTTGCATTTGCCACGTTTGCTTCATTGGCTCTTCTCAGTGTGCCATACGCCAGATTGCTCTTGATATCCATACCCATACCTCCTTGTGAAAAACAATTAATCCGTTATATATTAATTACGATGATATGACAATATACCATCTCCCTTAATGATTTTATTTTAACCGAATTGTCAGACTATGTCAACTAATTATTTGTATTTTTATGTAAATTTAAATATATTCAGACACATTTTCCATCTATTCCATTATTTGACAGCCATCTGCGTATTTTACATGTAAATTGCAACAAATTTCGACAAAATATGATTAACAGAAATCCTTATATCTCTCCGGCACGCGGTGTTCAATATGCTGACGGACAAATGAATCGGGAAAAACACGGTGCAAAATGCCGCCGTTGTATTTTCCACAACATTGCCAAGGTTATTTATGGAATGCTCCAGCCGATTCTGGCATGCGCCAAGCTCAGAACGCTGTGCAGATACCTGTGCCAGTGCAAGCGAAACGCGCTCAATGGAGATACTTGCCAGATCTTCTGTGCGCACATCCACTTTGTCCACACCGAGGCTCTCTGCGTCCATGGCGTCAATGTA
Organism: uncultured Lachnospiraceae bacterium; assembly: GCA_910579275.1. Taxonomy (GTDB): domain Bacteria; phylum Bacillota; class Clostridia; order Lachnospirales; family Lachnospiraceae; genus COE1. The sequence continues at coordinate 30,933 of CAJTTO010000012.1, forward strand.
AACCATAATCTTGTTGGACATGCCTGCGTCCGCTCCAACGTGAAGCGGGGAGCCAAAACCTGTTGCGCGCTTGTTTGTGACAAACTTAAGCGGCTTGTCCCAAGACACTTTGCCCGCCGTGGGGTACATGCTTCCTGCTGTTCCTTTGTTTGATGCCGAACCGCCCACGAAAACACCATATCCATCCGGATACTGGTTCAAAACCGTATCGCTGTCTGTATCAAGCTGGAATAATGTAACGTTTGGATTCGCGTCATTATCCAGAATATCGTCTGACCTTGTCAGGTTTCCTATCACACCGCCGGTTCCCTGACCCACAAGTTCCGTTAATCGCTTCACAAAGTTCAGCGCTTCTCCGTCATTGGCAAAATTGTTTTCGAAATCTGCAATGGATGTTTTTCCGGTAAGGGCTTTGATAACATTCTCAAGGCTGTTTCCGCCCCTGATGGCTGCCAGTATATTTCCGAGGCCGCCCTTGATGGACAGGGCATTCAGGTTGCTGCCGCCTGCAAGATAACCAAGGTACATGCTTGCAAGATATCCCGTGCCGTAATTCGAAGCGGTTGTCCCGCTGCCTATCCGGTCTGCTGTCAGGGCTGCCCTGATATCGTCAATGCCGGAATCTGTCGTTATGCCCAGACCACCGTTTACCCAGTCATTTCCATTGTAGTATCCGCCAGCCGCTGTCTGTGCCATTCCTTCAATAAACCACAGCGGAAACGAATCCGCCGTCATCATACCAGGCGTATGGGACTCAAACATAAACGCATGCTTCATTTCATGTACAATCGTAACTTCAAGTGCGTTTCTTGCTGCATCTGTGAGGTTTCCGTCACCATCCACCGCAAGATATGCCATATTGACACTCAGCTTGTAGGTGAGTGCGTTTGGCGCCGGGCTTCCTGATGCCACAAACGCAAGCGCGTCGCTGCCTGGATCATTTGTGAACTCCAGCCCCATGCCGATAGCAGAGCCCTGCAAAAAATCATAGGCTGGTGAATAGGCATTGATAATTTCCTCCACAGCGTTTGGTACGATTTCATTCCGCAGAATGTCCTTCACCTTATCCAGATTTGCATTTCCTGTCGCAGCGCCCACCGGTGTCTGGGTGGAGACAACTTTATTGTCGAAATAGACAATTCTTGTTCCGTCCGTATTTGTCAGTTCGGACAGCGATACAACTTTTCCCGCACTTGCGCCATTTATCAGCTTCAGCCGGAATTTCTCCTTGTCTGCCTCGTATTTTTTCTGAAAGCTTTCAAGTTTTCGATTGTTGATTGCTGTCGTGTATGTATTTCTGCCCGGCTTTGCGATACTGCCGTCAAGAAGGCTTATTTCATTAAACTTTGTTGTTTCTGCCACTCTGTCAATCTCAGTGACAAGCTGTGATATCTCGTCCTGAATGTTTTGTCTGTCAGAAGCTGAATTGGTTCCATTTGCAGCCTGTACGCACAACTCGTTCATGCGCTGAAGCATGTTCTGCACCTCGTCAAGTGCGCCATCTGCTGTCTGCACCATAGATATGCCGTCTTCCGCGTTTTCCGTTGACTGGGAAAGTCCGCGAATCTGACGTCTCATCTTTTCAGATATGGAAAGTCCGGCTGCATCATCCGCTGCCGTGTTAATCGTATACCCACTGGATAATTTTTCTGCTTTTTTTGATAGTGTGTTGCTTACCATAGACAATTGTCTCTGGCTGTTCATAGCCATAAGATTGTGTGCTACTACCATATAAATTTCCCCCTGATTTCCATATCATGTGGTGCCGTGTTAAATTTCCTCCTTGAAACGACATATCATTATCTGTTACAGTACTGCACCATACCATAGCGGACAATGATTCTGTATTCACTTCTGCCAGGCCTCACCTCCTTAAATAATATTTGCCAAAAGCATTCTAATCAGCTGTTTAAAACGCGCTCTCTTTCTGCCGCGCATTTCAGGTATTTACCGCGGAATACTTCCGCCATCTCCTCATTTCCCATCCCTTTGTAGATGTCCATAATCCTGCCGTAACATGCCATCAGATGTTCCCCGAGCGTGTCGCAGTCTTTCATTGTCGTGACTTTGATATACAGCATAAGCGCTTTGAGCATCTGGTTATTCTCCATCAGCACGTTTGCATATTCATACTGGAACTTTGCCGTATTATAAAGCCCCGTATACTGTTCCAAAAGCGACAGCGCATCGGAAAACCTGCCCTTTCTGCTGTACGCCTTGGCAAGTGACATAATCATCTCCGCAACATAGAGCTTTTCCGGCTGGTCAAACAGGCGCATCCCAGTCTCATATGCCGTAATCGCTGCATCCAGATTTCCAAGCACAAAATTGGACTGTCCGATCTGGAAATAGTGGTATCCGTTGTCCGGATCTTTCTCCAAAGCCTTGTTCAGAAGTGCAAGATTACGTCTCTGCTTCTGTTCCATCTCCTCATCCGTCAGCACATATCCGTGATGCACCACCTCCATTGGTATCAGGAAAACGTCAAGTGCATCTTCACCCTTTGCAGGGTCGATAAACCGCAGCTGCTCATGAATCGGAAAACGAAATTGATAATAGTTTTTATTATACAGCCTCGGCACATCATCAGTGACGTAGCCTTTCTGCCCTCCTCCATACGGAACCAGATTCTTCAGCCGGAGCATTCCTATGTGGCGCGGGAATTTCTGCGTCAAAATCCGCAGCGCCGCAGCATCCATACCAGTTACATACTCATCACAGTCAATTGCCAGTATCCAGTTATTTTTGGCCATGGAGGCACAGTAATTTCTGGCGGCTGCAAAATCATCTACCCATGCAAAATCAACGACTTTATCCGCATACTTCGCTGCAATCTCTTTTGTCCTGTCCGTCGAGCCTGTGTCTGCCACAATAATCTCCATATCATATTTTCGCAAATGTTTCAGGCATTCCCCGATATGCTGCTCCTCGTTCTTTGCAATTATACAAACCGAAACCGGAATCCTTGCCATATCACTGCTCCTCTAATTCCTTTGCTTTTTCTACGACGCGCTCCTTGCGCGCATTGTACTGTAGAAATTTCTGATGGAAATTCTCTGCCATCTCCTTTTCGCCAAACGCTTCATACGTCTGTATAATCCTGCCATAGCAGATTGTCAGCTCGCTTCCAAGCGTTTCCATGTCCTTCATCATCGTCACTTTGATATAGTTCCCCAGTGCCTTGAGTAACTGATCCGATGCCCACAAGATGTTGGCATATGCGTAAATATATTTCGCCGTCTGAAACTGCGGCGCATACTTTTCCATCAGTGCCAGCGCATCCTCCGTCCTTTTGATATCCGCGTATGCATATGCCAGCGCAATAATCAACTCCGGCACATAGACACCTTCCATGTCCACGATGTTCGCAACACCTTTTTCATATGCCTCTATCGCCTTTTCGTATCCTTCAGTAGTAAGCAGGGACTGCCCAATCTGGAAATATACATAGCCTTTGTCCGGCGTCCTTTCAAGCTCCTGATACAGCAGTTCCAGATTCCGTTCCTGCTTAATTTTCATCGTCTCATCATCCAGCGCATAGCCATGGTGAATGATATCAATCGGAAGCAGGAATGAATCAATGGGTATGTCCCTTTTGGATTCGTCCTTCCTGCAAATCTGCTCATGAATGGAATATTGAAAAAGATAATAATTTTTGTTGTAAAAACGCGGGATGTCACTGTTGACATATCCCATATTGTCCTTTCCGCCGCGTGTAATATTTTTAAGCCGGAGTACCCCGGTATGCTTTGGATATTTCTGCATCAGAATCCTCATTATCCTGACATCCACCGCATTGATAATCTCGTCACAGTCGATTGCCAATATCCAGTTATTCTTCGCAACCGATGCACAATAATTTCTTGCTGCACTAAAGTCATTGATCCACGCAAAGTCCACAACCTTGTCCGCATACTTTTCCGCAATCTCTTTTGTCCTGTCCGTCGAGCCTGTATCCGCAACCACAATCTCCATGCCGTAAGGCAGCAGATGTTTCAGGCAGTCCTCTATAAATTTCTCCTCGTTTTTTGCTATAATGCATACCGAAATTGGCAGCTTCGACATATGTCTTTCCTCCCCCTACAATCGAGTGTGGAAGATCCATCTTCCCTACTCGCGCGCCGGACGTCCGTCAGCTTGCTGACATATTTTATTTGGACGCCCGTGTGCATAAACAAAATGACGCGCAGGCATTTATCAAAACATGCCTGCGCGTCATCCATGACACACTTGTTCAGTTCCATCGTGTAAATATCACCGCTATTTTTTGCTGTCCATAAGCTGCGGATCCACATTATTCAGTCTGCTCACTGCAGTATAATATTTCGAAGCCGCATCCGCAGAAACCTTGCGCTCTCTGACCTCCTTGCGCTTGGTGCTCAGAGCTACTTCCATAGAAGCCTTGTTCCGCTTCTCCTGTGCCTCTATCGAAACACCTTTGTCAACGGCCTCGCGCACCAGATCCTGCATATGCAAAACTTTTTCTTTGTATTGTTCGGGATTCTTCTGTACTTCTTCCCTGACCAGCTCATAGGTTGATGTAAAACCATCATCCAGACGGTTCAACTCGTCAATCAGTCTGCCCTTTTCATCCATAATGGCATCATACGCCTCCACATCGAACGGTTTCTTTGTGGATGCCTCAAGCTGGCGCTTGTTGATTTCATATACTTCATCAAGAACTTCCAGTTTCTTTTCCAGACTCTCTAACATTATCTGCAAATAATTATCTGTCATGTCTGTACCCCTTCCATGCTGTTACATCAGGTTCCGGTTCTCACATAAGCTGCCGCATTGCCCTGACCGCCTGCCACTCTCGCCTGCGCACTCGGATTGGTCTTGTCACCGGCTACTTTCTTCATAACCTCTTTCCAATTATCCCTCATGGAACGCAGATGCTTCAGTATCTCCTCCATAATCTCGGGATCTTTGGAGATATTGGCTTCATGACACCGTCTCAATAGATATACATAAACGTTCTCAAAATCCTGCCATACCGGGTATTTCCTATCCAGTGTATCCCTGAAGTTCTGGATAATCTTTTCCACCTTGACAATGTTCTCATGTGCCTTTGCCGGATCTTTGTTCTCCATTGCTATAACGGCAACATTTCCAAACTTAATTGCCCCATCATAGAGCATCAGCGTCAATTCCGCGGGTGATGCAGTCATAATTCTGGCATTCTGATATTGTGCATATCCGTTTTGTTTGAGCATGAAATTCCTTCTTTCTATTGTATAAAATTACAATTTCCACCTAATATATTATTTATTGTCCCAACATACTTGCAAGCGAATTCTGATTTGACTGCAGCTTGGAAAGTGCAACTTCCATTGCGGAGAATTTCTTGTACCATTTGTCCTCATAGGCGTCAAGTTTCTTCTGCGCTTCCTTAATCCTCTTGCTGTAATCGTCGTATTCGATCTTCATACGCTTGTCATCATACACTTTGTAGATACTTCTGTACTCTGTACTATCCATCGTTTTTCTGAGGGAGTTGTACATATCCGTACTCATCGCAGTAAACAGTCCGATTAACTCTTCGGGATTTTCTGCAATCGCTGCCTTGAGTTCGTTTTCCTTGTCAGAATACTTGTCGTCATCACTGTCGCCAAAGATGTGAAGCGCATTTCTCTCCGCCTTCTCGGTATCGAAATAGCTTCCTGTACCAATGCCGAAGTTTACCAGATAAAGTGTCTTTCCGTTCACTTCGTAGCCCTTATTCACAGCGCCTCTCATACACTCCATAACACTGTAGAGGTCTTTGTCTTTCCTGAGAAGGGAATCCTTGATTGTACCTTCCCACTTCTCCACCTCTTCATCCGACATGGCTTCCTTCTCCTCGTCGGAGAGCATCGGGAATTTCCTCGCCGAATCGGCGCCGTACAGCTTTGTCACCTCGTTCATGATATCATTGTACTCTGTAATAAAGTCCTTGATCATGTCGTAGATGCCGTCATAGTCCGTATCGGTCGTAATGGTTATCGGCTCTTCCGTCTTATCCTTCGCCGTGATGCTGAGGCCATTGACCGTAAATGTATTTGTATCTGATTTGAATGTTGCGCCGTTTAACTTTATCTCTGCGTCAGAACCATCAATACGCGTGCATGACGATCCATTGCCATACTCACCGACAGCCAGACCGAGATTCTTTAACACGGATTCATCGCTGTTGCCTGACGCGTCCTCGCCCTCAAGCGTAAAGTCATTGGCTTCGCCGGTCTTTGCAGCACTGATGAAAAACCGCTGGTTCGCCTCGTCAAACGAAGCATTCACACCGCCCTGTGTCAGTTTGTCAGTAAGGTCGCCAATCTCCATGTCTGCCGTAATCTCGACATACGTAACCTTGGCGTTTTCTCCCTTGCCGACTGTAAGTTTCAGCTTTTTCCCTACCAGATCGGAAGCGATATCGCCCACCAAAAAACTGAATCCCTTGTCTTTCTCAGGATCTTTCGTTGCGTGGTTCTTAAACTTGCCTTCCTCATAAACGGTTCCAAATTTCTCAATTGCTACGCCTTCGACTTTGCCTGCCGCACCGTCTCCAACCGCACATGTATTGTTCAGACCAAGACCCTGAAGAATCGTCTTCTTCGCACCTGATGCAATGCCGCTGCTGGACATCTCATATCCGCCGGCAGGACCGTCCACGGTAATCTTACCTTCATTGTAAGACATGGAAATATTAGCTCCGGCTCCTGCTGCCGCAGTATTAAATTCATTGATAAAATCATCCACGGATTTTGTGCTGTCAGCATTTACTGTAAAGCTGCCGCCGCCAGTGATATTGACGGTCAGCGTACCGTCACCTACTCCGAGATCTGCAAGCGTGGTCTCCGAACCGTCCGTTGCCGCATCTTTATCATAGATAGGCACATAACCCGAGCTCTTTTTGGAAACCGTCGCACCTGTCAGGTAGCCTCCCTTTGCAGTCTTGAGAACCTCAAGTGACTGTGAACCGTTTACCGCACTGTCGCCTGCCGTAATGACAGCTTTTGTCGGATCGGAAACCGTCGTCTTTTTCTTGGCATAGGTTCCTGCAAGTCTCATATTGGACAGTGTATTGCTGTAAAGCTTGTAAATACGCTTGTTGAGATCCTGCCATATGCTCTGTTTCCACTCAAGCTTCTTCTGGTCATGCTTCAGGTTCGTCACCTTCTGGGCTTTCGCCTTAACCAACTGCTGTATTACCGAATCCGTATCCATACCTGAATACATACCTGTCATTCTCAATAAATCTGACATTGTAATCCCTCCTACTTACCATCTACTATTACTTATTATTTTCTCATAGCCTCTGATCAACCATAACACCGGCAAGCTCCATCCGCTTTGCCAGTAAATCCAGGGTCTTTTCAGGCGGTATTTCCTTAATTACTTCCTGTGTTTCCCGGTCTACCAGCTTAATCGTTATGCGGTTGGTCTTCTCATGAATCCCAAACTTCGCATCCGAATGAGGCAGTGCCGCAGTAACCTGCTCCATGACTTTTTTCAATCTATCGAGGTCGACGTTCTTCTGCTCGTCAACGAGCTGCTTGTCAGCCTGTATGGACAATGTTACTGATTCGTCTGATTCTTTCGCTATCTGTACATCCGTTACTCCATCCGTGGATTCCGCCTTTTTCACCTCGGATGCCCTAGGTGCCGGCGTCGACTCTGCTGACTGCTTTGAAACTTTTTTTGTCTGTTTCTGGGCTGCTGCCGCCATCTGGGTAGCCATCCCTATTGTAGGCTCCATATACATGCTCATCACCTCCATGTTTTATGCATGCGTGGCTACTATCTGTAAAACGTAACAGTTCAGCCTTCGGCTTCCTGTTACGGGCATCAAGCCATACAAAAACATGCCGAGTTGGCCTGATACTTATCAACCACTATGTCTTACTCAAATTTTGCAGTAGGGTGCAAATAATAATTTCAATTATTATATCGTCAAATGTTATTGAAAAATTAATGTATATCTTTATATTATATGAAAATAATGCAAAAAACAACTGTCAATTACATATTTTCCGCGAAAAAATGAAAACAGAAAAAGTTCCCCGTTTTCCGGGAAACTTTTTTCTGTTTTCATTTTCCAATATTCAGTTTTATGCTGCAAGCAATGAAAGAATCCCCTGCTTTAGCTGGTTTGCCTGCGACAGCATGGACTGTCCTGCCTGAAACATGATATTCCTGTTGGAATACTGTACCATCTCTTTTGCCATGTCGGTGTCACGTATCTGGCTTTCCGCAGCCGTTGTGTTCTCGACAATGTTATTCTCATTCGCAATCGTGTGCTCAAGGCGGTTCTGGTAGGCGCCTATCAGGCCTCTCTGTTTAGATATCTTTGCTATCGCGTCGGAAACGCGGTTAATCGCATCTTCCGCCGTCCGTCTCATAAGCACTGAGATATCATCAATGTCCAGTACGCCTGTATTCATGGCATCTACATGGAGCGCCATTCCGTCAAGCGCATCATTGCCTGACTGCACCCAGAGCTGCTGATTCCCGCCAATGTAGTTCTTCTTCACCTTGATTGTTTTCTCTGTCGGCGCCCCGTTTGTCGTCGGCAGCTTCTCTGTATCAGCAGGAATGTTTGTGTCGCTCTCCGTCCTTACGATTCCCTGATTGAACGAATAGACACCGGATGCTCCGGCCGCAAGTGTCTTGTTGCTCCACACAAGGCTGAATCCCAAGTCCATCCCATGTGTGTTCTGTCCGAGCACCCCTGACATCGTGTCAGTCGTGTAATTTTCAAGCGTTCCGACTGAAGAAAAATTACCCACAATCAATGTGTCCGCCACCGCTCCATTATCGCCTGCATTCAGAACGATGTTTTCGGTAAATGAAAGTGCTTTCGGACGCCCGTTCTCATTCAATATAATCGAGAAATCACTCGGCACTGATGTAGATACATTCGGGTTGTTAATGCCATTTGCAAGACCTGTGTTTGTTGTATAAATCGTGCTGGTGTCTATTCTGTTTCCGCCTGTGTGATAGCTTTCATCCACATCATTATTGTTGTAGGCCGTATCCTCATGGTGCACAAGATTGTATGTGACAGAGACGCCGCTGTTATTCCGAACTTCGTAATTGATTGTATAATACTGGCTGTCCGCATCTTTCTCATGCATTGTCACGGACTGTACAATCTCCATATCCACGTCATTCATCTGATAGGAGAATGTCCTTGACCAGACATTTTCATTATTCACCACGCTTGCGGAATAACTTGTCGGTGTCATGTTGGAGAAATTAACAGTAAAACTGCATATCGACGTTGTTCCTGCCGGTGTATATGAGCCCACCAGCTTCGGTGATGACGTGCTTCCTGAACCAAATATAAGATTCCATCTGTTTGTGGAGCCCTGCTGTGTCGATTTCGCCGCAAGATCCAAGTGGTTTCCTGTATTCCCGGGGCCAAACGGACCTGCTGTAAGTTCACAGTCCATATTGATCTGGTCAAACGGAGGTGTCGGAACCGTGTTTGGTTTTGACACCGTAATGTTATCATCCAGTCCAACAGTCAAAAACTTTGTCATTGTTTTTTTCTCCATCCCACGGAAGATAAATATTTCATTGAATTTCGTCGTATCGCCAATTCTGTCAATCTCCGCAAGAATCTGTGTCACTTCATCATTGATACAGCGGCGGTCACTTTCGCTGTTGGTGTCGTTGGCTGCCTTGATTGCAAGCTCGTTAATGCGCTGAAGCATATCGTGCACCTCCGACAATGCACCGTCCGCCACCTGACAGAGTGACACACTGTCCTCTGTATTCTGTACGCCCTGTGACAGACCGCGTATCTGTCTGCGCATCTTCTCCGATATACTTAATCCGGCTGCATCATCTGCTGCCGCATTTATTTTATAACCGCTTGAAAGGTTTCTGGCTGACTTCGCAAGGGTTCCTCCTGTAATGTTCATCTGACGGTTTGCATTCATTGCTTCTATATTATGTCGTATTGTCATGACCATTATCCTCCTTGACTGTCGGCCAGAACCTGTTTTCCAAGCTCCTTTTCCATTCCACATATTTTGCCAAAAGGACAATTCCGTTTTGTCTCCCCCGGCAATTACCATTTCATATTTTTAAAAAGGACTGCCATTTTGCTGGCAGTCCTTTTCATGGTAGGTATGAACTTTTTCTTCCTGCGGAACTGATGATTACTGTAACAGACTCAATACACCCTGGTTCGCCTGGTTAGACTGTGCAAGCATTGACTGTCCTGCCTGCTGAAGGATGTTTGCGTTTGAGTATTTCACCATCTCAGTCGCCATATCTGTATCACGGATTGTAGATTCAGCTGCTGTCGTGTTCTCAACGATATTATCCAAGTTATTTATGGTATGCTCTAATCTGTTCTGGATTGCACCGATCATTGACCGCTGCTTTGAAACATGCGCAATTGCCTCTGCAATAGAATCTATCGCATATGTAGCTGCCGCAGATGTCGTATCCTTTACATTTAGACCATCGATGCCTAATCCCTTGGTGTCAAGTGCATCTATCTGAATTCCAATCTTGTTGTTCATGTCAGCGTCTGCGCCTGCATGAATGCTGAAGTAGAGAGACTCCTGTGCTGTGTATACGCCCTTGTCGAATGCGAAGACAACTTTCTTTGCAGCCGCATCCACTGTAATTCCAGCATCGAAAGTTGCAGCATCTAAGTCGACTGCGGCACCAGCATCAGCACCTTTTGCATCCTTAAATGTTATCTCAGCATCAACATCTGAGTTTTGCTTGTTGGCACCAACATTATTTGCCAGCCCCAGCTCCTGACGAATCATTTTGTATGCTTGCAAATCTGTAATAAATGATGCATCCTCATCATCTATTCCATCCATGCCCGCATCCTTATTCGTCTTCACCTTATCGACCATTGCACGGTATATGTTTCCGTTATACTTCACAGTGCTTCCCACGCCTACTTTCTCCAGAATTTTTGAAAGTGTCAGCATATTTTTATCGGTATTTATCTGGGATGCATCCGTAACCACTGTATACTGTGTACCATCCAAGTCAATATAAGCGCCTGCCATTGCTGCTGCATTTCCCGTATCTGCATCACCTGCCAACGTAGCATAATCTGGTATACCGCCATTTGTAATAGACGCTGTAATTGCATCACGGATAGCCGTAACGCCAGCTTCTGGATCCGCAGCTGTGCCAGCTGCTCCAATACGATACTCTTTTCCGGCAATTGTAATGCTGTCACCAAGCTTTAAAACATCCATTGTGAAAGATGCCTTTGTGGCGCTCTCTGCCAGTGACCCCTTGAGTCCTGCATCCTTTGCTTCCAGATACTTCGTAACTCTGTCTGCGTCACCTTTTAAAAGATATATCTCATTGAACTTGGTTGTCTCTGCCACTCTGTCAATTTCTGTCAGGAGCTGGTCAACCTCGTCCTGAATTGTCTGGCGGTCTGATAATGCGTTTGTGCCGTTTGCTGCCTTCACTGCAAGTTCATTCATTCTCTGTAACATATCATGCACTTCTGTCAATGCGCCTTCTGCTGTCTGCACTGCACTGATACCATCTTCAGCGTTTGCGGAAGCCTGTGTCAGACCTCTCATCTGCTTTCTCATCTTTTCTGAAATCGCAAGTCCTGCCGCATCATCTGCCGCACGGTTAATCTTGTATCCTGAAGAAAGCTTCTCTGAAGACTTTGATAAAGTTCCTGTTGTGATTCCTAACATTCTGTTTGCGTTCATTGCTCTAAGATTGTGCTGTACTACCATAAAATTACCTCCTTGTAATTGCCATGTGCGACTCCTCACACATGTCCGACGGCGATTCCCTTCGCCCTTTTTTGTTTCTTTTTTGCCTTATTCAATTTTTATATTCCCCGGAAATTGCTCTCGATTCCATACTGGCATCAACCTCAAGTTTTTACCGGTTTAATAATCTGTATAAGACTCTTCATCAGCCTTGTACAGTTATTAACAATTTTGCATCACTCTCCTGTTTTAATAAGAAAGTTTCCTTGATTAAAAAAATTATAAAATGAAAAACATTCCATTTATTTTTCATTTACATAGTATATATCGGTCAATTGCAAGTATACTTTATAGTTTTCTGACAATTTTTCATATTTTTTCTTTTGCACATACGATTCGGGCAATTTGGCAGATTCCTTCAAGGGCGTAAGGCATTAAAAAAACCGCCGTGCAGCACACGCGGCAGTTTTTTCATTTTCATTCTTTAATTCTGTCAATTTCCGTGAGGTTTACACCCAGACTTGACAATGTAACTTTCAATTCCATATATCTTTTATGCATCGAATCATATACATCCGGATTGGTTTCCCTGACCGGAATCATCCAGTCCTGCAGTCTTGAAAATTCAATAACGGAATCCCTTATGATATCAGCCGCACTTGGCATATAATCACCTGCCTTTCCTGTAAGATAGCACGTACCTTCATCGCTTTCGTTTTCATCATAGCAGATTCTTTCAAGGGTGTAAAGCATCAAAAAAAGAACCACCGCGCAGCACACGCGGCAGTCCTTCCTATATGTGAAATGGTAAGTACCAATTTCAAGCATATGTAACGCAATTTGTAGTTGTTTGTGGGAACCGGCTGCCTCACACGAAAGGCTGTTGGGAATACCCACTCTGCGGGCACAGTCTTGTGCAGTTTTGTCTGCCAGTCCCAATCTTTCCTATATCCGTCCAGAAATCCTGTGCGGATTATTATGATTAGCCTAACAGGCTCAGTACGCCCTGGTTCGACTGGTTGCCCTGTGCAAGCATTGACTGACCTGCCTGCTGAAGGATGTTTGCATTTGAGTATTTCACCATCTCTGTAGCCATGTCTGTATCACGAATTGTTGATTCAGCAGCTGTGGTGTTCTCAACTACGTTATCCAAGTTGTTGATTGTGTGCTCTAATCTGTTCTGAACTGCACCGAGTAAAGAACGCTGTGCAGATACGGTTGCAATTGCGTCTGAGATAGAGTCGATTGCATAAGTAGCTGCTGCTCCTGATGTATCCTTTACATTCAGTCCCTTGATGCCAAGTCCTGCTGTGTCAAGCGCCTTGATGTTTACGCCAATCTTGTTGGTCATGTCTGCGTCTGCGCCTACATGGAGACTGAAGTTCAGGTCTTCCTTAACATTTACCTGACCCTTGTTGATTACAAAATGAATCTTCTCCTCACCCTGATTGTATGCAGCGCTGTTGAAATCATCAAAGTTTGCAAAACTATCAAAGTTAGCCTTTGTCTGATCGGTTGTACCAATCTTGATACCTGTATTGTCATCAATAGAAGCCTGTTTTGCGTCCGTTCCGATATTATTTGCAAGAATCAGTTCCTGATATACCATCTGGTATGCTTTCTGCGCCGTGATGACATTTGCGTTGTTGTCATCAATACCGTTGCTGTTCGCACCAGCTGCGCCAAGCGTTCCGTCAGCAGGATTTGTTCTGTCCTGCATTGCATAGTAATCTACACCCTTATAAATTGCATGGCTGCCTTCCTTAATCTTTGCTGTGATGTCACCTATTACGAGCATGTTCTTGTCTTCATTCTTTTCTGCAGCAGTAGCAACCACTGTATACTGAACACCGTCCAGCGTAATCTGCTCGCCTGCTTTCGCAACGTTAAGGGAAGCCGTAATTCTGTCAAATGTTCCGCCAACAGGAGGATTCGCACTCATTTCTGCGTCTTCTGCATACTCACCGATTGTATATGTCTTGCCTGCAATCTGGATCGTATCTCCAACTTTCAACGTATTCATTGTGAAAGTTGCCATTGTCGCACCTTCTGCCAATGTTCCTTTAAGACCTGCATCCTTACCATTTACATATCTCTTAACAGTATCCTTGTCACCCTTTAAGAGGTATGTCTCATTGAACTTGGTTGTCTCTGCAACACGGTCGATTTCTGTGAGGAGCTGGTCAACCTCGTCCTGAATTGTCTGACGGTCTGAAAGTGCGTTTGTGCCGTTGGATGCCTTTGTTGCAAGCTCGTTCATACGCTGAAGCATGTCATGTACTTCTGTCAGCGCGCCTTCTGCTGTCTGCACTGCGCTGATACCGTCTTCTGCGTTCAAAGAAGCCTGTGACAGTCCTCTGATCTGCTTTCTCATTTTTTCGGAAATTGAAAGACCTGCCGCATCATCTGCCGCTCTGTTTACCTTGTAGCCTGATGACAGCTTTTCTGCTGATTTGGACAATGTTCCGGATGTGATTCCTAACATTCTGTTTGCATTCATTGCTCTAAGATTGTGCTGTACTACCATAATAAATACCTCCTTGTGTTTACACGGTATGAGATCTGCCAAAGTAATCGGCAAATCCCTCCTCGGACGACTCCTTTCGCCCGGGCGATTCTTCACGCCACCTGTTACTTTGTTCCTGTTGTAACGATACGCCATTTCACCTTCGGACCGTTACGTCTTTTGCAATCATTCATCCATTATCTGATTTCATTCTGAACGACTGCGAAATTGTACTTTACCATATTTAATTGTAATTTATATTTGTGAGAATATGAAATCAAACTTTCTGTCTATTCATATTTTCAAAAATATCATTTTTCTGTTCTCGTTTTCTTGGGATTCAAAGATTCGCCATTTACTGGCTGTCGTGTCTACCTTACAAATACATCCTTGCGTTTATACGGTACGAGATTTGTTATAGTAGGACAAATCCTTTTGCCCAAGCAATTATCACGTCAACAGTGTTTTGCTTTTTGTAAGCTTTTTGCTTGCTTACATTATATTTATCGGAGTGTATTCAAAATACTTTAGTCCTTTTTAGCAAATTTTTTTAATTTTTTGAAAAATATAAATAAACAGAAAAACAGGAACAATTATGTAAACCGTGAGGCGCTATTACAGAAGCACACCTTTCTTAGGATAGCCCCTTGAAAAGCGCAAAAAGGTCTTTCATCCCCTGCTGGTAGTGCAGACGCTCAATATTTGCCGTCGTCTCTGACACTGCCGCGATATAGCTGTTGAACATCTCGCGCTGTTCCGGTGTCAAAGAGCTTTCGAATTTATTCTTCACTTCGCACTCATGCAGTTTTGCCGCCTGATATTCCTCGTCCTGCCCGACCATTTTAACCAGCCTTTTTTCCACGAGATAGTGTGTCAATGTCTCAAATACTTCATTTTCCATATCTTTCGTCCCTTCTTCATTTACCTTCGGCTTTCTGCTGCAGGCATCAAGCCAAGCAAAACCACTCTGTGGCGGCTTGATGCGTCTCTGCCGCTACGCTTTCTCACGGACTTTGCAGCAAGTGCCAAATCCTGAGCTTTCAGTTCCATGCTATCACTATAGCACATTGTGGCAATAATCACAATGACGATTTTCATTATGTCATTTTCCATTCTGTCTAACTTCGTTATGACAATGCATAATAATGTGGGAGGTGATTTGTATGATAGACTACAGTCCGATGTGGAAATATATGGGTTCGCATGGCATAAGCCAATATTACCTGATAAAGCATGACATTGACAGTAAGACTATTTTCAAGATGAAGCGAAATGAAAATATTACAATGATAACGTTAGAAAAGTTATGTCGCGCAATGAACTGTACGCCAAACGACATTGTTCAATTTATTGATTAGCCGCCTTATTGCTTTCAGCCCCAGACAACTGCTGGGGCTGTGCAAATGGGACGTTCTGTCTGCCGGATTAGCAGACTCCGTTTGTCGCGAGCATGGAGCACGGCGTGTCCAATGTAACCGGTGTCCCTTCCACGGTTGTCACTTTCCCCCCTGCTTCCTCCACAATCAAAGAGCCTGCCGCAAAGTCCCACGGACAGAGGCGCAGTTCAAAAAACAATTCCGCCCTGCCTGCTGCTACGCTGCAAAGGTCGAGCGCTGCCGATCCGCTTCGGCGCACGTCGAGCGACCGCTTAAAATAATCGTATGCCATCTCAAACGATTTTTTGTTCAGTTCCTCATAATAGGGCGCTGTGCCGAACAGTACCACCCCATTCTCCAACGGCTCGGACGAGACGTGAATCGGCGCACCGTTCAGGTATGCGCCCTGCCCTCTGACCGCCGTAAACAATTCCTTTAAATACGGATTATAGACAACCCCCATATACCGCTCGCCGTCAAGGGCAAGACCGACGGAAATCGCGCTCAGGTGATAGTCCTTAATAAAATTCGTGGTGCCGTCAATCGGATCCACGATAAATGCATAGCCGTCTGCAACAGATGCGTGAATGTCCTCCTCCTCACCGACAAAAACCGCCTCCGGCAGAATTTCCGCCAGCCGCCTTTGCAGCTCCTGCTGAACCTTTTTGTCGTATGTTGTGACAAAATTGGCATGTCCTGCTTTCTCGTCAATGCAGCTCTTGCCCCTGTCCGCATGAAGGATGATTTCGCCGCATGCCCGAACCGCTTCTGTTATTTGACTCAATAATTGTTCTGTGTTTTTCATATCTGTCTCCCTTTCGAATTGATTTTTACTGTCCGTAACAATTCAGCCTTCGGTATTTACCTAAAAGAGGCATCTGCTGATACAGATGCCCCACAATTCCTATTTGATTTATCCCAACAGGCTGAGTACTCCTTGATTGGACTGGTTGCCCTGTGCAAGCATGGACTGTCCTGCCTGCGAAAGGATATTCGCATTTGAGTATTTCACCATTTCTGTTGCCATATCCGTATCACGAATCGTCGATTCCGCAGATGTCGTGTTCTCAACAACGTTATCCAGATTATTGATGGTGTGCTCTAGTCTGTTCTGTACTGCGCCGAGCAGGGAACGCTGTGACGATACTGTCGCAATGGCATCTGAAATCGAGTCAATTGCATAAGTCGCTGCTGCTCCTTTGGTGTCCTTCACATTCAGCCCCTTGATGCCAAGCCCTGCCGTGTCAAGCGCCTTGATGCCGACGCCAATCTTATTGGTCATATCTGCGTCCGCCCCAACATGAAGCGAGAAATTTAAGTCCTCCTGCGCAGTGTACTGACCTTTTGAAAAAGTAAATGTCACTTTTTTCGCGCCGGCCAGACCAAGATTATCCGTATTAGACTCCGCCGTCAAGTCAACCTGTCCGCCGGGTTCACCCTTTACAATGAAATCAACTTCGCAATTCTTCTTGTTCGCACCGACATTGTTGGCAAGACCAAGCTCCTGCCGGATCATCTTATATGCCTGTAAATCCGTAATATAAGAGGAATTGTTATCGTCAATGTCGTCATGATCAAGCGGTCCCACACCCGGAGTCGGCTCCTGATCAACAAGTACGTGGTATGTCTTTCCGTTGTACTTCGTCGTACTTCCCACTTCCATCTTATTCATAATACTCGAGAGCGTCAGCATATTCTTGTCTGCATTTTCCTCCGCGGCGCTGGTGACAATCGTGTACTGTACGCCATCCATATCAATATGCGAACCTGCAATGGCGGCTGCATCCATCGCAGGATTCAATGCCGGATCTTGCAAATCAGCAATTGAACATTTCCCGTTTGTAATGGATGCTATAATCGCTTGCTGCGTCAGATCTACATCATGTGAACTAATCAGGTAATCTCTGCCGGCAATTGTGACGGTGTCGCCAAGTCTTAACACATTCATGGTAAAAGATGCCCTGGTGGCGCTCTCTGTAATGGTTCCGTCAAGGCCTGCATCTTTTGCGGACAAATACTTTGTAACCTTGTCCTTATCCCCCTTTAAGAGGTAGGTCTCGTTAAACTTCGTGGTCTCCGCAACTCGGTCAATTTCCGTGAGGAGCTGATCCACTTCATCCTGAATGGTCTGCCGGTCTGAAAGTGCATTGGTACCGTTTGCCGCTTTCGTCGCAAGCTCGTTCATGCGCTGGAGCATATCATGAACCTCCGTCAGCGCGCCCTCTGCTGTCTGTACTGCACTGATACCGTCCTCCGCATTTAATGATGCCTGCGAGAGACCTCTGATCTGTTTTCTCATTTTTTCGGAAATGGAAAGACCTGCCGCATCGTCCGCCGCGCGGTTTACCTTGTAGCCTGACGACAGTTTCTCTGCTGATTTAGAAAGTGTTCCCTGCGTAATGCCTAACATTCTGTTCGCATTCATCGCCCTTAAATTGTGTTGTACTACCATAATAAATACCTCCTTGTGTTTACATGGTGATGATGTGCCAAAGCAGCCGGCATATGATTCTTTGGACAAATCCCTTTGTCCGGACGATAAACTCTGCCAATGTTGCATCTGCCGCTTCTTCTTTTGCTATTAACGGTCAATATACTTTTGAAAAGGTGTATTATTGTTTATATCGGCATATTTTTTTAATACCTTTAGCAATTTTAAGCTTTTTATTCCTATATTATCCTTTCAATTGCCATTTTTGAATGGAGCAGGGAAGACTCCCCCACTCTTTTCGCAGGGTGCAGCAATGCTGCTAATTTCCCTACACACTCTTTTGTATAAAAGAACCACCGCAGATGCGGTGGTTCTGGCATTTTATGTGTTCTGACGATCTATACTGTTGTCATTAGCCTAATAAGCTCAGTACGCCCTGATTAGACTGGTTGCCCTGTGCAAGCATGGACTGTCCTGCCTGTGAAAGGATGTTTGCGTTCGAGTACTTCACCATCTCTGTCGCCATATCTGTATCGCGGATGGTTGACTCTGCTGCTGTCGTGTTCTCTACAACGTTATCCAAGTTGTTGATGGTGTGCTCTAATCTGTTCTGAACCGCACCGAGTAATGAACGCTGTGAAGATACTGTTGAGATTGCATCTGCGATAGAGTCGATTGCATACGTAGCTGCTGCTCCTGTTGTATCCTTTACGTTCAAGCCCTTGATGCCAAGTCCTGCTGTGTCAAGCGCCTTGATGCCAACGCCAATCTTGTTGGTCATGTCTGCGTCTGCACCTACATGAAGGCTGAAGTTCAGGTCTTCTTTTACATTTACCTGTCCCTTGTCAATTACATATGTAATTTTTGAAGTAGCATCCGCATAAGCAAGATCATTGATTGTCTTCTGATCACCTTTGCTGCCATTGTTTATTGCGCCCCAGCCCGTAATTGCTGTTGTTGTATTTGTAGCACTATCAAAGGTCTTAATATTGGCATCTGCAACGTCTGCCTGCTTTGCGTCTGTACCGATATTATTCGCAAGAATCAGCTCTTTCTGGATCAGCTGGTATGCTTTGTTTGCAGTGATTACATTTGCATTGGCATCATCAATACCATTTGGTGTCGCCTGTGCAGGATCAGGAACTCCATTTGCGTCAAGCGCGTCCTCGCCCGTTGTCGGATTTGCTGAATCCTTCATTGCATAATAGTCCACACCCTTATAAATTGCATGGCTGCCTTCTTTTACCTTTGCGATGAGTGTGTCAATGCGCAGTTCATTCTTATCTGTATTTTCTGTAGATGTCGTATCTCCCTTTTCGCCAACTACTGTGTACTGTACACCGTCTAACGTAATCTGCTCGCCTACCTTTGCTTCCTGAAGAGAAGCTTTAATATGCTCAAAAGCATTTGCTGCCGTAAGGTCTTCAGCATACTCACCGATTGTATATGTCTTGCCTGCTATCTGAACAGTATCACCAACTTTTAATGTATTCATCGTAAATGTTGCCTTTGTTGCGCCTTCTGCCAGTGTTCCGTCAAGACCTGCATCCTTCGCATTGATATATTTCTTAACAGTGTCCTTGTCACCCTTTAAGAGATATGTCTCGTTGAACTTGGTTGTCTCTGCTACACGGTCGATTTCTGTCAGGAGCTGGTCAACCTCATCCTGAATTGTCTGGCGGTCTGAGAGTGCGTTTGTTCCGTTGGACGCCTTTGTTGCAAGCTCATTCATACGCTGGAGCATATCGTGAACTTCTGTCAAAGCGCCTTCTGCTGTCTGCACTGCGCTGATACCGTCTTCTGCATTCAGAGAAGCCTGTGTGAGTCCTCTGATCTGCTTTCTCATTTTCTCGGAAATTGAAAGGCCTGCTGCGTCGTCAGCTGCACGGTTTACCTTGTAACCGGAAGAAAGCTTCTCTGCTGACTTGGAAAGTGTTCCCTGTGTGATTCCCAACATTCTGTTGGCGTTCATTGCTCTAAGATTGTGCTGTACTACCATAAATTTACCTCCTTGTTTTATCCCGACAGGTTCCTTCCTGTGGGGTGCCTGCGCATTTGTCTCTTATGCACAGGCACTGGTATTATTGTTTTTATATCTAATTTTTGAAATTTAGAATTAGCCTAATAAGCTCAGTACGCCCTGATTAGACTGGTTGCCCTGTGCAAGCATGGACTGTCCTGCCTGTGAAAGGATGTTTGCGTTCGAGTACTTCACCATCTCTGTCGCCATATCTGTATCGCGGATGGTTGACTCTGCTGCTGTCGTGTTCTCTACAACGTTATCCAAGTTGTTGATGGTGTGCTCTAATCTGTTCTGAACCGCACCGAGTAATGAACGCTGTGAAGATACTGTTGAGATTGCATCTGCGATAGAGTCGATTGCATACGTAGCTGCTGCTCCTGTTGTATCCTTTACGTTCAAGCCCTTGATGCCAAGTCCTGCTGTGTCAAGTGCCTTGATGCCAACGCCAATCTTGTTGGTCATGTCTGCATCTGCACCTACATGAAGGCTGAAGTTCAGGTCTTCTTTCACGTTTACCTGTCCCTTGTCGATAACATACCTAAGCTGATCTGTAGTATCTGCATAGCCAAGCTCAAGGTAAGCATCTGCATTTGCAGCAGTATATGTCCCCAGATTTGCACCCTGTGCAGTATTCGCTTTATCTGTAATTCCAGCGTCTGCGATACCAGCCTGTTTTGCATCTGTACCAATGTTGTTTGCAAGAGTAAGTTCTTTCCGAACCAGCTCATATGCCTTCTGTGCCGTAATGACATTTGCATTGTTGTCATCAATACCATTGACAACCGGATTAGCATTATCAATTGCTCCTGTTGTCGGATCTGCCTTATCCTGCATTGCATAGTAATTTACGCCCTTATAAATAGCGTGGCTGTTTTCCTTAATCTTCCCTTGAATTGTAGCTATATTCAACTCATTCTTATCAGCGTTTTCCGTTCCATCAACTACAGTATACTGTACGCCGTCAAGTGTAATCTGCTCGCCTGCTTTTGCTTCGCCGATGGAGGCTTTGATATGCTTAAATGCGTCTGCCGTACCATCTGTTGCTCCATCTTTCAAAGTCTCACCAATTGTATATGTTTTTCCTGCAATCTGGATTGTATCGCCGACCTTCAATGTACTCATTGTGAAAGTTGCCTTGGTAGCGCCTTCTGACAATGTTCCCTTCAAACCTGCGTCCTTTGCGTTTACATACTTCTTAACTGTGTCCTTGTCACCCTTTAAGAGATATGTCTCGTTGAATTTGGTTGTCTCTGCTACACGGTCGATTTCTGTCAGGAGCTGGTCAACCTCATCCTGAATTGTCTGGCGGTCTGAGAGTGCGTTTGTTCCGTTGGACGCCTTTGTTGCAAGCTCATTCATACGCTGGAGCATATCGTGAACTTCTGTCAAAGCGCCTTCTGCTGTCTGCACTGCGCTGATACCGTCTTCTGCATTCAGAGAAGCCTGTGTGAGTCCTCTGATCTGCTTTCTCATTTTCTCGGAAATTGAAAGGCCTGCTGCGTCGTCAGCTGCACGGTTTACCTTGTAACCGGAAGAAAGCTTCTCTGCTGACTTGGAAAGTGTTCCCTGTGTGATTCCCAACATTCTGTTGGCGTTCATTGCTCTAAGATTGTGCTGTACTACCATAAATTTACCTCCTTGTTTTATCCCGACAGGTTCCTTCCTGTGGGGTGCCTGCGCATTTGTCTCTTATGCACAGGCACTGGTATTATTGTTTTTATATCTAATTTTTGAAATTTAGAATTAGCCTAATAAGCTCAGTACGCCCTGATTAGACTGGTTGCCCTGTGCAAGCATGGACTGTCCTGCCTGTGAAAGGATGTTTGCGTTCGAGTACTTCACCATCTCTGTCGCCATATCTGTATCGCGGATGGTTGACTCTGCTGCTGTCGTGTTCTCTACAACGTTATCCAAGTTGTTGATGGTGTGCTCTAATCTGTTCTGAACCGCACCGAGTAATGAACGCTGTGAAGATACTGTTGAGATTGCATCTGCGATGGAGTCGATTGCATAGGTAGCCATTGCGCCTGTGCTGTCCTTTACATTCAAGCCCTTAATGCCAAGCCCTGCTGTATCAAGTGCCTTAATGCCCACGCCAATCTTGTTGGTCATGTCTGCATCTGCTCCTACATGAAGGCTGAAATTCAAATCTTCCTTCACATTTACCTGTCCTTTGTTGATAAGGAATGTCACCTTATCCCTAAAGTTACCATTTGCTGTACCATCAGCCAAAGTCTTATATGCAAAGTCTTCAAGATTTGCAACAGGTGTACCATGTACATCCAAAGCCGCCTTATCCAAATCCGTACTTGTTGTTCCATCCCAAGCTTTTATGCCAGTAGCTGCATCTATTGATGCCTGCTTTGCGTCCGTTCCAATATTATTTGCAAGCACAAGCTCCTGATAAACCATTGTATATGCCTTCTGTGCCGTAATAACATTTGCATTTGCATCATCAATACCATTCGCATTTGTATCTACAGGAGCAGCCGGATCCTGACCTGTCACAGGGTCAGCGGAATCCTTCATTGCATAATAGTCCACACCCTTATAAACGGCATGACTTCCCTCTGTGATTTTTGCTGCAATGTTTGCTGCCGTCAACTCGTTCTTATCGGTATTTTCTGTTCCGCCAGCTTCAACTACTGTATACTGCACACCATCAAGCGAAATCTGCTCACCGGCTTTTGCAACACTGAGAGATGCTTTAATACGTGCATATAAGCCGTTACCACCATTCGCAACATCTGACGGCTTTTCAGACTCACCAATTGTATATGTTTTTCCTGCAATCTGGATTGTATCGCCAACCTTCAATGTATTCATTGTGAACGTTGCCTTGGTAGCGCCCTCAGCCAATGTTCCTTCAAGACCTGCGTCCTTTGCGTTTACATACTTCTTAACTGTGTCCTTGTCACCCTTTAAGAGATATGTCTCGTTGAATTTGGTTGTCTCTGCTACACGGTCGATTTCTGTCAGGAGCTGGTCAACCTCATCCTGAATTGTCTGGCGGTCTGAGAGTGCGTTTGTTCCGTTGGACGCCTTTGTTGCAAGCTCATTCATACGCTGGAGCATATCGTGAACTTCTGTCAAAGCGCCTTCTGCTGTCTGCACTGCGCTGATACCGTCTTCTGCATTCAAAGAAGCCTGTGTCAGTCCTCTGATCTGTTTTCTCATTTTCTCGGAAATTGAAAGACCTGCTGCGTCATCTGCCGCACGGTTTACCTTGTAGCCTGATGACAGTTTTTCTGCTGATTTGGACAATGTGCCCTGTGTGATTCCCAACATTCTGTTGGCATTCATTGCTCTAAGATTGTGCTGTACTACCATAAATTTACCTCCTTGTGTTTACCCCTCAGGTTCCTTCCCTCGGGAGTGTCTGCGCATAAATCCTTTTATCCGTTGAACGACACTGTTATAGTTTTATTTAGTTGTATATATTACAATTGATACCGAAACCAATATCAATCTGTAACCATTTATAATATCCGGATCCAACCGCGATGGCGCGCCTGCTGTCGCAGTATTTCCGGCTATTAACGAAGTGATACTAAATATAGCTATGTAGCTCTGCACTTAAGATTTGTTTTGTTTGCTGTGTCAATGATTTCTAGCTTTGCAATATATATCGACAGCTGACAGAAATAATTTATAGCTAATTACGATTTTGTATTGTTAAATTCTGTCTTCTGACCGACTGCCTGCATATACACTTGCTTACTATTTTAATTTATTATCCTAATTTTTGCAAGACTTTTTCAAAACTTTATTTACTCCGTTTCTATTCTTTGGTATAATGTAGGCACACGAAAGGGTGGTGATTGTATGCCAAATACAAATCTCGAAATAACACAAAAGGCGATGGAAGACTTTATAAAAATCCAACGATATATGCTATTGGCCAAAGAAGAAAATTCTCCAAGGACATATGCCGCATTGAAAGACGAATATCTGTACTTAAAAAGCTTTCTGAATATTGCAGGCGTTAATTTAACCGATATTGACAAAATAAAAGAATAAGGAACTGCGAAAGGATGGTGACTGCATGCCAAGTAATGCCGAAATCGTAAAAGACACCGTGGAACAATTCCGGAAGGTGCAGCGTTATATGATGATTGCACGAGAAGAAAATGCCACAAAAACATATGCCGAACTGAAAGACGATTATGTTTCCTTAAAGGCTGTCCTCAATGTTATGGGCGTTAATTTAACCGATATTGACAAAATAAAAGAGTAACCCTGCGGCTACTCTTTTATTTTGTACCATTTCACATTTATTTGCCAAATAAGCTTGCCAGCTGCTCCATGCCTTCCAGGTTTGCAGTGGCTTCCTTGTTTGCCTCCTGTATCTGGATATATACCTCCTTGCGGTATACCGGAACTTCTTTTGGTGCGCTGATGCCTATTTTAACCTGCTCTCCCTTGATATCAAGAACTGTAATCTCAATATCATTGTTAATCATCAGAGCCTCGCCTTTTTTCCTTGATAGTGCCAGCATATCTTTCACCTGCCTTCTTTTATAGTCTCCTGTTTCCTATGCCTGTACTGTCTTCTGCGCCATTATTTCGTCATAAATAGCATGTTTTACACTGTATCCATCGTCGTCGCTGATCAGCTGTACCGCCTTGCGGTTTTCGATGCTGATAATAATTGGCGCTTTCAAGTTCACCGTTGTCTTGGTGATGTCCTTCGGCACTGTCACAGTGACAAACATCAGTATGTTTTCACCGTCAAGATTATCTCCCAAAGGCTTTAAAAGGTCAGCTGCAAAGTTAGGGCTGTAGCCGGGAATGACCAAATCCGGATTCATAACCGGCATGGCAAAGGCTGGTTCCTGAAGGGACTGAAGCCACTTAATGCTTGAATCCGCACCTTTCTCCTCGTTGAATATCAGGGTAAAGTCCTTCAAATCCGGAAATCCCAGTATTCCATGGTCAAAACGGATGATTTTGTCCTCCTCTATTGCTATCATGCCAAATATCCTCGTGTTTACTTCTACCATTTTTATAACCATGCTCCTTTCATAGTCTGCAAGCCGTAACAGTTCAGCCTTCGGCTTCCTGTTACAGGCATCAAGCCATGCATAACCACTTCGTGGTGGCTTGATGCATCTCTACCATTACGCTATTTCACGAACTTTGCAGTAAATGCAAAGTCCTGGGCTGAACTGTTACTGCAAGCCTGCTCTGCATGGCGCAGGCTTGCTTTTCATTCCACTTCCGTCCTATTCCGAATCTGTCCGGACGCTTTATTTAATGAAATTCAGCAGCGAAGTCTGCATAACATAGCTGATGGATGACAGCGCTGCCTCGTATGTCATGCCAATGCTCTTGAGCTGGATAACCAGATCCGTGTAATCCGCATCTTCATTCTCGCTTACAAGTTCACCGAAATTGGTCTGCTGCATCTCCAGACGGTTCTGAATCAGATCCAGTCTTGACCCGCGGGCGCCGCAGTCGGTCTCTGCCATCTGAGCGCGCTCAAAGTACCCGTCGCAGTCGTCAATCAGTTCCTGTGTGCGCTTTTTAATCTTGTCGCCCACTCTGGTCATTGTCTCTTCAAGCGCTTTCTGATGCTCTTCCAGCTTCGTGAGATCCTCGCCGTCATATTTTTCCGACTTGATCATATCCTTCACAGTATTCAGGCACTGCTCGAGATCGTCATACTCGTTCAGCATGTTAATGACTTCTTTCATATCCCTGCCCATATCGTGTGTGAACACTTCATCCGCTGTCGTGTTCACGCGGATTGACTGGTTATTTCCGATATCATACTCGATAATCTGTTTCCCGTTCGCACTCGGATCCGACAGGAAATTCTCATTGTACTTCACGGTCTTGTCATTTCCGTTTTTGCCCTTGGTCGTGCGCTCTGTATAAAAATAATGTACCGGATCCAAGTCATTTTTCTTCCAGTTTGTCTTCTCGTATGTAATACGAAGCTCCGTGTCGGAGGACAGCTCCGAGAGACGTTTCTGGATATTTGCACCGAGAAGCAGTTCTCCTGTGTCTGCAACATAGGTTATGTTGTTGGCATTATTCTCACCGACTACGGACAAGTATGCATTGTCATCCGACCCTGTAGGATAATAGTTGGATATCGCAAGAGAGGTCTTGAACTTGTCGTCAAGGCTGACGACACTCTTGCCGTTTGCGTCTTTTGTGACACTGCTGCCGAGCGTGACCGTCTCCTGCGGCACATTGTTGTTGTCCACAATTTTGAGCGTGCCATCATCCTCGTAGGAAACATTTACATTTCCCACGGATGCCGGCAGGGGCGGTGTTGCAGTGGATGTGCCCTTCTTCACCCTGTACTCCTGATTGTCTATCGTAAACACTGCCTCGTTCGGCAGAACAGTTGTGTCAATTGATACAACGGCTGTCACGGAGCTTGTGTTAATCACTGCGCTGTTGCCGCTTACTTTCGCATCCTTCATGAAAGCGATATCAACATTGGACTCATATACCACATTTCCGTCCGCGTCCTTCACAGGATCCCCGTTTGCATCCAGCTTGGGTGTGATGTCCACGTTGTCATACGAGAGGCGGAATCTGTAAATATCCTCTGTGTTGACCTTGTACTCTGTCGTGTCCTTGTCGCGGAAGTTTCCTTCATTGATGGACTTTAGGTCACCCGTCCGGACAAAGGTAAACTTGTTGATGTCGGCATTGGTAAGCTGCTCTGTAATAACGTTTTTCTCTGTCTTATCCGCCTTGAGACTGAGCGGCATGTCTGTGCGGTAGCCCGTAAAAATGGTTCTTCCCGCGCTGTCCGCATTTCCGATGGAATAGATTTCCTCAATTGCCTGCTGGAGGTTCTTGATAATCGCTTTCCTGTCCTCGGCCTCTTTGTAGTTGTTGTTTGCCGAGATGATATTTGTCCGGACATCATTTGTCAAAATTTCATTCACTGCCGAGAGTGACGACAGCGTGAGACCAATCCAGCTGTCTGCGTCCGATGCGTTTTTCTCATAGTACTGGTCAATTTTGTCCAGTGAGGAATTGAGCTTGAGCGAACGGATCGCGATGACAGGGTCGTCAGACGGTCTTGTTATCTTCTTGCCTGTCGACATCTGGTTTGTCAGTTTCTCCTGAAGGGCTTTATTAATATTCAGATTTCTAAGTGATGTATTCTGCATCATCTTAGTCGTGATTCTCATTGCCATGTGTGTTCCCCTTTCCTATACTCCCATATTTAGAAAAATCATTATACGCCTGTCTGTGTAATCAGTCTGTCATAACATTCATTCATTACAGATATCATCTTGCTTGCCAGATTGTAAGCGTTCTGGAATTTTATCATGTTCGCCGCCTCCTCGTCGGAGTCAACACCGCTAATGGAAAAGCGGCTGTTTGCGATGGATTCCTCTATATTTCCATAAATCTCCTGAAAACTGTTTGCACTCTGTGCATTCAGCGCCGAATCACCCATCAGACAAATCAGGAAGCTCTGGGCATCGCAGCCGCGGAACGACATCTTATCCTTGTTGGTCGACAAATCCTTAAGTTCATCAAGGATATCATATTTTGATTCCCCGTCGCTGTCCACCGTGTGTGTGACAAGCGTGGTCGGATCATTTTGTACGGATTTCACAACGTTAAAATTCCCTGCCGTCAGCATAAAGTATCCTGCATCGCTGACACTGTCATATTTTGTGGTATTCAGCGGAATAGAAAAATCAAACTGCTTTCCTGTCGCAGCGTCGTCGCCCGTAAAGAAAATCTCTCCCGTGCGGTCGTTGCCGGCAGAATCCGTGGCGCCGCTCATGCCGTATATCTCATTAAAGTGATGTGCGTAATCCCGCACCCACTCATTCATCTGTTCCATATAGTATGGGATTCCCTGATAATTTACCTGCTCACCGACACCCGCACTCTGTCCCACTTTGCTCGGTTTTACCGTCGTAGGATTTTTGGACAAGTCCTCTGAAAGCTTGAATGTATAAGACGCCTCACCGAACTCGTTCAGTTCATACGAAAAACTGTCGTAGTAGAAATAATCTCCGCCAACGCGAATCTGTCCGCCTGTCAGCGGAAGCGTGCTCTTGGAAATATCCTTCAAGTAGTCGTCCTTAACCTTTATGGTCACTGTCCTGTCCTCTGTATTGACACCTGAAACAGTACCGTTAAACGCTTCGTTGTTATTTCCGTCACGCATTTCATAAAGACCCTTAAGCTCGCCTCTTGCGGTTTTCCCGCCCAGACCCACATCCTGTCTGGTGTCTGTCCAGACAACATCATAAAGCCCGTCGACGTCATTCTGGTTTGTTTTCTGCCATGGCTGTCTGGGCACGCACTCGAGCTGCCTGTAGCTGTAACCGTTTACCAGAGACTGTCCTCCTACAATCGAAACATTGTATTCCATCATCCCTGTCTCGTTGCCAAGGTCATCTGTAATCGGTTTCTCCTCGCACTTTACGTCCACAATCGCCGAAAGCTGGTCTATCAGCAAGTCTCTCTTGTCGCGAAGGTCATTCGCCACGGTGTTTCCACCGACTTCTATCATGTTAATCTGCCGGTTCAGCAGGGTAATCTCCTGCGCAATGCTGTTGACCTCGTCTACCTTGATGCTGATTTCATCATTGACGTCTGTCTGCATCTTCTGGAAATTATTGTACAGGATGTTAAAGTACTCACAGAGATTTCCTGCCTTTCCAATAAATTCCAGCGCATAGTCCTTTTCCCCTGCATGGTTCGAGAGGGAATCCATCGCGGAGTGAAACTCGTTGAAGATTGTCATGAACCCCTTTACCTCATTGGTTCCCCTGTTATCCTGCAGATAATTTTCTATAATCGCACAATAATACTGCTTTTTGTCATATTCCCCAAGTTTTGAATTGTTGTTCCAGTACTTCTCATCATAATAGATATCACGCACACGCTCTGCACCGAGGGTGTCAACGCCGGCTCCGATACAGCCATGCCCTGCAAACGCGCGCATTGCTGCGGATGCCGACTGGTTGACAATCTGCCTTGAATAGCCTACTGTCTCAACGTTTGCTATATTGTTCGCTGTCGTGTTAAGCGCCGCATTGGATGCCACCAGTCCGGAATATGATATATTTAAACCCATAAACGTAGATGCCATTTATACTCTCCTCCTACTTTTTCCAATAAATCTGCGAATTTATGCCCCCATACCCAGCAGTGAATCAAGCATGGAATTAATCACATTGATATAACGGCTTGCCGCATTGTATGCATTCTGGTACATAATCATATGCTCCAGCTCCTCGTCGGAGGAAACACCGATAACGGTCTGCCGCTCGTTGTCGGCAAGCGCCATTGCCTGCTGTTCATACTCATACAGTCCCTGGAACACATATCCTGACGTCGCAACCTGATTAATCAGGTCAATATAGCAGTTCTCAAAGCTGCTGATTTTCGTCGCATTCGGGTTGAGGTAGATTCCCTCGTTCTGGAATGCCTCCACAAATTTCTTTCCGATATTGAAATCCGCCGACTGATCCTCCTCGGTAAAGCCAAGAAGAGACGGCATCTGTACCAATTTCTCGTTAATCTTGATATTCTGGCAGTTGTAGAGCGAGAACTGCGAATTCGCATCCTCCTCGTTATATTTCCAGTACATTCCACGGATGGGTTCCCCGTTCTCATCATAAATCTGGTAAAGCTTTACGCCCTGTGCTTTTAATGTCTCTGCCTCGGCAGTACTCATCACCACTTTCTCGTATGCATCCGAACCGATTTTCTGGAACATCTGCATCGGTGAACCGTCCTCGTTGCACAGATATCCGCTCTTCGGATTGCAGTTCTCCGCAAGCACGTCATTGACTTTTGTCATGATGGCATGCACGAGATTGTCAAACTCTGCCTGGGCGTTCATCACAACGGACTTCGCAATGTAATCATTGTAGTATTTCAGCCCCGCTTTGTCATTGTAGCTGCCTTCCTTGATTCCTAGTTTATCCAGCTTGTAATCGCTAACCATGCCCACGGTCAAATCCGTGTAATTTGCAACATGGTCGCCGCGTGCCAGAAGGAGCGCCCTGAGTTCTCCGACATCGGTCTCACCCGCTGTCGAGATGTCCTCTTTGAGGTTGAAGACATACGCGGAGGAGTAATCCGCCACTTTTTTTCCGCTTGCATCTTCCTTGTAAATGACGTTGTGTTTCCAGTACGGCGTCACAAAACCGGTCTCCTTATCCGTGAGCATATCCATCTCATATGCCTGACTCTCCGTGACAAAGTTCGTGCCGTTAAAGTTTACACTGACTCTGCTGCACTCGTCCTCGAAATAGGTTATGTTGCCGTAACCGGAAAGCATGTCGAGAAGGGAATCGCGCTCATCGCGAAGGTCGTTTGCATTCTCGACGCCGCCAGCCTCTATCTTCATAATTTCTTTATTCAGTTCATGAATCCGCTGTCCGATGGAATTAATATCTTTGACTGCATCCTTTACCTGTTTGTTCAGGTTGCCCTGATACTCCTGAAATGATGCATAAACCGATGTTGCATTATCTACAAAGCTTGCCGCTTTTGATACCAGCATCGACATGTTGACGGTATTGTTGGGATCCTTTGCAACCTCCTGCATGGCGCTCCAAAGTGCCGACACGGAATTCTTAAATGCTGCCCCGTCCAGCTCTCCCATAATATCCTCTATCTCAAGGATTACCGAATATGAAGTTTCATAGTACGACATTCTTCCGTTTTCAAGACGGTACGCCTTATCAAGGAATTCATCCCTGACATGCCTGCACTCGGAATACTTGGAGCCGGTTCCCACCTGGAACTTTTTTCCGGCTACCGAGCGTCCTGCGAAAGTATATGTCGTATCGGAATTTGCCACCTGCTGGCGGACATATCCCGGCGTATTAAGATTTGATAAGTTGTGCGCTACAGTATGCAGCGCGTTCTGTGATGTGCGCAGTCCACTGTCGCCCAAATATAATGATCCAAACAAAGACATGGTATCTCTCCTCGTGATTCGTCGTTATTGTTTCGCGTCGAAACCACCATGAAAGATACCAAGCGATTGTCCGTTTGTATATGCATTCTTTGAATAATTGGCTGTTTGCGGCGCAGACTTCATAGCTCGTATCATGTTGAGGTTAAAATCTACCATTTCAAGCCGGTCTGTGAGAAGCATCTGATTTTTATCATTTACCTCCCTGAGACTTGTGATGGTCGCCCCCAAACGTTTCTGCACCGTTTCCAGCTTCTGCTGCTGGTCGGGCATCTTGTCGAGCATCTGAATCAGGTCTATGAGTTTCAATGTTTCAACATCCCTGTTAACTACGTCGGCAATGTCAGCCAGATATTTATCTCTCTGCTTTTCCATTCCTTGGATTTTGCCTACGATTTCCTGTTCGTCCTCCGTGATTTTTCCCAGGCTTTCGATATCCCCCGATACAATGGCGGGAGTTTTGCTTTCAGCGAGTTCCAGCAGTTTCTCATACTGTGTGTTTTCGCAGTCAAGCACGTCAATCAAGTTCTCCAATAAGCTTGCCACCTGTTCACCTCACTGTCATGTCACGGCGTCAAATCTCCCCTTATTTAACACCCTTAAAATAGTCCGTTGTACTTCTCAAGAAGTTTTCCGGCAAAATCCTCAGGATTCACCTCATATGTATTATTGTCAATACGTCCCTTTAAGGAATTTACGAGGTCCTGACGCACATCAGGTATTCCTGAAAGCGCCTTCTTTGCTACGGAAGCGTCCTGTGCCGTGGCTGAAAGCATAAGCTGATCCTTAAAGCTTGTACCTGTTGTCTTCTTTTCCTCAGCCTTTGCGATCTTCTTGTTTCCATAAATTTGCTGAATCTGATTGTAAGCATCTATACGCATATCTGACTCCTCCTTCCCTGCTGTATATAATCTTTATCGGATTTTTTTTTATTTTCTTTATACTTTCCCTGAAAGTTTCAGTTATTTTATGTCCCCCCTGTCCGGTGCATTTTCATGATTCCTTTCACGGTGCGGAATATATACGGCTTTAGCTCCTCGATTCCGACCGGTTCATTATATAGTATGGCGCTGTAGCATGTCGACCCGACAAGCTCAATAATCATAAACACCATCACCTCCGGATTTTCGTACCGGCTGTCCCCGTCAAACACGGAGTGATAAATGTCATAGAAATCAACCTCTGCGTCATCCTCCGCCTCGAGGAGCACGCTTTTGAACACGCCCCAGCTGAGGTTCTTTGAGATAAACCGCATCAGCGTCTTGTCCTGCACAAACTGATTCATGATATCGTCAATCAGGAAGATTATTTTGTCTTCCAGATCCACAATACCAGCCGCTTTCAGGCATGCATCCGCCCGCCGGAACACCTCGCCTGACTTGTGGGCGATCAGTTTGTTCCTGATATCATACTTGTCCTTAAAGTACAAGTAAAAGGTTCCCTTGGCGACCCCGGCGCTGTCCACGATGTCGGATATGGATGTCTTTTGGATTCCCTTGGTGGTGAACAGCGCGAATGCCTTTTCCAGAAGCGCCTGTCTTTTCTGCTGTTTGTTCTTGTCTATCTTGGATTCTATTTTTTCTATTATATAGTTGTTTTTTTTATCACTCACGGCGTTTTCCTTTCTGCACTTTTATTATTATAAACATATTATGTAAAAAAGGCAATAAAAAAATGAGCGCTTCGTCCCCTTCACATAAGGAAGTGAATGGTACGAGGGCAGCGCTGTATCAAATTATGGTGTAGTTTTAGTGACTATGCCGTTTTTCTTTATCTGAATGTCTATTGTGCTTACTGTGAAAAATCAGACCTTTATCATCTGCCCATATATGCCGCATAGTATTTCAGCACACAGCAGCTATACTTTGCTAAGTTTATGTATTGATAAAAATATTGCCGCACACTATTCTGCCGACAAAATAAGGCATAACATAATGGCTCTGTTAATGAATGCTTTAAATTCAGAAAGAATCAATCAGTACCAGATATTACAATTATTAAACTGCTTAAATTTGTTTGCCGTCTATACAGATTGGCACTCTGAAAGCCAAAATCCACTTATCAATAACCTAAAAAGGCAGTTGGAATTATATCCCGAAGCCAAATTTAGTACTGAAGAAATGGCACAAAACGCATTTATCAGTAAATACCATTTTAGTATGTATCTTCAATATGAAATCCATCCTCAAAATCCATAAATTCTCCTTTGTTTTCTATAAAATTGGCTTACAGCTCGTAAGCCAATTTATTCAGACAACTCGTTCTCTATTTCTTCAACCGTCGGTAGGCTGCTCTTAAATTCTTCACGAAGTACTTTCGTCAATTCATATTCCGCAATCCCGATTGGCTGTGAAATATCATCAAGTGCATACTCGGCGACAACATCATCCTTATCCTTGCAGATAAGAATTCCAATCGTTGGATTGTCCTGTTTTGTTTTCATTTGCTTATTGACAGCAGTCACATAAAAATTTAATTTTCCTGCAAATTCCGGTTTAAATTTCTCTGTTTTTAACTCTACGACAACATAGCAATGCAGGCGGACATGATAAAAAAGCAAATCCATATAGAAATCGCTTTTACCGACACGCAAATGTACCTGTCTGCCTAGATAAGAAAATCCAGTGCCTAATTCCAATAAAAACTGAGTAATCTGGTTGATAAGGGCATCTTCTAATTCCTTTTCATCATATTCTTCTCTCAGTGTCAAAAAATCAAAATTGTACGGATTTTTCAATGTCTGTTCTGCTAAATCAGACTGCGGTTCTGGCAGCTTTAACTGAAAATTAGTAACAGCTTTACCCTGTCTGCTATATAGACCGCCGTCTATTTGGTGCTCCAAGACAGTCCTGCCCCAACCGTTATCCATTGTTTTCTGTACATAGAATAAGGCTTCTTGAATATCTTTACACTTATACATAATTCTCTGGTTATGTCCCCATGGGATACCTTTAACCATTTTTTCAATTAGTTCCATTTGGCTTACAGCCTGTAAGCCATTTTCATCGGAGTTGTAAAATTTGTACCAATAGCGTATACTTTTCAAATTTTGTACCGAAAATCCTGACATATCAGGAAAAGTTTTCTGCAAATCTTTGCTCATTGTCGTAAGAAAAGCATCGCCCCACTTTGCATTTTTCTGCTTTGCAACGATATCTCTGCCTATATCCCAATACAAATCAAGCAGCTCATAATTTACCTTAACAGAAGCTTTTATTTGGCTATGTTTTATTCTGTCTTTTATATTCGCTATCCATGCCTTATATTCATCATCCACCACAAAGCTGACCTCTCTATTTGCCACTTATATTCCTCCAATCAGTATATCCTATCCAGAGCTTGCGTATTCGTCTCCTAATAATGATTTCATTGTAGTTTCCTCCAATATATTTATTCCTACAAATTCCTCATATCCAACCGTCATTACAAATTCTCTAAAATGTCCTAAGGGACACTTCCTCATGTGAAGTGTCCCTTCCCTGCACTCATTTTTTTATTGCTGCTCCGGCAGCCTTATTTTTTATTTGATTACCTGTGCCCAGTCACCGATGCCTATATATGCTTTTGCCCACGCATCATAGGTGGCTTCAGCGGGCGTTCCGAGACTGCTGTACACCAGCTGTGACTGTCCTGTAAGTCTGGTATCCACCTGCGGTTCGCTGAATGTCAGCAGGTAGATAATCTCGTCCACATAAGGATTCGACTTTGCCGCCACGTAGGACGCGTAAAGCGCTGCCGCCTGCACTTCGGTTCCCTGCGCGTTTGTCAGCCCGATTTCGCTTAGGATAACATGTCTGACCGCACCGGAGGGGCTTAACATTTCCGGCGACTGCAGATAGTTTGTCAAAAGTGACAGATTCTGGAATGTCATCATTTTGCCGGATGACACCTGCGCTGCCATGTAACCGCCGTTCGGACATCCCGACATATCCCAGAATTTTGCGTACGTGAGTGGAACCGGATACGGATGCTGCGCAACGCCCCAGTCGATATTCCCCTCGCCTGCAATCAGTGCGTTAAAACCGGCAAGGAAGTCTTTTCCGTCTATAAACTCATAGTATTCCGCATGTCCCGCCGGACGGTTCCTGTCCCAGTTCTGGTCGATGCAGACAAACACCCTCGCGTTTGCATTCTGGCTCTTAACCGCATTGTAAGCCACGCGGAAGGTCTGTGCATACTCCCTGATGTAGCTGTCCCAGTCTGTCCATATCATATAATTCCATGTGCGGACATTCACTTCATTTCCTATAATAAAGTTCTCAACGGTGGAATTCGCCGCAACCCTGGAAAGCTCGGATGCAATTGCCGTGATTCCCGCAGGCTCGGATGCGTTGAGCATATAGTGCCGCGGCGTTACCGGACGCGTATCCGTCGGCAGAATGGCTGCCCGCGCATACGGGTTCGTAATTGCCTGATTGGTACCGTTGTTCATAACCTGCGCGGTTGTATATCTGCCCGCAATCACTCCCGCCGTGTTTTCCGACATGTACAGATTGCAGAACTCCTTGCCCTGCTCGGACTTCAGCGGTCTGTTCTGCCTTGGCTTGGTGTGCGTGGCAAGCACTTCCGGATTTGCTATGTACTGCGGGTTTGCTATGAGGACATTTTGCCCGCCGGATTTTACCGCAAGCCCAAGCTTTGTGTAAAGTCTGGCATTCGTGTAAGGCAGTGTAAACGCAGGCGTGAGCGACGCGGGCGCCGATGCCACCGGTACTGCCGCAGGTGCGACCGCATACTCATATGGCTGCATTTCAAACAGGTAAAGCACTCCGTCATCGCTTGCCGGTATCTCAGGCAGCGCAGCGGTGTAGGAAATGGTCGCCTTGTCCAAAAGCACGCTCTTTGCCGCAGCTGCAAACGCTTGATTCAACGCCTTCGCCGCATTTGCCTGTATGCCTGCGGTCAGGACGAGCAGGACAAGCACAATGCCGTAAATTGATTTTGCTTTTTTCATTTTTGTTCCCCCATTGTCTTTATTTTTCAGGTTTTGTATTTCTTTTTTATCATATCAGATTTAAAAAACAGTGTAAAGCCAATACAAAAAACAAATATATAGAAAAATTATTGTTGTATTTCCTATTTATCTGACAGCAGATTGTATGGTACAATAGACTAATATATCAGATAACAGGGCTAACGCAGTGCATTTGAACCGCCAAAGGCGGAATGGAGATTCATATGAAAAAAATTTTTTCTTTCACAACAGGATTACGAATGGCACTCAGTATCATTTTTTCCGCTGCCGTTCTGCTGACGGCATGCAGCAGTCAGGAAACAAGTGGGTTATCTGTAGAAAGTCCCACGAATATCACGATATGGCACTATTACAACGGCTCGCTTGCCGTCGCATTCGACGAGCTGGCTGCCGAGTTCAACAATACGGTCGGCAGGGAGAACGGCATTGTCGTGCAGGCCGAGAGCATGAGCACCGTCGCAGGACTTGAGAACGCCCTGTGGGATGCCGCCAGCCAAAAGGTCGGCGCTGCCAAAATGCCCAATATCTTCCAGTGTTATCAGGACACCGCGCTTGCGCTTGGCGAAACCGTTCCCCTTGTCGATTTTGACGACTATATTTCGGAGACGGAAAAACTTTCCTATGTGAAGCTTTTTCTCGACTCGGGCTATATCGGAAGGGACAACAGCTGGAAAATCTTCCCTGTCGCAAAATCCACGGAGGTGCTTATCCTCAACCGGACGGAATGGAACAAATTCGCCGCGGACACCGGTGCCGACGTGGAGGATATGGCGACGTGGGAGGGACTTGCCGCCACGGCTGAAAACTTTTACGACTGGTCGGACGGACGGGCATTTTTTGGCAGGGATGCCTTTGCAAATTATCTGATTACCGCAAGCTCCCAGCTTGGCCACGAGCTTTTCCGGACAGAAGGCGGCGGCGTTGTCATTGATTTTGACAAGGATGTCATGCGGCAGGTATGGGACTGTTTCTACGTCCCTTATGTGAAAGGATATTATAAGCATGTGGGAAATTACCGCAGTGACGACGTGAAGCTGGGCGAAATTGCCGCACTTGTGTGCTCGTCCTCAAGCGCCGTATTTTTTCCGTCGGAAGTGACCAGAGCGGACGGCAGTTCTTATCCGATAGCGTATATGGTACTCCCGCTCCCAAACTTTGACCGCACTGCACCTTACGCCATACAGCAGGGCGCGGGCATGGCTGTCACGCAGTCCACAGAGGCAGAAGTATATGCAAGCATCACATTTTTAAAGTGGTTCACACAGACGGATCAGAACCTTCGGTTTTCCGTAAGCAGCGGATATATGCCGGTGGGCGTCGAGGCGATAAAGCCGGAAAACGTCGAGAAATATCTGGACGAACATCCCTCAAGCGGCATTGTACGCGATACGCTTCGTGTCTCCCTCGATGAGAACAGCCGGTATGTGATGTACACCCCTCCCGCTTTTGCCCGCGGCACGCAGGCAAGAAATATACTGGAGAGCACAATGCCGGAGCTGGCGGCAAACGACCGCGCAGCCGTGGAAGCCGGAACTCCGGTGGAGGAATTTCTTACGGACGAACACTTCGAGGAATGGTATCAAGACACGCTCTCCAAACTTAAGGAATGTTGTAAATAAGGAGGTTTTATGAAATGAAAAAACTGTTTCAGTCTATCAGCCTGAAATATTATGTCCTGCTGCCGCTGATACTGATTATCCTGTTTCAGTCTGTTACATTTGCAGGCATTATTGTAGCCAGCAATACCTCTGACAGTCTGGACAAAAACACATTTCAGATTATCAACAATACCGTGACGACAAAAGGCGTGTCGCTCGAACAACGTTTTTCTGCCTTTGTCAACATGGAGGATTTTTACAATTCCGTGACGGAACGCACCGCCGCGAATGCCGCCGCACTTGAACTGGACGTGATGGAATATATGGCTGACGCCCAAAACCGTCAGGCGCTTCTTCAGGATGTCATTCCCGACATCCTCCGCTCCCTGCGCAGAAGCGGCGCGACATCCTGCTTTATTATGCTCGAGAATGAAACGCATGCGTCAAAGAAAGACGCTGTATATCTCAGGGATTTTAATCCGTCCGACGCGCCCGATGACAATGCCGACCTGATGACGGAAGCCGGTCCGTCCGAACTCTTGTATGACTATGGACTGACACTAAGTTCGATGTGGACCACCTATCTCGACGCCGGAAAGGACTGTACGTTTTACCAGACTGCCTTCGACGGCGGCAACCGCTACACCGACATTCCCGCGATGGAGCTTGGCTATTTCAGTGCCCCAGTGCGCATCCATCCCGATGACCGCCCCTGTATCACCTACACAATCCCGCTGCTCGACGAGAACCACCGCTCCTATGGGGTCATCGGTTTTGACATGACGCTTGACTATCTCAAAAAACTGCTGCCAAATCAAGATATTACGCTTGATGAATACGGCTGCTACTATCTGGGAATCACAGAAGATTTCACGACCGCGGAAAATATCCTCGTTGTCAACGACGACTACTACGACACAATTGCAGCCGGCGCCCATGTAAGGCTCAGCCAGACAAACGCGGATTTTGGTCTTTACAACCTGAAGACAGCTGGACTGAAAGCCGCCGCCTGTATCTGTATCTATCCCCTGAGAATTTACTCCGCAAGCTCTCCCTACGCAGACCAGCAGTGGATTCTCGGCGGCTTAATCCGCTCCGATATGCTCTACGCCTCCTCGCAGCACCTGAATGTGACTGTTCTGGCTGCGATTGGCATGTCGCTGCTGCTTTCCCTCACGGGTACGCTGGTCATCACACACTTTTTCATGCGTCCCATACGGCTGCTTGGCAGCGGAATCCCAAAGCTTATGCCGGGCTACAGCACACTGCCGAAAACGCGCATCACGGAGTTTGACAATCTGTCCGCTGCCATTGAAAATCAAAATATTTCCATTTACAAGCTCGGAAACAAGACTGCCGACATTATCGACATCACAGGGGTTTCCCTCGGCGTGTGCGAATTTTCCCCGACAGACGAGATGGTCTACTGCACCCACAAAATATTTGAAATTCTGGAAATTTCCGACAAGGGATGGGTGCACAACCATATTCCAAAGGAGATGCTCACCCGCAGGATTATGCAGTACAACGACTGTTTTGAACAGAGTCATGAATCACCCGATGTATACCGCTACCATCGCCCGGAGTTTGGCGACAAGTGGCTGGATGTCAAGCAGGTCATGGACGCAGACAGCATCATTATCACAATTTTTGACATTACGGAAAGTGTGCTTGAGAAAGAAAAAATTATCCATGACCGCGACTATGACATTCTGACCGGACTTTTAAACAGGCGCGCGTTCTCACGCGAGATGACATACATGATCGATGAGGGGCATTGTGAAAACGGTGTCCTGTCCATCTGGGATTTGGACAACCTCAAATACACAAACGACACCTACGGGCATGAAATCGGGGACAAATATATATGCACCCTGTCCGACCTGCTCAAAAAAGAGCTTCCGGAAAAGAGCATCAGCGCCCGCCTCTCCGGCGACGAGTTCACGATGTTCCTCTACGGCGCGCCAAAGGAAAAACTGGTAAATATCCTGAAAAACATCCACAATCTGCTGATGCAGGAACGCCTGAGCCTCCCCGACGGGCTGGAGCTTAACATGAGTGCCTCCGCCGGAATGGCTTTCTACAACGAGGATGCCGCAAACTACGCCGAGCTGCTCAAATACGCCGACTTTGCCATGTATCAGATTAAAAAATCCTCAAAAGGAAGCATCAAGGCGTACAACAAGGACTCTTACCTGAAAGACTACATCCTCGTGCAGGGCGTCGGGGAGCTTGACCGAATTATCATGGACGAACACATTCAGTATGCCTACCAGCCTATCGTGTCTGTCAAGAGCGGAACGATCTTTGCATATGAGGCTCTGATGCGGCCGATATCCGATCTGCTTGGCCGTCCGGACAACTTCCTGCGGGTTGCAGAGGCGCAGTTTAAGCTGGACAAGGTGGAACGACTCACTTGGTTCCACGGATTGAAGGGATTTTTTGAACAGGTACATGATGATGACAATGCGCGCATTTTTATCAACTCCATCCCGAATCAGCTCCTCTCGGAGGAGGACTGGCTGAAACTTGAGGAGATATACGGCAATAAACTCAGCCGCGTTGTCATGGAAATTACAGAAGGCGCAAGAAGCGAACTTGAAATCGAGGAGAAGAAGCGTGCGTTCTGCAGCAAATGGAATATTCCGGTTGCCCTTGACGACTACGGTTCCGGTTACAGCAACAGCGACCTTCTCGTCTCGCGCATGTTCCACTTCGTGAAGCTTGACATGGGGCTGATACAGGGAATCGACAAGAACGCGTCAACACAGGCACTGGTGCGCAGCACGATTGACTACTGCCACGAAAATTTCCTGATGGTTATCGCGGAAGGAATTGAGACACAGGAGGAATATGACACTGTCAAAGAATTAGGGGCGGATTTCGTGCAGGGATTCCTGCTGGCGAGACCTTCGTTTCATCTGTACCCGAAAGAAAAATAAGAAGATTCCGTTTCCCTGTTCAAATTTCTTCCGAAAAGTGTATGGGCTCAACGCCCTCACTGATTGGCTTAATCTCGTATTCCGGAAGGCTGTCAAACAGCTCATCCAAAATGGTTCCGGTATCGTACACGACATCATGCGCAAGTAGAATGACTTTGCTGCGTCCCAGCGTCGTCTGGACGCCATTGGAAAGCAGCTTTGTAGGATCCGGTTTCTTTACCGCATCTTCAAGGCTCGCGTTCCAGTCATAGTATGTATATCCTTTCTTGGTCATCTCGCGGATGATTTCCGCGTTCACCTTCTGATTATAGTGGTTGATGCTTCCACCCGGAAAACGGAAAATGCGGGCATCGACCCCTGTCACACGATAGACAGCCTGTCTTGCACGCTCAAAATCCGCCATATAGCTTTCCGCACTCTCATACAAGTCATTGTATCCATGGCTGTAGCAGTGTATGCCGATGGTATGTCCCTCCGCGGCAATCTTTCTTGCAATATCCGGATGTTTTTCGACGTTCTCGCCAACCAGGAAAAACGTCGCCTTAATGTTTCTTTTCCGCAGCACCTCCAGTACCCGCAGCGTATTTTCCTCGGAAGGCCCGTCGTCAAAGGTCAGGTACAATGTCTTCGGATAAAAATAGTACGTTATGCCCTGTACAATCCCTGCCGCAACCTGTTCCTGATACGCCTGCGAAACAAGGTTCTCCCGTTCCTGCCTGTTTGACAAAAATCCGGTCTCAATCAGGCATGCAGGCATCATCGTACTTCCGGTCACATGAAAATCGGCATCTCCACGGACTTCCCGCTCGAGCGCCTGCGTGCTCTTTGCCGTCTGGTGGGAAACCAGAAGCGCCAGACGCCTGCTGTCCCGGCTTGTGTCCGTTCCGTCATACCACACTTCCATGCCCTTCACTCCGGATTCTTCCGAAAAATTCTGGTGAATGCTGACATAGATATCCGCCCCCGCAGCATTTGCCTTTTTTACCCGATCCTCTTTTGTGACATATGTGTCATTTTCCCGCGACATGATTACCCGAAATCCTGCGTCCGTCAGCTTGTCCTTTACCTGCTTGGCAATGGCAAGGTTTAGATCCTTTTCGACAATATCACCTTTCAGGCAGCCGCCGTCATTCCCGCCGTGCCCCGCGTCGACAAAAACAACAGGCGTCCTATCCAGCAAGTCGGTTCTGTCTTTTTTCTGGCTTTTTCTGAACGCCGGCTCTTTTTCATTCTGGTTTCCCAAAATATCCGTAAAAGTAATCTCCCCTGCCTGTTTATCCGGCGTTGCCCAGACCTCGGACGGCTTTAGTTTGTCCGACAGGAATAAAATGGCGATTATCACGCTTACCAGCAGCAAGAATTCAAATCCAAGCCTGTGGATTTGCTTCCTTCTTCTCTGCCTCTGATTACAATAATGCTCATAGTTTTGTGAAAATGATGGCCCTTCGTACATTTCCTGCTGCTCCTTCCGTGTAACCTTTGTATTTCTTCTGTACTATCATGGTTACACTATAAAGGAGCGGTGCATCAAATGTTCATCTTTTTTGCATCAAAGTTGCATCATCTGGTAATCTTTAAAAATAATTCATTGATTCCCTCAAAATAGCCGACCGTCACGATCGTATTTCCGTTCCCCATTCCCGAAAATACATATTTCTTGAAATATGGCGTCGCCTCCAGCAGCGGGTTGTCCGACTCGTACTCCATGGGCGTCCCTAGTCCCATATATTCTGCCCACGCACCAATTATGACATCTGTGTCAATTTCATTCCACACAAGTCCGGTTCTGGCATAAAACTCGTATATTTTTCCGTTGTCCGCGTCGATGTACGCATCGAGCAGCCTGTTTCCCTTGTCTGCATTCTTCTGGCTGTTTGACAGCTCCATTTTCCAGACAGCCACATTGTTCCTTGGCTCTAACACGTCAATTGCCGAGTAGAGCGTGGCATTGTAGGATGCGGAACCCACTTCCCGCACTTCGGGCGGCAGGATGCCAAGCTCCTTCAAAGTCCGGATCCCCTCGTTGCAGGTCTCGTATATCTGCTCATCCGTAATTTCGTTTCCCGACGGTCCCTTATATTTGCGCACAAAGGCATAGGAGCCTTCCAAATCCTCATATCCCAAATCCGCACTGCCCGCGTGCATCAGCGCGCTCTGCTCACTTCCGGGAATTTCCTGACTGCTGATGCAGTTTGACAAAATATAAAGTTTTTCGTTTGCGTTCAGACGGTAGCGGTACCCCTCTCCTGCCTCCTCCACATTCTCTATATGGGGCTGGTTGAGGATTCCTTTGTCCTTATATTTTGCAATCGCTTCCGGCCCCCATATAGAGCCTGCCATCACAAACACGACTGCCAGAAAAACGGCTGCGTACAACGCTGTATTTCTCATGATTTTCCTCCCAAGATAAACCCTATGCGGGAGCCTTTCCCCTGCTCGCTCTGAATCAGGAGTTCGCTCTGGTGAATTTTCAGGATTTCCGCGCACAGCGCCAGACCAAGCCCCGCACCGTTCTTGCTTCGCGCGCGCGACTTGTCCACCATGTAAAATGCCTTGGTGATTTTATTCTGCTCCTCCTTTGGAATGCCGATTCCTTCGTCCGCAATCTCAAACTGGTAGCCGTATTCGAGCTGCCTGCCCATGACGCTGATGACACTTCCCTCCTCCGATGCCTTGCAGGCATTGTCAATCAGGTTGACAAGCACCGTCTTGATGAGATTGACCTCTGCCCAGACAGTCCCTTCCTCATAGGAGAACACAAACTGCATCTTCCGGTTTTCCTCAGTAAACATCTCGCTCAGGTAGTCAAAAAAATCAGAAGCGGGCGTCTCGGTTCGCTGTGCCTGCTCCCGCTTTGCCACAATAATGTCAAGGAGCCGCAGGGACATCGCCTCGAGTCTTTTTCCCTCCGTGTATATATAGTTTGCCGACAAAAAACTTTTTTCCTCGTCCATCTTATGGGAGCGCAGCATGTCCGCGTATCCGATAATCGCGGTCAGCGGTGTCTTGAGTTCATGGGCAAATGCTCCCATGAATTCCTCCTTCGCCTCGATTTCATCCTCAAGCTTTTCAATGTTTTCTTCCAGCGCATTTGCCATGTCGTTAAAGTCATCCGTCAGCTGCCCAAGCTCGTCATGGCTTATCTGGCGTGCCCTGTACGTATAATCGCCCTCGGACATTCTTCTGGTCGCCTTGGTGAGCAGCCGGATGGGCTTTGTCAGGAGTGAAGCAATCAAGTGCATAATCACCGTACCAATCAGCAGGATGACAAGCGTCACCCGCCTGTAAAGCGAAAACCCCATCGCGCGCTCCGTAAAGACATCCGAAACATCCTTCATGGTTTCCAGATAGAGAATCCTGTCGAGCGCATTGACGGCGGCACAGGTATGCACATAATAGCTGTCTTCCACCTGTATAATGCGGTACGATTTTGTGTCCGGCTCCGTCTGCTGCAGA
This sequence comes from uncultured Lachnospiraceae bacterium, assembly GCA_910579275.1. Classification (GTDB taxonomy): domain Bacteria; phylum Bacillota; class Clostridia; order Lachnospirales; family Lachnospiraceae; genus COE1. Next base: position 74,866 of record CAJTTO010000012.1, read on the forward strand.
AGCTGCTCGTCCGCCGTAAATCCGTCGCTTATGTGAAGAACCATTTTCTGTTCGTCGGCAATCCGAATCAGGCGATTGGCGCTGCGTCCGCCTCGCTCAAGGTTCTGCGCAATTTCCTCGACAGTCCTGTCCGGAAGCACGCTGTACTTTGCCGGTACATTCAGGGCTGCCGTCTCAAACGCAAATCCCAGAATGCTGCTCTCGTCCCCTGCCTGCCCCACTTCGCGATCGAGGGAGGTCTCAAACACGTAATTGACAAAAAAGAATCCGCTCAGCCCAAGCGCCAGCGCCATGACAACCATTGTCGATAACAGTAATTTCAGTGAAATTTTCATTTTATTTTCTTACCTCTGTCGTCCAGAGCATTTCCAAACACGCTCTAGTCCGTTACTTCCAGCCGGTAGCCTACCTTGTATACCGCCACCAGACTGTGCTCCCATCCCAGTTTTTTCCGCAGGCGCTGTACATGCAGATCCAGCGTACGGCTGTCCGCAAAGTACTCGCCCTCCCACACTTTTTCATACAGGGTCTCACGGAACAGCGCCACATTCTTGTTCCGCATAAAAAGAACGAGCAGTCCGAATTCCTTGTTGGTCAGCTCAATGGGTTTGTTCCCTTTCGTCACGCGGTGCGCCTCCACATCCACAACAACATCCCCTGCCAGAAGGCGCTGTTCTGTCTTGTTGTACCGCCTTAGCACTGCCTCCACGCGGGCGACAAGCTCCACCACGTCAAAGGGCTTCACGAGATAATCATCCGCACCGAGTTTTAGCCCTTTTACCCGATTTTTCACCTCGTATTTCGCCGTGATAAAAATTACGGGAATCCCCAGCGGGCGAATGTACTCCATGACATCATAGCCATCCGCCCCCGGAAGCATGATGTCGAGAAGCACCAAGTCAAAGGATTCTTTTTCAATCAGGTCAATCGCCTTTAACCCATCCTGCACGCTCGTGCAATGGTACCCTGCCGAGGACAGGTTCAAATCAATCAAATCACATATCGGTTTCTCATCATCCACAATCAGTATTTTAATCATTATCCGTTTTCCACCCCCAATAAGCTCTGGCTTTCTCCACAAGTATCTGCATCGTGTCTTCCTCGCTGCACTGGTATTTTCCCTTTATCTCCGTATCTGCCGAAAATCCGCCCGTCCTCTGGTAATAGATGCTGTAGTCACTCGCGACCGCAAGCTTATGGTTTTCATCCTCATAGCTGTACTTTGCGAGCACGACGATATCTTTTAACCCGTCACCGTCAATGTCGCGGCAGTTGATTCCTTTGAGTGCGTACAGATTGTCATAGTCCCCCATTGGCTGCAGCGCGGACACAATATCTCCCTGTTCGTTGACAAGGTAAATCATAAAAACATCGTAATCCGCAATGCGGTATGTCCCCGGAACAACCTGCAGTTTCCCGAGTTTGCCAAATGTTCTGGTATAGCACTGCTCCGAAATCATCTGGAAATGATGCTGTTTCAGCTCCTTTAGCGTGACAGCCGTGTACAGGAACTCCGTCGAGTACCCATCCCTGACAAATGCAGTGATGGACTTCGCGTTTTTGTTCATGCCAAAGCGGTTTAACTTGTCCGATATACGGTAATCGCGAAAAAATTGATACATGCCGGACTCGGGCGCCGTCTGGAACAGGACATCTCCGACCTTGTATTTTTTCAGACTGTCGCCGTCCTGATACTGGCTCGTTGTAATCAAAATAATGTCCGTGCACATGTCGCCGTTCAAATCCTGAAATGCGATGGAGGCAATCTCCTGTTCCGGCTGCTCCATCTGCCCGCGCACGCGGCTGTTGGTCTCGAGCTGGTCTGTCTTATACAGGATATTTCCGTCCGAGTCTGTCAGAAACAGTGCAAGACGATGGTACATTCTGTCAAACGCGGGTATCAGAAATATGCCCGAGGAGGTCTCCTCGTCAGAAGCTGCGCCGGTGTCCGGTTCCGTCCCCGAGTCCTCCGCTTCCTCCGGCATCACCTCCGGCTCAAACGGAAAAATCTGGCTCTCCACAATCTCAAAGCCTTTTTCCGTGATATCGCTTCTGGATGTGATGGAGGCAAATCGCCCGCTGTACTCCTCATACTGTTCACGTGTATTATCCGTTGTCAAATTGTCCGCCTCAACCATAAGCCGCGGGGCAAGAAGCATGGCAATGCATGCCCCTGCAAGTATGCGCGTTCTTCTTTTCATCATATGCGCCCTTTCCAAAAATCGCTGCCGCATTTCCTAATTACCCCTATATTCTATCACCGACGGTCTGATTTTTCAAACGCTTTCTACTGCCCCGAAAAAACAATGTCCGCAGCGCTCACGCACCACGGACATTGTCAGGAAACAGGTTATCTGAATTTTACTGCGGTGCCGTATGCCATGACCTCTGCGGCTCCCTGCATGACTGCTGCTGATGCGTAGCGGATATTTACAACCGCGTCGGCACCGAGCTTTTCGGCTTCCCCTACCATGCGCTTTGTCGCAAGCGCACGCGCCTCGTTCATCATCTCTGTGTAGGCTGTCAGCTCACCGCCCACCAGTGTCTTAAAGCTCTGCGTAATGTCCCTTCCGACATTTTTTGACTGGATGGTGCTTCCCTTGACCATTCCCAGCATTTCAAATTCCTTCCCGCTAATGTAATCAGTATTGACTAAGATCATCTTCTTCTCCTCCTTTAATTTCTTTCATTCTGCTTAACAGCACACCGAGCATGACTGCCGCCAGAATCAGCGGCACTATTACCAAAAGTATCTTAACGGCCATCGGGACGCCGGGTACTGCCATAAAAAATATTGCCGCTCCAATATAGTATACAATCATAATGAAAGCAATCACGATTGGCGCAGCCATTTTTTTCCAATATTTCATCTGCATCATGTCCCCCTCTCTCAGTGCATGCCCAAAAGCCAAAACAGCCGGACACACATCTTTTTCCTGTCTGTCTCAAATGTCGATTTCCAACGGTTTGTCAATGTCTTCGGAAACATATTTCCCGTTTTTTTTCCGCTGCCGGACACACTCCGACAACAGGTACTCAATCTGTCCGTTGACAGAGCGGAAATCGTCCTCCGCCCACGCGGCGACCGCCTCATACAGCTTAGCCGAGAGCCTGAGCGGCACTTGCTTTTTTCCAGAATCACCCATAACATCATTCCTTTTTTGTTTTTCGGAGCGCAGTCCCTGCGCCCTTTTCATGCAATTAATATAAGCTGCCTGAATTTACAATCGGCTGTGCATCGCGGTTTCCGCAGAGAACCACAAGCAGGTTGGAGACCATCGCCGCCTTGCGCTCCTCGTCCAGCTCAACCGTGTGGTTTTCATTCAAGCGCTCCAACGCCATCTCAACCATGCCGACTGCGCCGTCCACGATCATTTTCCGCGCGTCAATAATCGCAGATGCCTGCTGGCGCTGGAGCATGACTGCCGCGATTTCCGGCGCGTAGGCAAGATATGTAATGCGCGCCTCGACAACCTCGATTCCCGCCTCCTCGACACGTTTCTGAATCTCCTCGCGGATTCTGCCCGCAACGATATCGCTTGAACCGCGCAGGCTTCCCTCGTCCGACACGCCGTCTCCGGTCGTGTCCACATTCGGCGCCACGTCATAGGGATAGATGCGCACGATATCGCGGAGTGCACTGTCACACTGCAATGACAGGAATTCTTTGTAATTGTCAACACTGAACACTGCCTTTGCGGTGTCCACGACTTTCCATGTGACGGCGATTCCAATTTCAATCGGATTGCCAAGACAGTCGTTAATCTTCTGTTTGTTGTTGTTCAGGGTCATGATTTTCAGCGAAATCTTGTTGCTGTACAAATCCACGTTTGTTCCTGTCGACTTGTTCGCGATTGCCAGCAGCGCGGCGGAATCGTTGACATCCCCGCTCTGGTTCAGCTTTGTCCGCGCCGCGGGGTTCACGCTCGTGCAGAACGGATTGACAAAATAAAAACCGTCCTCTTTTAATGTGCCCACGTATTTGCCGAACAGCGTAAGCACCAGCGCCTCCTGCGGCTTTAAGACTTTCAGCCCTGCAAGAAGTATTGTCGCCGCAACGGCCACAAGAATACTCCCGACCACAATTGAGGCATATGCGTTTTGCGCCCCGAATACAATCCCAGCCACGGCAGCTGCATACAGTACCAATATGCCTGTCAATGCCGCCATTCCGTTCTTTTTTCTTGACAAAACCTTCTCTTCCATAGTGTTCCCTCCTAATAAGTATATGATTTGTTTATTATTTCTAAGTGATATGATTATGATATCACTTAGAAATAATTTTGTCAACAGGAATCAAAACAATTTTTACTTTACACCCCTTTTCGAATCTGTTATGATAAGGGAGTACGGATTTATTCCCTTTATTAATGAAAGCAGGTGAAGCTATGCCGAACAATGCAGAAATTGCAAAGGATACCATTGAACAGTTTCAAAAGATCCAGCGATTTATGGCAATTGCCAAAAAAGAAAACGCGACAGAAACGTATGCAGAATTAAAATCAGAATACCTCTCTTTAAAAGCATTGTTAAATGTTATAGGTGTAAATTTAATTGATATCGACACAATCAAAGAATAAAATCCACAAGAAAAATGTCTTTGCTGATGTTCTTAGAACGAACATCAGCAAAGACATTTTCCATTCTATATTCTTTTTGCATGGGCAGCCAGCGCGCCAAATATTTTCTCCATATCAAAAGGCTTGGTCAGATGGTCGTTCATGCCCGCCTCCCTTGTCTGTCGGATGTCCTCCTCGAAGTCATTTGCGGTGAGCGCCAGTATCGGTATTGTCTGCGCGTCCGCGTGTGCCATCGCGCGGATGCGTTTCGTCGCTTCCACGCCGCCCATGACAGGCATGTGCATGTCCATCAGAATCACGTCGAACGTGCCCTGCCGGCTGTTCTCAAACAGCTCAACCGCAATCTGCCCGTTTTCCGCCGTGGTGACAAACAGCCCGCGCTCCCGCAAAACCTCCGTCACGATTTCCAAATTCAGCTCATTGTCCTCAACCACCAAAACTTTCATTCCGACAAGGGAATCTTCTCTCTCTTTTTGCATATCAGTGCCTCATTCCATTCTTTTCATACTGTTTACGTTCTTTCACAGCCGCAAGCGCCATTCTCATTCTGATAAAAAATTTGTTCCTCCTTTATTGCAGGGTACCGGACCAGCCTTTCACCGTCCAAGTCCTCCCTGTGCATGTCGACCCCCGTGATCCGGTGATTGTCATATGTCGTATAGTAGTAAATTCCCTTAGTCGCATTGCAGCAGGAAGTGTAGAGCGTGACCTCGTACTTTCCGTTTTCCAGCACGCAGCATCCCCGCTGCTGTTCAACAGCGCCTAAAATATGAAAAAACTGGCTGACGCTCTCATTCTCACCCTTGCCGCAGACGGAATTCATCTTGGTAAATGCCGCGCGGACAAACCGCGACTGGGAAGACAAATCGCCCGGCAGCCCGATTGCCCCCATCCCGAGACAGTACTGGTGCAGGGCAAGCCCCGGTGCAAACGTGTTGACCGGCGGTTTCGCGGACAGATGCATGTAATTATTCAGCGCAAACAACTGCGTCGCAAACGGAGGATTGTTTGTCAGCACCCCCACCGGATTGTCATAGATTTTTAAGCCGTCCGCGACTGCTTCGACGGTGACCGACTCCTCCCTGTCCGCAATCATCCAATGCAGCTGTGCAAGCGGCAGGTCAGGGTTAAACCTTGTATTGCGCAGATTGATATTTTCGAGGAAAGAACGTGCCTGCCCCACAGTAGCACACTGACCCAGAATCCACGGAATCAGTTCAAACTGTGCAATGTTATCCTTGTCCCGTTCATATTCCCTATAAACAGCATTTCCCACAAAATTAAGTCCTGCCATCGCCAGCCCTTTTTCATTCACAGCATCATAATACAGCGGGTAATCCTCCGCCACATACGCCATGCCGATTATCGCATAATGTGTTTTGATGTCCTCTTTTTCCCGAAAATGAAACGGATAGTTTCTGGGTGTGACAGTCACCTCGTCACCATAGGAAAATTCGTTATCCAGTGTGCGTCCAAAATAGAAATCTTCTGTCCTGTAAGCTGCTGCTGTGCACATACGGGCTTCTCCATTCTTTCTATTGATAATATGATAATATGCATAACCTAACAGCACCAGACTTGAAAATGCGCTGGTGCTGACAAATATGCTTATCTTTATTATACTTGCTTTGGGATATAATATCAATCATGGCGTAAGATATTTTTATGCATTGACTGCCATTGGGTTACTGTTCAGACATCCACCAAAGTGGTGGGAATCATGCGCCAAAATGCTTGCCTTTTAGCATTTACTCCGTATAGCGGATTTTGCCTTGTTTCGGTTTGTGCTTTTGCTGCTCCGAAGTCAACACAGGCACCCACCCCTTGTGGTTAGGATTTTCTTTGTCTTACTCGAAGCTATGTTTGTTATGTTTTCAGATTTGATTCTAAATCCGGCTGATGGCTATTCCTCCACAGGCTTTTTATTCCCGCTTCTTAGGTACTGTGCCACCACTTTCGCCGGGATTAAGATAAGTTATAGCGGCAGTGGAATATCCTAACTGATATACCAGCATTTCCTGCTGGTTTCCACTTTTCCTTACCAGCGTGACATCAGCCTGCAACAGCTTTATCATTCACGTCCCGGTTTACCACGTTCCAACAATCCTATCATTGAATACTTTTAGGTGCTTCCTCTAAGCCTGTGCCCAGTTCAAAGAACCTTACCGCCTGTAACGATATGTGGATGTTCATAACAACCAGTCTTACTAATCCACGGACACCCCAATTTAATGGGGAATTGCCTTTTGCAAACAGGACGTTAATCGCCCTGTTGTGTTGGTCTGAATATTGTCGCTCATGTTTCTCCTTGTTGGGCAATGTGTGCAAGCACACATAAAAAAAGACGCATGGTTTACAATTTACTGTTCCATGCACCTTTACGCTGTTATTTTGATATTAAATTATTTCTCTGATTATGCTAATTGCATTGATTGGCTTTCTAACTCTTTAACTATATCAATGGATAGTTCTGTAGCTTCTGCTATTTCCTCTACAGTCATTTTACCTAACTTTATTAAATATACCGCTGTCCTTTTTGCCTTATTTTGTGCCGCTTCCCTTGCCGCTTCATTTCTCATATCTTCCATAATTTTACACATGACAGCAACTCCTTTCTCGTCTTGCTTAAAATATCGTGCTTTTTTAGCAAGTGCCTCATAGTTCATATCGTCGGGATTGGTGCATGAAAAATCGTGCATTAACTTTCCGATTTCATCGTTGCCCCTATACTTCCCATTAACATATAGAATATGCGAACCGTCACCAAACAATACCTTATTTTCCCCGATAGTGACATATCTCTCCACTGGATATATCGGCTGTTTTCCTTTCATTACATCATTTTCTGTTATGAAAATAACATAACTGTCGGGAATATCCTCCGTATCATCACCAGACTTTAATATGTGTGCGTCCAATAGGCTACTGTTATGCCTTGCTCTCTTTGCATCTGCCCCTGTGTCTTTCCTCTGAATTTCTACATCAAATTCCTTATCGGTGCTGTCAATCGCATGAACATCTAAAATAGCCGAACGTCCTTGCAAATTTTTCAACGGCTCTTGTGTCCTAACCGATTTAATTTTTATATCCTCTCGTCCTAAAACAATCCGTAGTATCAGTTCCACACCCTCAAAATTATCTGCAAGGCAGACAGTCATAAAATCATCGTCCATATATCGGAGTGATTTCAGACGCTCTAAGTCCTGTTGATGTGTCTGCTCTGTTGTATTCAGAAATATCACCTTCTTCCACTACTTTTATTATACATCAGACAATACCTTTTGAAAATTGAATTTCTCGTAAGTTTTTTCTCAAGTTGTAACAGTTCAGCCTTCGGCTTCCTGTTACAGGCATCAAGCCATGCAAAACCA
>CAJTTO010000013.1 GCA_910579275.1 uncultured Lachnospiraceae bacterium
GGGAACACTAAACAGCATTTACAAGCAGGCGGGGCTGAAATAGCCCTACTGCCTGCGGTTATCATAGAAAGGAGCGTAATTTATGCAGAATTTAACTTATCTTGCAGTTTTTGAACCATCAACAGACGGCTCATATAGTATCTACTTCCCTGATTTACCCGGATGTATCAGTGTTGGGAATAATCTGGAAGAAGCTGCACGCATGGCAGCAGAAGCCGCAAGCCTCCATGTTTACAGTATGGAATGTGACAATGAGGAAATTCCCACTCCATCCGTGAACCTCTCCAAAGAAGATACAGAGGGAAATGTTGTAATGCCCGTTACAATCCACCCTGACTTATTCCGCATGAAAAAGGATAATGAGCGCATCAAGACAAACATCACTCTCCCGGCATGGCTGAAAAGGATTGCAGAAGAACAAAAGGTAAACTATTCCCGGCTTTTGGAAACTGCCCTGATTGATTATCTACAAATACCCATGTCCGGCAGACAATAAGCCTTGCCCTGCTGCCCTCTCGCTGTCCTTTGTGAACTCAATCACATTTTCCACATTGCCAGTAATTTCCGGCTCATAGTGCCGTTACAATAACCGTTCTCTTTTTTTGTGTCGCTTTTCGCACGATTTACGCCGCAAAACTCCAACATTTTCCAACATGGCATCGGGCGCATAATGCCAGAAATCTCTAAGTTATTCTAAGTCTTTAGAAATACCCATGCCCCGGAATGTTCAGGTTTTTTCAAGTCCTATACTCTGAAAATGTAAGGTTTTGGCAGGTTCTATGTTTCCTATACCGTAAGTTTTCGTAAGTCTGATATAGGGAAAATGTCAAGTTTTGACATTTTCTATACCCCCGGATATGTTAGGTTTTGTTATAAAGCTTCCCCCTTGCTGCCTTTTACCCTGAAAAGCAAGGAAAAACTGCTGCCCTGCGCCTATTATATTATCGTGTGTATAAATTCCCCAGTATTCCGGGGAAATGCCACTATTTGCAACTATTCACCTTGCGCAGTGGAATCACCTGATAAGAAAATGAAAGGACAGCAGACAGATTTTGCAATCACATTACAATAAACATGCGTTTGGCTCTTAAATCCTGCTGCCAAATGTGCTATATTAAGCATAGAAAAAGGGAAAGCCATTGTAAATTTGATAAATCAAATTCGCATGGACGGCAATGGATATTCCAAAATTTTCCTTATATTCTCTTCTTGAGGAATAATAATATCTAGATTTACTTCCGGATGATTCTTAACGTATGTGGTAAGCATATCCAATAAATTGTCCTTGGACTTCATGTAATCTTCCACAATGACGTCTTCTGATATTCCTAAACGTTTTAAAAGTAATGCGGATACAACGCCAGTTCTGTCTTTTCCTGCTGTACAAAAAAACATCACATTTGACGCGGCATTTAATATTGTTTCAAGAATGATATCCATTTGTCCATCCACCATTCCTCGATAAACCGCATGGAGATGTTCCCTTGACTTTGGCGTATCTCCGCCGCCGGTCACCGGAAGATGATAATACGTAAATCCAGCCATATTCTGTAAGGGGCATGGCGTGCGTTCCAGTTCCTTTGCCGAGCGCAAATCCACAAGGGTGGATATGTCATTATCCAATAGCCACTGAATTTCTTCTTCTGTCAAGCAAAGTGGCGCATCGCTCCGTATAAACCGCATACCGCCTATTGGTAAAGCGCGTGTGTTTAATGTTGATTTCAATAATGAACCCATCTGTTCTCTTCTCCTTACTCAAATACAGCCCCGATTTTTCATTCCATATGCAGTCTGTGACAATCCCTCGTATGTTCTTCCAACCATCTGGCTACTCCATCCGTATTATTACTTTCAATGATTCCCGTAGCAATTTCCTTTAACTCGTCAATTGCATTTTTTGTTGCATATGCTTCATCTGCCATACGAAACATAGAAATATCATTTGCCGAATCGCCAAATACAATTACCTTTTGGCAGCCGCACAACTGTTTTACTCTTTGAATTGCTGATGCCTTTGTCGCATTCCCCGGGCATAGTTCCAACCAATACTCTGGTCTGTATTTATCCTGCTGGAAAACACAATTAATTCCCTCAATCTGTTTTACACGTTCATAAAGGGGCTGTAATTCATTTTTGGGGGCAATAAATGTAAAGTAACACGTTTTCCCTTCATACAATTTATCTTCTGTATCAACCATATGAATACGCCTGTCCGCAGAATGGTTTTGCAAATAATCCTCAAAGCCTTCATTTGTTCTTCCTGCCAGACATAGCTTTACTTCATTCGAGCCAAAATAGGCAGTTGCGAATCCGGGGATAGCGTTGTCAGCCAAAGCCCGTCTTATGTGTTCCAATTCTTTTCCAAACATCGAAATTTCGATTTCCTTCTTGGACACAGGATTGGCAAGAATTGTTCCGTTTCGGATAATGACAGGCAGGTTAAAGGATATATTTCTTGTAATTTCAGAAGCAGAATCCAGTGATCTTGCGGTTGCATATGTAAGAAATATACCTTGGTCAAGCAGATGATTCAATATGGCGGTACTTTCATTTGAAATTATTTTATCATCCCGCATTAAAGTTCCATCCAAATCAGTAACATACAATGTTTTCATCATAGATTTATTTTACCCTTTCCGAATTGTAACATTCAAGACAATCTCTGTTTCCCTTGATTCCATCAGTGTAGTCATTGTTACTGTTCAGACGTCCACCAAAGTAGCGGGAATCATGCGCCAAAATGCTTGCCTTTTAGCATTTTGTGTGCAAAATCTGTTATAATTCACACCTCAATAGCTTGTATACCGATAAAAGCTGGCGCGGGTGTGAATTGTAGCTAGTCATTCAGCCGCTATTTTTTTGACAAAACCTTTTTGCTCCATGTCTTTCTGCCGCATTTCGGGCACGCTAAATGTCTTTTTGTCAATGTATGCATGCTAAAAGTATATTCCCAAAATGTCGGGATAAATAATTCACCGCATGCCTTACATTTATAGTATCCTACAGTGCGTTCGCCCTCCATTGCGACAACCAGTCCCGAAGCAAAGATTCCACATCCGATACATATCAGCAATATTCTGACCGGCAGCGCAATTACCTCACTATATACGCCAACCACCATAATCAGTGTAATAAATGCTGCTGTTGATGTTGTTCCTGTAATAATTGTAAGAACTGCTTTCTTTTTGTTTTCTTCTCTTTCCTGAATCATTTCCACCATGTTTTCCTCCGCTTTCTTTTGATAATCCTGCTCTGATACTCTTTCCCCAGACAACAATTCGTTCACAGTAATGTCTAATTCGTTGCATAATGGCAGCAACAGCGACACCTCTGGAAATCCGTTTCCCCGTTCCCATTTCGATATGGTCTTATCGCTTATTTGCAGTATGTCTGCCAGCTGCCTTTGCGTATAGCCCTTTCGTTTCCGCTCAGAAGCTATAAAGTTTCCAATTACAATCTGGTTCATCTCGTCTCCTTTCCAATGCACTGCTCTCTATACACTTACCTGAATTTCCGTCTGCGGTGTTAGATTTCCCAGAGTCCCTGCAGGCTGAAAATTCATTTCGTGCGGGTTACACTAAACATTATCGCAGAGCAATGCTGCATTATACACCCACGAAACGTAGAAACTGGTGGATTTATGCGGATTCTACGTTTCGTAGAGTGTGGCGGAGGATTCATCCTTTCTCATTTCATATATTTATCTGTTCAAAATATTTTGGCGCGACGTTCTTTGTCAGCCATACGCCATTTTCGGACAGATAAAATGTCTGTCCGTCACGATACATATCGCCGCTATGTATCTTCAGAACAATCGGCTTTCCATGGCGCTTTCCCACATTGACTGCCGTCTCGACATCTTTTGACAAGTGCACGTACAGCCGTCGCATCGGCTTAAGGCCTTGTTCCTGAATCCTTTGATAAAAACCAACGGCTGTGCCATGGTATAAAAATACCGGCGGCTCCTGCTCCTTTAACCCGACATCCACGGAAATGCTGTGCCCTTGGTTTGCACGAATCCGTGTCTTATCTTCATTGAATGAATACCGCTGCTTGTTGTCTGTGCGGACAATTTCCTCAAGCAGCTCCATGTTCATCTTTTTTCCGGTTCTTTTAATTCCCTTAATGAGTTTATCCACATCTGCCCATCCATGTTCGTCCAGCTCGATATATGCCGCTTCCGGATGATGGCGCAGAATGAGGCTGATGAACTTGCTCATACTGTCTTTTTTCATACTGATCCCCCTGTGTGCCTTACATGCACACCAATATTTATTTCCATTAATCTGTCCTTCGCAATCCGATGCACCGGCATTTGTTCCACAATTGCGGCGTAAGTCCCCTCGTCCGCGCTGCACAGTTTTTTGTAAATCTCGTTCTTTTCATTGTTATCCATCTGTAATTTGGTAATTGTTTTTTGCAGCGCTTCTTTTTGCATCTCGTCTGTCTGCTCCGCAAAGCGCACATTAATCTCATACTGCGTGTTGGCGCAAATCCCCTCAACCGTGACGTGCAGGCGTCCATTGTCGTCCACAGATGCCGCACACGCTTTCCCGTCCGCCAGAACGGTTACTGCACCAGACAGGATATTGCTGAATACGAACTTATATCTCCTTGGTTCTGCAAGCTTCGTTTCCGTGCGGCAGCAGAATGCCACTGTCTGGGTCCCTTGTCCTGCCTTCGCCGCAAACACTGTGTCGATTTGTTCCCCATCCTGTTCCTCATGCAGCGTATAGTTTCCCTCTCCATTTGTGACATACACTTTCCATTGATTTGGATTCTCCACATCATTGGTGTACTTCCGGTCATCAAGAACGAAGAATCCGCCCTCCTTAAGCAGAACCGGCATTTCCTCCAGCCAGCGAACCAGCGTAAGCCAGCGCCCGCCTGTATACACATCTCCTGTGAAGAAATCCGTCCACGTTCCCTGCGGCAGCCACACCCTAACCCTTGCCATGCCTTCCGCCTCGCTCTTGGTTGTCACCGGCGCCACAATCATCTGCCCGCCAAACAAATATTGATTCGGGCACTGGTAGGCTTCCTCCTCGCCAGCCCACCCATAGTACATTGGTTCGATGAGCGCAAGCCCATTCTCAGCAACCTCCACAGATGCCGAATACAGGAATGGAATCATCCTGTGCCGCAGCCGCAAAAACGCTGCCGCAATCAGTCCGGTACCATTTCCGTATGCCCACGGTTCCTTGGTAAACGTATCGGAATTGCTGCTATGTAAGCGGTTAATCGGACTGAATACGCCAAACTGCAGAAAGCGCACATAGAGTTCGTCATCCTTATAGCCGCACATATGCCCGCCAATATCATGGCTCCACCAGCAATAGCCCGCATTCGATGCCGTTGCCGTAAAATAGGGCAGATATCCCAGACTCTCCCATGTTACCAGCGTGTCCCCCGAAAATCCCAGCGGATAGCGGTGCGCACCGATTCCACTGTATCTGGATAAAATCAGCGGTTCATGCTCCACGCCATTATCCAGAAAATGATAGTGGTTGAGCGCCCAGAGCGGGTCAAGTCCCTCCAGCTTCGAGTCAATACCCTGCTGCCAGTCAATCCACCAGAAATCTACGCCGTCCCGCTCATATGGCTTGTGGAGTACCTTGAAATAAGCATTGATAAACGTTTCATCCGTCATGTCAAAAGGAATCTGCTGCTCTGTCGCCGGATCAACCCCTACCGCCTTTGCCATCTCCGCATAACAGTCCTCAAAATACCGCACGCCCAGCGCAGGGTGCAGATTCAAAGTCGTATGCAGATTTTTCTCATGAAGTTTCCCCAGAAAACGCTTGTAGTCCGGAAACAAATCCGTGTTCCAGCTATACCCAGTCCACCCCTCGCTGCCGCCGTGCAGCGCATCGCTTTTCCCGCTCGCCGTAATCTGTTTGCGCGCATCCAGCGTCTCTGACCAGTGCCAGTCCATGTCCACCGTCGCAACCGTCAGCGGAATCTCACGCTCCTCAAAATTTTCAATCGTGTGCAGATACTCTTTCTCCGTGTATGCATGATACCGGCTCCACCAGTTGCCCAACGCAAAGCGGGGAATCCGCGGCGTCTTTCCGCAGATGGAAAACAGCGCTTTCACTGCCTCCCTGTAGTCCTTCCCATATGCGAACACATAACAGTCTTTTTCCGGGTATCTGCGCCGCTCAAGCATCCCGTCTTCTTTTAAGAGCAGCGACTGGCTGTCGTCCAAAAGCGCCACGCCGTTTCTGGACACGACGCCATATTCCAGTGTAATCTTTTCCGCCTTGTGGTCTGCACGGTCAAACGAAATAAATTGATCCCCGTCGCAGCAGTCAAGTGTCCTGTAGGTGCCAAAAAGATTTTCGCTGTTGTCCAAAAACCGTTTTTCTTCCTGCCCTGCAAATACGATATAGCTTTCCTCGATTGTACCCTTCCACACAAGCTTCGTCTTCTGCGTGGCAATCTCCAGTTCCGCTCCCGCCTGATCTGCCGCGACGGAAAAGGGTATCTGCCGCGACCGCCGATACCACACCGTCTGTGTCGCCTGATCGCAGAAATGCCCCGCAGGCTCCTGCTCGATTCGATACAGGCTGTCGCCCAGCACGGTAATCCTTACCCCCTTTCCAAGTACCATGTTTTCCGGCAATGCCACAGGCTCTGTCTTTACAATAAAATGTTTATCTAACATATCTTGATTCCTCCTATTTTTCATTTTCTATTCAGACACTTCCCTATATTCAAAGACAATCCATTTTTCATTCATGTAAATCTCTATTGTATCGTCTGCTCCATACTGGTATCCAAATCCGCTTCCAAAGTTGGACTGGTTATCTTCCATTGGAATTTCGGTTCCGTCAACCGTTGATGTGATCTCCCCATCCATAGTGCCGCAGCGCCCGCTGAGTGTACTTTCTCTTCCAGTATCATAGTACAGTTTGTTGTTTACCCTCACCATAGGTATCCTGTCCCACATGGCATGCGCGTTTTCCTGTTCCAGCAGGGTAATTTTATATACCTCTCCCAACTGTGCAGGGTAGGATTCTAACAGTTCGCCATTGTAAACAATTTCTACCGTGTCGCCAATTTGCAGCGCAAGTTTCTCTTTATTCGGAATGCTAAGCTTATCTGCCGCGTTAAATTCCGAAGAATCATCTGCGGGTCTTACCAAAACGGATTCATCCATTACTTCAATGACTGTTGCCTGAAATGTTATCTCCTGCGTATCGTCCGTGAAAGCAGGCATTTCTGTCCGTTCAAGTAACATATTTGCGTATTGATTCAGTGCTTCACACGGTTCATATTTTGTTTTATAGCCAACACCATCAATCACAAGGAACGGAGCATATGCCATGATGCTTGTCTGTGTTCCGTCAGCCATAACCAATGTAAAGGTAACGCCCTGTCCGTCATACTCCGTGTAAGAATTATCCTTATTATAGATAACAACATCTTTTAGTAAATCAACCAATTCCTTAATTTCTGTAATCTGAATCGTTGTGTCTGGTGGTGATAATTGAACCGCGGCAGATATGACTTGAGCTGCATCCAAATTTTTATATGGTTTCCTGCCACCGGCAGCAGCAAATACAATCATGATGACCACTGCCGCTAGTATGCATATTAATGAAATGGTAATTGTCTTTTTTCTCATAATCAGATTCCTCATAATTCTCTGTTCTTTTCTTGTATTTCCTTTAACATTTCTCACAAAGCACCATTACCTATTTGTAACAGTTCAGCCTTCGGCTTCCTGTTACAGGCATCAAGCCATGCATAACCACTTCGTGGTGGCTTGATGCATCTCTACCATTACGCTATTTCACGGACTTTGCAGTAAATGCAAAGTCCTGGGCTGAACTGTTACACCTATTTTTCTTTTCATCGCGCATAATCTTGTCACACCGCAGGCTTGTATGCTATAATATCTGTCGATATTACACTTGCCCGTATGGGCATGAACTTATCGTGATTGTGAAGCATTCATGATATAATGGACGGCGGAACATAATTACATCTTTATGAAAAGGAGCATTCAAACGATGAAAAAATTTTTTGAAGAGTTTAAAAAGTTTATCAGCAAAGGAAACGTGATGGACATGGCAGTCGGTATCATTATCGGCGGTGCGTTCACCAGCATCGTTTCCTCCCTTGTCAACGACATCATCAATCCGGTTCTTGGTCTGTTCGGCGGCATGAATTTTGACCAGCTTGCATGGAACATCACAGGAGATGTCACACTGTATTACGGAAAATTTATCACTGCCGTGGTCAACTTCCTCATCATGGCACTGATTGTCTTTCTGCTTGTAAAAATCATGAACAAGGCGATGTCACGGATTCAGAAACCGGAAGAGCCAAAAGCGCCGACCAAGAAGACATGCCCATTCTGCAAATCCGAAATCGCAGTCGAGGCGACAAGATGTCCGCATTGCACCTCCCAGCTTGAAGATGCGAACAAGCTTTAATTCTCTTTCCGGAAAAAACGATAAATCTCCTCTGCCACGTTTGCCGTAATTCCCGGTACATCCGCAAGCGTGGCAGCATCTGCAGCCCGAAGCTCCTCTATTGATTTGAAATACTTCATCAGCGCTTTTCTCCGGCTTGGCCCTACGCCCGGTATCTCGTCAAGCACCGAGTGTACCTGTGCCTTACTCCGCAGCGACCTGTGGTATGTAATGGCAAAGCGGTGCGCCTCATCCTGAATTCTTGTGATTAACTTAAACCCTTCGCTGTGCGTGTCAATCGGAAGCTCCACATTATTAAAATACAAGCCCCTTGTGCGATGGTTGTCATCCTTCACCATGCCGCACACAGGAATGCTGATGCCAAGCTCATCCAAAACCTGCAGGGCAATATTGACCTGCCCGCGCCCGCCATCCATCAAAAGCAGGTCCGGAAACTTTGTAAAGCTTCCAAAGTCCTCACCCACACTGTTCTCATCCTGCATCATTTCCTCGCGCTCGTCGAGTCCGTGCCGGAAACGTCTTGTCAGCACCTCGTACATGCATGCATAGTCATCGGGGCCTGCCACTGTCTTCATCCGAAATTTGCGGTAATCGCTGCGTTTGGGCTTTCCTTTCTCATATACCACCATAGAGCCTACATTGGCAAAACCACTTGTGTTTGAGATGTCAAATGCCTCCATGCGCGTGAGCGGCCTGACGCCGAGAATCTCCTCAATCTCCTTCACGGCGCCGATGGTTCTGCCCTCCTCGCGCTTGATGCGCTCCCTGTCCTGACTTAAGACAAGCTGTGCATTGCGCGCCGCCAGATCTACAAGGCGTTCCTTGGAGCCTTTCAGCGGCACACGCAAATGGACACGCGAACCTTTTCTGCCTGTCAGCCACCGCTCTACCAGCTCCATATCCTCTATCGCCTCCTGAAGCATAATCTCCCGCGGGATAAATGGCGTCCCCGCATAAAACTGCTTCACAAAGCTTGTGAGGATGTTGTCCGCAGTCGGTTCCTCAACCTGCATCATGTAAAAATGCTCCCTGCCGATAAGCTTGCCGTTTCGCAGGAAAAATACTTGTACAACCGTCTCGTTGCCGTCGATTGCCAGTGCAATAATATCCTTGTCCTCCCCCACATTGTCCGACATCTTCTGCGTCTGGCTGACCTTTTTGATGCTCTCCATCAAATCGCGGTACCGGATTGCTTCCTCAAAGTCCATATTTTCCGATGCCAGCTGCATTTTTTCTTTCAGTTCCCGCATAATCGGCTGCTGCTTTCCATTGAGAAAATCAATCGCCTTTTCAATCTGTTGTGCATACTCTTCCTTGGAAACCGTTCCCTGACAGGGCGCGCAGCACTGGCCGATATGGTAATTCAGACAGGGACGTTCTTTCCCGCAGTCCCTCGGCAGTTTCCGGTTACAGGTTCGCAGCTGGTACAGCTTGTTAATCAGGTCAATGCTTTCTTTCACCCCTCCGTTCGTGAACGGTCCGAAATACTTCGCCTTGTCCTTTTTCATCTGGCGGACTGACATGACGCGCGGATAATCCTCGCCGAGCGTCACCTTGATATATGGATAGGTCTTGTCATCCTTCAGCAGCGTGTTGTATTTGGGTGCGTACTCCTTAATCAGATTGTTTTCCAGCACCAGCGCTTCGAGTTCCGAGTCCGTCACAATATACTCAAACCGCGCAATCAGGGAAACCATCTTGTCAATCTGCGGCCCCCGCCCGATATTTTCCTTGAAATAAGAACGCACTCTGTTATGAAGATTCTTGGCTTTCCCCACATAAAGGATTGTGTCATCCGCATCATGCATGATATAGACTCCGGGCTTATTGGGAAGCTTTCGAAGTTCTTCTTTTATATCAAATTCCTGTGGTGTGTCCGACATGGCTTATCCTCCTTTTTCATCGTCCTGCCCATGAACAGTAACCTCCAGCCAACGGTATATTCCAAAAAGGAGCACACACTTTTTGATGTGTACTCCTTTATTTTACCATCTGTTGCCGTTATTCTGGCCATTGTCATTATTGTTGTCCGTTCCCTGATTGATCGTCCTGTCCCACGCAGCGCCAAACCTTGAAGTCTCCCCGCTGCTTCCGTTGTCCTCCGGCAGACTCGTATTCGGCGCCTGACCCTGCGGCGGATTCTGATACGGATTCTGCGGCTGCAGCTGCACATATGGGTTCTGCGGTGAATTCTGCGGCTGCACATACGGGTTCTGCGGTGGATTCTGCTGCTGTGGCTGCACATATGGGTTCTGCGGGTACGGATTCTGCTGCTGCGCATGCGGGTTCTGCTGCCGGCTCTGCTGTTCCGGATTCCAGTCATAGGCAGGCGGCATACTCCACTGCGGGTTCTGCTGCTGCGGAACATATGCAGGCTGCTGCGCACCGGATCTAAGCTCCTCCGGATCCGGTATTCTGACCGTATCTTCTTTGCCGGAAGCCTGCGCGCCATCCTCCGCTGTCTCTTTCACATCCGCCTTCTCGTCTATGTCGTCCTTTTTCTCCTCAGGCTCCGGCAATCCCTTCGCCTCGCGGTAAATGCGCATAAACTCTTTTCCCGTGATGGTTTCCTGCTCAATGAGCTGTACTGCAATCTTATCCATCACATCGCGGTTCTCGCGGAGCAGCCCGAGTGCCTCTTCATAGCACCCCTTCAGCATATTCATGATTTCCGTATCAATCTCAGCAGCTGTATTGTCAGCGCAATTTAGTGAGCTTGTGCCGTCGAGATACTGGCTCTCAACGGTCTCAAGCCCCATCAGTCCAAACTTCTTGCTCATGCCATAGCGCGTAATCATGGAGCGGGCAATATTCGTCGCTTTTTCAATATCGTTTGACGCACCTGTCGTAACCGTGTCAAACACAATCTCCTCTGCCGCCCTGCCGCCCAAAAGTCCTACAATCATATCGTGCAGCTCGTTCTGGGAATTGAGATACTTTTCATCCTCCGGGACGTGCATGACATATCCCAGCGCCCCCATCGTGCGCGGCACAATCGTGATCTTCTGCACCGGCTCGGAATTTTTCTGCAAGGCGCTTATCAGCGCATGCCCCACCTCATGGTAAGAGACAATCTTGCGCTCCTCCTTGCTCATGATGCGATCCTTCTTTTCCTTGCCGACAAGTACCACCTCGACTGCGTTAAACAAGTCCTTCTGGCTGACAAACTCCCTGCCTTCCTTGACCGCATTGATTGCCGCCTCATTGATCATATTCGCAAGATCCGCACCAACGGCGCCGCTTGTCGCGAGCGCAATCGCATCCAAATCCACGGTTTCATCCATCAGGACATCCTTTGCATGCACCTTGAGGATATTCACACGCCCTTTTAAATCAGGCTTATCTACTATAATGCGTCTGTCAAAACGTCCCGGACGCAGCAGTGCCTTGTCGAGAATTTCCGGTCTGTTGGTAGCCGCGAGGATAATGATACCCTTTTTGCCGTCAAAACCGTCCATCTCGGAAAGCAGCTGGTTCAATGTCTGTTCGCGCTCCTCGTTTCCGCCGCCGTACTTGGAATCGCGGCTTCTTCCGATTGCATCAATCTCGTCGATAAAGATAATACACGGCGCATTCTTCTCTGCTTCCTTGAACAAATCACGCACACGCGATGCGCCGACACCCACGTACAGCTCGATAAAATCAGAGCCTGCAAGGGAGAAAAACGGCACTTTTGCCTCTCCGGCAACCGCTTTTGCCAACATCGTCTTACCTGTTCCGGGAGGTCCTACGAGAAGCGCGCCTTTCGGAAGCCTTGCGCCGATTTTCACATATCTGCCCGGATTGTGCAGAAAATCGACAACCTCCTGCAAGGACTCTTTCGCCTCGTCCTCCCCCGCGACATCGCGGAATGTGATGCCGGTCTCCTTCTGTACATATACCTTCGCATTGCTCTTACCCATGCTGAACGCCCCGCCGCCTGTCATTTTCCGAAACAGCAGGCTCAAAAGCCCCCACATGAGAAGGATCGGCACGATATAGTATAGAAGGGAAAGGATGATACCCGAGCCGTCAGGAACGGTTCCCCGCACTTCGACCCCCGCATCGAGAAGCCGCTGGGTAAGCGTCTCATCATCCTCCACCTTTCCGGTCACATACGTCACCCTGACCGCGGATGCCAGAAGGTTATTGGGATTTGCCTTGTCCGGCGTCTCCTCCACCGGTCTGATGTTAATCTGGTTTGACTCGATCTGCACCGAATCAATTTTTCCTTCGTCCACCATCTCCATAAACTTATTGTACGAGATTTCTACCGTGGTGGCTCCCGAGACAGCCCGCGTAAAAAAGCTGATGCAGAGCAGCGACAGCACCGCAGCCGTTATCATGATAAAAATACTCTGCTTTTTCGGGTCCTTCCCATTATTGTTATTGTTGTTTCCTCCGTTATTCCCACTGCCCGGGCCGCCATTGCCACGGTTGGAATTGTTGTCGTAATTGTCCAGCTGATTGTTGTCCATTTTCCTGTGGTATCCTTTCTGTAAGTAACTTCTTATTTGAAAAAATTGTGAAATCTATTTATATCATAAGGAATCTTCCGGAAATTATGTCATCAACCGCCAAGGATCTGCAGGAAAATAATTGTTGCTTCCGGCACTAAATCTCTCTACAGCCCTTAACTTTCCTGAAACATAATTGTAAATGGCAGATACTTTTGCCGTTTACGATAAAATCATTGTTGTAACTGTCACCCAAATGAAATAAACCAATTATAATTATAGATACAATGGTTTTATAAATCAATATTTTCTTTATGAAAAGAATGAAAAGATTCTAAATAAACGCGTAAAAATCCGTTGTAACCGCTGCGCCTTTATCTTTCTGTTATATCCGTTTTATTTTTTCTCGCATCAGCTATAGACTTTTGTCGCCGTAACGTTGTATAATATGTTTTTAAAGATAAAACAGTGAGGAACGATAAAGAAAAACGAAAGGACAAGTAAGGTTATGCCAGTTAAGTATGTATTTGTAACCGGTGGTGTAGTTTCCGGCCTCGGAAAGGGAATTACAGCCGCTTCACTCGGACGGCTTCTCAAGGCAAGAGGTTATAAGGTGACCATGCAGAAATTTGACCCTTATATCAATATTGACCCCGGCACCATGAACCCTATCCAGCACGGCGAAGTTTTTGTCACGGATGACGGAGCCGAGACAGACCTCGATTTAGGTCATTACGAACGTTTCATTGATGAGAGTCTGGACAAGAACTCCAACGTTACCACAGGAAAAGTATACTGGACTGTTCTGCAAAAAGAGCGGCGCGGTGATTACGGCGGCGGCACCGTGCAGGTGATTCCGCACATCACGAACGAAATCAAGAGCCGTTTCTATAGAAATTTTACCGATCCGGATATGCGCATCGCCATTATCGAAGTCGGCGGTACGGTGGGGGACATTGAAAGCCAGCCATTTCTGGAGTCCATCCGCCAGTTCCAGCATGAAATCGGACACGAAAATGCCATACTGATTCACGTGACGCTGATTCCTTACCTGAGCGCATCACAGGAAATGAAGACGAAACCGACGCAGGCAAGCGTGAAGGAATTGCAGGGAATGGGAATCCAGCCCGACATCATCGTATGCCGGAGCGAACATGAACTTGACCAGCCGTTAAAGGATAAAATTGCACTTTTCTGCAATGTGCCAAACTCGCATGTGCTCCAGAACCTCGATGTCGAGTACCTCTACGAAGCGCCGCTTGCCATGGAGAAAGAACATCTTGCGGAAGTTGCCTGTGAATGTCTCCATCTCGACTGCCCCGAACCCGACCTTGCGGACTGGACAAAGATGGTCGAAGACCTCAAGACACCGACACAGGAGGTCACCGTCGCCCTGGTCGGAAAATACACACAGCTCCACGACGCCTATATCAGTGTCGTCGAAGCTTTAAAGCACGGCGGGATTCCACAGCACGCCACCGTGAATATCAAGTGGATTGACTCCGAGCTTGTCAATGCGGAGAATGTGGCGGATATACTCAAAGATGTGGACGGCATCCTTGTCCCCGGCGGATTTGGCGACAGGGGCATTGAAGGAATGATTGATTCCATCCGGTATGCACGCGAAAACAACATCCCGTTCCTCGGGCTCTGTCTTGGCATGCAGCTGTCTATCGTGGAGTTTGTCCGGAATGTGGTCGGCTACAATGATGCGCACAGCATCGAGCTGAACCCGAACACCACGCACCCTGTCATTGCCCTGATGCCCGACCAGAACGGCGTGGAGGATATCGGCGGCACGCTGCGGCTCGGTTCTTACGAATGCCACCTTGATACCACTTCCAAAGCGTACAAGTTATACGGCAACGAGGTCATTCATGAGCGCCACAGACACCGCTACGAAGTCAACAACGACTACCGTGCCGCTGTCACGGAAAAAGGAATGCTTTTGTCAGGCCTTTCTCCAGACGGGCGCATTGTAGAGATGATTGAAATTTCGTCCCACCCGTTCTTCCTTGCAACGCAGGCGCATCCGGAATTAAAGAGCAGACCGAACAGACCACATCCTCTGTTTAAAGGTTTAATCGAAGCAGCTCTTGCATATAAAAGCAGCAGGTCGTAAGACCTGCTGCTTTTATATGTCAATTCTGTATTTTACGCTTTCCCGACAGAACCGAACAGTTCCATCTTAATCTTAACGATTTCCTTGATTGCCTCACATCCCGGTGCAAGAAGCTTACGTGGATCGAATCCCTTGCCCTCCAAGTCCTTTCCAGCCTCGATGTACTTACGTGTAGCCTCCTGGAAGTAAAGCTGGCACTCTGTATTTACGTTAATCTTTGCAACGCCGAGTGAGATTGCCTTCTTAATCATATCCTCAGGAATTCCTGTACCGCCGTGAAGAACCAGCGGCATAGCGCCTGTCTTCTGCTGGATTGCATCGAGTGTCTCAAAGCTTAAGCCGGCCCAGTTTTCAGGATATTTTCCATGAATGTTGCCGATGCCTGCCGCGAGCATATCAACACCCAGATCTGCAATCTGCTTGCACTCTGCCGGATCTGCGCACTCGCCCATTCCTACAACTCCGTCTTCCTCGCCGCCAATGGAACCAACCTCTGCCTCAATGGAAAGCCCAAGCTGATGTGCCACTGCAACAAGCTCTTTTGTCTTGTCGATGTTCTCCTCGATTGCGTAGTGAGAACCGTCAAACATGATTGATGAGAAGCCTGCCTTGATGCACTTGTAGCATCCGTCATAAGTACCATGGTCTAAGTGAAGCGCTACCGGAACAGTGATTCCAAGGCACTTGTCCATCGCCTTTACCATCGCTGCAACCGTCTCAAATCCTGTCATATATTTGCCGGCGCCTTCTGATACGCCGAGGATAACAGGGCTGTTTAACTCCTGTGCTGTCTGCAAGATTGCTTTTGTCCACTCAAGGTTGTTGATATTGAACTGACCCACTGCGTAGTGGCCTTCTTTTGCTTTTTTAAGCATTTCTGTAGCTGATACTAACATAAAACAAAACCTCCATAATCATATTGTTATTTCGCACCGATGTGGCGGTTCGGAACTGCCGAAACAGAAGTGACGCAGATCTTACCCACCGATATTTTTAGTATATCCCTATTGGAGATAAATGTCAATTTTTTAACATGGATTTTTTCTGTTACATTGTGTTTCAAAATGTAACTTTTATGTTACTGTTCAGACATCCGCCAAAGTAGTGGGAATCATGCGCCAAAATGCTTGCCTTTTAGCATTTTGTGTGCAAAATCTGTTACCATTCACACCTCAATAGCTTGTATGCCGATAAAAACTGACGTGGATGTGAGTTGTAAGCACTTACACTTTTTCAGGAAAACTATTGTAAAATCTGTCAAAACATGTTACACTCACAAAGTCAGCAGTTGTTTGGTCTGTACACGCACTACGCTTAGCATTTCATCCGGACAGACATTAAATAAACTCATGCGTTACTTATTGAAACGCTGCAGCAATTCAGTACTTGCGTAAATATGGCATTCTAACGCACATATTCCTTATTACCACAATATGCCGCGCCATGACTGCCTTTCTTTTCAGGTCGCTATGTAAGCGATTACATGCGCATAGCCGACCATACTGAACTGTCTGCAGCACCCAGTGTTTCAGGACAGGCTTAGGAACTGTTCAGAAATTACTTGTCACAAGTAATTTCTGAACAGTTCCTAAACGCGAAAGCCCATGCCTTGGACAACATCATTTATAGGAGGTTACATATGCACGGAAATGTTATTGTCGGTCAGTCAGGCGGTCCTACATCGGTCATCAATTCAAGTCTGGTTGGTGTTTATAAGACGGCGCGCGACCGCGGCGCCAGAACAGTATACGGTATGCTGCACGGAGTAAAAGGTCTTCTTGACAAGCAGTATGTCGATTTGTCCGCACACATCCGTTCCGATTTGGACATTGATCTTTTGAAACGCACCCCGTCATCGTTCCTCGGCTCCTGCCGCTACAAGCTTCCTGAAATCCGTGAGGACAGGGAGACGTATGAAAAAATATTCCGCATATTGGAGGAGCTGGATATTGAAGCATTTTTCTATATCGGCGGCAACGACTCCATGGACACAATCAAAAAACTTTCGGACTACGCCATTCTGGTCAGCAGCGATATCAAGTTTATGGGCGTGCCGAAGACCATCGACAACGACCTTGCCTGCACCGACCACACACCGGGATACGGCAGCGCTGCCAAATACATTGCATCTGTCACAAAAGAAATCATTCGGGATGGCCTTGTGTACGATTATCCTGTTATCACCATCCTCGAAATCATGGGGCGCAATGCCGGATGGCTCACTGCCGCCACGGCGCTTTCCGCGGGGGAGGACTGTGAGGGCGTTGACATGATCTTCCTCCCTGAAGTGGCGTTTGATATCGACGCGTTCATGGAAAAGGTCAAACAGCTCTGCCAGAACAAGCGCTCGGTCGTCATTGCCGTGTCCGAGGGCATCAAGGTTGCCGACGGACGCTATGTCTTTGAGCTGAAAGACCATGTGGAATTTGTCGACGCATTCGGGCACAAGCAGCTTCAGGGCGCCGCAAAGTTTCTGGCGGACAAGGTGGGCGCTGAGCTTGGTGTCAAGACGCGCGCCATCGAGCTGAGCACATTGCAGCGCTGTGCCTCACACATGACTTCACGTGTCGATATCACTGAGGCATTTCAGGTGGGCGGCGCCGCAGTCAAGGCGGCTTTCGAGGGCGATACCGGAAAGGTCGTCGTGCTGGACCGCGTTTCCGAGGATCCCTATATCTGCACCACCGGCACACAGGATGTCCACAAGATTGCAAATATCGAAAAGAAAGTTCCGCTGGAATGGATTACGCGGGACAACACTTATGTGTCAGACGATCTGATTCACTATATCAGGCCCCTGATTCAGGCTGAATTGTCCCCTGTCATGGTGGACGGTCTGCCGCGCCACTTGCGGCTGACCCTTTAAAAGCAGCGGGCAGCTCCTTTTCCGATACACTCCACAAAAAAATCAGCCGGAAATTCCGGCTGATTTTTATATGCTATGCAATTGTGGATGCAATGAGCTGCATATTTCCCTGAAGCTGCGCCTTGCCAAAGCCATTCGGAAGAATGAAATGGTCGCCTTTCTTAATGATCTGCCCGTTTATCAGTCCGTCGCCCTCAACGACACTCATAATCAGGAACGGATAGTCCTGTGAGACTTCCATGCTTCCGTCCACATCAAGCTTCCACACCTGATAATAGTCACAGGAGATCAGCCGGTTCATCGCGTTCTTTGCGCCTCCGGCAATATTGATGACACTCTCCTCCACAGATTTTGCAGGCACGGTTATGACATCAATGCTCTTCTCGATATGAAGCTCGCGTGGTTTTCCGTCCTGAAGACGGTTGTAGTCATACACGCGGTATGTGATATCAGAGTTCTGCTGCGTCTCAAGAATCTCGATACCGCCCTTTATCGCATGTACCGTTCCCGGATCAATCTGGATAAAGTCTCCTTTCTTTACCGGTACCTCGCGCAGGAAATCAGTCCATCTTCCCCCGTGAATCATATCCTCAAGCTCCGCTTTGTCCTTTGCGTTGTGGCCGATGACAAGTGTCGCCCCCTCCGGCGCGTCAAGAATATACCAGCACTCTGTCTTTCCGAGAGAGCCGTTTTCATTTGCTCCGGCGTAATCGTCATTGGGATGCACCTGAATGCTCAGGTCGTCATTGGCGTCAATAATTTTGATTAACAGCGGGAAACGGTCACCCTTCACATTTCCGAAAAGCTGCGGTTCCTCTGCCCAGAGCCGGCTCAGGCTCTTTCCTGCAAAAGCGCCTTCCCTCACCGTGCAGTCCCCGTTCGGATGCGCACTTACTGCCCAGCACTCGCCCGTGTTGTCTCCCGGGATTTCATATCCCCATTTGCTGCCAAGTTTGTTTCCGCCCCATATCATCTGCTTGAATACGGGGTTCATGTACAGTATTTCCCTGTTCGCGTTCTCACTGTTCATACGCAGTATCCCTCCGTTCGTCTCCATTACTTCCTGATACCAGAATGCAGAATCCTTTGCGATGCGCTTCTGCGTCGTAAAATCAACATACACGATGCCGAAACGCTCGTTGTAGCCCTTGTCCCACTCAAAGTTATCCAGAAATGTCCACAGGAAGTATCCCCTGATGTCCGTTCCCTCATCATAGGACTTCTGTAATTGTGACAGATACTTGTCGAGAAAATCAATCCGGTTGCTGTCGTGTACATATCCGTCCGCCGAAATCTGGTCATGGCAGGACATTCCGTTTTCCGTGATGTAAATGGGCATCTGGTATCGCTCATATAAAAACTTGGTTCCCCAGTACAGACACTCCGGCGTAACCGGCCAGTTTGCAGCCGTCCGCGGAAATCCCGCAGGTCTGTCCACATACGCCGGCTTTCCGTCGGCACCCATTCTGATATAATATCCATTATATATGTTCTGCCCCATAAAATCAATCGGCTGGTGAATCAATTCCATGTCCGCATCCGTAATTTCCGGCAGATATTCCTTGTATTTCGCAAGCCCCTCCGCGGGGTACTTTCCGAGGAATACCGGGTCGGCGAACCATGCCACGTTCCATGTCCAGTTTTCAATCGGCTGGTCGAAGCCAAAATAGATGCTTTTTGCCGCCTCGATATCCTCCGGCTTATCCGTATAGGGATATGCCACTCCGCATGTCAGTGCATATCCGATTTTGACAGGCTGTTTTGCATATTTGCGCAACTGCTTCACCGCGGTTCCATGGGCGCGGAGCGCATTGTGCGCGACCCGGAACACCTCCCCGGGATCCAGCTTCAATCCTGGTGCATGCACGCCGCTAAGGTGTCCCAGACCGACGAAGCACTGCGGCTCATTTAATGTGATGATATACTCCGACAAATCGCTGAAGTTTTCCGCCACCACCTTTGCATATTCGCCAAACCATCCGATAATATCCTCATTGCGCCAGCCGCCTTTTTCCTGAAGCGCCTGCGGCAGCTCCCAGTGGTACATCGTGATATATGGCACAATGCCGTTCTCTATCATGCACTGCATCATATCCCTGTAAAGTGCGACCGCTTTCTCATTGACGTTCCCTGTCCCCTCCGGCATAATGCGCGCCCAGCTCAGGGAAAAACGGTATGCCTTCACACCGAGCAGGCGCATCATTGCAATGTCCTCCTTGTATCTGTGGATATGGTCGCACGCCACATCCGCACTCTGGTTATTCCATACTCTGCCTTCCTCGGCAAACACATCCCAGATGCACTTTCCTGCGCCGTCCTGTGCATCCCTTCCTTCTATCTGATAGGCGCTGCTTGCCACGCCCCACACAAAATCATCTCTGAACATCGCTTTTTCCTTTTCCTCTTATCATTTATTCTCAAACATATAGATTGTACATGTCAAATAAACTTTCTAAGATAGCCTGACAGCGCCTCTGCCGCCTGCTTATGGCAGAGGTATCCGGGATGTTCCCTTGAACCGACACTCTCGTTTGTCATACTCGGCAGCTGAAGATACGACACCTTGCTGTCGCCGCTCTCCCGTGCATACTCCGACACGGCCTCACAAATGTACATCTGGAAATCAATCCCAAGCATCCCGTAGCACCATACAATGCATGCCTTAGGGTTGCATGCCCGAATTTGTCCCAGAAAATCTTTCACTGCATTCTGGAAAATCCTGACGTCATCCATATGAAATGAACCGTCGGGATTCCTGCGCATCTTGTGACGCGCACCTGTATGTTCATCCACCCACTCCGGCTGGTCAAACGAAGCTGCGTCGTTCGTGCCCAGATTCACAACGACAAAGTCGGGTTTCCAGTCCGCAAAATCATGCTGTCGGTTCCCGCCAAGGCGTTCGTTTTCGGGTCCGGACATCAGACCGCATATCTGCCGGTAGTATTTCGGCAGCGCACCCTTTATATTATTGTCCCACGTATTATGGACACCCCAGCCGCTCTGGGAATATACGCGGTACTCTGCATCCAGAATTTTGGCGGTCTGGTACGCATAGCTTTTGATAGCCGAAAAAAACATCGGAATCCAGTCCACCTCCTGCCTTGCGCCAATCAGCCCCTCGCCCGATGTAATGCTGTCGCCGATAAACTCAATCTTTAACGCCTTGTCCGCAACGGGATGGAACACGCCGTCATGACGGAATGCATGAATATGAATATAGGAGCTGCCGTCGTCGCTCATCGCCTGCAAATCTTTATAAAAATGGACATTCTTGACGCTTTCCGGACTCATTCCCCGAAAAAGCGGCACCCAGCGCCTGCCCTTTTGCAGCATCTGCCTGCCTACCCAGTCCCCATTTACTGTGTAGCTGAACCATGGCTCATAGACATCATAGGTAACCTCCAGCTCCACCCAGAACTCGGAACCTGTCACATTGCACTCAAATCCACTTGCCGTCCAGAAAAGCGTCAGCGGTTCGAGGCATTTTGTCGTCCGTCCATGTACTTTCACCTGCGGAATTTCTTTTATCTGTGTCTCTCGCAGCATTGTTCTCCCCCTTTCATGAAAAGAACGCCGAATTTCGGCGTTCTATATATTTTTATCACAGGATGGAAAGTCCCGCCTGTCTGATTACCGTATTCCAATTTCCGTATCGGATGCGGATACCTTGCTGTTGCTCTTGATGTAGTCAACAATCTCGTCAAGCTCGGTGAACGCAAGTCCGACATAGCTGTCCGCCGCACCATAATAAATCGCAATTTTTCCGGACTCCGAATCATGGATGGTCGCGCATGGGAAACATACGTTGGGAACAAATCCCCTCTCCTCATACCACTCTTCCGGCGTGAGCAGGAAGTTCTCGCAGCGGTACTTGACGATAGAAGGATTGTCGATATCAAGGATTGCCCCGCCAATTGAGTACACATATCCGTTGCAGGTTCCTGATACACCGTGGTAGAACAACAGCCAGCCCTCGCTTGTCTCGATCGGTGCTGCGCCGCCGCCAATCTTGAGGGACTCCCACCACTCATTGCCTTTGCCCATCACGTGTCTGTGCTTGCCCCAGTACACCAAATCCGGACTCTCGCTCACGAAAATATCACCGAACGGTGTATGGCCGGAATCGGAAGGACGGCTCAGCATCATGAAGTTGCCGTTAATCTTTCTCGGGAACAATACGGCGTTTCTGTTAAATGGAAGGAACGGGTTCTCAATACGTGTAAATGTCTTGAAGTCCGTTGTCTTTGCCATGCCGATTGACGCGCCGAAGAAATCCTGACACCAGATTATATAATATGTATCCTCAACCTTTACAAGGCGGGGGTCATATGCATATACCGGCATGAACGGCTTTCCTTCCTCATCCACGAAATCAATCTTATTGGCGTTAAAATCCCAGTGAATGGCATCCTTGCTATGCCCAAGGTAGATGTAAGGAATACCGTTTGTCTGCTCTCCGCGGAATACGCCGATAAATTCGCCTTCATACGGAATAACCGCGCTGTTGAAGATTCGCGCAACGCCCTTTACCGGATTCCTTCCGATAATCGGATTTTCATTGTATCTCCAGATCGGCGCATCAGGACATCCTGTCGTCTTTCCGTCTTTTCTATCCTGCCATGGCACATTTGGCACCGCCGGGCTAATCATTTTTACTTTGCTCATTATAAAATCCTCCTTGTTTTCTGTTTATTATATTTTTCCGGAGCCGATTACCGACACAAGATAAAATGGTACTTTGTCGTCCTCATGTGTCTCAATCAGCTCAATGTCAACATGATGCTTACCACCGGGAAGGTGCTCTGCAATCGTATCAAGGTGCAGGCTGTCCCCCCAGTTCTCCTCGAAATTGCCGTCGAGGATTTTCGCATTGTCCATATCGCCGTCCACTACTGCCCGCGCAATACATGTGGGCTGTACAACCGACTTGCGGTACTGTACGCCTATGCAGCTGCCCTCGATGTCGAAACCGATATGCGCGCCTTTTTTGTCTGCCGTCCAACCGCGCCGGAAAATTTCCCGAATATCATTCTGCGGCTGGCCATCTATCGCAAAGCCGTCATTTTCTGTCAGGACAGCCTCACTGTTGTAATTTTGGATTCTTACAGCGTCCTCATAAGCATTTTCTGTCACCGGCGCCATTTTCTGCACTTCGAGATGATTGTCAGCTGCCTCATTTCCTGCTTCCAGTTCCCCGTAAACCATCTCCAGAAAGCTTATAATAACCTCTGACATAAGCCCATGTCCCTCATCGTTCGGGTGAAGGTCATCT
Source organism: uncultured Lachnospiraceae bacterium (assembly GCA_910579275.1). Taxonomy (GTDB): domain Bacteria; phylum Bacillota; class Clostridia; order Lachnospirales; family Lachnospiraceae; genus COE1. The sequence goes on from CAJTTO010000013.1 coordinate 23,141, forward strand.
TCCGTGATATCACGGCTTGTATAGGCGCCATCCAATATCTTCTCATACAATGTCGGTCTCATGCTGACGCACGGCAGCTCATACGCCTTTCCAATCTTAATATGCTGCGCCTGTGCATTGACACCGTCATCATAGCGTACACTGTTGACAATCAATATAGCAGGATTCGTCTTATAACTGTATATTTTTCGAATCAGCCCTTCATAGGTCTCTAGAAAGTGTTCATTGTCATCATCATTCACGCTAAACTCAACGACTGTAAAATCGATGTCCTTTGACAGCAGATCGCTGTCAGCCCGCGCCACGCCGAACTGCGAAGTTGTTCCCCCGATCCCGGCGTTGACATAGGTAATTTTGGAATCAGGAAACGTTTCGCACCACCACTTGTATACAAGATATGCGTAGCAAGTTTCCGGAGTGGAGGATAAACAGCCCTGTGTTATGGAACCTCCCAAAAATCCCACGGTAATTGCCTCACCGCGCATCGCTTTCTTCATCACTCTCTCAATTCGATAAAGGTTTCCCTTATTCATAACGCCCTTCCGGCAGTCGATTCCATACTTTTCCACACGCATCTGTTCATCCCCGCTTCCTGTAAATCCTCAGGCAGCCGCCAATTTATGCGTTCATACGGCTGCCAAATTTGCCAGCAGAAAATATCCGTTCTTTCTACTTAGCCATGTATTCCAAATTTTTTTTGATAAAATCGCACCTTTGCTCCACACACTTGACAGAGCGCATCGCATCCTCCGGTGTGTTGAACACATAGTCAACAAGCTTGTCTATCGTTGTCGTGGCAACATGGAGCCTTGTATCGCTGGATGCATAATAAATATATACGTCTCCGTTATCCCTTGCAATCGCACCGTTCGTAAAGACAACGTTCGACACATCGCCGACTCTCTCAGCGCCAAGCGGTGCAATCAGGAACCCGCCCGGTTCCGCAATCACCTTTGTCGGATCGTCGAGCGCCGTTGCAAACGCATAGACGACATAGCGCAGCCCTGCCGCCGTGTTTCTCACGCCGTGCGCAATGTGAATCCAGCCCTTGTCTGTCTTGATGGGCGTCGCGCCCGCGCCGTTCTTTGCCTCCGTAATCGTGTGATACTTTCTCTTGCTTGTGATAATTTCCTCGTCAATGACGGCATGCGTGATGTCATCGCAAAGTCCGAAGCCAACCCCGCCGCCGCTTCCTGTATCAATAAAGTCATCCATCGGTCTCGTGTAGAACGCGTACTTGCCGTCTACAAACTCCGGATGCAGCACGACATTTCTCTGCTGTGGGGAGCGCAGCGTCTTTAAGTTTTCAAGCCGCTCCCATGTCTTTAAGTCCTTCGTCCTGACAATCCCTGCCGCCGCCACTGCCGCGGATAAGTCATTGACCTTCGTGTCCTTGCTCTCAGAGCAGAATACGCCATAAATATAACCATCCTCATGCTTCGTAAGACGCATATCGTACACATTCGTCTCCTCAGGACACACATCATCCAGAAGAACCGGATAGTCCCAGAAACGGAAACCATCGATTCCGTTGTCGCTCTCCGCTACCGCAAAGAACGATTTCCTGTCATTTCCCTCAACCCTTGCCACCAGATAGAACTTGCCGTTTAATTCAATCGCACCGGAATTAAATGCACAGTTCACGCCAAGCCGCTCCATGAAATACGGGTTGGTCTCCGGATTCATGTCGAACTTCCAGAACGGAGGAATATGGTCGCGTGTCAGTACAGGGTACTCATAGCGGTCATAGATGCCATTGTAAAAGTCGCTCTTTACATTTTTACGGTTTACAATCTCCTCGTACCGTCTTAGAACCATTGCTTTATTTTCATCAAATACTTTACTCGTCATGTCAATCTCCCATGCTGCCAACACCCTGCGCATACGGGCGTCAGCACAAATTTGCCGGACAAAGCTCAGTGTGCTAACACTGCTCTTTACCCTGTCTCCTTATAACTTCAAAACACATTCTGCCATTGTGATAGGGGCATTTCCACGGTTCCACGATTGGCTTTGTCTCGTCCGGTGTCCCGTCCGCTTTCACGCGCCAGTACCATTCCCTGCCATCCGTATAGCCGTCCCTTCTGTCAATCAGGGAATCCTTGATAAACTGCCATACATTCTGCGCAGCAGTGAGGTATTCCTCCCTGCCGGTCTTTTCATATCCGTTAAGGAATCCCACAACGGTCTCCGCCTGCACCCACCAGATGCGCCAGTCGTTCACGACACCCTTCTCACACTCGTTTGCAAGTGAAGAGCCGTTGAACGCCACCTTGTAAATCTGGTCGGTCAGGTCTTTTGTTATGGGTGACATTTTCTTTTCATACTCCGCATCGCCGAGAACCTCGACACTTCTGTCCGCCAGCCATGCCGTCTCAATGTCATGCCCATAAGAATGCAAATCAATAATGGAGTTCCACTTGTCGTCAAAGAACACTTCCTGACGGTGCAGCGCCGGATTGTAAACCTTTTCGGCCATAATGTCCATCATCCACTTAATCTTTTCCGCCACTTTCTCGTTGTGGTCAACCCTGTAAAGCTCCGTGTATGCCTCAAACACATGGAGCAGTGTGTTCATTGTCTTTGATGCGATCACGCCGTTCTCCGAAAGCTTATCGTTTTCAATCTCGTGGAAGGACTCGTCAAAGGCTTCCTTATATCCGAACGCGTCGCGCATCTTTCCCTCTATCTGATCATAGAGCTGATACGCCATATCCAGCGCCTCCCTGTCCCTGCTTGCTTCATAGTAAGAGGACAGCGCGTAGATTGAGAACGCCTGATTGTATGTATGCTTCAGCGTCTCCGCAGGCGTGCCGTCATAGTTGACTGACCAGTATACACCGCCGTTCTTTTTGTCCCAGCATGCATCCTTCAAAAACGCAAATCCATGTGCCGCCTCCTCCAGAAGGCTGATATCTTTTAACAGGGTATATGCATTTGCAAAAAACCATGTGATACGGCTGTTCAGTATGCACCCCTTGACCGCTTTCCTGTCCGCCTCTAAGTCATATCCGAGATAGCCTATATAGCCGCCATACTCATCATCCCTCAGACTTTTCCAAAATGGTATGATATCTTTTGTGAGGTGTCTGAATACCTCCGAATGCATTTCCATGTTAGCCATATTTAGCCTCCTAACAACAAGAAATATTTAACTACATTTTATCTTAACAATTAATCTATCAGACTGCAACTAGGCAATATCCCGAAACTATTTGCCTATTTGTAACAGTTCTGCCTGCAGATTCCTGTCACTACATCCGGTTCGTGCAAAACCATGCACTGATGTCCCCACCTGTACTATTTTTCACGGACTTTGCAGTAAATGCAAAGTCCTGAACTGTTACGTCTATTTGAATCAAACATTAACCCTTGACAGCGCCCGCCGTAAGTCCGGAATAAATCTGATTCTGGAATGCGATGAATAAAATCAGCGCCGGAAGCAGCGTCATGATAACACCCGCACAAATCAGGTTATACTGGTTGCCAAACGGTCCCGTAAAGGTATAAAGCGCAAGGGAAACCGTCTTTAAGTCAGGCTTTGTCAGATAGAGCATCGCGTTATAGTACTCGTTGTAGATACCAACGCCCTTTAAAATCGCGCAGGTAACAATCGCCGGTTTCAGCAGCGGGAACAGTATCTTGTAGAAAATCTTAAAGTAGCTTGCACCGTCCATAAAAGCCGATTCGTCCAGCGACACGGATATGTTCTCAAAGAACTGGATGAATACGTAAATCGAAATGACATCCGTACCCATGCTCAGGATGATATATCCATATAACGTATCAATGAACTTGAGCTGGAACATCAGCTGGTATGTAGCAACCTGCATCGCAATACCCGGAAGGAGTGTTGCAAAGAGGAACAAGCTGCGGATCAGCCCGTTGCCCGGGAACTTAAAGCGGTTCAAAACATATGCAATCATGGAGCCGATCAGCACGGAGCCGACCACAACACAGATTACGATAAGCGCAGAGTTCAGGAACGCCCTGCCCATGCCGCCGTCGCGGAATGCCGTCGCAAAGTTCTCAAAGTTGAACCAGTTTTCCGGTGGTGTCATTACGTTTGTATTTTCATACTCTGTCTTCGTTTTCAGTGCCGTGATGACACAGGAAACGATAGGCAGCAACGCGATAAAAGAGAAAAATACGACTGAAAAATACTTGACAAATATCCATAAATATTTCTTAAACGCCTGTCCTGCTGTCATGCCTATGCCCCCTTCCTTGCATTCAACTTCGCAATCTGTCTTTCACGCCTTGCCGCAGCGCCCCTGTCCTCATCTTCCCCGCTCTTAAACACATACTTGAAGAAGAGCTTCTGGAGAATCGTTGCCGCAAAGATAATCAGCAGGAGTACAACCGCCATCGCGGATGCCTGACCAATCTTCTGGCTGGTGTGCGCCACTTCATGCATCTTTACGAAGTATGTCGCCGTGCCGTTTGCACCCTTTGACGCGATAACGTATGCAGGCTCAAATGCACTGAGCGAACCGGTGATGGACATAATCAGGTTCAGCATGACGATGGTCTTGATGCTCGGCAGCATGATGTACTTAAACTGCTGCCATTTATTTGCACCGTCCAGCTCTGCCGCCTCATAGAGGGACGCGTCCACGGACATCATCGCACCGATGAACAACACCATGTTCTGTCCGAAATATTTCCAGACGCTGGTTGCGACGAGCGACCAGTTGTTGATGCTTTGATCCCTGAGCCAGTACGGAAGACTTTCAATATTAATTCCCAGCCAGCCAAGAACCGTATCAAGAACGAATCCCCTTGTATAAAAGAACTTAAATATAAATCCGATTGCAATACCGTTTATCAAGAACGGGAAGAACATACAGCCCTTAAAGAAGTTTCCGCCTTTTACCTTAAAGCAGAATATCGTGGCAAGATAGAGCGCCAGTGCCAGCTGGAATACTGCGCCTGCCATATAGTAGACTGACAGGAATAAAGACCGGAACAAATCTTTTTTGCGGAATACATCCACATAATTCTTCAGCCCCACAAACCCCTTTACTCGGGTGTAGCTTCTGTCATAAAAACTGAACTTAAACATCTCAACGAACGGATAATAGGTAAAGATAAACAGCAGCGCCAATGGTATGATTGAAAATAATACAATGATAATCGTCTGCTGTCCCTGACGGCTTCTAAGCCACTTCTGGAAATTAAATGGTTTTTTTGTCTCAGTCCTAGCCAATACAATCCCCCTCCTTTTCTGGAAAAATTCCCCATGTTACTACATGTTACGCCTTTTGGGATTTATGGCTTGCAAACGTAACGCCTGCAAGCCATATACCATCATAATAATCGGGTTAATTGATTCAATTACTCTGTAACATCCACGCCGAGTGCTGCCTGTGCATCGTTCCACTTCTGTGTCCAGTCTGCCATAATGTCGTCATATGTCATGGAACCCGTAGCTGCTGCCTCAACGATTTCCTGAACCTTGCGGTCACCGCCGTTGTTGAAGTTGAGCTCGCACTCAGCGTTCATCTGGTTCATCAAATCAGCCTCGTCATCCGGAGCAGCTTCATTGTTTACAACTTCTACGCCGTCAAATACGAAGGATGTAGGAGCTGTCTTGGAGATTGGATATCCGCCCTCGTTATCGCACCATCCGGACTTCTCAACCATCCACTTTACAAATACCATAGCTGCTGCCTGATTGTCTGCTGAGCTTTCCTTGTTGATACCATAGCTGTAGTCAGGACCTGCTGTAGCGTACTGCTTGCCGCCTACAGAGATAGGGAACGGCATATATCCGATATCAGCGCCGTTTGCATCTGCTTCCTTCATCTGTGCCACTGCCCATGAGCCAAGTACCATCGTACCAATCTCACCTCTGTTGATCATGCCCTTGCAGCCTTCCCAGTCTGTCGTAGTATAGTCATCCTCTGTAAGTCCGTTTGCAACTGCATCGTAGAGAATCTTGTACAGTGCGTATGCGCCTGTCTCATCGCCATTGTCCTTGAACGGCTCTGCCTGATGTGCAAACTTCTGGTTTAACCACGTTGTGTCACCTGTTGTGATCGCACCGAGATATGCATCCCACTGTCCGCCCATTGTCCAGCCTGCCGCATAGTTTGTGTAAAGAGGAACTGCGTCCGTGTTGTCCTTAATCTGCTGTAACGCTGCGATAAACTCTGTCGGAGTCTTTGGCATTGTTGTGATGCCTGCGTCAGCGAAAACTTTCTTGTTGTAGAGAAGACCCTGCGCATTTCCCATGTAGCCGACACCATAGCAGTTGCCGTCAAGCTTCCAGTTGTCAGCAAAGTTAATGTACTGTGACATCTCCTCCACTGTTCCGTAAGGAATGAAGTAATCAGAAAGCTGTACCATGTCGATTGCCGGGATGAACATTACATCGCCCCATGCCTCGCCGGTCGGCAGTCTCAGCAGCGCTGTCTCGGCATAGTCTGTGATACCTTCTGTCTCAACAGTGATGTTCGGGTAATCCTTGTTGAATGCCTCGATGTACTTTGCCATGGAGCCGTCCTGCTCACGGTCTGTCTTGTGGTGAATGAACTTGATTGTCGTAACAAGATCTGTGTAATCCTCGCCAAGTGTGATGCCTGCATATGTAAGTCCGCCTGCTGCATCTGTATCTCCTGATGCGTCTGCCGCTGTCTCTCCTGTAGTATCCGCGTTGTCCGCCGCTGTGTCGTTATCTGCTGCCGCGCTGCTGTCAGCTGCCGGCTTACTGTCTGTCGCTGTGCTGCTGTCAGCCGCCTTGTCGTCGCCGCCGCATGCTGTCAATGACATTGTCATTACTGCTGCCATACCGAGTGCCATAAGTCTCTTTAACTTCATAAATGAAACCTCCCTTTAAAAACATTTGTTTTTTGTCTCTCGTTAACTTTGTTTGTTAACTTGTTTTTAGTTTAATTTGACTCTGCCTTTAAGTCACCATTTATAATTGATGATTATATCCAATTATTGTGTTTTTTCGTCATTTCCTCTATTTTGCTAATTTCTATTTGTGTTTTTTATATAATATGTCTACAAAATAATAAAATGCAGATTAATTTTACTTAATTTTTAGCCCAATATTAAGTTAAACATCTTTCTTTTTCGGTTAATTTCGTAATTTTAATACTTTTATCTTCCGATATTTACTTTTATATTCTTTTGTTGCATAACGTTTCGCAAAAGTTTATAATAAATGCAAGCCTATATTATATTTTTGACATTTCGAAATATTCCCGGCAGAACGATTTTACATACAAGAAAGGAGCATGCCGACAAATGACACCACGATTATTTTCCGCGCAGTTCTTCAGATGCCTGATTTCGTCCGAGACAAGCAACCGCTTTTCCCTGTCCGATTATTTTGAGGACGCCTACAGCAGGGAGTTTGATTTTTGCAAATATCTTCCGTATGAATTGTGCCACAGAAGCGTATCGGTCACGTCCCCCTTTTCCTACGAAGCGGCGAAACTCGACGCACTCTGCATCCTCCACACGTCCAAAGGCGCCGGAAGGCTGTACTGCGAAAATGCAAACGGCATCAACGCGGGATACGACCTCACCAAAGGCACGCTTGCCGTCATTGACTGCCGGAAAAACCACAAGCTTATCTGCCAGCACAATATTTGGGAGTACACGATATGTTTTGTGAGCACTTCCGTGCTGGAATATTACTACCAGAAAATACTGGCGCTTGGGAACTTCATCTATAAGCTGGACAAATATCCCGATGTGCGCAGCGCGTGGGAGCAGGTGCTGAAAAATACGGTTGACGACGAGATTCATGGCGTCATGCGCTCGCGACAGCTTGTGAATTTTTTCACACAGCTATATCTGGTGCGCACGGTGGAGCAGACCGGCTCCTACCATGTTCCGTCGTACATTGCAGACATGCGTGACAGATTTGACAAATCATACGAAACCCCATATTCCCTCGATGAACTTGCCGCGGAATATGGGGTCAACAAATTCCGCCTGTGCCGTGAGTTTGCGAAGTATTATGAATACACCCCGATACAGTATCTCAACAAGGTGCGCATTGACCATGCGAAGAAGCTTCTTCTCGAAACGGACGAGAAAGTCGTGAATATCAGCCAGATGATAGGCATCGAAAACCCCAACCATTTCATCCGCCTGTTCAAAGAAAAAACCGGCGTCACTCCGCTAACCTACCGCAAAGAAACACCGGTTATTCCTTAATTCGTCTTTTTGACCGTGGCGCGCTCGATAATCCTGCCATTGACGATATGTACACCGACATTGACGGAAATGTTCTCGATGCGCTTTATGATGCAGGAGAGCGCAATCCGTGACATTTCCCCCATGTCAACCATGTATGTCGTAATTTGGGAGTCGCCGTACTCGGCATACAGATAATCGTCGTAGCCGACCACCGAAATATCCTCCGGCACACGGTAATTTTTTTCCTCGAGCTGTTTTATCAGGGCATATGCCGTCACGTCGTTGTTGCAGACAAACGCAGTCGGCATATCCTTTGGAAGCTGCAGCTTGTACTCGAGCCCGATTACGCCATCATTGTAATCCCTGTCCTTGATTACCCAGTCCTGACGCTGCTCGATGCCGTTTTCCATCAGCGCCTTGCAGTAGCCAAAATATCTGTCCGTAATGCTCTCCGTAAACATCAGCGACCCGACAAACCCAATCCGTGTGTGCCCGTTTTTAATCAGGTAATTCGTCATACGGTACATCCCGTTAAAGCTTGCCGACACGATGCAGTCAAACACTTCCTCGTCATCATAGAAGTCCATAAATACCGTCGGTATTTTTTTGTTCTGATACAGCATTTTCAGATAATCCGTCCGCGGTCTTCCGATCACAATGATGCCCTCTACCTTTTGGTTTTCCGTAATCAGTTTCGGCAGGACAAGGTTGTTTTCATCGTAGCTCGATATCACCTCAAGCATGGAAAAACAGCTCTTTTTTACTGCGCGCGTGGCAAGCTCCTGATACATTTTCCAGTAAAATGATGCAAATCTGGCAAAATATTTCTCAAATGTAATCACGCCAATGGTATATGACTTTGTCCTCCCAGTCTGCACTGCATGAATCGGCGTGTAGCCCATCTCGTCGGCAAGCTCCTTGATTCTGGCGCGCATCTCCTCGCTCACGCCTTTCTGCCCGGACAGCGCCTTTGAGACCGTGACGACGCTGACCCCCACTTTCTCCGCTATATCTGCAAGCTTTACAGCTTTCACCATCGTTATTCCCCCGTTCTGCTCTCGTAATTTGTGCGCTTTCTATGCCTCGCTCAGCGAAATCAGCCTTGCCCTGAAGTCCCCCCACGGATTCGGCACCAGCAGCCCCGCTTTCATGAGCACATCCCCGCTGTAAACCTTATCCACGATGCTGTCATCATTTACAAACGCCACCCGATACTGTTTTTCCGCATCAAGCCCCTTTAGCAAAATGCGTCTCGACTTAAAGTTCGCCCTGTTCAAAACCTGTACAAACGTGACAAGGGACTGTTTCCTGTCCTCGCTTACAATCTGCCAGCAGTCATACTTATGATTCTGGGCGTAGGATGCGATACGGTAATAATCGCCCTCTCTGACAAGGTCATTATACTTGTGGTACATCGCAATCTGATCCGGAATCTGATCCCTGTCCTCCTGCGGAATTTTTGTCACGTCAAGCTCATATCCGAATGTCCCCGCAAGTGCGACAATACCGCGCGTCTCAAAGGGCGTGACACGCCCTACCGTATGGTTGGGGCAGTCAGAGACATGCGCCCCCATTGTCGACAACGGATAGAGCAGCGCGGTTCCCTCCTGTATCTCAAGGCGCTCAATCGCATCCGCGTCATCCGAGCACCATATCTGCGGGCTGTAATACAGCATGCCCGGATCAAAGCGCGCCCCGCCGCCTGAACAGTTTTCCAGCAGGAGATTGGGAAACTCTTTTGTCAGCCGCTCCTGCATCCGGTACACTGCAAGCACATAGCGGTGGTAAAGCTCACCCTGCCTGTCCGCCGGAAGTCCGCAGCTGCCGATATTGGTAAGCTGCCGGTTCATATCCCACTTTACGTATTCAATGTTTGCGCTTCTGAGCACGGCCGCCACCTGCTCATAGACGCAGTCCACAACCTCCTGCCGTGACAGATCAAGCACAAGCTGCTGCCGCGACTCCGTTCCCGGCCTGCCCGGAATGGCAATCGCCCAGTCAGGGTGCGCCCTGTAGAGATCCGAATCCGGCGATATCATCTCCGGCTCAAACCAGATGCCGAATTTCATGCCAAGCTTGTTCACTTCGTCGACAAGGTATTTCAGACCGCCCTTTATCTTTTCCTCGTTCACTTTCCAGTCACCGAGGGCACAGTCATCGGCATTTCTCCTGCCAAACCAGCCGTCATCCATAACAAGCATCTCAATGCCGAGCTTGGATGCCTCCTGCGCGATGGACAGAAGCTTCTCGGTGTTAAAGTCGAAATAAGTCGCCTCCCAGTTATTGATTAAAATCGGCCGCTTTTTATCTTTATACGCACTGCGTATCAGGTGCTTTTTGTACAGTCGGTGAAACGCAGCCGTCATCGCGTCAAATCCTTTATCCGTGTACACCATGACGACCTCCGGCGCCTGAAAATGCCCGCCGCTTTCCAGCTTCCAGCAGAAGTTCTCGGGATGGATTCCCATTGTCATGCGGACATAGTCAAACTGTGTGACCTCCGCCTGCGCGCGGAAATTGCCGGAATATACAAAATTCATGGCGTAAATCTCACCGTTTTCCTGTGTCGCGTTCTTGTCGGCTAGCGCAAGGAACGGATGATCCTGATGGCTGGACTCTCCCCTGAACGAGCTTACATTCTGAATTCCGTATCCTAGTGTTTTCCGCTGGATATGGCGTTCACGCGCCCAGCTCCCATGAAGCGACACCATGTCGTAGTCCCTGTTGTCCATGTCAATACATGCCGAATACACTTTTGTCAGGTAAAAATGCTCTGTCCCGACATTGGTCACCCGAACGCTCCTCGTAATCGCGTCCGTATCGCGAAATACCGTATAGAGCAGCTCCACCTGCATCCCCACATACCTGTCCTCGCACAAAAGCCTGAGCGTTGTACAATCCTCTTCCGTGCCAAATGTCGCAGGAAGCCCTTCCAGCTCCGGTTTTCCTGCCATAATCTCATGTGAGACGTAGGAAAGCATCGCCCCTGCGTGACCGGCTGCCGTCCGGACGCCAATACAGCCCTCCCTGTAGTCCCCCAAACCCGCCGTCGGATATTCAAACGGAAAGCAGTCATAAAAGGAACAGCGCTCCCTGTTGTTTCTGCTCGGCACAAAAGGCGGCTCATCCGTTCTCATCAGATAGGATGCATCTGCATTCTTCAGCTTTCTTCCATAATAAATATGTCCAATAAAGTTTTCCTCATCCACAATCCCTATCATGTAGGTCGTATTGGGTGTGTCCAACTGAAATACCCGTTGTTTCTCGTTATAAGTTATCATCATACCGTCTCCCTTCCAAACGCCGTTTCTTTTCACTCCGCGTATATTAAACATATCACCTTTTTGCAAATTAATCAATTTTTAAAGTGTTTTTAGTTTTACTTTTTACCTTTTGCACAGTTTTCATAAGCTAATTTTAGTAAAATTATGCATTAAACCGCGCATTGTCGGCTGATGCCGGCAATCATCCTCCCTGTGCAGAAAAAAAAACAGAATCCTATGATTCCATAAGATTCTGTTTTATATTCAAAAAGTGTTTAACCCAGCTGGAAAAATGTCATGTCCTGCTCAAGCTGAGCGGATATTGCCATAAGTTTCTGTGATTCCCGCAGGAGCTCCGAAATTGTATGATTGAGTTTCTGCATTGACGCTGCCGTCTCCGTGGCGGAAGCCGCATTCTCCTCCGAAATGGCGGACAGGTTCAGCATAATCTCGGACACCGTTCCGCGCACTTTGTTGCACTCAACAATGGCGCCCTTGATGACAGCCGTCTTGTCCCTCGACTGCGCGATTCCTTCCTTGACAATCGCAAATTGCTTCTGCGTCTCAGAAAGCTTGTCATTCTGCTCACTTGTAGCGGTCTCAACCTCCGTCATAATGTCAAGGGTTTCCTTAAACTCGTTGATGAGGTTGGATATGATGCCAAAGATGCTGTCCGCGGACTTGTTGGACTGGTCAGCGAGCTGCTGTATTTCCGATGCCACGACCGCGAAGCCTCTTCCTGCCTCTCCGGCTCTTGCCGCCTCGATGCTTGCATTCAGCGACAACAGATTCGTCTGGTCTGCGATGGATGAAATCAGCGCCGCCGCCTCCTCGATTTCCTTTACGGATTCGTTCGTCTTTGTAATCTGGCTGGCAATCTTATGGATTCCGTCTGTCATGTTTCCGTTTGACCTGCTCAGTTCACCCAGTATCATCACTGCCTCGTCACTTGCCTGTTTCATGTTGACGGAGGTCTCGTCAAGTTCCGCAATATCGGTGTCCATCGTGTCCATCAGCTCCCCGAGATTCACAATCTCATTTGTGGACGTCTCCACATCGCCCGCCTGATTGGTCGCGCCTAGCGCGATATCCGATACCGCGGCGTCAATATTGCCCGACGTCTCCTCGGAACTTCTCGACATTTCCGCAAGCTCGGCACCGCTTCTCTGAAGCTCTATGCCATACTCCTTGACATTTCCGATAACCTGCGAAAGCTTATCCGTCATTTTGTTGAGCGAGCGTCCGAACACGTCAAATTCATTTCCGTCGTTCGTGTCCGCCTTTATCATGATTTCGCCCTCGGTGATATGGGAAAGCGTTCCGTCAAACTTCTTGATGCTCTTCTGAACGGATGCAATGACAAACAGCGTGAGGATTACCACAAGCACTGCCCCCACGGCAAAAACACCGTAGATCAAGGAAGACATTGTCACTTTCTGCTGGTTCGTAAGTTCCTCAATCCTGCTGCGCACCGCCGTCGTCTCCTCGGTGAGGTTCGCATTGAGCGTATTGTTTTGCGCCTTGAGCGACAGAATGTCCTTGTCATAGGCAACGATTCCCTCTACTGCCGAGAGCTTTGCCCCAAATCCAGCCGACAGTGTATCGGCAATTCCCTGATCTTTCGTATACAGCGGCGCATTTGCAGTCAATGTATTTAACAGGGCAACCATGTCGTCCGGATAGCTTCCTGTGTCGCTTCCTTCTGCTACAAGCTTGTTGTACTCATCAAACATGGTATTTATTTTCTTTAACTCTGTCTCAAATTCGTACTTGCCGTCAAAAGCCGTCGCAACGCTGATTTCCGGCAGCCCTTTGTCCTCAAAGTACAAGTCAAACGAAATGTTTTTATATTCGGAAATATTGATGCCGGACACGTCAATCTTTGCCGTTACCTCCTGCCAGCTTTCATTTACATTCGTAAATTTTGTCTGAATGTACAGCGCATCCTTTCCGTCGACGGAACCGATTTCCACGTTTGCGAGTCCGTCACCATAAGAACCCGAAAGCACGTCCGGATTAATGTCCGTTATGGAAATTTCTGTCGCATCAAGCTTAATATTGGTAACGTACACGTCCCCTGTATACTCGAGACCGTTTCCGCCGAGTCGAATCATCAGAGTGTTTCTTTTACTGATATCCGGCATCTCATGCGCGTATGATGCCTTTTTTAAATTTTTTCCGCCGACAAGCTCCGACGGAATGGATGCCAGTGCCGCGCTATCCCAGACACCGTCTACCCACGCGGCTTCCCCAGACATCTGTGTGATTGCGGAAAACAGATTTTCGTCTCCGCCGGCATAGCTTGCGTACATGCCTGTGCTGCTCTGAAATCCCCTTTCCCCCAAAAGCCTGTCAAGTTCCACCGTATTTGCAGCCACGCTCTCTATCGTGGACGCCACACTCTGCAAATCCGCATTGTAGCTCTCTCCGCCGCTGTATGTAAGCGCGTCTGCCGCCGCCTCGTTCATGTATGCAAGGTTGGACTGAATTGTCTGGTAATGGCTCAAATCCAAATCATACAGAAAAGAAGTTTCCTGCGTGGTGTTTTCATTCTGCTTGAGATTGATATTGTTGATATCCCCCAGCACCTGATTGCTTGCGTTGTTGCTGTTCATGATGTAGATGCCGACAAGCCCCAATATAACGGTACATATGATTGCCACGGCACCCAGCATGATAAGCTTAGCCTTGATACTCTTCATGTTGCCCCCCTCGTTTTATCTGAAAGTCAGTATTTTTCTATCTTTTTATCTCATTTTTGTCGGTTGTTTCATATCGAAACCGTATATTCCGCATAAAACTGTTCTGCCGGCTGCAGCTTGTTCCCCCACTCCCGTTCCGACAAGTCCCCTGTGAAATTCTCCCTGTCGCATCTTCCGTACCATGGCTCAATGCACACAAACGGGGCATTCTTTTTTGCCGGAGACCAGAGTCCAAACAGCGGCGCGTCGAAACGTACGGTAAGGTATGGCTTTCCCCCTTTGTCACAGAGCGACACGGCATGCGCCTGATTCTCTTCCACAATCAGCGCGTCGTCATCAAAGAGGTTCTCCGTAATACGAAGGTACCCGTCATTCAGCGCATACGCTTTCTTGCGCGGCGAGAGTGCGCCATGACTGCCTATTACTCCGGAAATAATTGTATCACGAGTGTCGAACAGTATCTGACAGTCCGTCTGCGCATCGCCGTCCTGAAGCGGGCACAGAAAAGCCGGATGACCGCCTATGCTGAAAAACATCTCCCTGCTTCCGCAGTTTATTACCTTCCACGAAACCGCCAGATTGTTTTCCTCAATCCGGTAGCCAATTTCCAGTTCAAAGTCAAAAGGATACTTCTCCCTTGTCTCTTTGTCTGACTTCAGGACAAACACAAGCTCATCCTCCGCCTGACGCAGCAGTGCAAACTCCATATCGCGCGCAAAGCCGTGCTGTGACATGGGATATTCCTTCCCGTCATGTCTATAACACCCGTTATTCAAACTTCCGACAATCGGAAAAAGCACCGGCGAAGTCCTTTTCCAAAATTCAGGTTTCGCATCCCACATATACTCCCTGCCTGTCGCCACGTTTTTAAGTGATTTTAGCTCAGCTCCCAGCGTATCCACACTGATGCGCATCTGCGCATTTTCCAGACCGTATACTGCCATTTTTCCACCTTTCCTTTCTCAATGAAAACAGCATATTTTCGCTATTTTTCGTAAAACATTAACGCATTCCCCCACCATGCGGATTCCTCCCGCACAATCATTTATCTGTAATTTTCATAGTATACTAATCTGTTTGCCGCGTCAACCGGATATTATTTTTTTTAGCTAAATTTAGGCAAATTTTCTCAATGAAAGAAAAAAACAGGCAGGTATCGTTTCATGATACCCTGCCTGCTTTCTTCACCACTCCGAACCCCAGAGGATACGGTCCCGTGTGTACACTGATTGTTGCGCCAATCTGATATTTGGACAATTCCGCGTCCGTGATGGCAAAACCTTTTTCGTTGAGGAACGCAACCGCCCCTTTTCGGAAGGCCTCTCCCTCCTCAATGTCATATCCATAGCCTACACAGATGCTATAGGTCTCCGGCGTGGCGTTCACTTCCTGAAGGTACTGCCACAAGAGGTCATATACCTTTTCCAGTGATTTCTTGCGGCTCCTCGCCAGTCCCGAAGGGAAGATTTCACCCTCTTTGAGCGTAATCAGCGGCCGGATTCCCAGCATGCTTCCCGCAAGTCCTGCGAGCTTGCCGATGCGTCCGCCGTGTTTCAGATAATCTATGTTGCCGACCGTAAAAAATATCCTGCCTGTTCCCTTCAATTGCTCAAGGGTCTCAAGAACCGCCTCATATGTGGCGCCCGCCTCGTACATCCTCGCCGCCTCGAGCACGAAAATGCCCTGCAGCACCGTGTCCAGCGTCGAATCCATAACGGCTATCCGCGCATCCGGATAAGTCTCAAGAACCATTTCCTTCGCATTCATTGCCGATTGGTATGAACCGCTGAATTTCGTCGTGATACAGATGCAGATAACCGCCTTTCCCGCCTCGACAATCGGTGTAAACACATCCACGTAATCCTGCACGGAAGGCATCGACGACTTCGGAAACGTCGCGGGATCGGAAACCATCTGCTCATAAAATGCCCTGATTGGCATTTCCGCAATTTCTTTCTGATAATTTTCACTGTCAAACGAAACATAAAAAGGAACTACGTCGATATTTTTTTCTCTGCAAAGCTCTGGCGGCAAATCACAGGATCCATCTGTTACAATTTTGTAATCCATTTGCATAAACCCCATTTCTTTTTCTTTTCAATAATATAATGCCGTTTTCATTACCATGTTATGTAGTCATTCAAATTATATCACGTATTTCCAATATTGTCATTCAAATTTTCGGATAAGTTGCTATTGTTGTAAACGAATTATCCATTGTCGGGCACTTCACTTTGTCCAGCACGGATTTCACAAGGCGTTTTCCCATCTCCTCGATCCGCACGTCCACAGTCAAAATATCTTTCTTGAAAAAGTCTGCTTCCAAGGTATTGTTAAAACCCGTAATCAGGACTCTTTTTACCGCCTGCGAGTCCCGCTGCAAAATGGCAAGGGCGGCATGTTTCGCCACATCATCATCCTCGCAGACAACCGCCTCCGGTATAAACGCCATGTTCGCCACCACCTGTTCCACCATCGCATAGCTGAATCCGGTATTGTTTGCCGGTCTTGTAAACTGCATCCGCTCGTCAAGGCGGATATGGTTCTTGTTGCAGGAATTCAGAAATCCAAGGTACCTCGCCTGTATCATCCGCGATCCCTCCGCAAAACCGATGTAGGCAAATTTGGTACAGCCCTTGTGTTCAATCACGTAATCGGTGAGATTGTTCATGGAATAAAAACCTTCCACGTTAATGACGTCGCCGAGTTTAATGTAGTCCTGTGCATTCACCGGACTGTTAAAAAAGGTCATCGGCAGCTTTTTGCGGGCAATTCCCTTGACAAAGCGGGGCGGAAATACGCTCAAAAAAATAATCCCCTTGACATCCCCCGCTATCAGCCTGCCTGCCTCCTCGCCGTCTTTATCCTTTTCGTTGACGACATAAAGCTGCATCCGGTAGCCTTCATCATTCACGGCATTGCTGATGCCTGCCAGAACCCTTGTCCAGAATACAGACTGCATCTGATTAAATAACACTAGTATTGTTCCGGTATTGGCTTTCCGGTAGGTTGTCTTAACCTCCTCCACCAAATTCTCATCAAGCTTGGTATACCCCATCTGCCAAGCTTTCTGTACCACCGCATGTCTTGTCTGCGGGGATACCAGTCCGCCGTTGAGCGCTTTTGCCACGGTATTGCGGCTCAGCCCCATCTCTGCCGCAATATCCTGTATCGTAACTTTCTTCATTTGTTGAATGCTTCCCCTTTCCAACACATTGTTTAAAACAATGGAATCTTTCCTTCATACACATTGTTAATGACATAGTATGCCGTAAAATCAGTCGGCTTTAAATATACATGAATCAGTTCGATCTTGTCAGCTGCATTTCCCCTTCTGACATAGTCCTCGGTGACTCTGGCTGCAATGTCCTTCATATCCGTTTCGCGGTCGCGGTACTGAAGTTCAAAGTCAACCTCCACTCCGTTCATTTCACAGTGATAGCCGGATTTTTTGATGTCTTTTTCTGTCGGATTCACGGATTCCATTTCGATAACATTAGTTATCTTATCAGCCGTCTGTCCATCTGCCTCTGCTTTTAAATCTGCCGCCGCTTTCTGTGCGGTTTCCTCTGTGACCATTTCTTTGTCTGTCATGATACCCCTTCCTTTCCTATTGTGTTTCATACTGTTTCATATGTATTTTCTGAACCCGCTATCCTTTTTATCATATCACACTTTCTCAAAAATGAACACACAAACTTTCAAAAGCGTGAATGATTTCTTTCATGTATAAATCGAATGCGTCATTTTCCGTTTGCACAAAATCCGTATTTTTGGTGGCAATTTCTTTATTTTACGGCTTTCTTTTTTGATAACGCACATTATTTAATACACATTCCAAACTTTCAAGCCCGCTTTCATTCTATTTTTTTGTGCACACATTCTATCCGACGCGAGCATTTATAATACTTTAATGTTATTTGTGCCTCAACATGAAAAGCATTACAGATTTTTTCACTTTTCATATGTATTTCCTTGTGCGATAATCTTCCACGCTCCGATAAATAACTTTTGTTATTCCAAAAAAGCAAACGGTGCACCCGCATCGGCGTGTAGGAATTGGATAAGCAGATATGCTGCCCTGACGGAAATTTTCTCTTCCCTGAGAATGCGGGCAGCTTCGTTCTTATCCACAATCAGAACCTGTATGGATTCCGTGTCCTCCATATCCGCACGGCTGATTTCCCCACTGGCATACCCGAATACTGCATTACAGCTTTCATCCGTAAATCCGGCTCCCATAAAAAACGGCCTGCGGTATGCGTCCTCCCCGCCGGTATATACCTCGAACGCCAGCCCTGTCTCCTCCTTCATCTCCCTGACAGCAGCCACATCCGGCGTCTCCCCCGCATCAATCAGCCCTGCAGGAAGTTCGTACAGATAGTCGTCCAGCGGATACCTGTACTGCCGAATCATGACAATCTTTTCAGGGTCGTCCCGCAACACAGGATAGATGACGACGCCCTCCGCCGCGCTGTCTTTTGTCAGCAGTTTAATGTTCTCCCCGCTTCTTCTGGACACGAAAAAGTAGTCAAACGGCCGCCCACTGTCCGTCAACGCATCCAGTTTAAACAGATTCAGAAACTTGTTATCTGACAGCTTGTGAATATTCGAATATTTTTTCATATTTACCTCCTAATGTTTGACTTTTATACCTAGAAAAGATACAATAAGAATAATTGTTAATTTAATTATTTTCTCATCATAGAAAGGGGGAGCGTCCATGAAACAGATCCCAATTACAGAACTTACGCCCGGCATGGTAACTGCCCAGGATATCTTATCTTATGACAATAAGACGATTGTTCCCAAAAATGTAGTCCTCACAGAGAATATTATAACACGACTTGAGGGATATTCCATATATTATGCACAAATTGAAGATAAACTTGCAGAAGATTTGTCCGTACCCATGGCAAGCCAGTCCGAGCAGCAGCAGGACGCTGCTATTTCAAGGCCACCCAGTGCTAGCCAGTCGAAGTCGAGCAAAGAAAAAATGAAGGAGCGCCGGCAGTTCGAGCGTTTTTCTCATGGTTACACACAGTGTGCCGAACATTTTCAGAATAACCTCACCAAATCGCTCTACCGCAACGAACCGTTCCGCGCAAACGAATTATTGAAAGAAACAATGGCGCTTCTGCATCAGGACATGCAGGAAATCAGTATATTTGACATGCTCCTGAACATGCGCAGCAAGGACGATTCGATTTACAGCCACTGCATTGACGTCGCTCTGATTTCCAACGTGCTTTCGCGGTGGCTGCATTTCTCGGAAGCGGATCAGATGATGGCAACTGCCTGCGGACTGTTCCATGACGTAGGGAAATTTATGCTTCCCGCGGGCGTTTTGAGCAAACCGGGAAAACTGACTCCTGAGGAGTTTGAGATTGTAAAGACACACACGACGGAAGGTTTCCATCTGCTTGGAAGATACAGCAGCATCCCTGATCCCGTCAAGAATACTGCCCTGATGCACCATGAAAAGTGTGACGGAAGCGGCTATCCTTACGGACTCACCGGCGACGAGATTGACAAGTTCTCCAAAATCGTCACCATTGCCGATATCTTTGACGCCATGACAAGCGAGCGGGCATACCGTTCCGCAATGTGTCCCTTTACGGTTATCAAGTATTTTGAAGATGACGGTATACAAAAATACGACATGAAATATATCCTGACATTTCTTGAAAACGTGTCAAACTCGTACCTCAACCACCGTGTCACACTCAGCAACGGCATGGAGGGAAACGTCATTTTTATCAACCATGACAATTATTCCAAACCCGTCATTCGCACGGAAAACAACGAAGTCATTGACTTGCAGGCAACTTATTACCAAAGTATGCTGCAGCTGACGAACAACAAAAATTTATCCATTGAATCCATTATTTAGAAACAACCATATAATATATAGAAGGAACCCTTTTCACTCAGGTTCCTTCTATTATTATATGCCATCACTGCCACCTCGCTGTTGTATTTACTCCACATCCGCAAGCGCTGCCATGTCTTCCTCTCCGGTACGAATCTTGACTACCTTGTCGACATTGTACACGAAAATTTTGCCGTCGCCAATGTGTCCGGTATATAAAACTTTTTTCGCGGATTCGATAACATCCTGCACCGGTATCGAAGAAACAACCACTTCCACTTTCACCTTCGGAAGCAGCGTTGCATCTATCTCCGCCCCGCGGTACTTCTCCCCGGCTCCTTTCTGGATGCCGCATCCCATTACCTGTGTCACGGTCATGCCTGTCACTCCAATCTGATTCATCGCCCGGCGAAGCACATCATACCTTGAAAGCTTAGCGATAATGACAACCTTGTAAATGCCGGACACCGACGGCATAGGAACCTGTGAAACCTTGACTGACGCATTTTTCTGCGCCTCGGATGCTTCTTCGTAGTTGTCGGATCCAAGCTGCGTATTCTCGTTTTCCTCCATAATCATGCTGTTTGATATATCCATCATGGAAAAACCCGCATACGCCGACGGCAGACCATGCTCTGTGGCATCCAGACCGATAATTTCCTCCTCCTCGCTGACACGGAGACCAAATATTGCCCGAATCACCAGAAATGTAATAGTAATCGTGATGACCGTCCATATGATGACACAAAACATTCCTGCAAGCTGCATTCCCAGCAATTTGAAGCCGCCGCCGTAAAACAGCCCTGTCCCGCATATCTGGTTCGCACCATATGTAACACCATCCCCATAGCCCCGCGCAAATGCCGGAGCCGTATCTGTGGCAAAGAAACCAACTGCTATGGTTCCCCAGATACCATTCAGGCAATGTACGGCTACCGCACCGACCGGGTCGTCAATGTGAAGCTTGTAGTCAAGAAACCATACCCCGAACACAACCAACAGTCCAGCCACCGCACCAATCACAATTGCGCCAAATGCGTCCGTCACATCGCATCCTGCCGTGATGGCTACAAGTCCTGCAAGCGATGCGTTGAGGCACATGGATACATCAGGTTTTCCATACTTCACCCATGTAAATACCATGCACACGACTGTCGCAATCGCAGGCGCAATCGTTGTTGTCACAAAAATGGATCCAAGTTCTTCGATGCTTGTCGCTGCCGCACCGTTAAATCCATACCAACCAAGCCACAGGATAAAGACACCAAGTGCACCGATCGTCAGGTTGTGTCCGGGAAAAGCATTGACTTTCGTAATCGTTCCCTGTTTATCCGTTGTGAACTTACCGATACGCGGTCCAAGAATCTTCGCGCCAATCAGGGCACTGATGCCGCCTACCATGTGGATTGCGCAGGAACCGGCAAAATCATGGAATCCCTTCTGCGCAAGCCAGCCGCCGCCCCAGATCCAGTGTGCCTCGACCGGATAAATCAATGCAGAAATCACACCCGAATACACGCAGTAGGAAAGGAATTTTGTCCGCTCCGCCATGGCTCCTGAAACGATTGTCGCTGTCGTTGCGCAGAACACAAGGTTAAACACAAAGTTTGACCAGTCAAAATCCGCATAGCTCGTAAAAATGTCAAAACCGGGCTTTCCGATAAAGCCAAACAAATCCTCGCCGAGCAGCAGCCCGAAACCGATTAAGATAAAGGTGCATGTGCCGATGCAGAAATCCATCAGATTCTTCATAATGATATTTCCCGTATTTTTTGCCCTCGTAAAGCCTGCCTCCACCATTGCAAACCCCGCCTGCATCCAAAAGACGAGTGCCGCGCCGATTAAGAACCATACGCCATAAACCTCACTGTTTACGGCATCCAATACTTCCTGAAACTCTGTCATAATCTTCTCCTCCTATTCAAACATTTTCCGCCGGACGCGTGCTGCTTTAGCAGCTTATTTCCTTTTCGCGTCCGTGTGCAAAAAAGGCGCCATGGGACTCTGTCCCATAGCACCTTTGCTTTATGTCAGTTATCTTACCACCACAATTTTCCAATGTCAAATTTTTTTTTGCGCAATATTATCTGCCAAAGGCAAACGACCGCACATTTATACGTTATCCTATGTCTTATGTGCGTTATATGTATACGAATTGGGGACAGTTTTCTGCATTTTTTGTTCAGCATGCACGATAGACATACTGCAAATACTCCTTTTCCGTCATCAATCCGTCGAAATTCATTTCGCGCAGCCGTACCGAGCCGTTTAGCACGAAACCAAGACGCTGGCACAGACGTATGGATGGCGTGTTTCGCCTGTCCACAAACGAACAATATTCTTTCTGTTCCAGCTCACTGACACCATAAGACAGAATCGCACTACACGCTTCGTATGCATAACCCTTATGCTGGTATTTTACCCCCAGCATATAACCCAGTTCCAGCCCGTCAAATCCTTCCCTGTATTCCAGCCCTGCCCTGCCGATTATTCTGCCGCTTTCCTTTTCCTCGAGAACCCACATGCCAAATCCATAAAATCCGTATACATTCCGTATGTATTCCTTTGTGTACGCCATCTCCTGCTCCGGATCCGGCAGCAGCCCGTCCATGTAACGCACGACGCTCTCGTCCTCGTACAGCACATACAGCTGCTCGACATCCTCCACCGCAATCTCCCGAATCCTAAGCCGCTGTGTCTCGGCAATATCCCAAGGAATCCCCTTAAAGCGTCTGTAAACCCGATCCAGATATTGTGCGTCAATGTCACTTAGCTGCTCCACACAGTATGCGCCGTCCGGAAAACTGCTGTCCTGATTTCTGTCGTTGAGCCAGACAATATATGGTATTTTGTTGTCGTGAAAAAAGAAAGCTTCCTCTGCACTTTCTGTAATCTTAACCTCATGAAAATCGTCAGCCATTTGCTTTTACCGCCCTGAAATATAATTTCACGCGCGTGACAAAGTCCGTGTTCTGCGCCAGATGCAGTATCCACATCTCCTCATTCCGCGGCATCAGCAAATCCTCCATATGCACCCCCAGAATGTTGCTCAGCATATATAGGTTGTCAAGCGACGGCATTGTCTGTCCGTTCATCCACCTGTATACAGGCTGGGGACAGGACAGATATAGTTTTTCCTGAATTTCCCTGATGGAAAATCCCCGCATGGTTATCATGTTTTTAATTACTTTTCCTGTCATACGCATATCCAGAGATATCAAATTTTCTTTGCTCATAGTTGCACAGCCTCCGTATTTTCATCATATTATAATCTATACTATCATCATACACACTATTGCGCAAACTGTCATTGGACTTTTCGTCCAAGTGGGTGTGCGTTGTAACTGTGTACGTTTTCCCACGGTTCACATTTTTTTCACAAAATGTACGCCGAATAAACACATTTATCCTATATGATTGGTACTGTAAAGATATTTTCCCCTTTTTCAATGTAAAACCGGACGCTCTCCCAAAAATGTCCGGAAATATAACAGAGCTTCAGTTTCGCACTGAAGCTCTTGTTTTTGCACAAGGGCGTATTGCTCTGAACCGTGTCTGGCCGCGATTATTTGTCAAGCGCACGCATCAGGTTTACCATCTCAATGGCTCCTGTCGCACAGTCAAATCCCTTGTTGCCTGCCTTCGTGCCGGCGCGCTCAATTGCCTGTTCAATGTTTTCTGTCGTCAGCACCCCGAACATGACAGGAATGTCATTTTGAAGTGACACTGCCGCAATTCCCTTCGACACCTCGCTGCACACATAATCATAGTGTGTCGTCGAACCGCGGATAACCGCACCCAGACAGATAATCGCATCATATTTTCCGCTCTTAGCCATTTTCGATGCGATGAGCGGAATCTCAAATGCTCCCGGAACCCATGCCGTCTCGATGTTTTCATCCGGCACGTCATGGCGGTGGAGTGCGTCAAGCGCCCCTCCCAGAAGCTTTGATGTGATAAACTCGTTGAACCGCGCCGCCACAATACCGATTTTGATATCCTTGTCTGATGCTACATAATTTCCTTCATACGTTTTCATTGTCTCATTCCTTTCTTATCATTAAAAATGTCATAACGATTCAGTACCTTCATCGTTGCGGGCATCAAGCCATGCAAATCCGTTTCGTGGTGCCAAAGCCATTGCTTGGTGCAATTTACGCTTTTTTACGTGGCTTATAAAGCCATCATTCGCAGCAAGTGCGCAGTACTGAACAGTTACAAAATATCTATAAATAATGCCCCATTTTTATCTTTTTAGTCTCAAGATAAAATGCGTCATATTCATTTGCCTGAATTTCAATCGGCACACGCTCCACAATCTCCATGCCGTAATCGGACAACTGGTAAACCTTGTCCGGATTGTTGGTGAGGAGCCGCAGTGTCTTAACGCCCAAATCCCGAAGAATCTGTGCGCCGATATAGTACTCCCGCAGATCCTCCCCAAAACCAAGCGCCAGATTTGCCTCCACGGTGTCCATTCCCTTGCTCTGCAGCTCATATGCACGGAGTTTGTTCAGCAGCCCGATGCCGCGCCCTTCCTGACGCATATACAGGAGAATCCCCCTGCCCTCTGCCTCTATCATTTCCATTGCCTTCGCAAGCTGTTCCCCGCAGTCGCAGCGGGATGAATGGAACACATCTCCGGTAAGGCACTCCGAATGCACCCTGCACAGCACGCGCTCGCCGTCACTGATGTCTCCCTTGACAAGCGCCACATGGTGCTCTCCGTTTAACAGGTTCTGGTACCCATAGGCTCTGAATTTGCCAAATCCTGTCGGAAGCTCCGGACTTGCCACGCACTCGACCAATTTGTCATATTTCTTTCTGTAGTCCTGCAGTGCCTTGATGGTTATAAATTTCAGGTTCCATTTCTCTGCCATCTCAATCAGCTGCGGGGTGCGCAGCATGTGCCCGTCATCCCCCATAATTTCACAGCACAGACCGCACTCCTGCAGACCTGCCAGCCGCATAAGATCCACGGTCGCCTCGGTGTGCCCGTTCCGCTCAAGCACGCCGTTTTTCTTTGCCAGAAGCGGAAACATATGCCCCGGACGCCTGAAATCCTCCGGTTTCGAGGACAAATCGGCAACCTTCCTTGCCGTGTACCCTCTCTCCGCCGCCGAGATGCCTGTGGTGGTGTCCACATGGTCTATCGAAACGGTAAACGCCGTTTCGTGGTTATCGGTATTTTGCTTCACCATCTGAGGCAGATGAAGCCGCTCGCAAAAATGTTCGCTCATCGGCATGCAGATCAGCCCCCTGCCCTGCGCTGCCATAAAATTCACATTCTCCGTTGTGGCAAACTCTGCCGCACAGATAAAATCTCCCTCATTTTCCCTGTCCTCATCATCCGTAACCAGAATGAGTCCGCCATTTTTCAGCGCCTCAAGCGCTTCCGGAATGGTACTAAATTGAAACATATTCTGCCTCCTTTGTCCTATCAAATAAATCCGTTTCGGGCTAAAAAATTCTTGTCTATATGGCCGGTGTCCTTTTGTGCCCCGCCCTGCACCCCTTCCGTCAGGAATTTCTCGATATACTTTCCGACCATGTCATTTTCCAAATTGACCAAGTCTCCTGTCCTGCGGCGCGCAAGCGTTGTCTGCTGCAATGTGTGGGGGATAATTGACACGGAGAAATCCTCCTTGGACACTGCCGCAACCGTAAGGCTTATCCCGTCTATCGCTATGGAACCTTTTTCTATGATATAGTGCAGTATGTGCGACTGTGCCGCTATGGTGTACCATACCGCATTATCGTCTTTGCGGATATCCGTTATGCTGCCTGTGCCGTCAATGTGCCCCGACACCATATGACCGCCAAATCTTGCGTCTGCCCGCATTGCGCGCTCAAGATTCACTCTGGAACCGATTTTTAATTTTCCAAGCGCTGAGCGGCGCATCGTCTCATGCATGACATCCGCCTGAAAGGAACTGCCTGCAATCCCCACCACAGTCAGACACACACCGTTCGTTGCCACACTGTCGCCAACTTGAATGTCATCCAGAATTTTTTCCGCTTTTATGGTCAGTATCATGGAATCCGCATTTCTCTGTACGGCAAGTATCTCACCGATTTCCTCAATGATTCCCGTGAACATCTGTTACCCTCCTGCTTTATCGTTTACCTTTCACAATCTCCCAAGCTAAACCGTTTTTACTACTTCACTCTCTATCAGTATGTCCCCATCAAACATGCTAATATGTGTATTTTTCAATTTTATGCAGTCTGCAACCTCTGCAAATCCCATACCGCCGACCGGCGATTTCGCGCCGCTTCCACCAAAGAGCTTCGGCGCAATATACGCCTGAACCTTGTTGACAATGCCGCATTTCAAGGCAGAATAGTTTAAACTCGCACCACCTTCCAGAAGAATGCTGTCAATCCCTTGTCCACCCAGCTTTTCCATAAGCGCCTTTAAGTCAATGCCCTGTCCCTGTGATGCGGTCGGCACTGCAATCACTTTGCAGTTTTTTTGAAGATACCGTTCCCGCAGCTCGATATCTGTGCTCGCTGTCGCAATAATGGTCGGTATCTCCTCTGCGGTTTCCACGATTCTACAGTCCAACGGCGTCCGGAGATTGGTGTCGGCAATAATCCGCACCGGATTGCGCCCTCCCTCCGGAAGACGGCAGTCGAGCATCGGGTTGTCCGCCATGACAGTGCCCACGCCCACCATAATGCCTGTGTAGCGGTTCCTGTCCTTATGCACATTTTCCCGCGCTTTTTCACCGGTTATCCACTTTGACTTTCCCGCATATGTGGCTATCTTGCCGTCAAGTGTCATGGCGTATTTCATTACGACATACGGCGTCTTACATCGTATGTAATGAAAAAAGACATCATTTAAAGCGTCACATGTTTCCTTCATGACATTTGTGACAACCTCGATTCCGGCATCCCGCAGCATCTGTATGCCTTTTCCTGCCACAAGCGGATTGGGGTCATCCGATCCGATTACGACTCGCCCAAAACCGTTTTCTATGATTGCCTCGGTACAGGGCGGCGTCTTTCCATAGTGGCAGCAGGGTTCAAGCGTGACATAGATTGTTGCGCCCTTAAGATTTCCTTCCGGATGCGTTTCATAAAAATTTTTAATGGCATTGCGCTCCGCGTGCAGCTCCCCGCAGCGCGCGTGCCAGCCTTCCGCCAGTATCTGCCCGTCCCTTGTAATGACCGCCCCGACCAATGGGTTGGGGTTGACTGCCCCGATTCCGCGTTTCGCCAGCTCAACGGCGCGCAGCATGTATTCGCTATCTGTCATGGATGCCTCCTTTTTCATTCATAGGCTCTCGGTGCCTATATTCCATTGGAAAAATCAAGCATGGAAGAGCCATCTTCCCTACTCGGGCGTCCGTCAGCTTGCTGACGTATTTCATTTGGATGCCCGTGTGCATAATGAAAAAATCCCGAACTATATCGCTATAATTCAGGACTTCCTACATTCAAAGAACAGCACCCTGCCATCCGGCAGCGGGAGCTTTCTTTCAAATATATTTACATCTTCTTTCATCCAGACTTTACTGTCGGCTTTGGAATTTCACCAAATCATGCCCCGCTGACATTACAGCGGCGGCTCGTGGGCTTTACCACCGGTAGGGAATCGCACCCTGCCCTGAAGACACATTATTCTGCTTACGTGGATTACTATAGCATGAAATCGTGTGAAAATCAAGGGCTTTTGGGTACTTTTCAAGATTCATGGCATGAACTTAGTTACTGTTCAGACATCCACCAAAATGCTTGCCTTTTAGCATTTTGTGTGCAAAATTTGTTATAATTCACACCTCAATAGCTTGTATGCCGATAAAAACGGCGTGGGTGTGAATTGTAACTGAACTTATTCTTCCCGAATCGCACATAAATCTACATAATTTCACGGCAAAACGGACTAATACTTCCATAATTATCCGTTTATCTTATATCTTCCATTGTCATACACGGAAGTTCTCTTTCTTGTCGAAGCTGCTTATCATTTGTAAAGAACATATCGCATTTTTTCACTATTGCTGTCGCAATCTGTAAAGCATCCATAGCTTTAAAGTTTTTATATTGTCCTCTAATCTTTGCCCCCTGTTCTGCTATTATTGAATCAATTTCAACCACTTCAATATTCATGTACTCAATAAAACGCTTAAAATTGTCCACATATTCCATTTTACGAATGCTATATGGCAGCACAAGATATTCCTCAACCGTAAGTGCAGAAGTCACAATCTGTATATGCTCCTTCATACATCTTGTAAAAAACTTTTCCATTGAATGCACATATAAGGAACTATTTTCCAAAAAATAGATAATCGGTGCCGTGTCAATAAATACCCTTTTAAAATCTGTCATTATCCCGCAGCTCCCTTACGTATTTATCCGCATTCTGTCCCCGCTCTGTCGATTCCATAACAAACTGATTTAAATTTACAGCTTCTTTTTCTTTTACGTCAGATGTTCCCAATAGTCCATTCACACCCTGCATAATTTGAATTACAAAACTTAGTTTATCTTCTGGTACTTTTTCCAACATTTGAATTGCTTCCTGTCTAATTGATGTCATAAGGCACCTCCTAGTATCTTTGTATTCGTGAAGCTTTTTCTCACTCTCTTCCATTGCTGCACCGCTGCACATTTTAAATTTTGTTAATGTGCTTTGAGGTATCAATGCTTTCCGTCTAATAGTATATGTCGTAATTCCTTTTTCGTTCAATTTATTCCATAGCTTATTATGATTTACACCATATTCTCTATTTACATATAATATACTTTGATATTTGTGTACATTATATCACTGCTTTCTTGTTTTTTCAATCAGCGCTGACAGAAAATATCCACCCATAAAGGCTTATTGCTACAATTCACACCCACGCCAGTTTTTATCGGCGTACAAGCTATTGAGGTGTGAATTATAACAGATTATGCACACAAAATGCTAAAAGACAAGCATTTTGGCGCATGATTCCCACTATTTTGGTGGGTGTCTGAACAGTAACGCTTATTGCTACAATTCACACCCACGCCAGTTTTTATCGGCGTACAAGCTATTGAGGTGTGAATTATAACAGATTATGCACACAAAATGCTAAAAGACAAGCATTTTGGCGCATGATTCCCACTATTTTGGTGGGTGTCTGAACAGTAACGCTTATTGCTACAATTCACACCCACGCCAGTTTTTATCGGCGTACAAGCTATTGAGGTGTGAATTATAACAGATAATGAACTTAAATTAAAATAACTCGTCCAGCAGTATATAATATCGTATCTTTTCCCAGTTTGGTTCGATTCCCAGTTCTTGGAAGAATTTGGTTTCGTCAAAGCCTGTGGCGGTAATATTTTTCTGGTATCTTCCGCTGTAGTTATGGGACAGGCTCCTGTAGCATATCGCAATGTCACACCATTTATCGGCGATGCCTGTCTTCCCTAAATCAATAAATCCGGACACTTCTCCACACACGCCAAATATATTTGGAAGACAGTAATCCCCATGTGACAAAACCAGTTCTTCATCCGGCTTGTTTTCACGGAGCCATTGTAACAATTCAGCGGGATTCTGAAAACCGTTTTCGCCAAATGTGTCAGGCTCTACATTGTCCAAATCCACAAGACCGTTCGCGATATTGTATTCCGCCATGTCAAGCTTACGGGACAGGCTTTGGTCAGACGGACAATCTGCAATATCGACGCGCCACAATTTTTTCAGCCCATCTGCAAGAAGTCTGCACAACACAGCCGGATTCTCCATATACGCGCGGGAACATGCCATCTGCCCCATACATTTGCTCATCAGCAGATACGATTTGCCGTCCGCCACCTCATGGGCATAAGGCAGAGGAACCGGAAGTTTCCCCTGCAGAAACCGCAGCATACGATACTCGTTCTCTGCTTCCTCTGTGTAATCCTGCACTTTCAAAACCTTATTTTCGCCGACTAAAACGGATGCCTCCGACATGCCCACTGTATCTGTCTCAAGCTTCTCATCCACAATGAGACTTTTTATCTTCTCAGGTAAAAACATACTTCCTCCAAACGTCACACACTTCACGCAGCCATTAGGACACCGTTCTTCCGCCGGAATCTGCCACCCCGCGCCTTGTATATGGGTAACTGCAAAATTATCGTTTCCACTCCTTTATCTGTTCCAGCCGTTCCTTAAAGTGCGCCTCTTTTCCCTGACTGGTAGGCTGATAGTATTCTCTTCCAAGCAGGGAATCGGGCAGGCACTGCATCCTGGTAAGCTTCTCCTCTGTATCATGGGCATACTCGTATCCTTTTCCGTAATCCAGATCCCCCATCAGTTCTGTGACTGCATTGCGAATCACGAGCGGCACCGGTTCGGCCAGCTGCGCGACGGCATCCTGCTTGGCATGCTCATATGCCATGTACAGTGCATTCGACTTGGGCGCAAGCGAAAGGTAAACGACCGCCTGCGTCAAGTGCACCGTGCACTCGGGCATTCCGATAAAATGGCATGCCTGATATGCCGCCACTGCTACCGAAAGAGCCTGCGCATCCGCAAGCCCGACATCCTCGCTGGCAAAGCGAATTACACGCCTTGCGACATACAAAGGATCCTCGCCCGCTTCCAGCATACGGGCAAGCCAGTATACCGCCGCGTCAGGATCCGAGTTTCTCATGGACTTGTGAAGCGCGGATATCAGATTATAGTGCTCCTCGCCCCTTTTGTCGTAGAGCAGGGATTTTTTGGAAGTGCACTGTTCCAATGTTTCCTCCGTGACGGTCACCGTTCCGTTTTCGGCTATTTCCCCGTTGAGGACAACCATCTCCAGCGTTGAAAGCGCGGTTCTTGCATCCCCGTTTGCAAAATTCGCAATCATTTCAATCATTTTTTCCGAGATGTTTATCTGCTGCATGCCAAATCCCCTGCTGTCATTCAGCGCGCGGCGGAGCAGTCCTGCCAAGTCTTGTACCGTCAGCGCCTGCAGCACAAACACCTTACATCTGGACAAAAGGGCGCTGTTGATTTCAAAGGACGGATTCTCCGTCGTGGCGCCAATCAGGACAATGCTTCCTTTTTCAACAAACGGCAGAAACGCGTCCTGCTGTGCCTTGTTAAACCTGTGAATCTCATCCACAAAAACGATTGTCCGCTCCCCGAAACGGCGGTTTTGCTCCGCCTGCTCCATCACCGCCCGTATTTCCTTAATACCGCTTGTCACAGCGGAAAAATCTATGAACGCGGACTTCGTTGTTCCTGCGATAATCCGCGCAAGCGTTGTCTTTCCCACGCCAGGCGGCCCCCAGAATATCATGGAAGATACCTGATCATTCTCTATCAGCCGCCGCAGCACCTTTCCCTTTCCAAGCAGATGTGCCTGCCCTGCATACTCCTCAAGACACTGCGGCCGCAGCCTTGCCGCCAGCGGCTGCGGCGTTTCCCTGTCAAATAGTGTCATCTGTTCCATGACGATACCTCGCTCCTTATTTTCTTGCCGACCGAAGAATCCAGTCCACGGCAGCCTCGGCATTTCGTGGAAGATTTCGGGGAACTGCCGCGGCATCCGACTGCTCCGCGCCCACAGAAAAAACCTGCAGTGCATATCGTGCCAGCAGTCCTGAGACACGCCCCCTTTCAATGGAATCTTCCGTTCCCAGAACAACGACCACCAAATCATGCACTGTCGTCCCGTCATCCGCAGCAAGGGATGTGACCAGACATGCTCCGGATTTGTTGGTCGTTCCTGTCTTCAGTCCAGTGACTTCGGACATATTGCGCAGAAGCGGATTCGAATTGCGCACTTCAAGCTCCATGGACGGCAGCGTGGCTTCCTGCAGCGAAGTGATTTCCTTGATTTGCGGATAAACATTCAAAAGATACGACACCATCCGGAACATATCCTCCGCGCTCATGCGGTTTTGACGTTTGGCGGGAATTGGCTCCTGCGTGAAGGAGGGCAGACCGTGGCTGTTGTAAAAAAATGCCTGTGAAAGCCCTATATCCTGTGCTTTCCGATTCATCATCTGAACGAACGCTTCCTCCGAGCCTGCAATCGTCTCAGCCAGACTGAATGCACATTCGTTGCTGGATGGCAAAAGTGCCCCCAGCAAAAGCTCCTGCACCGTAATCTGCTGTCCTGCTTCCAAAGGAATTACCCCGTCGTCAGATGCAGCCAGCGCCTGCGCCGCTTCCGAGACAGTGACCAGCTGGTCGCGGGAAATCTGTCCCGCAGCAAGGGCTTCCATTGTCAGGAGGCACGTCATCAGCTTGGACGTACTGGCGATGGGAAATGCCGAACCGGACTGGTACTGATAATAAATTTCACCGGTGGACGCATCCCCGACCAGCACACCGTTGACACCATAAAAATAGCCTGCCTGTTCCAATGCGGCAGGCGATACCTGAAATGGTACCTGTGTATTGATTTGAAAAGCGTCTGCGCCGGAAGCCGTGATGTCCACATCCAAAACCATCGCCAAATCTGCCGCCATCATAAAGCAGTCATAGGCGCCGGAGGGCATTGCCATAATCAATGTATAGTAAAATACCTTCTGCCCATTTACCTTGAATTCGTTGCGCCGCAGGGAAATATCCGGATTTTCGCTGGTTTCCCAGGGAACATTCTCCGTGCCGGCCGGTGTATAGCCGCCTCCTGTATTCAGGGAAACGGCATTTTTCGTGATATCCAGAACGAATGTTTTGCCGGTGTCTTTGAGAATCATGGCAATGTCCCGCAGGGAAAAATATGTATTGTTATCATAGCCATAATCCAGCGTCTTTACGGTGCCTGCATTTCCGACATCTGTCTGTACCTGACAAATCCCCGCAATCTCATAGCTTGCATCTGTCCTGAAAGGCGGGATGGTGCACACCAGAATTAAGGACAATACAAAAGCGCTTATTTTCTGCGAATATTTTTTCATATTTACCCCCCTTGCGCGCCCCGACACGCATACCAATCTATCGTTTGAAAGTGACCTTCTTTCAAACTTATCCCCTGCGTGCCTTGTACGCATACCAATCTATCGTTGTGATTTTGAAGTGTTTATTGTTTTTATTCCTGCGTCTCCAATGTATAGAGCACCGGATAATGGTCCGCAAAGTAACCTTGCGATGCCGCGTCATGCTCACCGGTCAGTATCAGATGCGTACCCTTGCGGACATACTGCTCCTCCTTTGTGCGCACCGATTCTCCGTCCTCAAACTGTCTGGTCAGAATCCCCTCTTTCGTCTCATACGTTCCACTGCCTTCATATTGCGCCTGCAGTTCTTCCAGAGAAGGAAGCAGCTTTGGTCCGCAGGACATTAAATAGGAAACTGTCGACATCCCAAATGTCTCGGCAACAAGCGCCTCGACTGCCTCATCATCGGTGCCGCCCGCATAGTCCGCCATGCGGAGCCGCTCCGCCAAAAGCTGTCGGAAAGCCGAGGCAAATGCCTCATAGGCTGCCTGATTGCAGCTATCATAACTTTCCGGCAGCACATCACAGCGAAACGTTCCCGCAGACCGCTGCGTTTCTTCAAATGTCAGCCGCACCGCAATTTCCAGTCCCTGCATATGGGACTCCATGTCCTGCATGGAGACGGACACGGCTTCGATATCCTGCAGCCAGCCAAATGCCACGACCGCCGCCTGTTCTGTCACGTCCAGACTGGCAGTCCACTCTCCGGACAAATTCTTGTCATTAGATGCAAAAAAGTGCAGATATGCCAAGCCTGCCGTGGATATTATTAATGCCGGAAACACAATCGCAAGCACGATAAACTTCAAAATTTTTTTCATAGGACGACCTCCTGCTTTTTATTCTAATTTGAGAAAGATAAAAAGTCAATCCAAAAAAATCCCCAAAACACACCGTTTTGGGGACTTCATCTTATGAATTAGCAAACGCCCTGCGCGAGCATCGCGTTGACAACCTTTTCAAAGCCTGCGATATTCGCACCTGCCACATAGTTGCCTTCCATGCCGTAGCGTTTTGCCGCGTCATCAATGTTGTGGTAAATATTTACCATAATGTTCTGTAGCTTCGCATCCACTTCCTCAAAGCTCCAGCTGAGTCTTTCGCTGTTCTGTGACATCTCCAGTGCAGAAGTTGCCACACCGCCTGCGTTTGCTGCCTTTCCGCCCACAAACCATACACCGTTCTGCTGCAAATACTCTGTCGCATCAATCGTTGTAGGCATGTTCGCACCCTCACAGACACACTTGCAGCCATTTGCCACAAGCTGCTTTGCATCATCAATCAGAAGCTCGTTCTGTGTTGCACACGGAAGCGCGATATCACACTTAATCTGCCATACGCCGCGTCCTTCATGGTATTCTGCGCTTGGCCTTGCTGCCGCGTACTCTGTCAGCCTTGCACGCTTTACTTCCTTCACTTCCTTAAGCAGCGCGACGTCAATTCCTTCTGAATCATAAATCCATCCTGTCGAGTCAGAACATGTGACAACCTTTGCGCCCATCTGCTGTGCCTTCTGCGTCGCATAGATTGCAACATTACCGGCACCGGATACGACAACGGTCTTGCCTTCCATCGACTCGCCGTGGCACTTCATCAACTCCTGTGTGAGATAGAGCAGACCATAGCCTGTCGCCTCTGTACGCGCGAGAGAACCGCCGTATGTAAGCCCCTTGCCTGTGAGGACACCCTCAAAGGTGCCTTTGATTCTCTTGTATTGTCCGAACATAAATCCGATCTCTCTTGCACCTGTTCCGATATCGCCTGCCGGAACATCCACATCCGCGCCGATATATTTGGAAAGCTCTGTCATAAAGCTCTGGCAGAATGCCATAATCTCCCTGTCCGACTTGCCCTTCGGGTCAAAATCAGAACCACCCTTGCCGCCGCCGATCGGAAGGCTTGTGAGGGAATTCTTGAAAATCTGCTCAAACCCTAAGAACTTGATAATACCAAGATTTACAGACGGATGCAGACGAAGCCCGCCCTTGTAAGGTCCAATGGCATTGTTGAACTGTACGCGGAAACCTCTGTTGACCTGTACCTGTCCCTTGTCGTCCACCCATGGCACACGGAACATGAACTGACGGTCAGGCTCTGTGATTCTCTCCAAAATAGCATTCTTCTTATAAAGTTCCTCATTTGCCTCCACGACAGGTCTGAGTGAATTCAAAACTTCTGTAACAGCCTGAATAAATTCCGGCTCGCTTGCGTTCTTTTTCTTTACAAGCTCTAACACTTCATCTACATATGACATTTTTTAATCCTCCTTGGTTTATAAAAATGAATATTATAAAAATTTGTCCGTTTCAACACTGTAATGCGCTAAACTTAACGAATTCATTATAATTTAATTTTTTTTGCAAGACAACAAAAATATGCTATAACAGTGAATTTTGTGCATTTTACTAAAATTTATTGTAATAATTCACAGTTTTCAGTCTTATTTTACGCACAAAATGTGCGGCATACTGCCCATCACTCCTTCGCCGCTTTCCCCGGAAGTTCGTATCGTTTCAGATGCGCCTGCAGCATCGTGTCAAACGCGCTGCCCGCCCCCTTGTCCAGATTGTCGACATACTCATGTGCATGCGTGTCGTCCTCGTGCATCTGCATCACGTTGATTGCCAGATTGGAGCAATGATCCGCTATCCGCTCGTAATTGTTTGTGATATCCGACAGCACAAATCCCATCTCGGCAGTACACTTCCCTTTCCTTAGACGTTTCATGTGGCGTTTTTTCATCTCTTTCTGAAGAATGTCTATCGCCTCCTCAAACGGCTCTATGGATTTCGCAGCCTCCGCATCATCCATTTCAAATACGTGCACGGATGTCTCGACAATATCCCTGACCGCCTGCGAAAATACTTTCAGTTCTTCCGCGGCCTTCTCCGAAAAGTGCTGCTCCTTCTTATTCATCACGCTGGCGCAGTGCACCAGATTCATTGCGTGATCCGATATGCGCTCCAAATCACCCACGCTGTGCAGAAGCATGTTTAATTTTCTGGAATCCGGCTCACTTAAGTTTCTGCTCGAAAGCTTCACCAGATATCCGCTAATCTCGTCGTCATAGCGATCCACAAGATTTTCCATCTGCTCCACATCCCCTGCGCTTTTCTTGTCATACACAAACAGGTTATAGGTTGCCGTATTCAGGGATTCCTTTGTCAGTTCCGCCATTTTGAGCACATAGGAATTCACCTGTTCCAAGGCAAAGGACGGCGTGTTCAAGAAACGCTCATCCATCTTCGCAAACAGCTCGTTTTCCCTTGCCTGCCGTTCTTCCTCCTCGTCAGGCTTGATGATAATAAGCGACAGCCGCTCCAGCAAATTTGCAAACGGAAGCAGAACCAGCGTCGCAAGCACGTTAAATCCCGTGTGCACCAACGCGATTCCGGCACTGTCCGCTGCCTCCTCCATAAAGTCAAAACGCAGGAACGCATTGAGCGAATAAAACGCTGCCATGAAGATGACCGTTCCGATGACATTGAACAGAAGATGAACAATCGACGCACGCCGCGCATTCTTGCTTGCACCGACGCCGGACATCATCGCAGTGGCACAGGTGCCGATATTTTGTCCAAGAATAATGGGAACCGCCGCCGCATAGCTGATGCCGCCGCCCATACACAGCGCCTGTAAAATGCCGACAGACGCCGACGAGGACTGAATCACCGCAGTCACAAGCGCACCCACGAGCAAACCGAGAATCGGGTTGGTGAACATAGTAAACATTCCCGTAAACCACGGCACCCCGCTCAGCGGCTTCATTGCGGAGGACATCGTATCCATTCCGGTCATCAGAATGGCAAAGCCGACCAGTATCGCGCCAAGGTCACGCTTTCTGCCATTTTTCAGAAACATAATAAAAATGACACCGATTACAGCAAGCACAGGCGAAAACGAAGTCGGCTTGACAAGCTGCAGGAAGAAATTGTCCCCCTCAATTCCCGTTAGGCTCAAAAGCCATGAAGTAATTGTCGTTCCGACATTGGCGCCCATGATAATTCCGATTGCCTGAGACAATTTCATAATTCCCGAATTTACGAAACCGACAACCATGACTGTGGTCGCCGACGAGGACTGAATGACCGCTGTCACCCCAGCCCCCAGAAGAACTGCCTTGAGCCTGTTGTTTGTCAGGTTCTCCAAAACGCGTTCGAGACGTCCGCCGGAAAGTTTTTCAAGCCCCTCGCTGAGCAGGTGCATTCCATACAAAAACAATGCCAGACCGCCTATCATCGTCAACAAATCAAAAAAATCCATACATTCCTCCCTATCGTTCCTTTACTGATTTATTTCATGCTTTTATTCAGTTTCATGCACAAATAACATACGTTATCTATATCGTTTCCTTGTCTGGTAGAGGTTTTCCTTATACGCATACATCCGGCGGTCAGCCTCTGTCAACCCCAGACGCACTGATTTCCCCTCCGCGTATTCCGCCCTGACAATTCCGTAGGATATTCCAATCGGATAATTGTATTTCTCCTCCTCCGACAGAAGTTTCTGGTTGATAAGCTCCATTTCACGCTCCATCTCGTCCGGAAACCTGTCATAACACAGCACACAGTATTCATCCCCGCCCAGACGGTATGCACTGTCCTTTTTTCCCTTATTCTTATCATGCCCTTTTTTTGCAAGCTCTTTCAAATATATTCCGATCTGTTTCAAAGCCTCATCACCCAAGTGATGGCCTAGGTTGTCATTGATATACTTCAGACCGTTCATGTCCCCATACACGATTGTAACCGAATCCTTGTCCCTGTCTATGGCGTCTAAGTCCTCATCCAGCCCGCGCCGATTCCGCAGGGAAGTCAGGTTGTCCGTATACGCCATTTTCTCATAGGTACGCCGCTCAATGTTTGCCTCGTGAATGCCCAGTGCCTTCTTCGCAGAGACAATTCCTGCGCATATCAGCAGTGTGACCAGCTCCAGTCTTGTGAAAAAGCCATTTCCAAAGAAATCCCAGATATAAAAATCCATCATGTCACAAAAACAGCACAGTGCAAGCACAAAATACATCCCTATGCCAAGACGCCTTGCCCATCCTCTGGATTGATCCATGTTTTTGAGAAAGGATGTCAAAAATATGACACCGTTTACCACAATAAGAACATGCATCGCCGGAAGCATCTCGAAAAAATCAACCATATTCAGCAGCTGCAGCAAGACCATCACAAATATGACAGCACAGTTCATGTTCATCAATCTTCGGTACATCCGGCTGTCTGGTATAATCCCAAGCAAGTGGAACGCCATCACGACACTTGGCAGAAACAGGGCAAACGTGACAAAGCTCAAAATCTGCATGGCATATGCATTGATGAAAAACAGCTGCCATGTCCTTGCCTCGGTAAAGCTCCACACGGATATAATCAAAAACGCCATTCCCAGACTTGATACCTTGCCAGCCGCACCCCACTTTACAAACAGCGGCGAAAGGAACACAAGCGCCGTACCAATAATCAGCGGAATCACTGTCATCAGCAGCATCGCAAGTCCATTGAACAAGATGTACGACAGCAGCTCTGCCTTGGTGCCGCTGACGATACTACGCCACCGACCGGAATATTTTTCATACGGGCACATGGTGTCAATCGCTATCGTGTCCCCCGCGTGCAGCTGACCCAGCTCGATAAGCTGCCAGCCACTGCCCGGCGTCTTTCCGAACGGAATCTGTTTCGCATCCCCGAACCGGTAAACCTCCGCACCGTTGACAGACGCATGGACGAATGTGTGATCCGTGCGAAACATCAGGTACGCCGGTGATGCAAAAATCTCGTCAATCTCCTCTTGCGTCACCGTGCGGCTTATGCGCATATATTCGCCGGAAGGCACATCATAGTCCCCGGGAATCCGCAAGTTTTGACCATCCGAGTCACACCAGCCGTCGTTCAGCTGCCTGACATCGTACCCCGTAAAAATATTATTACCATAATACTTATTCGTCTGCAGCCCTGCCACAAGCCATACCACAAGCGAAAACGCCACTAGAACATAAAATACGACCATATAGAAAGGTACCTTTTTCTCTTTTTTCATATGCATCTCCTATGCGGCTGCCGTTCACCCTGTTCCGGCAGCCCTATGCTTCTTCCCACGTCTGTAATTTATTGTTCCTTTAACAAAAGTATTGAATGAACACACACTGCACTTTTATTATAATACATTTGTCCTGCTTTGATAAGGTTCTAATAAAAAATAGGTAATATATCGGCAATTTCGCCACATTTCATATATTTTTCGTGTATATGTTCAACATTTTTACATCGGGGGATAAGCGTAAATCCACTAAGCTCACATTCAATTTCTTCCTTATAATTTATGAAAATATTGTAAACTCATATGTATATAACCATTGATTGTGTTATAATGTTTTTCAGAGTGCATCCGTAGACTGCTCTGCTTTCATAAAAACAACACAGATGGAGGTAATATACCAAAGTGATAACCGTTAAAACAAAATCAAGCGGCGCCATGAACCGCAACTCGATTCTGTCGCTCAATGTGCCCAACCCGCAGAGTGTAAAAAACAAAAACACGATCGCGACAGTCATGAACAACCAATCCGGCGGAAACCACATGGCAGCGGCGCCTGCGTATACAAACATCGCACAGCAGCGCCCACAAAGCAGTCCCGCTCCAAGTCAAGGCAGATCCATTCCGCCAAGACAGCAGCCACAAAACCGTCCGCCGCAAAATTGTCAGCCCGCCCTGACTGCCGGACAGCAAAACACGCAGGGTACGGCCTCGGCTCCTGTCGCAAAACCGATTCCCGCACTGGAAAACAAGGTGCAGAAGGGACAGAAAATTCCGCTGTCGTCAGGCGCCATTGCCGCTGTCGATGCCTGTTTTGGATGGAATGTCACTGACTCCAGATGTGATGTGGACGTGTCCGCATTCCTCCTCGGTGCCGACGGAAAGGTCATTGGTGACAGCTGGTTTGTATTTTACGGGCAGGTGTTAAGCCCTGACCAGAGCACGAAATTTGTGCAGGGAGGCGGTGCCGACCGCGAGCGGATTCAGATTGATTTCGGAAAATTAGACCCGCGGGTGAAGAAAATTGTGTTTGTCCTAACCATCAATGACGCGCTGCAAAACAGGCTTCATTTCGGGATGCTCAAGGATGCCTACGTGCGCATCATGGACAAATCGGGAAAGGAATGCGTCAGTTTCCTGATGACAGAATATTACAACAACGTTATCTCGATGATGATTGGTGAGGTGTACCAGCACAACGGCACATGGAAATTTAATGCGGTTGGAAATGGTGTTGCAAAGGATCTTGCCGGATTATGCGCCTTATATGGCGTACAGGTTGTGTGAGCGGAAAAGAACCAGCGTACAAGTGTATTTAAAAAAAGGAGTATACATATATGTTAACATTTGAAGTAATTAACGAACTGACCTTAAAAGTTACCTGCCGGGGAAACGATGTACTGTTCACGAAAGCCGGGGCTTTTATCTGCGGGGAAAATAATGGCTATAAGAATTATAAATTCGAAAAACTGCTGCTTGGTCCTCAGGAAAATGCAGGGCAGGCGCTGCTCGGTTCCCTGATTCGGCGCGTGACCGGAGAAAATCTGCCGCTCATGAAGGTTATGATGAACGGCGACAGCATCACCTACTATGCGAATCACGCACAGCATGTTGTCGTGTACCAGCTGCAGCAGGGTGAGATGCTCTCCATTGAGTCCGAAAATATTCTTGCCTTCACGCCGGACTGCAAATATGATGTGCGCTTTATCGGATGCGGCGTCATCTCGCAGAAAGGGCTAGCCACCTCAACACTGACCGGC
The DNA here is from genome assembly GCA_910579275.1 of uncultured Lachnospiraceae bacterium. GTDB lineage: Bacteria > Bacillota > Clostridia > Lachnospirales > Lachnospiraceae > COE1. The sequence continues at coordinate 63,849 of CAJTTO010000013.1, forward strand.
ATGGGACCAAACGCCTATGTTGCCATTCTGGTAGACGGAAACCCGATTGTACTGAGCAATATCCAGACAGGCACAACGCTTGCTGTCGACCCTGACGCAGTCGTGTGCTGGATGGGCGCAGGTCCCTGCGACCCCGACATCAAGATGGATGTAAACTGGAAGACCTTTATCGGACAAAGCTCCGGAGAATCCTACAGCTTTGAATGGGGCGGACATCAGCCTGTCACAGTCATTATCCAGCCAAGTGAGCGCATGAGCGGTGTCAGCCTCGGCATGGACGGCGGACGCCTTGGACACCGTCCTAATTAAAAAGCATTCCGTACATCATGCCTATTGCCATTGTCTGCCGGCAGAAACCTGAAGCACTGCCGCAAGCGCGGCTTCAGAAAACAGTTTTTCTTCTGGCGGACAGTTTACTTTATCAGAAAAATGAACTTTCTGCGCAAGTTCCGGTGCCGCAATCCCATAGTCCGCAGCTTCCAGCATGGAAATATCAAATGCACTGTCCCCTGCTGCAACTGCGAAGTCCGCGCCCGCATATTTTCTGAACCTCTCAACAGCCGTCCCCTTGCTCAATGCCTTTGGAACGGCATACACTTTCACACCATTGTGAAATACGTCAACCACATTCACATCAATGCTTTTTTGCAAATCCTTGACCACCATTTCCGGCTCCTCACATTTGGTAAACACAAAAAGATCCCTGATAAACCGTAATTCAAACGTCCTTCTTTTTTCTTTCTCGAGAAATGCCAATGCCCTGTCCAGCATTTGTCTGCTTCCCCTTATCCGCTCCAGCGATTCCAGATACCAGTCATTGTCCTCATTTCCATCAACCAGGAGCACACCGCCATTACAGACAAGCGCATACCGCAGCGCCCCCACGCCTAAGTCAATCCGTTGATACTGTTCCACTGTCCGCGTCGTCGTCGGCACCACAAGCACCTGCTCTTTCCGCATCCTGATTTGCTGCAAAAGCTGTAATGTCCTCGGTGTGATAAAGGAAATTTCCCGCCCCTGATAAATCTCCGCGCAGATTTTGTCCTGTCCGATATCATGCCTATAGGAATAAATTAGTGTATTGTCCAAGTCTGTATGAAATACAATCATCCCTGCCGCCCTCCAATTAAAAATTCGTTTTCCTTTTATGTCCATGCGCATAAAAAGAAGTGCCGTCCACCAACGTATCTTGCACTTCTTTTTTCACATACAGTACTACCTGTTTCCTATTTTCTGTTCACAATCACTTTTCTCACGATATCCACAGGAATCATCGTCGCTGCCAGTATGAAAACGGTAATCCAGCCCTTGATGCCAAACGGAACACAGCTGAACATGTTGCCAATCCATGTAAACGCCTCAAACGGTATCAATGCTGCGTTTACAATGACTGCCTGTACTAAAATAATGGTAAAAAATACCTTCAAAAATCCAGTATTCTGGTTAAGCCCTCTGAAGATGCCAAATCCATCATCCCTTACATTAAAACCGTTGAACAGTGCGCTCACGATAAACAGTACAAAGTAGCCCGTCAGATGCTGTTCTTCATCATAATCGAAAATTTCCTGAAAGAACGGTGCCTTGAGATATACAAAGCTCATCACGGTAAGCCACAGACCCATTGTGACAATCTGTGCCATCATTTTCTTGCTTACAATGCTCTCATCCCTTCTTCTCGGTTTCTCGAGCATATATTTCTCAAGCGCCGGCTCATTGCCAAGCATGATTGCGCCAAGTCCGTCCATTACCAGATTGACGAACAGCAAATGGGTAACCTTCAGCGGCTCCTCGACACCGAAGAACGGCGCTATCGCACTGACAATCACTGCCGCCACGTTGATAACCAGCTGGAATTTACAGAATTTCAGGATATTATGGTAAATTGTCCTGCCATACAGGATGGCATCCTTAATGGACTTAAAGTTATCATCCAAAATAACAATCTTGCCGGCTTCCTTCGCCGCCTCTGTACCGCTTCCCATCGCAAAGCCTACATCCGCACGTTTCAGCGCAGGCGAGTCGTTAACGCCATCGCCTGTCATGCCCACAACAAGGTTCATTTCCTGACACAGTCTTACCATACGTGACTTATCCGTAGGAAGCGCCCTCGCAATAACCCTGATTTTCGGTATAATCTTCTTGACATCGTCATCCGACATTTCATTCAGCTGCGCAGAAGAAAGCGCCATGTCGTCATTGCTCTGCAAAAGACCTGCGTCCTTTGCAATTGCCACTGCCGTCTCAAGCCTGTCACCTGTAATCATGACTACCTGAATGCCGGCATTCTGCACCTCGTGAATCGCATCCCGCGCCTCCGGTCTCACATCATCTCTGATGCCGACCAGACCGATAATAACAATGTCCTCATTAATCTTATTCTCTGCAAGCGGGCTTTCAGAATAGCCGAATGCGAGAACACGCATCGCCTTTGCCGCAAGCTCGTCAATCTTTCTGTCAAGCACACCCTTGTCAATGTCCCTGATATTTCCGTCCGCATCGAGATATTTCGTCGCAGCTGCCAGAAGCCGCTCCGGCGCTCCCTTGTAAAAAGTCTTGCCGACATTGTCAATTCTTGCCTGACTGAACTTGTTTGTGGAATTAAATCCCTGATGCGCTGATACCACATACTCTGTATTGGAAACCAGCGCGTTAAAAGTCTCCTCACCGATAAACTTCATCAGCGCCTGATCGGTTGCATTGCCGCCGATAACCCTGTGCGAAGCGTCAAACATGGACTGTGTATTCTTTCCGATTGCCAAGTCCACAAGTCCCTTTACTTTGCTATGCTTACTCAGCTGCGGGATATCAATGGAATTGCCGTCCGCACAGAAGAAATCCACAACTTCGAGCGAGCCTTTTGTAATCGTACCTGTCTTATCACTAAAAAGAATATTTAATGAACCGGCTGTCTCGATACCCTCCGCTTTCCTGACAAGGACATTGTGGTCAAGCATCTTGCTCGTATTCTGCATGAGTACGAGGGAAATCATCAGCGGAAGTCCCTCGGGAACCGCACAGACAATAATTACGACTGCCAGCGAAACCGCCTTTACCACATCCATGATGATATCCTGAATGCCATTTGTAAAGTACGCCGACGGACCGCCTGCCGAAACAATAAAGTATCCGAAATACAAGACAGCGATGATTGCCGCACCAATATAGCCGAAAGTCGAAATCTGGTTGGCGAGTTTTGCAAGTTTTACTTTCAGCGGAGAATCCGGTTCTTCCTCCTGCATCTCCTCCGCCATCTTACCCATCATGGTCTTTGTTCCGACTTTTCTGACGTCGAGGATACCTTCCCCGTCAAAGATTACGGCGCCGCGGAACAGAGAATACTTGTCCACGAACGTATCGCCTGTAATATCATCCGCAAGCTGCACGCTCGGGTCTGCCGCTGTCTTTTTACACTCCTCTGCCTCTCCGTTCAACGCTGAGTTGTCAACCTTGAGCGCGCCGTCAATCAGTATACCGTCAGCCGGAATCTTATCACCGGACTGAAGCAGCACCTTGTCTCCAACAACGACATCATCCACTTCGATCACAGTCACAACACCGTTTCTGTGTACTTTACACTTGTCCTTTTCTGTGTTGTCCTTTAGCTCACGGTACTTTGTGTCACTTGCCACACCGGTCTTTGCCGATACAAACGCCACGATAAACACTGCGATTATCGTTCCAAGCGGCTCGTATATCTCCGCATAGCCAAAGAAAAACATGACAATCATCAGCGCCGCAATTGCGAGCAGGATTTTGATCATCGGATCCCCGAATGTCTCCTTAAATTCCTCCCAGAAGGTGGTAGGTTCCGAGTCAGGAATTGCGTTCGAACCGTATTGCTGCCGCGACTGTTCGACCTCTTTGTCACTTAGTCCATTAAATTTCATTATATTATTATACTCCTTTCAAAGTCCGCAGACTCGTGCTCCATGCACAAGCCTGCGGATTTTTTCACGCTTCACTCTTTACAGGAATCTGTTTACAAGCTCACCAAGTCCCGGATCCTGCGTTCCCTGACCTACTGCATTAAACTTCCACTCGCCGCTGTGTCTGTATATTTCGCCAAAAATCATGGCGGTCATATTCGTGTAGTCCTCAGACAGATTGTATTTGCACATTTCCGTGTTATTTCTGGCATCAACGAGACGGATAAACGCGTTTTCAATCATTCCGAAATGCTGTTTTCTCTGGTATGCCTGATAAATATTTACAACAATGACAATCCTGTCATATTGCTCCGGAATCGCCGCAAGATCTACGACAATCTGCTCGTCATCGCCGTCCCCTGCCCCCGTGAGGTTGTCTCCCATATGCTGCACGGTTCCCGTCTTATGTCTGAGATTATTGAAATAAATCACGTCATCATTCGCGCAAAGCTTGCCATTCATAAGTAAAATTGCGGATGCGTCACAGTCAATCGGCTGCGGCTTCGGCGCAAAAAACCCTCTTTTTGCAGGTTTTGCCTCGTCCCATCCAAGACCTATAATCACTTTGGATAATCCGGCATTATCCTTTGACAGACTCACTTTCTGACCTTTTTGTAAACTAACTGACATAATAATCCTCCATTCTTGTCAAGAACTCCTGTCTGCCTGTTTTAGCAGGCGGTAACAGTTCAGCCTGTCACGCCAGATGCACACAAAATGCTCCAAAGTCGCATTTTGGCGCTTTCACAACTCGCAAAATCGCATACAAAGCGATTTTACTCGCGGAATATCGTAAGGCTGAACTGTTACGGCAGGCACACAATACATTATTCTTCCTGTCAGCGCCATTTCTTACGCGCTTACTTCCACACCAAAATTTGCGCAGAGCGCTGCAAGTCCGCCCTGAAATCCGCTTCCGATGGCATTGAACTTCCACTCGCTGCCGCTCTTGTACAGCTCGCCAAATACAGCTGCTGTCTCGATGGAGAAGTCTTCCCCAAGGTCATAGCGGAGCATCTCCTCGCCGTTTGCCTCGTTATAGATTCGGATAAACGCATTGTTCACCTGACCAAAATTCTGCTTTCTCTTTTCCGGTTCATATATCGTCACGGTAATCGCTATCTTCGTAATGTTGTCAGGAACCTTTGACAAGTCAATCTTTATCTGTTCGTCATCGCCGTCTCCCACGCCTGTCAGATTATCTCCCTGATGCACGACACTTCCTGACGGATGTGTCAGATTTCCATAAAACACAAAATCATTCGAATTCGAAACCTTTCCCGAATCCGTCAAAAGAAATGCGGCTGCGTCCAAGTCAAAGTCCCCGCCTGTGTCAAACGCATTGACGTCCCATCCAAGTCCCACTACAACATTCTTCAATCCCGGATTATCTTTCGTGAGACTGACCTTCTGTCCTTTTTGCAAACAAACTGGCATATCTGTATCCTCCATTTTCATTCTTTATTTACTATTTGCTTTAACAATACCTGAAAGAATCGCATCGCGATTTTTTGGATTTTATGCGACCTCTATTCCATAATGTCCGCAGAGTGCTGCAAGTCCGCCCTGGAATCCGCTTCCGATGGCGTTGAACTTCCACTCCCCGTTATGTCTATAGAGCTCACCGACAACAACCGCCGTCTCAATCGAGAAATCCTCTCCAAGATCATAACGGATTAACTCCGTGTTTGTCGTCTCGTCGACGATACGGATAAACGCGTTGGAAACCTGACCAAAATTCTGTCTTCTGGCATCGGAATCGTAAATCGTAACCGTAAATGCCACTTTCTCGACATTGGCAGGAATTTTCTCAAGTTCAATCTGAATCTGCTCGTCGTCGCCCTCGCCCTCTCCTGTAAGGTTATCTCCCATGTGTTTTACAGAGCCGCTCGGATGCGCCAGATTTCCGTAGAACACAAATTCTTTTTCTGTCGGGCACTTTCCGTTTGCCCCTACCATAAACGCTGCGGCATCAAGGTCAAAATCCGCACCGGAATCAAACGAATTAACGTCCCATCCAAGTCCCACCATAATCTTCTTCAGGCCCGGATTTCCTTTTGTCAGATCCACCTTCTGTCCCTTTGATAAACTAATTGGCATATGTTTTTCCTCCTTAAAATATATATAAATTTAGTACTTTCTTTTTCAGCATACCAGCGCCTTGCTTCAATCAATTGTCACGGCATATGGTACATTTTGTTGAACTCCTGCTTGATGTTCTCTAGCCTTGCCTGATCCTCGATGCGTTTCTGCCTTGCCTCACTCTGAATCTGCTTTGTCTCGTTGATGCCGTCCACAATTGTTCTCCACGTTGTCTCGAGCGTCTCAATCTTGATGGAGCTGCCGGATGCCATCGCTGTCGTAAGTTTTGTCTGCTCCACTGTATTCTGCGCGTTCTTGATTAAGAGTTCATTCGTCTTGGCATCAAGCGCACTCATCGCCTCCGCCTGTATCTTCTGGCGCTTCAGCATAATTGCCTGCGCAAGTGCCTGCTTAAATACCGGAAGCGTGATAATAAACGCTGAGTTTATCTTTCTGACAAGGTTCATGTTGCTAAACTCCATCGCCTTAATCATCGGGATGGACTGCATGGCAACGCTCTCTGCCGTCCGCAAATCCTGTGTTCGCTGCTCGAGCATCATCAGCGCCTGATTCAGACTCGTAATCTCAAACTGGATGGACGTGTCCCCTGTCGTCTGCATATCCGACTCTCTCTGTGCTATATACTGTTCCAGCTCCCTGCATCCCTGCTCGCCTGCAAGAATATACTTGACAAGTTCATGGTAATAGTTGACATTGGCGTCAAACATGGTATTGAGGTTGCGGTTGGACTGTTTGATTTCCGACTCGTACTTTTTGAGTTCCACATAAATCTTGTCAACCTCATCTCCCATGGTATGGTACTTATCTAATATTTTGTCCAATTGTTTTCTCATATTACCAAAAAGTTTGCCAAAAAGAGACGGATTTTCCTGAAGCTCCTCAATGTCAAATTTCTCCATAACCTTTGCGAGCGCATTGAGCATCTCACTCGAATCGTCAAGCTGCGCCATATTGACATTGTTGAGCACGACATCCGATGCTTTTGATATCTCCTCGGCTACCTCCGCGCCAAACGATACAATCGTCTCGAGATTCCCCACCTCAATCGTGCTTACGATATTGTCAACCTCCTGCGAGCCAACGAGCGCCGCGTTCATCTGCTGACGGTCTTCCACGATATCATACATCTCGACAACCTCAATCTCGTTCTTCACATCCGGCGTATTCGCCAACACAGCCGACTGTGCTTTTGTTTTGCTAAAATCTAATCCCATAGCAATCCTCCATCCTTTCGTTTCATTTTCAAATCCTTCGGAAAATTTTATCACGCCATGACGGTCGTGTATTGGATGAGACAAGCGCCATATTGGGAACCTGCAAATCGTACACATACTCGCCTATCTGGTGCTCCTCCATCAATCTCTTGTTAAAGTGCTTCTCGATATTCTGATATCCGGTCGGCACGAAGAACAGCACGTCAAATCCAACCAGATTCAAAAACGCCGTGAGAATCGAATCCTCAAGGGAAATCAGCTTTTCCCCTGTATTAAAATATATCAGCTTCGGATTTTTCTTTGTAAAGTCAAACTTCTGTATCAGTCTGACAATCTCCTTGGGCAGATTCAGAATCGTCGCGGCGATTGTGTACTCCGTTCCGTTTTCGAACGTTCCCTTAATTGCCCTGCTGTCTATCAAAAGCTGCAGCTTGTCGAGAATGTGCTCCTGAATCTCCTCGCGCAGGAAACTGTACGGGTAATCACGATGCTCTTTGATCTTTTTCTTCTGAACACGCCCGTTTTTGAAAAATTCCGTCGCATACATTTTCATCGGATTCGGCGCTGTCGGGTCAATATACGGCACAGACTTCACGACAAACGTATCCTCCGTCATCAGTTCCTTTACGGAACTCCAATACTTCGGCACCATTCCGTCCTTGACCCCTGACACCTTGGCAAAGATAACAGGCAGCGTGACAATTCCATTCTCCGTGCTGAAATTCGGACGGTATTTGAGCTCCTCCTTCCACAGAATCTGAATCTCCTCGTACATGGTCTGCAGCGTGACCGAGGATGCCTTTGCATACTGCTGGTTGCGGTAAATTCCGGTATCCTGATACATCAGGTTATCCAGCTCGCGCTCCGCGTGGTACGCCGCCGTTCCCATGTGTACATCCGCGCTCTGTCTCGGATAATGGCTGACAGGCAGCGATTCCGTAAAATGTATCTCGTATAAAAGATTGTCTTCCAGACAACACTTTGTATTTAAATTCGGATTCAAAATCAGTACATCGACAGGAATCCGTGCCAGAAACCGCAAAAACATTGCCTCATTCTCGTCCTTGCATGGTCCCATGTGTATAAAACACGCAATATCCGGCATTTTCCAGCTGGAAAAAAGCTCCTTGGTGTACCGTTTTATCCAGCATATCATATAAACGGCCTTGTTGGTCAGCTTGTTCAGGTTTCCGCCCGAAGTCTTTGACTCCGCGAGCATCACATCCAGAAATGCCTTTACCATCAGCCTTTGCAGCTCGATGTTGGCACTGTACTGTATGTTTGCCGACAAGTCCATCAGCATCTCGTCCTGCCTTGTGTAATTCCTGCGCTTCACCTCCGCGATTTCCTCCATGCCGGGTTTCGGAATGGACTCGTCAACGATCACTACGCGTCTCTTGCTGTTGGTCAGTTCCAGCTGAAGCTGGAACAGTTCGTTTACATACGTCAGCTTATCTTCCACACCGTCTATCCGGCAAAAACAGTTGTAAAAAAGCTTGGGGTCGTCGCCCCGCGCCGTGATGCTTTTCCGCAAGTCGTCAAGCCCCTTCCCCTCTATCCATGCGTTGGTGCAGTTGAGAACCTGCGGCCTTATCCCATATAACCGTTCATTATTTATCGCGTTTTGTATCTCGGTTCGAATCCACTTTAAATTAAAATCGGGCGGAAACTGCCGCATACCCGGCAGCGCAAGATTGTCTGATATCCGGCTCTGCGCATCGAGAGCCAGATACTTCGCATCACCGTGATACTGCAAAAGCACAACATCGCACCCTGCATTGGAAAGGATTGTGATAAGCTGCAATTCATAGCTGCCGACCTCACCCTCGTACAATATTTTGGGAATTTTGTTTTCACCAAGCATATTGACAATGCGTTCAAACTTATAATACAGCCAGCACATAAACTTTATGTATGCATTTTTCAGCATATTCTCGTTTTTGCCGGACTTTTGCAGTGTATCAAGCGTATCAAAAAGTGCGCGCGCCACATTGCCGCGCTGGTAATCGTTCATGCGGGGCAGCCATTTTTTGAGGCTCTGTGACAGGAACTCCGGACTCATCCGGAAATCCAGTCCCATGATTTCCTCATAATAGGAAAGGTTTTTCTCATCAGGATTCGGAATTTTTCCTTCGATAATCACACCCGAAAGTCTTGCAGCCTCATAATATTTTTGTATAAACTGCCCGATTTCCTCCGTGTATCCGTTTATCCGGTAGAAATACACACCCTTGTCCGGCCTGCCGTTTCGTTCCACAAAAAAATCATTTAGATTTTTTATTTTAATATGTGTAAACATTTCTTTCCCTCAATCCAGCAATTGACTTATAACCATTAAATTTTATTGCACAATTAACACAATTATATCATATCAGCGTCCGTTATTCAACAATATCAGAACATACTTTCAAATATTAACACATTTTTAATCTATCTTTAATGAATCAGGAAAACGACTAACCTGTAAATCCCTGGGCGAAGATATTAATGAATTCATAACCGACCGCGAGGTTAATTCCTTGCGCATCCGGAATTCCCGCCGTGCTGATGCCGATGACCTCACCGTACATATTGAGCACTGCCCCGCCGGAGCTGCCCGGTGATGTCGGCGCCGTAAACTGTATCATATCAACACCGTCAAACTTGCGGAATCCTGATATAATCCCGTCCGAAACGGAGTTAAACAATCCCAGCGGGCTTCCGATTGCCACAACCTTCTGCCCCCTGACAAGCCCCTGCGGCCCTTTGTACACCGGCAGCGGGTTCAGAGTGCGGTCTATCCTTATCACCGCGAGATCCAGCACATGGTTGTACTTGATAATCTCCTTTGTCTTGTAGCAGGTCTCGTCATCCTCAATTCTGACCGTATAATAGCTTCCCCCGCTCGCGACATGCTGGTTCGTCAGGATATAACCCTTTCTGCCAATCATAATGCCGGAACCGGAACCCATGAATTCGCCTTTGTTGTCATGTATGTTAATCATCACAACTGACGATGCAAGCTGCGCGAGCTGCTCAAAACTCTTTTCTGCCCGTGCGCCGCTTCTTGCGGACGGACTGTCCTGCACAGGGTGGCGCGGCACCGAGACACGAACCGGCTGCTCCTGTACGCGCTCCTGCCGACGAGGTATTTCGACTGGCTGCGGCTGTGTTTTCCGTCTGTCATGGCGCTGGGGAATTACTACCCTGATGTTTCCGTTCTCCTGCCTGTTTTCGGCGTGTTCCGTTTCTGCCCCTGTACCCTGCCGCAAATCCCCCGTCCCTGCTGCAGGATGTGCCGCCGTCTGTGCTTTCTCCGGGGAAAAGTCGGGCACAGCAATATCCGCATAATTGCCGAGCACAAATTCCGCAGACAGCCCCTTCAGCGGCTGACTCAGCAGGATATCCGACTTGCTCTGCAGCAATATGACATCCACGCCGACAAGCGCGAGCATATAGTAAAAAAGAAATTCCTGCTCTTTTTCCACATTGTGCACAGCAAGCTTGATGTTCTCCCCGCCGTCTCCCTGTGCACATATCCTGCGCGCCGTCAGTTCCTGCGTGACTACATCAAACCAGTGCAGCAGTTTCACCACAAAATTTCTTTCTATCGTCTCTGACATGCCGGGTTTTATCTGTCTGTATTTCTCCGTGACCTCCGACACTGCTTTCCCGAGCAGCCCTGACAATACGGCATCATCCCCCGAAGCCTTCGTCCGCATACAGCTTTTCCGGCTGGCTGTCCAGTTTTGGTAGCAGCCCGAATAATATGCGGCATCCTGCGCCGCGGGGGCTGACGGCAATGTGTGTATTCTGTTATACAAGACTGTTCCTTCACGCATGTTTTGCAGCAGGAGACTGTCAAGACGCAGAATATCATCCCGTCCCGCTCCCAGCGCCCTTACAAAACAAACCGCCCTGCGTTCCGCACCGGATTCATTTCTCACTTTTGCAAACGCATCAATCGAACAAACATCTTCTACATGATACATATATTTGGTTATTTTGCATTCCATTGTCCCTATCCTCTACGCTTTTTAAACATAAGTTATCATTCACACTCACGCTTTTACTATAGCACATATTCCTGTCTTTATCTACCATTTTGCCAAAATGTATGTTATAATGGTAAAAGGTTACTGTTCCAGTAACAAGTAAAATCCATGCAGATTACCGGATTTTTTAGAATAACGATCAGGAGCTTTTTACAATGAACAATTCTTTACTTTATTACAGTGTGGGCGCCCTTTTATACTGTCCTGCCAACCGGAAAAACATTGCTGCGTCCATTGCCGGCCAAAGATTCGGCACCAAGTATTCGCTTGCAATGTGTCTCGAGGACACCATACGCGATGACTGCGTCGCCGAGGCAGAACACATATTGACGGATTCACTGCACAGGCTCGATGCCCTTGCGCAGGAAAAAGAATTTTATATGCCCAAAATTTTTGTGCGCGTGCGCAGCGCCCGACAGATTGGCAGACTGCATAATGCCTTCGGAACGGCGGCAAAGCTTGTCACGGGCTATATCCTTCCTAAATTTTCATTGGAGAATGCAGACGACTATCTGGCGCAGATTGTCAGGGTAAACGAAGTTTCCGCGCAGCCAGTCTATACCATGCCGATTTTTGAGAGTCCTAGCATGATTGACCTGCGCAGCAGATATGATATTTTATATGCTCTGAAAGAAAAACTTGACCGGACAGAAGACAAAGTGCTGAATATACGCGTGGGCGGAAACGATCTGTGCCACGCATTCGGATTCCGCAGGCATGATGATGAATCCATTCACCAGATACGCCCCGTTGCCAATATTTTCTCTGATATCATCACGGTGTACGGCATGGATTACATCATTTCCGGCCCGGTTTGGGAATACTATCACAGCATAAACTGGGAAAAAGGGCTTTATCACGAAATTGCCGATGACAAGCTCTGCGGATTTGTCGGGAAGACTGTTATCTATCCCAGCCAGATTGCTATTGTAAATGATGCTTACAGGGTGTCCGAAAAAGACTATCAGGATGCCGCCGCAATAATGAACTGGGATGCGTCATCACATTCGCTTGTATCGGGAAGCGCCGGCAGGGAGCGCATGAATGAATACAAGACGCACGCCAACTGGGCGCAGCGCACCCTGCTTATGGCAGCGTACTTCGGTACCAAAAACTATTAGCCGATCACCTGCGGCAGCTCAATGTAGGAAACGATTTTATCTGTCCTGTCCATTGTCCAGTCAATGTCGCGGCCAAACATTTTATTGAGGGCAATATTGGGTATGTTTACCCCTGCTGCCAGACAGCTCATCTGAAGCCCCCCGGACATTCTGGTGTTAATCTCCAGAAGATACGGGACACCGTCTTTTATCTTAAACTGAATATTGCACGGATATCTAAGCGGGATGCGGTTCATGACGGCATCCGTCATCCCCAGAATATCCTGATTGAACTCCACCCGCTCATGCCGCGCCGCACCCTTATTCCTTGGTATTGCAATCAGCCCTTTTCCTGTCCGCAGACAGTCCACGCTGATTTCGTTTCCGGGAAGATATGGCATGACTATCATATCGTCAAACGCGGCCACGCTTCCCAGCGTCTCTGTCAGCATCCCGTAAGCAATTCCGCTTCCTTGATACATCTTAAGCTGATTAAAACAATCCGCATTTTCTGTAATTTTCCGAAAACTCATACCGCCTTCATCCTTGACAAACTTGACGCAGATCTCCCCATGCGTTTCCCTGAGTTTCCGATATGCCTGTTCAAACTGGCTGACATGGTTTACAACATAAAAATCCGGAATATGCAGCCCTTCGCAGTCCTTAAGATAATTGTACGCCTCCGCTTTGTTATTCAGCAATTTGATCACCGCATAATCGTCCACCATGACCTTTACGCCTGCCTTTTCAAAAAGCGCAATATTACGGCTGATATCCGTCATATTGCGGCGCGGCACAAACGCGTCTATGCGATGCTGTTTGCAGAAATCCAGACAAAAGGCAATGTACGCCTCACCGTCAATGTCCGGCTCCTCATACCACTCGTCACACACCTTTTGGATGACCGACTCCCGCTGTCTGTTGCTTCCGACCACATAAACCTCTTGGACAGCATCCTCCTTCATCAGTTCAATCAGTCTGTAGGAAGTGCTGAACCAGTGGTTAAACCATACTCTTATCATTTCGTCCCCTTTCCGGCTTCCGCCGCGCTGCCTTTATGCCTCGGCGAGTTTTTGAATAATGCCGCAGCATTTGTAATGTTTCAACGGATAATATTCAACCGGCACATGTTTCTCCTCAGCAAGTCTCACGATATGCCCCAGCTCATGACTGTTTTTATCGTTCTCATCAATCAGCACTTTCCACGGGACTCGGCGCAAAAGCACTCTTGTCGTCTCACCGATTCCCGGTTTTATCAGGTTGATGTCATCCACACCGAATATTCCGGCAAGCTCCCTGACCTCGTCGGCGCCAAGCCCACTGACTCTTTTTTTATCCGGCAAAAACGCATTATCGGTTTGAAAGCAGCGCTCTATCGCGTCAATAAATTCATAGGACAAATCCGAACCGGCAAGCTCCTCGTAATATACCGCACCGTGAAAATCATCCGACCCGATAATGTCATCCCTTAAAAAGGTTCTGCTGACCAAACCTGAAACCGTACAGTTCAGGCAGGAACTTGGTATCAGAATATCGTCATGCGTGCCGCACAGCTCTGTCACATTCGCCGGGTCTGCCACAACTGCAATATCCGGCGAAACGCCCTCATAGGCTTCTATATCTTTTTGCAGTTCCCCTAATATTGCGCCTTTTCCAATCCACCCGTCCACAAACAGGAGCTGCTGTGGCTGATACCTCCCAAGCAGATATTTCATGGCGTTGTCATCAATGCCTCTCCCTTTTATGATGGAGATGGAATAATGCGGAACATCCAGCCGGTACTTGAACTTAATATACCGTTTGACCAGAATTCCTATCGGTATGCCCGCCCTTGCAAGGGACACCAGAACGACATCCCTTCCCTTTGCAGCCATAATCTTGTCGGACAGCGCCCCGACTGCCAGCGCGGTCGGTTCCGCATACGTTTCAAGGGCTTCCCTGTAAACTTCCATATATTGCTGCGTCGGGACATACTCGATTGGAAGCATCTCACTGTAGTGCCTGCCCGACTGTATCAGCCGTTCCCTTTCTTCTGTCGCCTGAGGTTCCACCAGCCCTGTGATATCCTTCAGCAGCAGTGTCACATCTTCGTCTTTGTATGAACTTCTCATGCCGTTCTCTCCTTTGCTGTTTATTGTCACTCCAGCCGAGTGCTCCATCCGGTCAGAAATCAGACTCATAAACCGCCTGTTTCACACCATTGCGTCGTTTAATTCTTTTCTTTCATATGATTATAACTCTTTTCCAGTCAGATTGTCTAGATAGTGCAAATTTTGCATGTAATTTTTAGTAACAGTTCAGCCCAGGACTTTGCATTTACTGCAAAGTCCGTGAAATAGCGTA
>CAJTTO010000014.1 GCA_910579275.1 uncultured Lachnospiraceae bacterium
CGTTATGGGATCTTAGCTCAGCTGGGAGAGCATCTGCCTTACAAGCAGAGGGTCACAGGTTCGAGCCCTGTAGGTCCCATTTTTTTAGAGGGTTAATGATTTGGGTCATTGCCCTTTTTTGTGCATGCGGATGTTCAAATGAAGGTGTGATTGTTTGGTGCTTTAATGCATCTGTTGAATTTTGTATTATCATGTGATATACTACATCATAAAAGTTATTAAATAAAGGAGCTTACAGTATGAGTAATAATTATTCTATTGAGACAAAGTGCATTCAATCAGGATGGCAACCCCAAAACGGTGAGCCAAGGGTTCTGCCTATTTATCAGTCGACAACATACAAGTATGAGACGTCAGATGAGATGGGAAAATTATTTGACTTGGAAAAGGAAGGGTATTTTTATACGAGACTCCAGAATCCGACAAATGATATGGTAGCGGCGAAAATATGCGAGCTAGAAGGCGGAGTGGCTGCAATGCTTACTTCGTCAGGACAGGCAGCAAATTATTATGCGGTTTTTAATATTTGTGAGGTAGGAGATCATGTAGTGCTTTCATCAACTGTCTATGGCGGAACGTTCAATCTTCTGACCGTTACAATGAAAAAAATGGGTATTGAGTGTACAATTGTAGATCCTGATGCTGATGAGGAGACTATAAACAAGGCTTTTCAGGAAAATACAAAATGTGTTGTGGCGGAATCAATTGCAAATCCGGCACTGGTTGTTCTTGACTTCGAGAAGTTTGTTAAAGTAGCACATGCACATGGCGTGCCTTTGATAGTAGACAATACATTCGCGACACCAATAAACTGCCGACCGTTTGAATACGGGGTTGATATTGTCACACATTCAACCACAAAATACATGGATGGACATGCCATGAGTGTCGGGGGGGCGATTGTTGACTCTGGTAATTTTGACTGGGCTAGATATGGCAGTAAATTTCATGGACTTACAACTCCGGATGAATCCTATCATGGTGTAACTTATACTGAAAAATTTGGAAATAAGGCATATATTACAAAAGCAACCGTGCAGCTGATGCGGGATTTGGGTTCTATTCCGTCCCCGATGAATTCATTTTTACTTAATATTGGTCTTGAGACGCTCCATCTGAGAGTTCCACGGCACTGTGAAAATGCGTTGAAGGTTGCCGAATGGCTAGAGAACAATGATAAGGTTGCATGGGTTAATTATCCGGGACTAAAGTCAAATAAGTACTATGAACGCGCAAAGAAGTATATGCCAAATGGTACGTGTGGGGTTATTTCATTTGGACTTAAAGGCGGCAGGGACGTCAGTGTTGCATTTATGGATAACCTGAAACTTGCGGCAATAGTAACACATGTAGCAGATGCGAGGACTTGCGTGCTTCATCCGGCAAGCCACACACATAGGCAGATGAATGACGAACAGCTTATAGAGGCAGGTGTTCAGCCAGATTTAATAAGGTTTTCAGTAGGAATTGAGAATGCTGATGATATTATTGCTGACATTGAACAGGCGCTCACACATATTTGATTATGAAGAATAAGAATTGGATGTCAGTTTTGTTTCTATTCATTCTGACAGGTATAGCAATTATTGTAAGAGTATACTATATTAATAATTTGATGGATGAAGTAAGCATTAATGAGGACATTTATAATGCTGCAAAAGTTCGTTTAGGTGCTAGTGGATTGGCGTCTGTTTTTGCTGACGGTTTTCATATGCAGTCCTTGTATATATATACTTTGTATTTGTTCTTTCTAATTTTTGGTAATTTTACCGTTGCGGGAGTATACTTGAATATCCTGTATCAGGTTCTTACTGTCCTGCTGGTTTACCTTATTGTAAAAAATGTATCAAACAGGTATATTGGATTTACAGCAGGCGTTATTGTGTCGGTAATTCCGATGTATGTTGGTAATTTGGCGCAAGTGACAATGCTGAATATGCAGATTTTTATTGCGGCTGTATTATGCACTGTAATTTCTTATATAGTTCGAATTTTTTATAATAGGCGTAAAGGCATGAAAGCGACTGAACCGGGGCAGAATATTATGCCTGAAAGCATTGCGGTAGTTCCAGAGCCGGAGGCAAGTGTTGTTTTGGATTCTTCCATGAAAGAGATTTTGTTAGACGATTTGGAGGACAAAAAGGTTCAATATATAGAAAATCCCTTGCCCGTTCCGAAACGAAGAGAACACAAAGAAATGGATTTTGCATTTGAACCAACAGGAAATGATGATTATGACTTAAAAGATATGTCAGGAAAAGATTTTTTTGATATTGAATAAAAGAAGTATACGTTTGTATATACTAAAAAGGACTCTGAAAGGAGTTCTTTTTTAATGCACACAGGCGTCCAAACGAAGAATGTCGGTAAACTGGCGGGCGCTTGGTGTGAGTAAAGGAAAATGAATCTATTTTACTTGATTGTACACGGAAATGGAGGACTATCATGGGAAATCAGAACAATGAAAAAAAAGAAGGCAATGATGAGCTGGAAAGCAAAAAATATAAGGATGAAAAGATTGAAAAAGAAAGTCAGGTAACGCTCGATGAAAATAACAGCAATCACAAAATTCACCTAATAACGATTGTCGGGGAGATAGAGGGACATGAGAATGCAGGAAATCAATCTAAAGTGACCAAATACGAACTCTTATTGCCCCAGCTTGCATCTATAGAAGACAGCAGTGAAATTGATGGAGTATTACTTCTTTTAAATACAATGGGAGGAGACGTAGAAGCCGGGCTTGCCATTGCGGAAATGGTAGCATCGCTAAGTAAGCCTACGGTATCTTTGGTTCTGGGGGGAAGCCATAGTATTGGAGTTCCGATAGCTGTAAGTACGGATTATTCATTTATTGTTCCAACCGGAACGATGGTTGTCCATCCGGTCAGGATGAACGGCATGGTGATAGGTGTTCCCCAGACATTTAATTATTTTAGGGAAGTACAGAACCGTATAACAGGATTTGTGTGCTCACACTGTAGGATTTCCAAGGAAAGGTATGAGGAACTGATGATGGAGACCGAGGTACTTACCAAGGATGTCGGCAGTGTGCTGGAGGGCGTGGAGGCAGTAAAGGAAGGGATTATCTGTGAAATTGGCGGTATTTCGCAGGCTGTTGCAAAATTGCATGAATTGATTGTACAGAATAAGAATTCCCGCAGAGCAAAATAAATCTATGTATTATTTATTAATTTTAGAAAAAAATATGACAAGCTTAAAAAAAAGTGCTATAATATCATGTAAAACTCATTTGGGGGGAAGGAATTATGGCATCTGCATCAGGGAATAGTGCATCAAGGAGCAGAACAAATACAAAAAAGAGTACGTCAGCGAAAGGTACGAAAAGGGCATCTTCAGGTGCAAGAGGGAAAAAAACGCCTGCCAGACCTGTTAGGGAAAATGTTGATATTGCAGTGAAAAATGAGGTAATGCTGATTATTATATTTGCAGTTGCCATTTTTATTTTTTTATGTGTTGTTGGACTGATACACGGAGCTGCGGCTACCGGAATCAGTAATGTCATGTTTGGACTGTTTGGACTGCTTGCGTATCTTGTACCCGTAATCGTGTTCCTTGGTTTTGCTTTTGGCATTTCAAATAAAGGAAATACTGTCGCGGTGATTAAAATGGTAAGCAGTGTGGTTCTGATAGTTCTATTGGGGGTTTTGGCATATATGTTCGCAAAACAGGAGACCTTGCTAGACGGAGAGTCAATTGTCAGGGAACTATATCAGACATCCATAGAACATCGAACAGGCGGAGGAGTTCTTTTTGGAAGTATTGCACATGGCATGTATAACTTAATGGGATTTGGAGGAACGCTGTTTGTCATAATTGTGCTCGGAATTATCTGTGTTGTATTTATCACCGAAAAAAGCTTTCTGTCAGGAGTGAAAAAAGGTGGCTCCTACCTTATTGAATCGGCAAGGGAAGACGCAGTGCGAATGAGGGAATACAGGGAGCGCTTAAGGGATGATTATGACGATTATGATGATTACGAGGCGTATGAGGAACCAGAGTACGAGGAGGAAATACGTCCAAAACGGTCTGGACGGACAAAGGCACAAAAGGCTGTTGTTCCTGAAAAAAATGTCAAAAGAATGGATAAAAGAGCCAGAGGAGTTGTGTCAAGTTCTGCGATAACACTCAAGCCAGAAAAGCAGCAGGATATCCATGAGATAGTTTTGATAGACGACGAAACAGGAATAACTGATGCCGATTCGTTTGAGGATA
Organism: uncultured Lachnospiraceae bacterium; assembly: GCA_910579275.1. GTDB lineage: Bacteria > Bacillota > Clostridia > Lachnospirales > Lachnospiraceae > COE1. The sequence continues at coordinate 4,237 of CAJTTO010000014.1, forward strand.
TCAAGGCAAAACCGTATAGCGAAATGCAATACAGTAATGCTTTGGAGGATGTGAAGGAATATGATGATGCTTTCACTGACGACATTTCTTTAAATGAAGTAACATACACTAATGATGTATTGGACGATGCTGAGTACGGAGAACCAGTGAATAATGAGGAGACATATTTAGAGGTATCTGAGAACGATGGCATAGACGACGAGGCAGCATATGATGATATGGCAGGCATCGACTATTTTAGCGATAATGAAGGCGTTTCTGCCAAGAGGTCATTTTTGGATGAATTCGATAACAGCTCCGATATTCAGGAATTGTACGACGAGGAAGCCATTAGCAGTATGCCCGAGCCTGTTACGGAAGATACTGTTATCCAGAAACCAAAGGCCGAACCAGTAACAAAAAATGACAAAGAAGAAATCCGTCAGGAAGAAATGAATATTCAGGAGCATATTGCCATGACAGAGGAAGATGTTCCGAAAAAATATGATTTTCCGCCATTGAAGCTTTTGAAAAAAGGTGATGGGAAAAAGGGCGATTCTGCTAATCAATTAAAAGAAACTGCACTGCGGCTGCAGCAGACCTTGCAGAATTTTGGCGTCAGGGTAACGATTACAGATATTAGTCAGGGACCTTCTGTCACAAGGTATGAAATGCAGCCGGAACAGGGCGTTAAAGTAAGCAAGATTGTAGGTCTTACGGATGACATTAAACTGAATCTTGCGGCCACCGACATACGAATAGAAGCGCCGATACCCGGTAAGGCTGCGGTCGGAATAGAGGTACCCAACAAGGAGAATAGTGCAGTGGCACTTCGGGATTTGCTGGAATCGGATGATTTTCAGAAATTTCCTTCAAATCTTGCCTTTGCGGTGGGGAAGGACATTGCGGGTCAGGTAGTGGTTACGGATATAGCCAAGATGCCGCATGTCCTGATAGCAGGGGCGACAGGATCGGGGAAATCAGTTTGTATCAATACGATTATTATGAGTATTCTATATAAGGCAAACCCTGATGATGTAAAACTTATCATGATTGATCCGAAAGTAGTTGAGCTAAGTGTATACAATGGTATTCCACACCTGATGATTCCGGTCGTAACAGATCCCAAAAAAGCGTCAGCCGCGTTAAATTGGGGTGTGGCTGAGATGAATGACAGGTACAAAAAATTTGCAGATTTGAATGTGCGCGATTTGAAAGGATTTAATAAGGCTGCAGAGATGGGAAAATTATCACCCGATGGAGAACCGCTGAAAAAACTTCCGCAGATAGTGATTATTGTGGATGAGCTTGCGGATTTGATGATGGTTGCGTCGGGAGAGGTTGAGGAAAGTATCTGCCGACTTGCACAGCTGGCGCGTGCCTGCGGTATTCATCTGGTAATCGCAACACAGCGTCCTTCTGTAGATGTTATCACAGGGCTTATCAAGGCAAATATGCCAAGTCGAATCGCATTCAGCGTATCAAGCGGAGTCGATTCCAGAACCATCCTTGACATGAACGGGGCGGAGAAACTTTTGGGAAAAGGTGATATGCTGTTTTATCCGCAGGGATTTCCGAAACCTGCGCGTGTACAAGGCGCATTTGTATCGGACTCAGAAGTGTCTGATGTGGTTGATTTCTTAAAGAACCAGATGCTTGGAAATACATATAGCAAAGACATAGAAGAAAAGATAAAGACGATGCAGACATCCTCAGGAGCTGCAGGGAGCAGTGCAGGGGGCGGAAATGATGTGGATGCTTATTTTGCCGAGGCTGCAAAGTTTGTAATAGAGAAAGATAAGGCCTCTATCGGAATGCTTCAGAGAGTGTTCAAGATTGGGTTTAACCGAGCCGCCCGCATTGTAGACCAGTTGGAAGATGCAGGCGTAGTGGGAGCAGAGGAGGGGACAAAGCCCCGCCGCATTCTCATGAGTATGGAACAATTCCAAAATTATATGGAAGAAAATATGTAAGTTGTGTTACGGAAGGAGAAAGGTATGGAAAAAGTTACACAGAATATAATGAATGTCGGGGTCAACGACAGGGAAATTACATTATTTGAGGGACAGTATGTATTAGAGAAAGGAATGGCTTACAATTCTTATGTCATTTTGGACGAAAAAGTGGCGATAATGGATACGGTAGACCCGAGAGTGACAGAGGAATGGCTCAAAAATCTGGATGAGGTTTTAGGTACGAGAAAAGCAGACTATTTGATTATTCAGCACATGGAACCGGATCACGGTGGCAGCATTTCACGGATTATAGAGCGGTTTCCTGATATGCAGCTTGTCGGAAATGCAAAGACTTTCCAGATGTTAAAGCAGTTTTTTGATGTGGATACAGAAGGAAAAGAAGTGGTGGTAAAAGAGGGCGATACGCTTTCCCTTGGAGCGCACACTTTGCAATTTTTTATGGCACCGATGGTTCACTGGCCTGAGGTTATGGTTACATATGAGCAGAAGGAAAAAGTGCTTTTTAGTGCTGATGGATTCGGGAAGTTTGGAACGCGTGATGCAGATGAAGACTGGACATGCGAGGCGAGAAGATACTATATTAATATCTGTGGTAAATATGGAGTTCAGGTGCAGGCTTTACTGAAAAAAGCTGCTTCATTGGACATTCAGACGATTTGTCCGTTACATGGACCTGTCTTGTCTGAAAATCTGGATTTTTATATCGGAAAGTATGCAGTATGGAGTAGCTATGAGCCGGAGGATGAAGGGATATTGATTGCCTGCGCATCAATTCATGGTCATACTATGAAAGCAGCGGAGAAAATGAAAGAAATTCTGGAATCGAAAGGTGCAAAAAAAGTTGTTATTACGGATTTGTGCAGAGATGACATCCATGAAGCGGTAGAGGATGCGTTCCGCTACAGCCATCTGGTTCTGGCAGCAGCGTCATATGACGCAGGCGTATTTCCTCCTATGGAAAGCTTTCTAATGAAACTCAAGGCAAAAAACTATCAGAAGCGCACAGTTGGCATTATCGAAAATGGTTCTTGGGGACCGACGGCAGCAAGGAGCATGAAAGCAATATTGGAAGGTGTGAAGGAACTCAATATTGTTGAGCCGATAGTAACCATCAAATCTGCCATAAAAGGAACAGATATTCCCAAACTTGAAGAACTGGCAGAAAATCTGTTAAAATAAGGTTTTGGGCGTGCTAATAAAAAATGAATGGACAGTATGTACAATAAATGTTATTCTATTAAGAAGTAAATTGGTAACTGTTCAGCAGGCATACGCGCATTTACTGCGGATGGCGTGAAAAAACGTAGATTTAGCTGACAAAAATCCATCACCGAAGGTGATTTTGCATGGATTTTTGTTCGTAACTATGAGGGTACTGAATAGTTACGTAAATTGTAGTAAACTGTTACAAATTGTTACTGGAACGACATAAACCGTAACAAGGAAGCTGCGTGGCAAATTTGTGCCGATGCCCAAATGGATGGGTAATTGGCGGAATGGGGGATTACGATAAATGAAATCTGATATAGAAATAGCTCAGGAAGCTGAATTATACCCTGTTACAGAGGTGGCAAAGACGTTGGATATAACGGCAGAAGATCTTGAACTGTACGGAAAGTACAAGGCAAAAATATCCGATGAATATTTGAAAAAAATAGAGCATCAGGAAAATGGCAAGCTGATTCTTGTCACGGCAATCAACCCGACTCCGGCAGGAGAAGGAAAGACAACGACCAGCGTTGGTCTTGGGCAGGCGTTGGGAAAACTTGGAAAGAGGGCAGTAATTGCACTTCGTGAGCCGTCACTTGGCCCCTGTTTTGGTATTAAAGGAGGTGCTGCGGGCGGCGGTATGGCACAGGTAGTTCCCATGGAGGACTTAAACCTTCATTTCACGGGTGACTTTCACGCGATAACATCAGCGAACAATCTATGTGCGGCACTTCTGGACAATCATATTCAGCAGGGAAATGAACTTGGCATTGACTCACGGCAGATTGTGTGGAAAAGATGTCTTGACATGAATGACAGAGTGCTGCGAAATGTCGTTGTGGGAATGGGCAGTAAAATGGATGGCTTTGTCAGGGAAGATCATTTTGTCATTACTGTGGCATCAGAGATAATGGCTGTATTGTGCCTTGCCGAGGACATGGAGGATTTGAAAAAACGTCTTGACAGGATGGTTGTGGCATATAATTATGACGGGGATCCGGTTACTGCCGGACAGATTCATGCGACAGGAGCCATGGCTGCTTTGTTAAAGGATGCCATAAAGCCCAATCTCATCCAGACGCTGGAACATACGCCTGCGATTGTCCATGGCGGTCCGTTTGCCAATATTGCGCATGGCTGCAACAGTGTCCGTGCGACGAAGGCTGCGCTTAAGATGGCGGATTATGTTGTGACAGAAGCCGGATTTGGTGCGGATCTTGGCGCAGAGAAATTCTTTGACATCAAATGCCGTCAGGCAGGATTGAAACCGGATGCCGTGGTATTGGTGGCAACCATTCGCGCATTGAAATACAATGGCGGAGTGGCAAAAAACGAATTAAATACAGAGAATCTTGAAGCGCTTGAAAAAGGAATTGTAAATCTGGAAAAACATATTGAAAATTTACATAAATACGGAGTGCCTGTCGTTGTGACATTAAATGCATTTGTGTCGGATTCACAGAACGAAATTGCGTTTGTAAAAAAATTCTGTGAGGACAGGAACTGTGATTTTGCACTTTCACAGGTATGGGAAAAAGGCGGGGAAGGCGGTATTGAGTTAGCCAATGCCGTACTGAATACTTTGGAGACAAAAGAGAGTCATTTTGCACCGATTTATGACAATGCGCTTCCGATTGCAGAGAAAATCAAGTGTGTTGCCAAAGAAATATATGGCGCTGCGGATGTTGTGTTTGCGCCTGCTGCCATGAAGCAGATCGAAAAATTGGAGCATCTCGGGTTTGGAAGCCTGCCAGTCTGCATGGCCAAAAATCAGTATTCGCTTTCTGACGATCCGGCGCTTCTCGGACGGCCGGAAGGATTCACCATGAATATCAGGGAGGTTTATGTTTCGGCAGGCGCGGGTTTTGTGGTCGTGCTTACAGGAGCAATTATGACGATGCCGGGACTTCCCAAAAATCCGGCAGCTTACAATATTGATGTGACAGATAGCGGAGTGATAACGGGGCTGTTTTAAGGAGTCTGTAAAGCATGAAATGTCCAAATTGTGGTAATGAATTGGGAGAGGGAAAACTGCTTTGTGAAAATTGCGGTGAAGAGATAAAAATTGTACCTGATTTTGATATAGAACTTGAAGATAAGTTAAAAGAGTCCATCAACGTCATGATCGAGGATATAGCTGTTGAAAATCTGGCTGAAACGGATGCTGCAGGCAAGGACACTGTCAGTGAGCCGGAATATAAGTTTGAGGATGATATCAAGGATGAGCTGCGTGACTATTTGCCGAAGGGACTGCCAAAGGCGACAGTCAATAAAAAAATTGTATTACTGACCGCAATTGTTTTAGCTGTGGCATGTATCGTGTCAATAACTGTCTTGTCAGTGAATTATTACAGGTATCATTCATTTGATTACCAATATGGTAAGGCGGTTGGCTTTGCAGCACACAATAATTATCCGGAGGCAATCGGGTATCTTGAGCGGGCGCTTGCGATTGATTCCGAAAATCTGGATGTCAGGTTTTTACTGGCAAAATATTATGATAAAAACAGCCAGCAGGAGAGTGCAGTGTCTCTGCTGAAAGAAATTTTAAGAACAGATGCTGTGTATCCTAAGCGGGATGAAGTCTATGATATGTTGCTGGGAATCTGGGAATCCAAGGCGGATTATGCCGGAATGGCTGATATTTTAAAAAAATGCGATGTTCCACGAATTGTGTCAAAATATAATAAATATGCCGCCCTTAAGCCTGTGTTTAACAAAGCAGGCGGTGTCTATGATGAATTGATTTCGATTTCGCTAAAAGGAAATACGGAGGGATTTGTGTACTATACGATGGACGGTTCCATGCCGACAGACAATTCCCCCGTTTATGAGACTCCGATTTTGCTTGAATCAGGAGAATATACCATCACGGCAATGTTTGTGAATATGTATGGTGTAGAAAGCGATGTGGAAACCCAGCATTATTACATTAATCTGTCTCAGCCTGACAGTCCTGTAATTGACCCGGAGAGTGGAAAATACAAAAAGCCGGTTTTGATAGAAGCCTTTCATGATAACAATACGAAAGTCTATTATACGACAGATGGTTCTGTACCCGACAAAAACAGCCTGCGGTATCTTGACCCGATTGAGATGCCTTATGGTGTAAGCAATTTTTCTTTTATATCTATTGATGAGTCAGGGCTTGGAAGTGAGGTAATAAATCGTTCCTACCATCTGGAGGTACAGGCAAACTTTAGTCCGGAATTAGCATTGCAGGTGTTAAAAAATAGTTTGTGGGCGGAAGGCAAGCTGCTTAATGTGGAAGGAAACGTGCCTAATAAACTTGGGATTAACCAATATAAAGTAAATACCATATATCAGTCTGGAGAGACGGTATATTATATTGTATATGAGGAATACATGGATACCTTGGGTAAGACACATGATACGAATAATATTTACGCGATAGATGTAAATACAGCGGCTTTGTTTCAGGCTTATAAGGTGGATGAAGGTGTGTACAATTTGCAGCCTTTTTCAGAGTAGCGTCAGGGACGCATCAAGCCACCACAAAGAAAGCAAAAAGTCATTTGCGAAGCAAATTTTGCACGGATTTTTGCCTGTTACTGGAACGGAGTGAGCAGTAACAACTGTTACAAGTGTTTGTATATTATTGCAAAAAAATGTTGAATTTATGCAGTGTATCAGATACAATGAAAAAGGTGTGGAAAATGATAAGAAAGAAAAGAAAGGTTTGGTGAAGTAGCGGATGTATAAAATATTAGATGCGAAAGAACTTACTACCAATATTTATCTTATGGTAGTGGAAGCGCCGCGTGTGGCAAAAAACTGTCAGCCGGGTCAGTTTGTGATTGTAAGGATGGATAAAGATGGCGAGAGGATACCTCTTACTGTCTGTGATTATGATAGAGAAAAAGGAACAATAACCATTGTCTTTCAGACCGTGGGTGCTGAGACGACAAGAATGGCTGCACTAAAAGCGGGGGATTCTTTTCATGATTTTGTCGGACCGCTGGGGTGCGCGTCAGAAATGGTGCATGAGGATAGAGAAGAACTTGCCGGTAAAAAGATTTTATTTGTGGCAGGCGGTGTTGGTACCGCACCTGTATATCCACAGGTAAAATGGTTACATAACAACGGCATTGCTGCGGATGTCATTGTCGGGGCAAAGAATCATGACCTGTTGATCCTTGAAAAAGAGATGGAGGCTGTCGCAGGCAATTTGTATGTCACCACGGATGACGGATCCTATGGACGTAAGGGTATGGTGACACAGACAATTCAGGAACTTGTGGACGAAGGTAAGAACTATGACTTGTGTATTGCCATTGGTCCTATGATTATGATGAAATTTGTGTGCAAGCTTACAAAGGAGCTTGGAATTCCTACAATCGTCAGCCTGAATCCGATTATGGTGGATGGCACAGGCATGTGTGGTGCCTGCCGTATCACGGTGGGTGACAAAGTGAAATTTGCATGTGTGGATGGTCCGGAGTTTGACGGACATCTTGTGAACTTTGACGAGGCGATGAAACGCCAGCAGATTTATAAGACGGCAGAGGGACGGGCGATGCTGAAATTGCAGGAAGGCGATACGCATCATGGCGGATGTGGTCATTGCGAGTAATACTTCATGCTAGGACTATGCACCAGCTGCAAAGTCCGTGAAACAACGATGCGGTTGAAATGTATCAAGCCTTAGTACATGGATTGGCACCACGAAGTGGTTTTGCATGGCTTGATGCCTGTAACAGGAAGCCGAAGGCTGAACTGTTACTATTGTGGAGGTGAAAATTAATGGACGTGTTGACAAAAGTACCAGTACGTGAACAGGAGGCAGCGGTAAGAGCGAAAAATTTTGACGAAGTCTGCCTTGGATATAATAAAGAAGAAGCAATGAATGAGGCAGGGCGCTGCATTAACTGCAAGAACGCGCAGTGTATTCAGGGATGCCCTGTAGCAATCGACATTCCGGCATTTATTGAACAGGTAAAACTTGGAAATATTGCAGAGGCGTACCAGATTATCAGTCAGTCATCAGCATTACCCGCTGTCTGCGGACGTGTATGCCCACAGGAAAGCCAGTGTGAGGGAAAATGTATCCGTGGCATTAAAGGTGATCCGGTTTCCATTGGTAAGTTGGAGCGTTTTGTGGCAGACTGGGCAAGGGAGAACGGCATCAAGCCAGAACCTGCAAAGGAAAAGAATGGCAAAAAAGTGGCAGTGATCGGTTCGGGACCTGCAGGACTTACCTGTGCAGGTGATCTTGCAAGGCTTGGGTATGATGTCACAATCTTTGAGGCGCTTCATGAAGCAGGCGGTGTGCTGGTTTATGGAATTCCGGAGTTCAGGCTTCCGAAGGAAGATGTTGTGGCAAAAGAGATTGCAAACGTGGAATCTTTAGGTGTGAAGATTGAGAAAAATGTTATTATTGGCAAATCTATCACAATTGATGAATTGATAGAAGATGAGGGATATGAGGCAGTATTTATCGGATCAGGTGCAGGACTTCCGAAGTTTATGGGGATTCCGGGTGAAAATGCGAATGGTGTTTTCTCTGCAAATGAGTATTTGACCAGAAGCAATCTGATGAAAGCGTTTCATGAGGATTCGAATACACCGATTATGCGCGGCAAGAAAGTTGCTGTTGTAGGCGGCGGCAATGTTGCCATGGATGCTGCAAGAACAGCACTTCGTCTTGGAGCAGAAGTTCATATCGTGTACAGACGCAGCGAAGAGGAGCTTCCGGCGAGAGTGGAGGAAGTGCACCATGCAAAAGAGGAGGGTATTATCTTTGATCTGCTCACGAATCCGACAGAGATTTTGGAAGATGAAAATAACTGGGTACGAGGCATGAAATGTATTAAGATGGAGCTTGGTGAGCCGGATGCATCTGGAAGACGCAGACCTGTCGAGATTCCGGACAGCGAGTTTGAGATGGAGCTTGATACGGTAATCATGTCACTTGGTACTTCTCCGAATCCACTGATTTCTTCCACGACAGAGGGATTGGAGACAAATAAATGGAAGTGCATCGTTGCGGATGAAGAATTCGGCAGAACATCAAAGGAAGGTGTGTTTGCGGGTGGTGATGCAGTGACTGGTGCAGCGACTGTAATCCTTGCGATGGGTGCAGGGAAAGCGGCAGCCAAGGGAATTCATAATTATTTATCTGGTAAGTAAGTTACGAAACTGTTAAGGTAAGGAACTGTTAACAAATAACACATCAATTTGACTTGTCTAAATGTCCATCTGCGGCATCAGATAATCTTGACATAGCTCGATATGCCTGCGATTATCTTCTTTTCAGCTGAACATTTATACGGCGTCAAATGAACAAGTTATTTATTAACAGTTCCTAATTTGTGTAACCAGAATACACAGGTTATTTCTTAGCAGTTCTTTGCGATAGGAACAGGAGGTTTGTGCATGTCAGACAGAAATGATGAGGTAAAGGTTTATCAGGATAAAATGGCAAAGGCAGAGGATTATAAAAGCTCGGCATACACGCTTTTATTGGTGGGAATTCTTGGAATCCTTGCATTTATCCTGATGGAGGCAGGGGTACTTCCTTTCCGACTTGCGGGGTCTGGAAAATATATTACCTATGGCGTAATGGGGATGATGTTTGTCATATTTATCGTGATGGGCATTCTTTCATTAAAATCATCCCAAAAATACACGCAGGAGGCAGCTGCGGAGCAAGATCTGACAGAAAAAATCAGGGCATGGTCGAAAGAACATATTACTGCGGATTCTGTCAAAGAGCGTGTATGGTTTGAGGAGGACACGCCCGACGAGATGAAGTATTTTAAATATTTTGAAGCAATCAAGTCAGCTGTGACGCAGGAGTTTGGCAGTATGAATGCTTCCTATCTCGAAGCACTGTGTGAAGAATTGTATACGGAAATCTTTGAAGAAGGGGAATGATTTATACAGCATATGAATATAACGTTTGTGACAGTCGGAAAGATAAAAGAAAAATTTTTTCGGGATGCGGTTGCCGAGTATCAGAAAAGACTATCAAAATATTGCAAGTTGGATATTGTGGAGGTGGCAGACGAGAAAACACCGGACAAGGCGTCGGCGGTAATGGAGGAACAGATTAAACAGAAGGAAGCATCGCGCATTCTGAAAAATATAAAGGAGACTTCCTACTGCATCGCTCTAACAATCGATGGAAAGAAACGAGATTCTGTCAGTTTCGCAGAACATATAGAACAGCTTGGGCTCAGTGGAAACAGCAGCCTAGTGTTTGTGATTGGCGGTTCCCTTGGACTGCATGACAGTATTGTACAGCGCGCAGATGAAAAACTCAGTTTCTCGGATATGACATTCCCGCATCAGTTGATGCGGGTTATTTTGATAGAGCAGATATATAGGTGTTTTCGGATTATGAATGGAGAACCATATCATAAGTAAAGGCGAAGATGTGGGTTCGGGCTATACTGTGGCTACCCGGAGGATGTAAGCATACTCATTTACAACAAAGAATGGGAAAAATGTGCCGCAGATTATCCTGCAGGGGAACTGGGTGGAGCAGTGGGGCTTTGAGATTGGCTGCAGCGTGTCTGTGGAGTGTTACCAGAATAAGCTGGTTATCCTGAAGGATTAAAAAGGAAAAAATGCGTAACAGTTCAGCCCAGGACTTTGCATTTACTGCAAAGTCCGTGAAATAGCGTAATGGTAGAGATGCATCAAGCCACCACGAAGTGGTTATGCATGGCTTGATGCCTGTAACAGGAAGCCGAAGGCTGAACTGTTACAAAAATGCCGGGAGATAGGTTCTCGGCTTATTGTAATTTGCCGGAAGTCTGTGTATAATAGAAATAGATAATAGGGATTTTGAAAAATACACATTTTCCGGCAGTGGTTTATGGAAAGAAAGCAGGTGGATAAAATGGGAGACATGGAAACAAAGCAGACAAAATGGGAAGAATTAAGCATATCCAATGATTTCCTGTTTGGAAAGGTCATGCAGAATTCAGAACTGTGCAAAGAGTTATTGCAGAGAATTCTTCCGGATTTGAATATTGAACGCATTGAATATCCGGAATTACAGAAGAATATCAATGTAGATATGGACGCTCATAGCGTCAGACTGGATGTGTATGTAAAGGACGACAAGGAGACTGTTTACGACATAGAAATGCAGGTCAGTGATACAAAGGAACTGCCAAAGAGAAGCAGATATTATCAGGGAATGATTGACCTGCAGCTTGTGGATGCAGGTCAGCATTATAAAAAGTTGAACAAAAGCTATATCATATTTATCTGTCCCTTTGATTTATATGGGAAAGGGCGGCATATCTATACATTTGAAAATATCTGTAAAGAAGACAACAGTATTTCCATGGGGGATGAAGCCATAAAGATATTTCTGAACGCCGATGGGACAATGGATGATGTCAGCAGGGAGTTAAAGGCATTTTTGGACTATGTAGCTGGGCAGAAGCCGGAGGATTCTTATGTTGAGAAACTGGAAGAAGCTGTGCAGGAAGCCAAGAAAAACAGGGAATGGAGGCATGAGTATATGACGTTGTTGATGCGAGACCAAGAGAATGTGGAAAAGGGCAAAGAATATGGTGAAGAACTGATGGCCAAACTAATAATGTTACTAAATGAGGATGGGCGGCTATCAGATGTTGTAAGGATATCACAGGATAAAGAATATCGTCAGAGCCTTTATTTAGAATATCACATCATCTAAGAGCAGGAGTATGACAAGGCAGAGTATTTCAAGTGCTCTGCCTTGTTTGACAGAATAATATAGGGCTATTTTTGCACTTAGGCATGTTATGGAGAGCCATATCATACCCAAGTGCGTAATTATGTAGATAACAGGGATACGGTCTATCTGGGCAGCTATGACGAAGAATGGTCGTTGCGGAAAGTACTGCGGCGGTTTATTTGGCATGACCGTATCCATGCAAAGGCAATGTACAGAATGGCAGTCAGAACATTTGGCGGCGGTATTCCGAATCCATTTCACTTTGTGTAAAGTTTATCATTTTGAACAGTGCGTATAATCACTGTATTTTGGCATATGCTATTCAAAATCAACGCTATTTCATCAAATGCGGTGTCATGCAGGGATGGGATGTAACGGAGGTAAACAATGGAATCTATCTGGTCGGAAAGTATCGAGATAAGCAGACGCAAGCCACTTCCGGGGGACATGGAGGTGCCGGCTGTTGTCATCGGGGCAGGGATTGCAGGGATTTTGACAGCATATTATTTAAGTCAGAAGGGCATCAGGACAGTGGTGCTGGAGGCGGACAGGATTGGCAGCGGGCAGACAAAGAATACCACAGCAAAAATCACGTCCCAGCATAATCAGGTTTATAGCTGGCTTATCCGGGCATTTGGTCATCAGATGGCGGAGCATTACGCCAGTGCAAACGAAGCTGCCATCGAGGAATATGAAAGGCTGGTTCGGGATAAAGGGATTGATTGTGATTTCTGTAGGTGTCCGGCATACCTTTATTCTCAGATTGAAACAGAATCTTTGAAACGGGAGGCAGACGCAGCGGAATCACTGGGCATAAAGGCATCCTTTGGGACAGAATGCGAACTTCCCTTTCCAGTGGCGGGCGTGACAAGGTTTGACCATCAGGCAAGGTTCCATCCGCTGAAATTTCTTGCGGGAATGGCAGAGGAAGTGGAAGTGTACGAGCAGACAAAGGTGTTGAAGGTGGATGGCAGGCGGGTGGAAACTGCCAGCGGCACAGTGACAGCAGAGCATATCGTGTTTGCTGCCCATTATCCTTTTATCAATGTGCCCGGATACTATTTTGCCAGAATGCACCAAGAGCGGAGCTATGTGGTGGCGTTGGAAGGGGCAGTGAGACCTAAGGGCATGTATCTGGGAATTGATCAAGGAGGGCTTTCTTTTCGAACATGCGGAGATTTACTGCTTCTTGGAGGCGGAGGCCATCGCACAGGCGTGAATCAGGGGAACATGGCAGGCACGGGATGCAGATATGAGTTGCTGCGCAACAGGTCGCGGGAGATCTACCCCGAATGTCATGAAATATCACGGTGGTCAGCACAGGACTGTATGACACTGGACGGATTGCCTTACATCGGAAGGTTCTCCAAGCGCAGGCCAAACTGGTATGTTGCCACGGGATTTGGAAAATGGGGTATGACCACTGCCATGGTGGCTGCACGCATCCTGACGACTCTGATCTCCGGGCGGGATTGTCCGGAAGCAGATATTTTCTCTCCCAGTCGGCACGTTACGGTGCAGGCGATGAAAGGCCTGCTTGTACATGGTGCGTATACAGTGAAAGGTCTGACAAAGCATCTCCTGCCCATGGGAAAGGGAAGGATTGTTCCGAACTGTCCCCATATGGGATGCCGTCTGGAGTGGAATCCGGAGGAGGAAAGCTATGACTGTCCCTGCCACGGTTCCCGGTTTGATAAAGAAGGGCACTTGGTTGACGGCCCTGCCCAGACGGATTGCAAAAAACAGGAAGAATAACTTGCAGTGCCAATAATTACACTATATAATGAATAAAAGGACAGTGACGAAATGAGTACACCAGCAGCAAAACCATTAGACTTTTGTGCAATTGATGACAGACATATTGAATGGTTCTATTTGATCAACGAGACGATACAGGCATTTTTGATTGTGCCGTTGCATACACTGCATAATGCATTTCGCTTGTGCGGAATTATGTTTTGTTGTCTATAAAAGTCATTTTTTGGAAAAGTTTTTTATGAGGTAGGATAATTATGCGGTTTGCAATTGTCTCAGACATACATGGAAATTTGCCGGCACTAAATGCAGTAATAGAGGATGCAAGAGAAAATAATATCAATACATTTATTTTTGTCGGAGATTACTGCCTTAGCAATCCGTACCCGGATGAATGTATCTCCAGAATCAGAAGTTTGGATAATAAATGCATTATACGTGGAAATGAAGAAAAGTATTTAGAAAATCTTATTGGTAAAGATCAAAGTACCTGGACTGACGGCCAGATGCAGATTTCTTATTATTGTTACCAAAAGATAAGTTCTGACAATTTGAACTACTTATTGTCAATGCCAGAACAAATGAGGTTTACATATAATGGCGTCACATTGCATATAGCACATTCATCTCAGGAATTTATTTCAGATTGTGAACACAGGAAATGGTCAACTGCAAAAGTTGCCATGAAATATAAGGACACTTGGATAACTCAGGATGCTTTTTATGCCGATATCCATAAGTACCTTAATGAAAATGAACAGTTTAATAAGGTTTTTGGTGAATTAGAAAATGGCATCTATATTTTTGGGCATTCGCATATCCAATGGAACTTTCAGTCAGATAATGGTAAGAAAATACTAATTAATCCTGGTTCCTGCGGATTACCTTTGGATTGTATAAATGTGGGTCTTCCCTACACCATCCTTGATATTACAGATAACAATATTGTAGTAGAAGAAAAACGTGTTCCGTTTGATATGAATAAATACATTGAAACGATACAGTTAAGTGATCAGTTTACCAAAGCAAAGGTATGGAGTAAAGTGGTCATTAAGGAACTGAAAACTAGAAGAGAGTATATGTTCTTTTTCCTAAGGTTTGTGGAAAAATATGCACTAGAAATAGGAGATGGGCAACGGCCTTTTTCCGCGTCCACATGGGAAAAAGCATATGAACTGTGGGAAAACAGCTTCAAAGATGGAAAACTATATCATAAGTAAGGACGAAAACCAGAAGTTAGTAAGGGAATGTTTTATGTACAATTCTTTTATGAACGATGAAGGTAAATAAGAGAATTAAAATGAATTTACTTTTTATATGCAGCCAAAATAAGAGACGCAGTTTAACTGCCGAGAAGATTTTCAATGGATATAATGGGCATAGGGCATGTTCGGCAGGAACGGAATCAAACTCCCGGATTAAAGTCACTCCCGGATTGCTGAAACGGGCTGATATCATTTTTTGTATGGAAAAAAAGCATGTGCGAAGGATAAAGGAGAAGTATCCGGATATCGTTGACAATAAAAAAATAGTTTGTCTTAATATTAGCGATGACTATGAGTTTATGGACAGGGAATTGCAGGAATTGCTTAAAAGTTATGTATATGAATATATTTGTTGACAGCCTTCCTCCTTTATATGCAATGGGAGTTAAGGCATGGTTTTTTGCAGTTCCTACTGGAAGCTGTATGCAGAAGGGAGGAAAAGAGGGATGGGAAACGAGGCTTTATTTAAAATATTTATATTTATTGTAGTATATTTATTGACAGGACACGGAAGAAACGATGGGAAAACAATTTTTGGCGCATTTAGAACAGACGCTACAGTAAAGTATGAGTCGGAAGAGTTATTGGATGCATTTCTTGCGGGAGAGATTCCGGCAAGTTATGGTGATGGAACCGGACTAATTACGATATTTGACTTGATGCCGGTCGATGAGGAAGATGATTTTAATTATTATTCTGTCGGAGAACGGATTGATTTGGATAATGATGGTGAAAACGAACAGATTGTGAATGGTCCTTACGGAGGTAAATATTTTGATGCAAGGGACGGAAAAGTATATATCTTAGCAGAAGGGGAGGGTACATCAGGAGAACTTTTTTATACATATTATGATAACGCTGTGTGGATTGTTCATAGTGATATTACGCATATGGGAAGAAAGATGTATTGGTTGACGAGGTACGATGGCGAGGGAAATGTTACAGACGAATTTCAGTTAAGCGCAGAATATTGGGATTCACCCGACAGTAAATATGATGAAAACAGTGATTTTACTTATCGTGATGAAAAAATTTCCATGGAAGAATATGAGACATTGAGAAAAGAAATTATTGGCTGGTAAAGAAATATGATGTTTCGGCTGTAAGAAGCCATGAAAACACAATTGATGAATATTTCAAATACTTTTTCCTGAAGAGATTGAGTTAGAGCAAAGAATGGGGGAATGTTATATGAGAATGTACGATTTAATTATGAAAAAGCGCAACGGCGGCGTTTTGTGTGACGACGAAATCAATTTTATGGTAAATGGATATACTGCCGGGAAAATTCCTGATTATCAGATGTCGGCCATGACGATGGCAATTTATTTTCAGGGGATGAACGAAGAGGAGACACTCGCGCTTACGATGGCGATGGCAAAAAGCGGGGACATGCTGGATTTGAGTGACATCCATGGCGTAAAAGTTGATAAGCATTCTACGGGAGGTGTCGGTGACAAAACTTCACTGGCACTGACACCGATGGTTGCGGCGGCAGGCGTCACAGTGGCAAAGATGAGCGGCAGGGGGCTTGGGCATACTGGCGGCACGATTGACAAGCTCGAAAGTTTTTCAGGGTTTTCGACGGCAATGTCAGAACAACAGTTCCGAGATAATGTGAACCGTATTGGCATCGCGATTATGGGGCAGACTGCGGATTTGGCTCCGGCGGATAAAAAATTATACGCACTTAGGGATGTTACGGCGACTGTTGATAATATGTCCCTGATCGCGTCTTCCATCATGAGCAAAAAGCTTGCGGCAGGCGCTGATGCAATTGTGCTGGATGTCAAGACAGGCAGCGGTGCATTTATGAAAGAGGAGGCAGATTCTTTTGCGCTTGCACATGAGATGGTCAGGATCGGCAATGGCGCGGGAAGAAGGACAATTGCCGTGGTATCGGACATGGATCAGCCGCTTGGATGTGCAGTGGGAAATGCACTTGAAGTAAAAGAAGCGATTGATGCCTTGAGAGGCAATGGCCCGGACGATTTTGTGGAACTTTGCATGACGCTTGGGGCTTATATGCTTGTGGCGGGAGGAAAGGCGGAAAATAAAGAGGAAGCAGAAAAAATTCTTGCAGGAGTCATTCAAGATGGAAGCGCTCTTGATAAACTTGCTGCGTTTGTGGAAGCACAAGGCGGTGACAAAGAGCTTGTATATCATCCGGAGCGCCTTCCGCAGGCAGCGATTGTTCAGGAGATTACGTCTCCTTCAGATGGGTACATTCAAAAAATTGTATGTGATGAGATCGGCATGTGCTCTTTGATACTGGGAGGAGGACGTGAGACCAAGGAAAGCGCGATTGATCTTTCGGTGGGACTGGTTTTACATAAAAAAGTCGGGGATTCCGTGAAGAAAGGTGATGCACTTGCCACAATTTACGCGAACGACCAGACAAAACTTGCACTTGCACAGGAGCGTTTTTTAAACGCTTATTTGATAGACAAGACGCCAGTGAAAAAAAAGCCGCTCATCAAGGGAATAGTAATGGAATAAAAGACATAGAATGAAGTATAGAAAACCTATACTTCATTTTTGGGTGCTGATATGAATAAACGTGATATGTTGAAACAGGATATGATAAGTGCCGGGGAACGGTTTGCGGACGCATTTTCATTGCCAAAGGATATGGTGGTTAATGCTACCCTGTTTCATATGGTGGGCGGATCGGAGCTTTTTGTTGAAAATTTTAAGGGAATTGTCTCCTATACCTGCCACAGCATTATCATCAAGGGGAACAATGTGAAATATTGTGTCTGCGGAGAGTGTCTCACAATAGAATATTATTCTAACGAAGACATGAAAATATCAGGGCAGATTCAGGAGGTAAAGGTGATAAGGGAAGCTTGAGGTGGGGCGCTTGCAGAATAGATGGATACGCTTTGTCAGAGGCTGTCTGGTCATAAGGATTGACGGGGATTACATGGAACGCTTCTTTAATATGTGCAGAATGCATGACATTGATTTGTGGGACATTAAGAAGGAGAAGGATGTCTGCATGTGTGAGGCATATGCTTCTGATTTTATGAAAATGCCTCCTTTATTAAAGAAAACAGGTACAAAAGCAAGTGTGGTCAAAAAGAGAGGACTTCCCTTTTATTTTCCTTTTATCAAGAAAAGGATTATTTTTTTTATAGGAGTTATCATATGTCTGACCATGCTGAATTATGTAACGGAATATGTATGGGCAATCGAGTACGTCGGAAACCTTCAGGTGAGTGATGACGAACTGTCGGATTTTCTCGAGCAGGAGGCAATTCACTATGGAATGAAAAAAAGCAGCCTCAACTGTGAGGAAAAGGAAAAGAAACTACGGGAAACATTTCAGAATGTTACATGGACATCAATTTATTTTGAGGGGACGAAGCTTTTTATTGAAATAAAGGAAAATGAAAAATCTGAGCCGGTTCCAATCGAAATCAAAGGAACAGACATTGTTGCAAACGAGTCCGGTACAATCACTTCCATAGTAACCAGAAACGGAGTTCCCAAAGTAAAGGCAGGCGATACGGTTGAAAAAGGTCAGGTTCTTGTCAGCGGAAGCGTTCCGGTATATGATGAGAGCCAGACGGTTGTCAAGTATCAGGTATATGACGCGGATGCTGATATTTATATCCGGACACCGATTGAATACAAAACGTCAATCAGCAGCGGATATCCTGTGGTGGTATATACAGGCAATCACATCAAAATGGGCTTTGCACAGATTGGGGACTATCATATTGACGCAATGCCGATTCTGGATTTCTTTATCGGGGAAAGCAAAAATTTATATGAGACAATCACAGAAAAACATCAGGTTGTCCTCCTCGATAATATCTATCTTCCGTTTTATTATGGGGTTATTAACAGAAAAGAATATTATATTAAGTATTTTACATACACAGAAGATGAGATGAAAAGCAAATTATCTGAAAATTATGAAAAATTTATTTTATCTTTACAGGAAAAAGGGGTACAAATTGTTGAAAAAAATGTTAAAATGGAAAAGAATAGTAAAGGGATGGATTTGCACGGCGACTTACTTGTCGTAAAACAGACAGGGGAGACCGTCGCGATACAGGCAGACAGTGATGTGAGTGAAGAGATAGAGGAGTAAGAAATTGGAAAACTTTCAGATTGAAATGCAGATTGAGGCACAACATATGCAGAACATTTTTGGGGAACACGACGCATATGTCAAAAAGATAGAAGACGACTTGGATGTTATCATTACAGATCGCAATGGAGCCGTCAGAATCAGCGGGGAACAGCGTGCCGTCAATAAGGCGGCAAAGCTCGTAAATGAACTGGTGGAGCTATCCAGACGTGGGAATATGATACAGGAGCAGAACGTCTCATATGCGCTCGAGCTTTCCAGGGATGACGAGGAAGACGCACTTCTTGAGATGGATTCGGAATGTATCTGCCATACTGTGTCAGGAAAGCCCATTAAGCCCAAAACCATGGGACAGAAGAAGTATATTGATGCAATAAAGGATAAGATGATTGTGTTTGGCTTAGGACCGGCAGGGACAGGAAAAACATACCTTGCGATGGCAATGGCAATTACGGCGTTTAAGAGTCATCAGGTAGAACGCATTATTCTGACGCGTCCGGCAATAGAGGCAGGGGAAAAGCTTGGATTTTTGCCGGGAGATTTGCAGAGCAAGGTAGACCCGTATCTGCGGCCGTTATACGATGCGCTGTACCAGATTATGGGGGCGGAGAATTTCCAGAAAAACATGGAGAAAGGGCTGATTGAAGTAGCGCCTCTTGCATATATGCGCGGACGGACGCTTGACAATGCATATATCATACTGGATGAGGCGCAAAACACGACTCCTGCGCAGATGAAAATGTTCCTGACACGTATCGGTTTTGGTTCCAAGGTTATTGTGACAGGGGATTCCTCACAGAAAGACTTGGCAGTCGGGACGCAATCAGGTCTTGACGTGGCTGAGAAAGTGCTTGGAAAAATCGGTGACATCGCTTTTATCAAAATGACGAGCAAGGATGTTGTCCGCCATCCGCTGGTGCAGAAAATCGTCAAGGCGTATGAAGATTATGAGAGTAAGCTGAGCGGGCACCATGCCGGAACTGTCCGCAAAGGCGGTGCTTTTTCGGGCAAGAACCGGAAACCGTTCCGCAGATAAAGTGGCAGAGATGCATCAAGCCGCGGTACACGTTTTTGTATGGCTTGATGCATGTGACAGAAAGCCGGGACTGAACGGTTACGATAAAATAAATTAGGCAAAGGAAAGAAACCATATGACAACGCATGTGAAAAAAAAAGAAGAAGCCGGCTGGCAGAAGGTGCTTTTGGCGGTAATAATGTCTGTATTTTCCATACCGGCAGTCGGTGTAGCAGCATATATTTATGAGAAATCATTTCGTGATATTTTTATACTGCTTCTTTTGTTTACTGCATGCTGTGCGGTGACATTATTTTCTTTTTTCCAATCCGATATTTATGATACACTGCACTACGATAATGGCAGTCATTTTTTGCGTTTCGTGGTTACGTTCCTGCTGGGTGTGGCGATATCCTGCCTGATGCCGATGCTGCCGGATGCGGGATTCTGGGCGGTGCCCTCCATTGCGCTTGTGCTTGCACTGCTTTCCAACACGGTTACGGGTGTTGTTTCATATGCCGGACTGCTGGGCGTTTGTTCCTATTTTGCGTCGACAGAGATTCTTACATTCCTGCTTTATTTTTTGATCGGCGTGATTTTTGCAGTTCTATTTGAAAAATTGGATAATGATTATAGGACGGGAGGACCCATGTTTGCGGCAATGACACTGCATATTGTCGGAATGACAGCAAGAGTGGTGTTCAACAGCCATGGCGCGCTGACTGTGGACATGTTTATTATACCTGTCATTAATATATTTATTACATTTGTGATGATGCTGGTTGTTCTGCGTTTCTACTGTGCAGTTGTCATAGACAAGGAGAAAGGGAAGTACCTGCGCATCAATGATCAGGAATTTGCACTGCTTGCAAAATATAAGGAAGAGGACAAGCAAGTATATTATAATGCCATACATACAGCGTATTTTGCTGAAAAAACAGCAAGGCTGCTGCATATGGATGTGGATGTGGCAAAGAACGGCGGATATTATCATAAGATAATCGCCTTAGAGTGCAAGAAACAGGAAAAATCACTGGAGGAAGTCTGCAGGGAATATAAGTTTCCGGCTGAGGCAGTCCGGCTTCTGCAGGAGTATAATTACAAGTCGCAGCCGATGAGACTGCGTGAGACAGTGGCCGTGTATCTTGCTGACAGCGTGGTCTCCACGATTATGTATCTAATTAGCAAGGGAAAAAGCAATGAAAATAAGGAAGCAAAAACAGACAATGAGTATGCGAAGGTTGCAACTGCAGTCATACGCAGAAAGGTTGAGAGCGGAATACTAAACAGTAGTGACATATCGCTGGCAGATTTAGGCGGAATAGAAAAAATTTATACAGGAGAGAAATTATACTATGACTTTTTGCGTAGAGAGTGAGACGAAACGGGAGCTTCCGTTTGATGTGGAGGAGATTGCAGGCAAAGTAATTGGGGAGGCACTGGAATATGAGAAGTGTCCCTACGAGACAACCGTAAATGTGCTTCTGACGGATAATGAGGAAATTTGTGCCCTAAACAGCCGGTTTCGGGGAATAGACCGACCGACGGATGTGCTGTCATTTCCGAATGTGGATTATGAAAGCCCATCTGATTTTACGGGAATTGAGGCGTCTGAGGCGGATTACTTTGACCCTGAGAGCGGTGAACTGTATTTGGGAGATATTGTGATATCCGTGGATAAGGTATATGAACAGGCAGAGGAGTATGGGCATTCTGTCATGCGTGAATATGCCTTTCTGCTGGCGCATAGTATGCTCCATCTTATGGGATATGACCACATGGATCCTGAGGAGGCTGCAAGGATGGAACGCAGACAGGAGGAAATCCTAAACAGGCTGAACATAACGAGAACCGAGTAATTTGCGCTGAGGAGAACAGTTAACATGAAGAAAAAGAAATCGAATTTTATCGTTCAAGGAAGCATTCTTGCCATGGCGGGTATTCTCTCAAGAATTATAGGGATAGCAAGACGTTTTCCTATGCAGCATATTATTGGGGATAAGGGAAACGGATATTATGCGGTGGCATATGAGATCTATTCCATTATGCTGATTATTTCTTGCTATAGCCTGCCGCTTGCGGTATCGAAGGTTGTGTCTTCCAAGATGATTAAGAAACAGTACAAAAGTGCCCAGAGGGCATTTCAGTGTGCCATGATATTTGCTGTCACGGTTGGACTGGCAACATTTCTTATCTGCGAATTTCTCGGAGATTTACTGGCATCGCTGATGAAGGAGCCGATGAGTGCCATGTCGCTGAAAGTGCTTGGTCCTGCGCTGCTTCTGGTTTCGGTCATGGGTGTTTTCCGAGGGTATTTTCAGGGGCTTGGAACCATGATGCCGACTGCCATATCACAGATATTGGAGCAGATTTTCGTTTTGACAGGCAGCATAGCGGGGGCATATTTTCTATATCAATATGGAGGAAAAGTCGGCGCAGTACTACACAACGAAGATTTTGGTCCGGCATACGGCGCGGCGGGGGCATCAATTGGTCCTGTTCTTGGCGCGGTAATCGGTTTGTTGTTTCTGGGTTTTGTGTATGTTGTATACCGGGCTGGAACAAAAAAACGTTTTATGCGTGATGCAGGTGGAAAGACAGACAGTTATCCGCAGATTTTCAGAATGATTCTGATGACAATTTTCCCTGTATTGTTAAGCACGACAGTGTACAATATCAGTGGTGTGATTGATGCCAATATATTCGGCAGTGTTATGATACAAAAGGGATTGGAGGATGTCAAGACAAATATTTGGGGTATTTATTCGGGAAAATATAAGGTATTGGTAAATGTTCCGATTGCGCTTGCGAATGCAATGTGTTCGTCGATTGTGCCGATGCTTACCCAATTGATGGTGCGCGAGGAATATGGACGTGCGCGCGAGAAAATTGGACAGGCGATGCGCTTTACAATGATTGTGGCAATTCCGAGTGCGGTGGGACTGGCAGTGCTTGCAAGACCAATTGTCTCCATGCTGTTTAAGGGAGAGGTCGATATGGCTGTCAATATGCTTCATATCGGCTCGGTTTCCGTTATATTTTATACGATGTCGACACTGACAAACGGTGTGCTTCAGGGTATCAACAAAATGCAGGTGCCCGTGAGGAATGCGGCCATCTCGCTTGTCATTCATGTTGTGTTTTTGTATGCGGCGCTTCAGCTTGGAATGGGAATCAATGCAGTCGTGTATGCGTACACTTTGTTCGCCGTTGTTGTATGTATTCTGAATGCGTTGTCCATCCGCAAATATTTCAGATATAATCAGGAATTGGTGCGCACCTTTTTAATACCGGGAATTGCATCTGTTGTAATGGGAATTGTGATTGGTCTAATCAGCATGCTGCTGTCAAAGGTTCTTGGAAATGTGGTCACTGTATTTTTGGGAATTATCGTCGGTGTAATCATCTACTTTGTGGTATTGATTTTACTGAAGGGAGTCACGGAGCATGATTTAAGGAGTATGCCATATGGAAGGACAATATTGAAACTTGCTAAGAAATTTCGATTGATGTAATAGGAACTTGCCGCATAGTTCGTGAAACTGTTTGCATGGCTTTATTTGCGGCAGGAAATCGAAGACATCTGTTACATGTAATGCACAAATTAAGAAGTTTGGGCGAATAAAAAGTGAAAATAAGCTGATACTATATCAAAGACGCCGGAATGGTCATGGGGAATGGAATGGAGGCTGATGATGGAGAAGAGATATAAGATTGGCTTATTTTTTATATTGATACTGATTATGGCACTGGTTATCACACTGATGTGGAAACGTCATACGATGGACGGTTTTCCGAATGAAGGCGAGGACATAACGCAGAATGATGCGTCTGACAATTCGGATGCCAATGCTGAAAGGGAAAACAGGCAGTTGACAGAGGATAGCTATGAGGTTCAGATGATGAACGTTACCACAACATGTGATACGGTCTGTATCTATGAGGATATTGACAAAAAGGATGGCTCCGTATCCATGTTGGAAGAAAAACTTCCGGCGAAATATATCGGTTTGAACCGTGAGGAGCTTGAGCGCATTCTCGCGGAGGATAGTCTGGTACCTACGCTTGAGGAAAAGGAGAAAGGATTTAAGTCGCAGCATTTGGAACTTTTCTCTGCTGACAAGATAAAGGTACTTCGAATATATGATACAACAAAGGAATTATCCGGATTTTATATTATGGAGGTCGACGGCGAAATTCGTGTGTATGAATGCGACAAGACAACACTATATTTCAAAACCGGACTGAAGCCGGAAAGCCTGCCGCCAGATGTAAGACATCAGATACAGGAAGGGAAATTTATGGATACCGAGTTACAGGTATATCATTTTCTGGAATCTTATAGCAGTTAATACGAAAGGACATTGGTACGATGAAAAACAGGGTTGTTGTAGCAGGGGGCGGGGCAAGCGGTCTTACTGCGGCGATTTTTGCGGCAAAAAACGGCGCAAACGTCACTGTTCTTGAACATAAGGACAGAGTAGGAAAGAAAATCCTGATGACAGGAAACGGAAAATGCAATCTTGCCAATATGAGCGATGTGCATGGAAAATATTATAGCAGCGACGATGACGCGCTGAATAAAATTTATGACACGCTTGTCAGGTTTGATGCTGTGAGAACAAGGGACTTTTTTAAACAGCTTGGATTATACACAAAAGAGAAAAGGGATGGTGGTGTTTATCCGGTTTCAGAGCAGGCATCCGTTGTTCTGGATATGTTAAGAGGGGCGTGCGGCAGACTTGGCGTAACAATACGGACAGACTGTGAGGTTACCGCTGTTGAGCCGGATACGGCAGGCGGAATTATCTCCGTAATACAGTATACCCATGATGAGACAGAACAAAATAGGGGCGGCGGAAAAAACAAAAAAAAGATAGTTGTTTCCGAAAAAAAGGAAACCTTGCGCTATGACAGGCTTATTCTTGCGACAGGCGGAAAGGCGGCGGCAGTTTCCGGATCGGACGGTTCGGGTTACAGGATAGCAAAAAAGCTGGGACACAGTATCATCGAGCCGCTTCCTGCGCTGGTTCAGCTTAAGTGCCGCGGTGATTTTTTTAAGACAGTTTCAGGCGTAAGGGCACAGAGCAGACTTGTGCTCTACATTGATGGGAAGCAGGCAGCTGACGAGGAGGGCGAACTTCAACTGACGGACTATGGTATATCGGGAATCCCTGTTTTTCAGTTCAGCAGACTGGCATCAAGGGCACTTTTCGAAGGAAGAAGCTGCGAAGTGGGAATCAATTTTATTCCATATATCACTCATTTGGCAGAGGTGAATACCACACATTTTCATGATATGCCAGTTGAGGAATTTCTGTTCGGGCTTGTACATAAAAAGGTAGCGGCGCTCGTCTGCAGGAAGAAGAAAATTCCTGCCGGAACGACAATAGCACAGGCGGGGGATGGGCGAGTTCGCGAATGTATGGAACTGCTTCGAGATTTCAGGGTGACCGTCACGGAGCCAAATACATTTGAAAACGCACAGGTTTGCTGTGGCGGTATACCACTTTCGGAGACAGATGATAATTTTGCGTCGCTAAGACATGGAAATGTGTACATTGTTGGGGAATTGCTTGATTGTGACGGCATATGCGGCGGTTATAATCTCCAGTGGGCATGGGCAACAGGTGCGATTGCCGGAGCCGCTGCGGCAGACACGACGATTGAAAAGAGGTTTAGCAATGATTACAATAAATCAGCTGAAAACAGAAATCCGATTTGATATGGATTCAGAGCAAGGAGAGGGAATTGACAGCAGAGAAGTATTGCGGAAAAAAGCCGCCAGAGTATTGGGGGTGAATGTATCAGAGATTGTGGATATCCGTATTCTGAGGCACTCGATAGATGCGAGGAAAAAGCCGCAACTTTTCCATGTCTATACACTTGGTATCAGCCTTAGAAATACCGGTGCGGAAGAAAAGGTCATAAAACGCTGTAAAAGCCAAAATATTTCACGTTATACGCAGAAACCTTACACGTTCGCAGTTTCAGAGAAGAACGAATTGAAAGCGCCTCCCGTTATTATCGGGATGGGGCCTGCGGGATTATTCTGCGCTTATATGCTTGCGAAGCATGGCTATCAACCGATACTGCTGGAGCGTGGGTATGATGTAGCTACAAGGACAAGAGACGTGGAGACGTTCTGGAACGAAGGCATCTTGAATCCAGAATCCAATGTTCAGTTTGGCGAGGGCGGCGCGGGAACTTTTTCGGATGGAAAATTAAATACGCTCGTAAAGGACAGAAACGGCAGAAATAAAGAAGTACTGCGGATTCTTGTGGAATTTGGCGCACCAGAGCGGATTTTATACGAAAATAAACCGCATATTGGTACGGATATATTGAAAGATGTCGTGTCAGGAATGCGCAGCTATGTCATTGCCAACGGCGGGACAGTCAGATTCGGGGCAAAGGTTACAGGATTGGAGACGGACAACGGCACATTAAACGCAGTGATTGTAAATGACAAGGAGTACATAAAAACAACACAGGCGGTGCTGGCGATTGGGCATAGTGCAAGGGATACGTTTGCCTATCTTGACTCGATTCATGTGCCGATGGAGGCGAAAGCATTTGCCGTAGGAATGCGGGTCGAGCATCCGCAAAGGCTTATCAATGAATGCATGTACGGCAGGGAACATGGAAATGCGCTTCCGGCAGCGCCATATAAGCTCACGGCACAGACCACGGTGGGGCGCGGTGTCTATTCATTCTGTATGTGTCCGGGCGGCTACGTGGTAAATGCATCAAGTGAACCGGACTGTCTTGCCGTAAATGGAATGAGCTATTCCGACAGGGGAAGTGCCAAGGCGAACAGTGCAATTATTGTACAGGTATTTCCGCAAGACTATGGAGCCGACGGGCCACTGTCGGGAGTGGAATTTCAACGGAAACTCGAGAGAAAGGCATTCGCACTTGGGCATGGAAAGATTCCGGTACAATATTATAGTGATTTCCGGAAAAATATCGCATCCGTCGGGCGTAGCGACGCAGACGAAAAGCCATGTGTCAAAGGAGCATACAGGATGACAAATATCAGGGGATTGCTGCCGGAAGAATGCGAAAAAGCGTTTATGGAAGGAATGGAGCAGTTTGACAGGACGATACCCGGATTTGCCGGAAATCAGGCGATACTTTCCGGAATAGAGAGCCGGACATCATCTCCCGTGCGGATTCACAGGGATGAAAACTTGCAGTGCCCGACCATAAAAGGTTTGTATCCATGCGGCGAAGGTGCGGGTTATGCAGGAGGAATTACCTCGGCGGCAATGGACGGAATCCTGATTGCAGAAGTGATAGCGGGTAGTAACAGTTCAGCTCAAGACTTTGCACTGGCTGCAAAGTCCGTAAAATAACATATAGGTAGAGATGCATCAAGCCACGAAGTGGTTTTGCATGGCTTGATGCCTGTAACAGGAAGCCGAAGACTGAACTGTTACAGCGGGTAGAATGTATGTAACAGTTCAGCCCAGGACTTTGCACTGGCTGCAAAGTCCGTGAAATAACATATAGGTAGAGATGCATCAAGCCACCACGAAGTGGTTTTGCATGGCTTGATGTCTGTAACAGGAAGCCGAAGGCTGAACTGTTACGAATGTATCAACCAATTAAGCTGGACTTATTGCAAAAATAGAATTAAAATAATATTTAAGACATTTTAAAAGGAAAAAGTACGGAGGAAAAGACATTGGAAAAGTTACGTGCAAAATTAAAGGATAAAAAGAGAGTGGTGGTAAAGATTGGTTCCTCCTCGCTGCAGCATCCGGAAACCGGAGATTTGGATTACACGAAAATGGACATCTTGGTAAGGGAGTTATGTAATATAAGAAATCAGGGAAAAGATGTGATTCTGGTTACTTCAGGGGCAATCGGCTGTGGCAGAAAATCGCTTCATATAAAACCTCCTCTTACAATTGCGCAGAAACAGGCGTGTGCGGCGATTGGACAGGCAAGGCTGATGACAACATATCAGAGAATCTTTTCAGAGTACAGTCATCAGGCAGCACAGATATTGATGACAAGAAATACGATTGTGGCTGATTTAAACAGGAGAAATGCGCAAAATACGTTCAACGAACTGCTTGCAATGGAAGTAATACCTGTGGTGAATGAAAACGATACTATTTCGACGTTTGAAGTCGAAGATGTCATAGGGGACAACGACACACTTTCCGCGATCGTCACGGCACTGACAGGGGCTGACTTGCTGATATTATTGTCGGATATAGACGGTTTGTACACAGATGATCCCAGACAGAATCCTGACGCGAAATTTATATCAAGTGTTGACAGCATCACAGACGAACTGGTTCATATGGGAAAAGGCACAACGGGGAGCAGTGTCGGCACCGGAGGCATGGAGACGAAGCTTATTGCTGCAAAAATTGCTACCTATTCGGGAGCGGATATGGTCATCGCCAATGGCAGGGATGTACGCGTTATTCACCGCATTATGGAGGGGAGAAATTACGGCACCATTTTCAAAGCCAATAAAAGTGACGCGTTTAATTTTACGGATTTTATTGATAACTTGCACAAGGATAAGCTCTGATGCCAGCATGGAGGGAAGAAATGCACAAAGCAAAAAAGACAAGTGTAACACGAATCATTACTGGCAGGATTTTTTCAATTCTGCCCGCAATCGTCCTACAGGCTATTATCATATTTGCCATTGTGGAATGGCTTGCGCCGTTTGCAACGCTGTTTTACAGTGTATTGTCTGTTCTGTCGGCGCTGTTTGTCCTTTTTCTGATATCGAAAAGGGATGAGGGGGCGTACAAGATGCTGTGGCTTCTTGTCATGTTTGTTGCACCGCTGCCGGGGGCATTTATGTATCTGCTTTACGGCAATAAGCGAACAGGGAAGGCACTTGAACAGCGCATTAAGTCCATTGCGGACAGCATTCCATTGGAGCTGAATGATGATGCCGAGACACAGGAATTGCTAAGACAGGATGATAAAAGGGTTGCACAGACCTTTGCGTATGTCAAAAAAATAACAGGATTTCCTGTCTTGCGAAATGATACTGCAGTATATTTTCCGGTAGGCGAGCTTTTGTTTGAGCAGATGATGGCTGCCTTAAAAGAAGCCAAACGGTACGTGTTTATCGAATATTTTATCGTGCAGGAGGGTGTCCTGTGGGAATCCATGGTCAATGTCATGGAACAGAAAGTACAGGAGGGTGTGGATATACGGGTGCTGTATGATGACATCGGGAGTATCGGCACATTTTCAGCCAGAAACAGGGCGTCTCTTTTAAAAAAGGGAATTAAGTGTGAAAAGTTCAATCCGCTGATTGTTCTTAGCGGAGCATTAAATAATCGGGATCACCGCAAAATTATGGTAGTTGACGGTACTGTAGCGTTTAGCGGCGGCATAAACCTTGCCGATGAGTACATCAATGAGGAGCATCCTTTCGGTCATTGGAAAGACATTGGTTTTCGGATAACAGGAGATGCCGTCAGAAGTTATGCATACATGTTCATCGAATTTTGGAATGCGTCCTCGCAGAATAAAATCACAAAAGATTTGACTGGCAGCGATTTTGCGGAAACACGCGTTACGGAAATGGAAAACTTTGACGGGTATGTACAGCCTTATTACGATTCGCCGAACAGGGAAGAAGCAGCCAGTAATAATTTGTATATAGACTTGCTTGGTCAATCAAGGGAGTATGCATGGTTTTATACGCCGTATCTGCTCCTTGGGGACGGTCTTCGCGAAGCGTTTGTACGGGCGGCAAAAAGGGGCGTGGATGTTCGGATTGTCATGCCGGGAATCCCTGATAAAAAGCCTGTTTACAGGATGTCTCGAAGCTATTATGAGGAGCTTTTGGAGGCAGGAGTACGTATTTTTGAATATACGCCAGGTTTTGTCCACGCAAAAGCAAGCCTTGTGGATGACTGTATTGGTTCAATCGGTACGGTCAACCTTGACTACCGCAGTCTATATCTGCATTATGAGTGCAACGCACTTTTTTATAAAGCCTCCCTGCTTTCGGACTTAAAAAAGGACTTTACAGAATCCATGCATGTAAGTCGGGAACGGACGCTTGCCGACGAAAATAACGGATTGATACACGGAATCATTGATGGAGTTATGCGGATATTTGCACCGCTTGTTTAAAAGATAAATTTAGAAAGGAAGAATTGACTATGTATATAGGGAATCATCTGTCATCATCAAAGGGGTTTGAGCATATGGGGAAGGAGGCATTGAAGCTGGATGCCAATACCTTTGCATTTTTCACAAGAAATCCGAGAGGGGGCGCTGCGAAAGCAATTGACCCAGAGGACGCGCTGCGGCTTCGCAAGCTGATGGAAGAACATCATTTTGGTACGTTGGTGGCACATGCACCATACACGATGAATGTATGTGCCGAGAAAGAAAATATTAGGAACTTTTCAAGGGGTGTGCTTGCGGATGATCTGGAACGCATGGAATATCTGCCGGGAAATTACTACAATTTTCACCCAGGTTCCCATGTGGGACAGGGAGCCGAGGCGGCAATTCCGATGATTGCGGATGCGATTAACTGCGCCCTGAAGCCGGAATACAGCACAACTGTCCTGCTTGAGACAATGGCGGGAAAGGGATCGGAGGTTGGAAGGAATTTCGAGGAGCTTAGGGCGATTCTGGATCTTGTTACCCTGAAGGAAAAAGTTGGCGTATGTTTTGATACCTGTCATGTCTGGGATGGCGGATATGATATTGTCGGGAATCTGGATGGCGTTTTGAAGGAATTTGACGATATTATTGGTATAGACAAATTGAAAGCAGTTCACTTTAATGACAGTATGAATGTGCTTGGTTCCCACAAGGACAGGCACCAGAAAATAGGGGAGGGTGAAATCGGTGCCGAGGCAATGCGCGCCGTCACAAGACATCCGCTTCTGGCAGACAAGCCTTTTATACTTGAAACGCCGAATGATGACGAGGGGTATGCAAGGGAAATTAAGATGATTCGGAACTGGTAGTGCGCTGTCAAATCTGTATAAGAAAATTTGATTTTTTAGTTGCAAGAGTGCGGCATGGGGGGTAATATGAATTTAGAGGAAATGATAAAACGGATAAATGAGCTGTACCATAAGTCACAGGAAGAGGGGCTTACAGACGAGGAAAAGGAAGAGCAGACAAGGCTGCGGGCTGCGTATGTGGCAAACGTGCGTGCAAATCTCAGGGGGCAGCTTGACAATGTAGATATCAGGGAAACGGACGGCAGCATCACAAATCTTGGTGAAAGGCGGAAGAAAAACGAACAAAAATCTTCCGGGTTATGATATTGCGGGGTTAGAAAATGGAAACAAAAGCGGAAATCAGAAAACGAATTTTGGAAGTCCGAAAAGGGTTGACGGATGAGGAGGTTTCATCCAAAAGCGCGGCAATCGTTCAAAAAGTAATAAAAACGCCCGAGTATATGGAGGCGGACAATATCCTGTTATATGCCGATTACTGCAGGGAGGTTATGACGCGCGGAATATTTGATGACGCCGTTCTCCGCAAAAAACGAGTGTTTTTTCCGCGGGCTGACAGTCTGACAAACACGATGGAGTTTTATCAGATTGTGTCGGTAAGACAGCTTGAACGGGGCTATATGGACATTCTGGAACCAAAGGAAGATATGAAGCTGCGCTACAAGTTTCAGCCAAAGGAAGATACGCTGGTCATTATGCCAGGGGTTGCATTTGACACATCAGGCTATCGTGTGGGTTACGGAAAGGGATTTTATGACAAATACCTTGTCAACAAACGACAGCTCTCGACAATGGCGCTTGCATATGCATGTCAGATTGTTGATGAGATACCAAGAAAAGAATATGATATCAGGATGGATAAGATTGTAACGGAGGAGATTATCTATTCCTTTTTAAGAATTTAGGAACAATCAAGTTATTTCTTGACAGTTCCTTTGATAGGACAGGAGGATTTACATGACGATAAAGGAAAAAGCGGCGGCAATGAAACTTGACAGCACCCTCATGGCATCAAAGTCCGCGGAGACAAGAAACGGTGCGCTTGCAGAAATTGCAAAAGCGCTGATAGCGCATCAGCAGGAAATTTTCAGGGCAAACGAACAGGACTTGGAGGAAGCGGAAAAAAACAATATTCCGGATGCCGTCGTAAAGCGGCTGAAGTTTACTGCCCAGAAGCTTGCGGATGTGACAAAAGGAATAGAAAACCTGATTGCACTGCCAGACAAAGTCTATGAGACACAGTTTATACGGGAGCTGGACGAGGGACTTACGCTTGTCCGGGAAAGCTGTCCTATCGGTGTTATCGGCGTAATTTTTGAGGCAAGGCCAGATGCGCTGGTACAGATTGCATCCCTCTGCATCAAGAGCGGAAACTGTGCGATTTTAAAAGGTGGAAGCGAGACAAAGCACACAAACAAAGTGCTGTTTTCGCTGATTTATCAGGCCTGCATCACATGCGGTCTGCCAGAAAACTGCCTTTTTCAGGCAGAGCAGCGCGATGAAATATCAGAACTGCTTTCCTGCCATGCGTCCGTTGACCTACTGATACCAAGGGGATCCAACGCTTTTGTACAGTACATAATGAACAACACGAAGATACCGGTCATGGGGCATGCGGACGGAATCTGCCATATCTATGTTGACAAAGATTTTGACATTAACAAGGCGGTTCCGGTTATTATTGATGCAAAGACGCAGTACACGGCTGCCTGCAATGCAGTTGAGACGCTTTTGATACATAAGGATGCAGTCGACAGGCTGATGCCAGAGCTGACAAAAGCGTTTCGGGCAAACAAAATTGAACTGCGCGCCACGGAAGACATATTGGACAAATATGAGGGAATTCCGACAGTGGAGGAAGATTTTGCAACAGAGTATCTCGATTTAATTATTTCCGCTAAAACAGTCGAGAACATTGAAGCGGCGATTTGGCACATTAATAAATACGGTTCGCACCACACGGACTGCATTATCACAGAGGATAAGGATGCGGCCGAGCATTTTATGAAGATGGTGGATTCTGCCGGGGTGTACCAGAACTGTTCGACACGCTTTGCAGACGGATTCCGGTATGGGTTCGGTGCGGAAGTCGGCATCAGCACCGGAAAGATTCATGCAAGGGGACCCGTAGGGCTTGAAGGCCTGCTGACTTATAAATATAAGCTATATGGGAACGGACAGACCGTCCGCGAATACGCTGCGGGGGAAAAGGAGTTTCATTTTAAAGATATCAGTTAGGAAGGGGAATGTGTGGTATGACAAAAGCAGAAGAATTCTTAACAAAGCTTCAGGAACGGGAGCCGGAACTTTTTTCGGGGCCACTGCAGAAATCTAACTTGACAGATGGCGATTTACAGGAGATTGATAAAGCGCTTGGCTATGCTGTTCCGCAGCAGTACAGGGAGTTTTTGCAGAGCTTTTGCCTGTCGGATTTGACGGTTTATATTGCTTTTTGCGGGGATAAGTTTGCCTGTTCTTTTGAAGAAACTTTTTCACGCGAGCAGAATCAGTATGTGCAAAGGGACTGGGACAATGACTCCGGAGTGCTGGTGGGTATGGAGTGGCATAATTTTGGCGGACAAAATGCAGCAGAATGGCTAAGCCGGCTCAAAGACTTTGACAGGGAAGGGAATCACGCGTTTCTGAAAGCAGGATACATTTTCCTTGGGGAATTTTATGGTTATCTAGTGCTGTATGACCTCGTCGAGGGATGCGTAGTTGATATTCATCATGAGGCAATTTATGATGTGCTATATGAATTGGGGATTGATGACTGGGACGATATGAACCCTGAAGCGCTCCGCACGGGTATGGGTACTTGGGGGGATACGCTTTGCAGGGAATTTAATGATTTTCTCCGTCTTGTATGTCTGGGAGAATGCTATGATGAAGATGAACTTGTTTTTACAGAAGTGGAAAAGGCATAGAAGGAAAGGGGATGCAGAGCAATGAAAAAAATAAGAAAAATAATGATACTGGCGATTTTATTGGGAGCGGTTCTGGCATTAAAACCACCCGCTACGGCATATGCGTTCAATGTGACACCGATTGAGGTGATGGAATTGTATTCCACATCCGCCACGCCTGTGTACGCAGCGCCTGATTTATTTACACCTGTTGTGACATATCTTGACAGATTTACGAATGTGCGGGTAAACGGAATTACGGATAACGGATTTTTTCAAGTTGATTTGAACGGCGCATACTATATACCGGGTCCTTATCTGGTGACACAGATAGAGCCTGCAAAAACAGAAAAGCAGAAAGCGCTGGATAACCTGCAAGATTTTGCCGACGCATACCGTATGCAGCTTGAGTTTATGGAAAGCTACAGTGAGAAGTTTGCGCTGATTGACGTGACCGGCGACGGTATTCCGGAAATATTTGATGGCGCAGGACGGGAAATCTATACATACTATGACAAGCGTCCGGTAATGCTGTATTATTCAGACAATCCGGTTACATTTTATTACTCCAAAAAGGACAACAAGCTTCTTGGAAAGTATACATGGAACAAAAAGGAGATATGGGAGGTTTATAACAGGGATGTCTCGCTGCTGCCATGGGGACAGTTTAAGTGCATTTCAACAGTGGCTTCGCCATATACCAAAAATGCAACAGCAATTTCGCGTGAATATACCAACAATGCTGAGACAAGAGCAGATATCTATAATATATTGAAGAAAATATTGTCGTTATAATCATTTATGGACTGCTTTTTCAGATTGTTTGCAGGAAAAGCAGTCCATGTTTTCTAACGTATAGTCGGGTGGCAAGGATGTTTAAGAAAAAAGAAAAGAAAGTATATTATGACAAGGAAAATCAGATTCCTATTCTGAAATGCAGCATTTGCAACGGGGAACAGGTTGCCGGGTTCAAGGATAGCCGAACCGGAAAGTTTGAGGAGGTCATGCTTATAAGGAATCAAAAAGATTTGGATCATTTTAAGGAATTGTACGGGGTGAAAGATATCGGGAAAGAATATTGAATGTTTAACAGAACACATTCACCTTAACAGGGCAGTGTAAAAATGTTAAGAAACATCAAGGCAAAACCAATGCTTTGATGTTTCTTAATATTTGAAATTGTCATAACGGTGCTTCGTTCAAGTATTCCGTCAGCAGCAGAAACGTGTTCAAGACACCATCCTTATGACTCCTTTCGTAGCCGTGTGAGGCGTATACGCCAGAACCGATAAGTCCATGCTTTACATCATATCCTGCATTGAGTGCCACATCCGCATCAGAACCATAATGCGGATACACATCAACGGAAAAATCAAGATTTTGACGATTGGCAGCGGCGATAAGGTCAGAGACCACCTCATAATTGTATGGACCGAAACTGTCTTTTGCGCAAATGGAAACCTGATGCTCTGTACAGGAGAGGCCATCACCGACACATCCCATATCAACAGATAGTACTTCTGACACGTCTTCAGGGATCGAGGCAGCTCCTCCATGTCCGACCTCCTCATATACGGTGATGTGGTGGTACACTTTTCTGGGCAGCTTTATATTTTCCTCTTTCACATACTTTGCAAAACCGAGAAGAATCCCGACACTGAGCTTGTCATCCAAAAAGCGGCTCTTGATATATCCGCTTTCCGTAATGGTAGTACGCGGGTCGAAACAGACCATATCACCCGGCATAATTCCGAGTGCAAGTGTATCTTTGTCTGTTTCCACTTTCTCGTCGAGGACAACTTCCATCGTATCATAGGAGCGGGATGTCTTGTTGAACTTTCCGTTTACATGAACCGATGCATCACACAGCTGGAATGTGCCGGTGTAAATGTTTCCTTCGCGCGTGTAAATCCGGCAGTTTTCAGCTTCGGCGTTGTTTGCATTCATTCCGCCGATAGGTGACAGCTTTAGATATCCGTTTGCGTTGATTTCGCACACCATGGCGCCGAGTGTGTCGATGTGGGCTTCCATCATAAGCGCGTCATTGTTGGCGGAATCCCCTCCGATTTCGCAGAGTATCCCTCCCTTTACCGTTTTGACAGGCGTATAGCCAAGAGCGGCGTATTCGTTCATTACATAGTCTGCAGCTTTCTTCGTAAAGCCGGACGGACTATCAATCGCCAGAATATTTTTTGTCTGGTCAAGAATGTATTCCAAGTATTCTTCGGTATTAATTTCTTTTTGCATGTTAAGTTCCCCTTTCTAGAGCATGTCTAAAATCATTTTTTCTCAACGAACTGTTCAGCAGTAAATCTACTCTGAAATAAATATATCATAAAACATTTGATGAGTGAATCATTATTGCTTGAAAATATTCTTTAATTTGGTATAATCTAAGTGTAGAAAAAAATGACAGCATATGATAAGCAGAGAGGATGATTCAATGTTAGAATCAAAAGATATTGATATTTTAAAAGGCATAATGGAAGCTGCCTTATTTAAGTCAGAGACATCCATATTAAACAAGGTGGATGAACGCCTTGAAAAGTCGGAGACATCCATGCTGAACA
Source organism: uncultured Lachnospiraceae bacterium (assembly GCA_910579275.1). Classification (GTDB taxonomy): domain Bacteria; phylum Bacillota; class Clostridia; order Lachnospirales; family Lachnospiraceae; genus COE1. Next base: position 40,688 of record CAJTTO010000014.1, read on the forward strand.
AGGTGGACGAACGCCTTGAGAAGTCGGAGACATCCATATTAAACAAGGTAGATGAACGCCTTGAGAAGTCGGAGACATCCATACTGAACAAGGTAGACGAGCGCCTTGAGAAATCAGAAACATCCATACTGAACAAGGTGGACGAGCGCCTTGAGAAGTCGGAGACATCCATGCTGAACAAGGTGGACGAACGCCTTGAGAAGTCGGAGACATCCATATTAAACAAGGTAGATGAACGCCTTGAGAAGTCGGAGACATCCATACTGAACAAGGTGGATGAACGCCTTGAGAAGTCAGAGACATCCATACTGAACAAGGTGGACGAGCGTCTTGAGAAGTCAGAGACAAAACTTCTGGATAAGATGGATAAGAAGCTGTTGAAATCAGAGGGTCTGATTTTGGATGAATTGGAGCGGACAAGGACTATTTTGGAAAAACAGGTGCAAAGGGTTCAGAAAAATCTAGATGACCTAAACCAATATTATCGTATCACAAAGCTTGAGAATGATAATACATCATTATTGCTGAAGCTAATTGAAGAATTATCAAAACGAGTTGAAGAACTAGAAAAAAGAACAGCATAGGAGAGGCATACATAGGAGCCTCTTCTAAATTTTTGTGCATAGGGCACGCTGGTTACTTGTTGGTAAATCTGATGAATGTCCGGCGCACCTGTGGAGAAAAACATTTTCATGATATGGTTATGCAGGGAAAGGCAGATAAAAAATGATAAAGAATGAAGAACTAGAAACAATACTAGAAACAATCGACTTGAGAAATGATGCGCCCTCTGAGGAACCGATGCGTCAGTACTATTTTATAAAAAAAGCGCGGGAAATCGTAAATGCCGAGAGTGAGAAACTTGGCAGACGCCTGACGGCAGACGAGGAGACGTTCGGCTGTCAGATGAACGCAAAGGACAGTGAGAAACTGATTGGCATTCTTGAAAACATTGGTTTTGAGATGATAGATGACGAATCGGCGGATCTCGTATTTTACAACACCTGTACAGTCCGCGACAATGCCAATCAGAGGGTTTATGGCAGACTTGGACTGATACATAGCATGAAGAAAAAGAACCCGCGCAAAAAGGTAGCACTCTGTGGATGTATGATGCAGGAGCCAACTGTAATTGAAAAGATACAAAAAAGCTATTCATTTGTAGATTTAATATTTGGAACGCACAATATTTACAAGTTTGCAGAACTTATTGTGTCAATGTACAATTCTGACAAAATGATTATTGATATTTGGGACAATACTGACAAGATAGTGGAGGATCTTCCGGTAGAACGAAAGTATTCTTTCAAGTCAGGGGTCAATATCATGTATGGATGCAATAATTATTGCAGTTATTGCATTGTTCCTTATGTGCGCGGAAGGGAACGGAGCAGAAATCCAAGGGACATTATCAGAGAAATTGAAAAGCTTGTGTCAGAGGGTGTTGTGGAAGTCATGCTTCTGGGGCAGAATGTCAATTCTTACGGAAAAAATCTGGATAGTCCCATGTCCTTTGCACAGTTATTAAAGGAAGTGGAGAAAATTGAAGGGCTGGAACGGATACGCTTTATGACTTCACACCCAAAAGACTTGTCGGACGAGTTAATTGAAGTAATGAAACATTCCAAGAAAATATGCCGGCATCTGCATCTGCCGCTTCAGTCTGGCTCTACCAGAATATTGGAAGCAATGAACAGACGGTATACAAAGGAACAGTATCTTGCGCTTGCCCACAAGATCAGACGTGAAATACCCGATATATCGCTTACGACAGATATTATTGTAGGCTTTCCGGGAGAGACGGCAGAGGATGTTGAGGAGACGATTGCAGTAGTAAAGGAAGTGCAGTACGACAACGCATTTACCTTTATTTATTCCAAGAGGACAGGCACGCCTGCTGCCATGATGCCAAATCCTGCAAGTGAGGAGGAAATTAAAGAAAATTTTGACCGGCTCTTAAAAGTTGTACAGGAAACAGCAAGGAGTCGAGTAGGACGTCTTGCGGGTGAAGTGCACCCTGCACTTGTGGAGGAAATCAATGCGCATGATGCTTCCCTTGTATCGGGAAGGCTTTCGAATAATGCGATTGTTCATTTTCCGGGGGACAAATCTCTTATTGGGAAAATAGTAAACGTTAAGCTCGTCGAGGCACATGGATTTTACTATACGGGAGAAGTGATTTTCAATTAGTCTATTGAAATATACTTCAATTAGGTATATAGTAAAAATGTTTGCTTAATAAAAATTTAATAATTACCAATGAGGAGCATATCACAGGAACGGGGGGATATTATGGAAAAGTTAAAACCAAAGTTGTTTTCGGTGATGAAAACATACACAAAGGAACAATTTATAAAGGACGTTGTCGCAGGCATTATTGTTGCCATTATTGCACTGCCATTGTCTATTGCGCTTGCGCTTGCATCGGGTGTGGGACCGGAACAGGGTATCTATACAGCGATTGTCGCAGGTTTTCTGATTTCATTTTTTGGCGGAAGCCGCGTGCAGATTGCGGGACCTACGGCAGCGTTTGCGACGATCGTCGCAGGAATTGTTGCCCAGAAGGGTATGGACGGATTAATTGTTGCCACGATTCTTGCAGGCATTATTCTCGTGGTGATGGGATTTTTAAGGTTGGGAAATCTAATCAAGTATATTCCCTATACCATCACAACTGGTTTTACGGCAGGAATTGCAGTTACAATCGCAATCGGACAGATTAAGGATTTTCTCGGTCTTACCTATCCGGCAGGCACACAGACAATTGAAACCATGGAAAAGGCAGAGGCGGTTGTCAAAAATATTACAACAATCAATGTGCAGGCACTTATCGTAGGGCTGGTATGTCTTGCGATTCTGATTTTGTGGCCTTATGTCAACAAGACAATTCCCGGCTCACTGATAGCAGTTATTGTGGGTATTGTTATCGTAAAGTTTCTTCATATGGATGTCAATACAATCGGTGATTTATATGAAATCAGCAATAAACTTCCGAGTTTTCATATGCCTCATGTTACTTTTGGCGATATCGGCGGACTTCTTCCGGATGCGTTTACAATTGCAATACTTGCCGCGATTGAGTCTTTGCTTTCATGTGTGGTTGCCGACAGTATGATAAACTCAAAACATCGTTCCAACATGGAATTAATTGCGCAGGGAATTGGAAACGTTGGATCGGCATTATTTGGCGGAATTCCTGCAACAGGCGCGATTGCCAGAACAGCTGCAAACATTAAAAACGGAGGACGCACGCCAATTGCCGGCATGGTTCATGCAGTTACGCTTGTACTGATTCTTGTAGTATTGATGCCTTATGCGGCACTGATTCCAATGCCCTGCATTGCGGCAATTTTGTTTATGGTAGCTTATAATATGTGCGGGTGGAGAACATTTGTCAACCTGTGTAAGTCATCACCAAAGAGTGATATCATCGTGCTTGTCACTACATTCATTCTGACGGTTGTTTTTGATCTGGTAGTGGCGATTGAAGTTGGTATTTTGCTGGCAGCAATCCTTTTCATGAAACGTATGAGCGATGTCACCGAAGTTGAAGGCTGGAAATATGTTGACGAGGAGGATGACCCTGACAGCATTGCACTTCGCGAAGTTCCTGCGCATACACGTGTATATGAAATTTCTGGGCCGATGTTTTTTGCGGCAGCAGACAAAATCTTAAATATTTCAATAAAAGACGATACGCAGTTTTTGATTCTCCGTATGCGAAGTGTGAGTGCGATTGATGCGACTGCAATGCACTCGCTGGAGCAGCTATACGAAAAGTATGCGAAAAAGAATGTACAAATCATCCTTTCGCACGTAAATGAACAGCCTAAGGCGGTCATGGACAAGGCGGGCTTTACAAGGGAAGTCGGTCAGGAAAATTTCTGCGCACACATTGACGAGGCGCTTGAACGGGCGAAAAAGCTTGCTTCGAAAGATAAATAAGGAAAGGTAAGGTTAAGATATGGCTGGAATGACGCCGATGATGCAGCAGTATGTGGAAACAAAAAAGCAGTACAAAGACTGCATTCTCTTCTACAGACTCGGTGATTTTTATGAAATGTTTTTTGATGATGCAAAGCTTGTGTCAAAAGAGCTGGAACTGACGCTAACGGGAAAGGACTGCGGGATGGAGGAGCGGGCACCCATGTGCGGCGTACCTTATCATGCAGTGGACGGTTATTTAAACAAACTGGTATCAAAAGGCTACAAGGTTGCAATCTGTGAGCAGGTAGAGGACCCGAAGCTTGCAAAAGGACTGGTAAAGCGCGAAGTAATCCGCATCGTAACACCGGGAACAAACTTGAATGCACAGGCACTTGAGGAATCAAGAAACAATTATATCATGTGTATTTCACACTTCCCAAACAACATCGGCATAGCCATAGCGGATGTGACAACCGGCGATTTTTATATGACAGAGGTAGACGGATTGTCAAAACTCATGGATGAGCTATACAAGTATATGCCTACGGAAATCATCTGCAATGACGCGTTGATGATGAGCGGCATGGATGTGGAAGACTTAAAAAACCGCCTGAAAATTGCGGTCTATCCACTTGAACCATGGTACTTTGACGAGGATGGCTGCCGGAAGTGCCTGATGGAGCACTTTAAGGTAAACACGCTTGCAGGACTTGGTCTTGAGGATTTTCCATCCGGCCTGACGGCATCCGGCGTATTGATGCAGTATCTTTTGGAGACACAAAAGACACAGCTTACACATATCACGCATATTACACCTTATCTTGCAAGCCGCTACATGCTGCTTGACAGTTCCACGAGACGCAATCTTGAGCTTACAGAGACTTTGCGGGAAAAGCAGAAACGAGGATCTCTTTTGTGGGTGCTTGACAGGACAAAGACAGCGATGGGAGCAAGACAGCTCAGGACAGATATTGAACAGCCTCTTATTAATATGGAAGACATTAATGACAGGCTTGATACCATTGAACAGCTCAGCAAAAATACTGTGTCAAGGGATGAAATCAGAGAATACCTGAATCCTATATATGATATGGAGCGTCTGCTTGGCCGTGTGAGTTACAAGTCAGCGAATCCAAGGGACTTGATATCGTTTGCCAACTCCATGGAAATGCTTCCGCATATCAAGACGGTTCTCAAGGATTTTGACACGAAACTTTTACAGGAAATTGACAAACAGATTGACGGGCTTGAGGATTTGTTTCAACTCATTAAGCAATCTATTTGTGAGGAACCCCCTGTCACAATACGGGAAGGCGGCATCATCAGAGAGGGATTTGACGAGGATATTGACCGCCTGCGAAGGGCAAAAACGGAAGGAAAAAGCTGGCTTGCACAGCTTGAGGAGACGGACAGGGAAAGAACCGGCATTAAAGGACTTAAGATTAAATATAACAAGGTATTTGGCTATTACTTTGAGGTTACAAATTCCTTTCGGCATCTTGTCCCTGATGATTATGTCAGGAAACAGACGCTTGTCAATGCAGAGCGCTATACAACACCCCGGCTGAAAGAGTTAGAGGATACCATATTAAATGCTGAGGACAAGCTGAATGTTCTGGAGTATGACATGTTCTGTAAAATCAGGGATGATATTGCGGCACAGCTTGAGCGTATACAAAAAACTGCAAAGGCAGTGGCACGTCTGGATGTTTTTTCCGCACTTTCCGTTGTCGCCGAGCAGAATCATTACGTTAGACCAGAGCTGAATGACAAAGGAATAATTGACATCAAGGAGGGCAGACATCCTGTAGTGGAGAAAATGATTGACCATGATATGTTTGTTTCAAATGATACCTTTCTTGATAACGCCAATCACTGTATCGCGGTAATTACCGGTCCCAACATGGCGGGAAAATCTACCTATATGCGACAGTCGGCGCTGATTGTACTGATGGCGCAGCTCGGAAGCTTTGTGCCTGCAAAAAGCGCCAACATTGGTATTGTAGACAGGATTTTTACGAGAGTGGGTGCTTCCGATGACCTTGCAAGCGGCCAGAGTACCTTTATGGTGGAAATGAATGAAGTCGCAAATATTTTACGCAATGCCACACCCAAAAGCCTATTGGTACTTGATGAAATTGGGCGCGGAACCTCCACGTTTGACGGGCTGAGCATTGCATGGGCAGTGATAGAGCACATCAGCAACAAAAAGATACTGGGCGCCAAGACGCTGTTTGCCACGCATTATCATGAGTTAACCGAGCTTGAGGGGAAAATGAATAATGTCAATAATTACTGCATCGCAGTAAAAGAAAAGGGAGATGACATTATTTTCCTGAGAAAGATTATCAAGGGCGGCGCGGATAGAAGTTATGGAATACAGGTGGCAAAGCTTGCCGGGGTACCGGATATGGTTATTGACCGCGCAAAGGAAATTGCGGATCAGCTCAGCGACAATGATATAACGGAAAAAGTACAGAGCATTGCCGTGGACACGAAAGGTGATAAAAAGAAACCGAAACACTATGATGATGTCGATCTTGGGCAGATGACCTTGTTTGATACCGTCAAGGATGAAGACATTGTAAATGAACTCAAAGAAATTGACATTTCAAACCTAACGCCGCTCGACGCGCTGAATACATTGTACCGACTGCAGAACAAACTGAAAAACCGTTGGTAACTGCGCTGCCAAAGGCGTCATGGGAGATACTATAAAAGATAAGGAAAGGGGCGCAAAATATGGCTGAGATTCATGTGTTGGATGATGCCACAATAGACAAGATTGCAGCCGGCGAGGTGGTGGAGCGGCCATCAAGTGTGGTGAAAGAACTGGTGGAGAATGCCATGGATGCAGGGGCACATGCGATAACAGTTGAGATTAAGGATGGCGGTATCGAGTTCATACGTGTGACGGATGATGGTTCAGGAATTGAACACAGGCAGCTGAGGAATGCCTTTTTGCGTCATGCCACAAGCAAAATCAGTTCTGTTGCCGACCTGATGAGCCTGCACAGTATGGGATTTCGCGGGGAGGCACTTTCAAGTATTGCAGCCGTGTCAAAAGTTGAAATTGTCACAAAAACAAAAGAGGACATGACAGGAACGCGTTTCTGTCTTGAGGGGGCAAAAGAAACTTCCTTTGAGGAAGTGGGCGCTCCGGACGGGACGACCTTTATTGTGCGGAATTTATTTTTCAATACGCCAGTGCGGCGCAAGTTTCTAAAGACCGCAATGACAGAGGCGAGCTATGTCACGGATTTAATGGAGCACATGGCATTGTCAAGACCAGAGATTTCGTTTAAATATGTCGTAAATGGGCAGACGAAGTTTTATACAAACGGTGACGGGGACCTGAAAGCGATAATCTACCGCATTTTCGGGAGGGATATCGCAAATGAGACAATGGAGTTTCAGGTGGTTGATGAGAATATCGTACTTGAGGGATTTCTTGGAAAACCGACGCTGAACCGCGCAAACAGGAATTTTGAAAACTTCTTTCTGAACAACAGATATATCAAAAGCAAAATTATATCAAAAGCGATTGAGGAGGGATATCAACCCTACATGATGCAGCATAGATATCCGTTTTGCGTGATACATATTACCGTTCCTGCAGAGAGTGTAGACGTCAATGTCCATCCGACAAAGATGGAAGTGCGTTTTTCCAACCAGAACAGTATATATAAAATGATTGCCGAGAACATTGCGGACTTCCTGTCACAGCAGGAAATGATACCAGATGCCACGCTTGGGGCAGACAAAAGGACAGGAAAAAAAGAAAAGGCAGACAAGATAAGTGCACCGGAGCCTTTTGAGCGAGAACGAAAGACGGCAGAAAATATACCAAATATTCTGCGTGAGGAAAGCGGCTACGGAAATGTCCCCATAGAACCTTCTACAAAAGAACCTTCTGCAAAAGAGCCTTCAGGCATGAATGCCAGCAGTTATGACCGGAAAGGGGATGCTGATAAAGCAGACAAAGCAGGGGAAAGCTTGTATCATGGCAAGGCTGCGGAGGACAGCTTTTTTGTGGACAATCGAGCCAATCAGCCGCCAGTGGAGAAAAGCCCAAACGCAAATCAATTTTCCGCGCCATCTCCAGTATTCGGGAAAATAATAGGTACATCCCCACGGGAAAACGAGACCAAAAACCTTGGCGTTATCAAGACAAAAGATCAAATTATCATTGAAAAACCGGAACAGTTAAATTTCTTTGACGAAAAGATACTGACAAAAGAAGCGCGGCAGGAATACCGTATTGTAGGTCAGATTTTTGACACTTATTGGATTATTGAGTACCGTGATAAAATGCTGATGATTGACCAGCATGCTGCACATGAAAAAGTAAAGTATGAGCAGATATTAAAGAAGGTTGAGAACAACGAAATTTACACGCAGATTTTGACCCCTCCGGTCGTGGTTAGCGTCACACCGAAAGAAGCTGCACTAATCAGTAGTTATCAGCAATATTTCGAAGAACTTGGATTTGAGATTGAAGATTTCGGCATGAATGCATTTGCCATCAGGGGCGTGCCTATTGACCTGTTTGGTCATGATATAAAGGGGCTTTTTGAAGAGGTATTGACTCAGATGTCCGAAAGTCCTGTGCGTGGTGTTCCACAGATTATACGGGAAAAAATTGCATCCATGGCATGCAAGGCAGCAGTCAAGGGCAATCAGTCGCTTACTTATGAGGAGGCGGATACACTAATCGGACAGCTGCTTGAGCTGGACAATCCTTATAACTGTCCGCATGGCAGACCGACAATTATTTCCATGTCAAAGTATGAAATTGAGAAAAAGTTTAAACGCATCGTTTAAAGGAGTTCAGAATCTTATGCAAAATAAACTCATAATATTGACAGGACCTACCGCGGCCGGAAAAACAAAACTTTCCATAGCGCTGGCAAAAGCCATAAACGGTGAAATTATCTCCGCGGATTCTATGCAGGTATACCGGCATATGGATATCGGTTCGGCAAAAATCCGTCCGGAGGAGATGCAGGGGATAAAACATTATCTGGTCGACCTCTTAGACCCGACAGAGGAGTTCAACATTGTCCTGTTCCAAAACTACGCAAAACAGGCAATTGCGGAGATTTACGGAAAAGGAAAAATTCCGATTATTGTGGGCGGCACCGGATTTTATATCCAGTCAGTACTCTACGATATTGATTTTCAGGAAAGCGGTGAGGACAAAGCACTTCGGTCAGAGCTTGAGGCGCTTGCCTGTGAAAAAGGGGCACAATATGTCCATGACATATTGAAGGAATGCGACCCGCAGGCCGCACAGGAAATCCATGCCAACAATATAAAGCGCGTGATTCGCGCCATCGAGTTCAACCGGCAGACAGGGCAGAAAATCTCTGCGCACAATGCATCCGAACGCGTGAAGCAGTCCGCATATGACTCTTATTACTTTGTCCTTACCGATAAAAGGGAGAACTTGTATGATAATATCGAGAAGCGCGTGGACAGGATGATTCAGGACGGGCTTGTCGACGAAGTGCGGCATTTGATGGAAATTGGCTGCAAGCGGGATTCCACTGCCATGCAGGGGCTTGGCTATAAGGAAATCATATCCTATCTTATGGGTGAAATGACGCTGGAGGAGGCTGTCGGCACAATCAAACGCGATACGCGCCATTTTGCAAAAAGACAGCTTACATGGTTCCGGCGGGAACGTGATGTTATTTGGATTGAAAAAGACAAATTTGCATATGATGACGAAAAAATGTTAAACTATATAGAGGCAGCATTACGAAAGGGAAAAAAGAATGGAGAACATATATAAGGAGCTTGGAATATCGGATAAGGTATACCGCTTTTGCAAAGAAATATTGAACCGTTTGAAACCAAGGTTCGATGAGATTGACCAGAATGCCGAGTATAACCAGCTAAAGGTATTAAAAGCAATGCAGGACAACAAGGTAAGTGAGGCATGCCTGCTGGGCACGACAGGCTATGGCTACAACGATCTTGGCAGAGAGACATTGGAGGCAGTGTACGCATCTCTTTTCCATGCGGAAGATGCCCTTGTGAGACCGCAGATAACATGCGGCACACATGCACTGGCACTGGCGCTTATGAGTAATCTGCGTCCGGGGGACGAGCTGCTTTCACCAGTCGGGAAACCGTATGATACCCTTGAGGAAGTAATCGGAATCCGACCGTCAAAAGGCTCCCTTGCAGAGTATGGTATATCATACAGGCAGGTGGATTTATGTCCGGACGGCGGTTTTGATTTTGAAAAGATCAAAAATGCGATAAATGAGAAAACAAGGCTTGTAACCATACAGCGCTCCAAAGGATATCAGACCAGACCGACACTTTCGGTCGGCAGAATCGGGGAGCTGATAACGTTCATCAAGGAAATCAAGCCGGATGTAATCTGTATGGTCGATAACTGCTATGGCGAGTTTGTGGAACGGCAGGAGCCAACAGATGTCGGGGCAGATATGGTGGTCGGCTCTTTAATCAAAAATCCAGGCGGCGGTCTTGCACCGATAGGCGGATACATTGCAGGAAAGAAATCGTGTGTGGAAAATGCGGCATACAGGCTCACATCACCCGGACTTGGCAAAGAAGTTGGCGCTTCACTTGGGATTTTGCGGGATTTTTATCACGGATTGTTCCTTGCGCCCACAGTTACTGCAGGTGCACTGAAAGGTGCAGTGTTTGCGGCAAATATCTATGAAAAGCTTGGATTTAAGGTTGTTCCTGACAGCAACGAATCGCGCCATGATATTATTCAGGCTGTCGAGTTCGGAACGGCGGAAGGGGTCATTGCTTTCTGCAAAGGGATTCAGGCAGCAGCGCCCGTTGACAGCTTTGTGACGCCGGAGCCATGGGATATGCCGGGATATGACAGTCCGGTTGTCATGGCGGCAGGTGCGTTTGTCTCCGGCTCCTCAATCGAGCTGAGTGCGGATGCGCCCATTAAACCGCCGTATGCAGTATATTTTCAGGGAGGGCTTACGTTTGAACATGCACGTTTTGGAATTATGAAAACACTTCAGAGTATCGTTGACGCAGGGCTTGTCCAATTGGATTAATCCGAAACAGTTTATAAGATTTTCCTAAAATTTCCAAGAAATTCTTCTTAAACAAGATTTGTGTCGAAAAAAAACTAATCTTTTTTATGTACAGATGCAAATTCGTGTGGTAATATAACTAAGAAAGCCAAATTTTGGTTTTGATATGCGCTTTTTATGAGAGCAGGGCGTACAAAAATGAGTCTTTTTAAAGAATTATATGCAAAGGATGAGCTGCCTTATGACAAATTTATGAGGCTTGGACCGGATAGTCTTTCGGATGCCGAGCTTCTTGCTATTATGCTCCGAACCGGAACTAGGGACAGAACCCCCATCGAGCTTGGGCGGGATATCCTGAAACGGGCAGGTGACGGAATGGGACTTCTGGGGCTGTATCATTTTAACATCAAGGATTTGATGCAGATACCGGGAATTGGACAAGTGAAAGCTGTTCAGCTGTTATGTATTGCAGAGATTGCCAAAAGGACTTCCAACATGCAGGCAAGACCGGATCTGGCTTTTGACAAGCCTGAGACAGTTGCAGCTTATTATATGGAAAAGATGCGCCACAGAGAGACAGAACAGCTGATTTTAGTGCTTCTGGATGCCAGAAGACATATTTTGCAGGAGTCTGTCCTGTCGACAGGAACCTTCAATGCGACATTGATATCGCCGCGGGACATCTGCACGAAAGCCATGCGCAACGAGGCATCTTATATCGTGATCCTGCATAATCATCCGAGCGGGGATCCGACTCCCAGCAGACAGGATCTGTTGGTGACGCAGAAGATAAAGGAAGTATCCGATTTGGTTGAAATTCCATTGCTGGACCATATCATCATTGGAGATAACAGATATACCAGTTTTATACAAAAAGGACTTTTATGAAGAACAAGAAAGGAGTTGTTATGTTGGCTAACAACGCATTTGGTATTGATTTAGGTACCAGAACGATTAAGATTTACAATGCTCATGGAGACAATGTCATTGTTGAAAAAAATATGATTGCGATTGAGGACAAGAAAAATTTATTTGCATACGGTGATTCCGCATTCGAAATGTTCGAGAAATCACCATCTAACATTGAAATTTCCTATCCGCTTTGTAACGGGGTAATTGCGGATATTAAGAATATGCAGCTGCTCCTCAAAAATTTTATCTATGACTGCAATAAAGGCGCTGTAAAGCCTGCCGAGTTTTATATGGCAGTCCCGTCAGATATCACTGCGGTGGAGAAAAGGGCATTTACCGATTTGGTTAAGGATGCGAACATCAAGGCGAAAAAAATTATGCGGGTAGAAAAAGCAGTTGCGGACGGTCTTGGGCTTGATATAGATGTCAAGAATGCACAAGGAATTCTTGTTGTAAACGTAGGTTTTCATACAACGGAAATTTCGATACTTTCTCTGGGCGGAATTGTGCTTAGCCGTCTGATCAAGGTAGGCGGACAAAAGTTTGATGAATCCATCAAAAATGCGATTCGCAAGGAGTTCAGCCTGATTGTCGGCAGCAAGACCGCAGAGAATGTAAAGATTGATTTGCGCGAACTCGAGGAGGAAAAGCGGGGAGCTATCGTATACGGCAGGGACATTGTAACAGGGCTTCCAATGGAAAAAGAGATTCCGACGGATTTAGTGAGCGAAAGCATGCTCGAAAACTTTAATGTGATTATTGACAACATCAGGGTTATTCTCGAGAGAACACCGCCTGAACTTTCGGCAGACATCTTCAGGAGGGGAATTTACCTGACCGGAGGTGCATCTCAGGTGGTGCATCTGGCAGAACTGATCGCAAAGGGCACAGGCCTGAAAGTAAATATCAGCGAGAATCCGGTGTCGGGTGTTGCCCTTGGTCTGGCAAAAATTATAAAAGATGATAACTATAAATCAGTCGCTTATTTAGAAGGAATGGGGCGCTAAAATTCATGAGTCCGGTTGTAAAAAGAAAAAGAGACAAGTTCTCTATTCCGAGTAAATATCTGCTGTTGATTTTAACGTGTGTCTGTGTAGCCCTCATGGCAGTGACTTTTTTGACAGATTATTCGGCACTGCCCTTAAATAAGCTGGTGGGCTATGTGGTTGTTCCGTTTCAGAGCGGTGTCAGCCGCATTGGCACGTGGATGTCAGTCAGAATGGATGAACTTGGTGAGCTGCGAATTATCCTCGAAGAAAATCAGGAACTCAAGCAGCAGATCGCAGAACTGACTGTACAGAACACACAGCTTCAGCAGGATAAATATGAATTAAACAATCTGCGTGAGCTGTACAAGCTTGACGAACAATACAGTGGCTATGATAAGGTTGGTGCCAGAATTATAGCCCGTGACAGCGGAAACTGGTTTCATGCATTTACCATTAATAAAGGAACCGATGACGGGCTGGCAGTTGACATGAATGTGATTGCCGGCGGAGGGCTTGTCGGTCGAATTGTAGATATCGGGTCAAATTGGGCAAAAGTCAACGCTGTGATTAATGATGACTCGAATGTCAGCGGAATGGTGCTTGCTAGTTCGGATATTCTGATGGTAACAGGCTCGCTTCAGCTGATGGAGGAAGGAACCATAGGATTTGAACAGCTGATTGACTCACAAAATACAGTCAAAGTCGGAGATAAAGTAGTTACATCAAACATCAGTGACAAGTACCTTCCGAGTATCCTGATTGGATATATCAGTGAGATTAACCAGGATTCCAACAATATTACAAAGTCAGGAAAAATCACTCCGGCAGTTGATTTCGAACATCTCGAAGAAGTTCTTGTCATATTAAAAATGAAACAGCAGATAAAAGATTCATAAAAGAGATTAGCCGATAAAGGATTAGCATGTTTATGAAAAGAAATATCATATTATTTTTTGTAATATTGTGCGGTTTTGTCCTTCAGACAACGCTGTTTCAGGCGCTGAGTTTCGGGGGCATTTCTCCTAATATATTAATTATCATAACTGTGTCGTATGGATTTATGTACGGCAAGAAATATGGTATGGTTGTAGGCTTTTTATGTGGGATTCTGATGGATATTTTTTACGGAAACGTTCTCGGTTTTTATGCGTTGGTCTATTTGTACATAGGAGCGGCAAACGGGGTGTTTCACAGTATATTTTTTCAGGAGGACATCAAACTGCCTTTGGTACTGATTCTCGGCAGTGATTTTGTGTACTCCTTTACATGCTATGTACTGTTATACCTTTTGAGAAGAAGATTTGATTTTTTGTTTTATCTGAAAAATATTATATTCCCTGAAATTGTATACACAATATTTGTTACAGTGTTTATTTATCCATGCATTTTAGTGTTAAACAGAACAATGGATGATATCGAAAGAGGTGACCACAAAGTTGTTTAGAAGGATTGGCGAGAGTTTGTATAATCTGATAACATCCCGACTGCTCCTGTTATTCATCATGTTTGCAGGAATGGCGGTAATTTTGATATACAGGTTATTCGACTTGCAGATTGTGAACGGGGAATCATATCTGGATAACTTCCGCCTGATGATACAAAAAGAAAAAATTATTGAGGGTACCAGAGGCAATATTTATGACAGAAAGGGGAATCTTCTGGCATATAATGAACTTGCGTATTCTGTTACCATAGAAGATGTCTATGAGTCCGGCTCTACAAAGAATGAAAAACTGAATGAAACGCTTTATAAGCTTATTCATATGATTGAGGATAATGGCGATAACGTAATCAGTGATTTTAACATTATTTTAAATGAAAACAATGATTATGAGTTTACGGTTGAAGGCACGAGGCTTTTGCGCTTCAAGGCGGATGTGTACGGAATTTCTGCGATAGACAGTGATGATTTTAAGTATTACATGAAAAACGCCTCCGCGCAGGAGATTATGGACTATCTGATTAACCGTTTTAAAATCGGTTCTTATCATGAGACTGCCGGCGGTAAACGTGAATTTGTTCCGGAGGAGGGGTATACCAAAAGAGAAATTTTGGAGCTTGTGACACTTCGCTACCAAATGAACCTGTACAGTTTCCAGAAATATATCCCGACGACAGTAGCAACAGACGTCTCTCTGGAGACCGTTGCTGTCATAATGGAAAATGCGCCTGATCTTGAAGGTGTTGCCATTGAGGAGGATATGATACGCAGATATAATTACCCCTATTATTTCTCCCATATTCTGGGGTACACCGGAAAAATTTCTTCGGAAGAACTGGCCGAGCTCTCGCTTCAGGACGAAAGTTATACCATGAACGATACCGTAGGAAAAGGCGGTATCGAGCAGGTAATGGAGTTAAAACTTCAGGGGAAGAAAGGTTCCGAAACCATTTATGTCGATAATCTTGGAAAGGTGATTGAGACAACCGATGTCGTTGAACCACAGGCAGGAAATGATGTCTACCTGACATTGGACAAGGATCTGCAGGTTGCTATTTACAATATTCTGGAACAGAAGATAGCGGGTATTATCGTATCGAAAACCAGAAATATGTTTAACTACGATCCGCTGACATCGTCTTCGCGCCAGAATATTATTATTCCTATAGATGATGTTTACTTTGCACTTTTTAATAACAATGTGCTGGATATCAGCCATTTCAATGACGTGAATGCCTATGACACCGAAAAGGAAGTCTACCAGATTTTTCTGGATAAGCAGCAGAGCGTACTTGCTTCCATTGAGGAAGAATTATCTACATTAAAAACACCGTACAATGAACTGACCAAGGAATACAAAAATTATGAGAGTTATATTGTCTCAATGCTGATGGACAAAGGTGTGCTGGTAAGTTCTGCTATTGACCGCGAGGATCCGACTTACATTGCATGGACGACAGAAGAGGTCATAAGCCTTAACGAATATCTGACTTATGCAATATCCCAGAACTGGATTGACACAGCAAAGCTTTCAGTGACATCCCAGTACTCTGATTCCACGGAAGTACTTAACGGCATCATACAATACATTGTTGAAAATCTCCGCAGCAATACGAAGTTTTCAAAAAGATTGTACAAATATATGATAAGTGACCAGACGATAACAGGCAGACAAGTATGCATGCTGTTGTGGGAGCAGGATATTATCAGTGTTGAGGAGAGCAAAATTACTGCATTGAAAAACGGAGTCAGCAATCCTTATAATTTTATGTTGGAAATGATACAAACATTACAGATAACGCCGGCACAGCTGGCACTCGACCCATGTTCGGGCTCCTGTGTCGTGACAGATGTCAATACAGGTGAGGTGCTGGCGCTTGTCTCTTATCCCGGATATGATATCAACAAGCTGGCAAACGGCGTGGATGCCGATTATTTTGCGAAACTTCAGGCAGACTTATCCGTGCCGCAGTGGAGCGCCGCCACACAGCAGGAGACGGCTCCAGGCTCCACCTTCAAGATGGTATCGGCTGTAGCCGCCATGCAGGAAGGCGTAATTTCGTCATTGTCGGAAACGGTTTTCTGCACAGGCATTTTTGACAAGATAGAACCGCCGATTCGATGCTGGTCTTCCGCAGGACACGGCTCCATGAATTTGTCCGATGCGATAGCAAATTCGTGCAATGTGTTCTATTATGAGGTGGGCTACCGGCTCGGACAGGACAGCAATGGATATAACAGTGAATATGGGCTTTCGCGCTTGAAAAAATATGCGGATATGTTCGGGCTGACCGAAAAATCAGGTATTGAGATAACGGAATCTGAGCCGAAGTTTTCGGATGAATATATCGTTCCGTCGGCAATCGGGCAGGGAACCAATAACTACACAACTGTCGGGCTTGCAAGGTATGTCACGGCAGTTGCGAACAGCGGAACCGTATTCAAATTGAGTATATTGGACAAGCTGACAGACTCAAAGGGCAATCTTATCGAAGATTATACGCCTGAGGTACGGAATACGATTGACATTGACAACAGTATATGGGATGCCATTCACGCCGGAATGCGTTCCGTAATCGAAAAGAAACAATATTATAAAGACTTGGCGGTAAATGTTGCCGGAAAGACCGGTACAGCGCAGGAGGGACGGAACCGTACCAACCACGCAGTTTTTCTAAGTTATGCACCCTACGAAAATCCAGAGATATCAATAACAGTGCGTATTGCATATGGATACAGCTCAGATTACGCAGCACAGACTGCAAGGGATGTATATAAATATTACTATGGTCTGGCAGGGGAAGACGAACTTTTGACAGGTACAGCAGAGATTCCCGAAACTGTCAGCGGAATACAACAAGATTAATTGTGCACGGATACGTTTCCATGCACAAGACCGCTGTCAAAGAAAGACCAGTGAAAAACAAAAGGAGCAAATGTGAAAAATTCAGTTATTTTAAAAAGTTTTCCTAACGGCATATCAGTAATTATGGATAACACAAGTTCATTTAAAGACTTGCTGGAGAATATTGCAGTAAAATTCAGGGAAGCAGATGGTTTCTTTAAAAACGCATCGGTGGCAGTTTCCTTGGAAGGGAGAGAACTGACCGAAAATCAGGAACGGGAAATACTGGATGCGATTACGCAGAATTCGCGTTTGAATATACTATGCCTTATGGGAAAAGATGAGGAGAAGAATTTAAAGTTTCTCGGAATACAGAACAATCTAAAATTTCAGGAAGATGAAAACTGCGGACAGTTTTACAGGGGAACGCTCAAGGACGGGGCAAGCATCGAGACAGAACACAGTATCATTATTCTGGGTGATGTCTGTGAAGGCAGCCGTGTATATTCCGGCAAGGATATCGTGGTGCTTGGCTCACTGACAGGTGATGTGTACGCGGGAGCCGGCGGAAACAATAACCATTTCGTCGTGGCACTCGACATGAACCCAGGCATGCTTCAGATTGGCGATCTTGTGTATGACGGTCAGCCACAGAAAACGGCAAGATGGGGATTTCGTAAACCCAAAGCAGAACCGAAGATTGCATACACCAGCAATGGAAAAGTGCAGATGGAGTCTATTACCAAAGAATTGCTGGACAATTTTACACTGTAAGGAAACAGTCATGAAATAGCTGCAGACAATTCCTGACCAGTGTTGGTGTCCGGAGAACCATTAATGATAATGGAGGATTCCTATGAGTGAAGTAATTGTTGTTACATCCGGAAAAGGCGGTGTGGGAAAGACCA
The DNA here is from genome assembly GCA_910579275.1 of uncultured Lachnospiraceae bacterium. GTDB lineage: Bacteria > Bacillota > Clostridia > Lachnospirales > Lachnospiraceae > COE1. The sequence continues at coordinate 58,747 of CAJTTO010000014.1, forward strand.
CCACATCTGCAAACGTAGGAACAGGTCTTGCGGAGCTGGGAAAAAGTGTTGTTTTAATTGATGCGGACATCGGACTTCGGAATTTGGATGTTGTGATGGGACTTGAAAACCGCATTGTCTATAACCTAGTAGATGTTATAGAGGGAAACTGCAGATTAAAACAGGCGCTGATAAAAGACAAAAGACATTCCGGACTGTTTTTGATGCCTGCGGCACAGACAAGGGATAAAAACTGTATCACACCGGAACAGATGGTAAAATTGATAGACAGTCTGCGGGAACAGTTTGATTACATAATTCTGGATTGTCCCGCAGGAATTGAACAGGGGTTTCAGAATGCGATAGCAGGTGCTGACCATGCAATTGTTGTGACAACCCCCGAGGTTTCGGCAATCAGGGATGCGGACAGGATTATCGGGCTTCTTGAAGCGAATGAGATTAAGAAAGTCGATTTGGTTTTAAACAGACTGCGTCAGGATTTGATACGCCGCGGAGAAATGATGACTGTCGATGATGTACTTGACATATTGGGGCTGCCGCTTCTCGGCGTGGTTCCTGATGATGAAAATGTCGTAATTGCCACAAATCAGGGCGAGCCGCTCGTGGGAAAAAATTCAGATGCCGGACAAGCGTTTTTTAATATCTGCAAGCGCCTTGAAGGCAAAGAGGTTCCTTTTAAGGATTTTGGAAAGAATGTTACAATATGGACAAGGTTTTCAGGATTATTCAAAAAAAATCTACAGGAGGAGCGGGCATGAATTTATTTTCTATTTTTAAAAGAAAAACATCCAGTCAGATAGCAAAGGACAGACTTAAAATTTTGCTGATATCAGACAGGGTGAACTGTTCTCCTGAGATGATGGAGCTGATTAAAAACGACATTGCGCAAGTGATATCAAAGTATATGAAGATAGATGCTTCAAGCATGGAAGTACAGATATCAAAGACGGGAAACTCGGCAAGAAACGGGAAAAAGACACCTGTTTTATATGCCAATATTCCAATTCTGGATTTGCGGGACTGAATGACGAAATTAGGATTTGTAAGGAATGAAGGACAGGGAAAAGGAAAATGCTTAAAAAATACAGAGTAAGGGATTATGATTTTAAACTGATATTTTTGCTGGCGGCAATTACGATTATTGGCATATTGTCAATCGGCAGTGCGAAGGTGGAACTTCAGAACAAACAGATTCAGGGGTTTGTCATGGGCTTTTTTATCATGATAGTGCTTTCGTTTTTTGACTATTCCTTTTTCCTGCGCTTTCATTGGGGAATCTATGCGCTCAACATTGTGTTTCTCCTTATGGTTGTATTTTTTGGCAGGGAGGTGAACAATGCAAAGCGCTGGCTTTTAATTGGCGGAATACAGTTTCAGCCGTCAGAGCTTACCAAGATAATGCTTATTATGTTTTATTCCCAATTTATCATGAAACACCGTAACAAGCTGAACTCCATAAAGAATATTGCAGCAATGCTGATATTACTGGTGCCGCCATTATACCTTATTTATGACCAGCCTGACATGTCTACGAGTGTAGTCGTAATGGTGATTTTCTGCGTTGTATGGTATGTGGGTGGTCTCAGCTACAAGTTCATATTTGGCACACTTGCGGTAGCTGTGCCGGCGGCAGTTATATTTTTTATCATGGTTTTGCAGCCGGATCAGACAATTATTAACAATTATCAGCAAGAGCGTATTCTCGCATGGCTTGAGCCGGAAAAGTATGCCCAGACGACAGCCTATCAGCAGACAAATGCTATGATGGCAATTGGCTCCGGCCAGCTGTGGGGAAAAGGGTTGAACAACAACATGATTTCTGTCAAAAACAGTAATTTTGTGTCGGAACCGGAGACAGACTTTATATTTACCATTGTTGGCGAGGAGTTAGGATTTGTCGGCGGATGCACCGTTGTTGTACTTCTTTTTCTGGTTGTGCTGGAATGCCTGAATGTCGCAAGGAAGGCAAAGGATCTGGCAGGAACCTGTATTGCGTCAGGAATGGCTGCGCTTGTCGGTTTCCAGAGCTTTGTGAACATTTCAGTGGCAACAGGTCTTTTTCCAAATACCGGACTGCCGCTGCCGTTTGTGAGCTATGGGCTTACATCACTGGTCAGTCTCTACATCGGAATGGGGATTGTTCTCAATGTACGTCTACAATGTATCAGAAAATACAATAACTAAAATTAATATAAAAATAACAATAAATTATATAGATTTTTGAACGCAAAGGAGTTAAAATATTCTTAGATAAAAATGACAAAGGAAGGTGCATAAATATGAATATTGCTTTAATCGCGCATGACGGAAAAAAGAAATTAATGCAGAACTTTTGTATAGCATACAGAGGAATCCTGAGTAAAAATGAGTTGTATGCAACTGGTACGACAGGAAGACTTATAGAGGAAGTGACAAATCTCAATATCCATAAGTATCTGGCAGGACATCTGGGCGGCGAACAGCAGATTTGTGCACAGATTGAGCATAATCAGATAGACCTTGTTATCTTTTTGAGAGATCCGCTGAACTCTAAGTCCCATGAACCGGATGTGAATAATGCGGTGAAGCTTTGTGATATGCACAATATTCCATTGGCGACGAACCTCGCATCGGCAGAGCTTTTAATTAAGTCACTTGACAGAGGAGATTTGGACTGGCGTGAAATATACAAATAAATTTAGCAGGACTCTATGTGTTGTATTGGTTATGATGCTGACGGCAAATGCTGCAGGGTGTGGCGCAAAAGAGTATTCTTTTGCATATGATAGAAACAGAAATAATTCAAGTTTTTCTGTTGCATCACACACACAGGGCGAGACAATTGACGCCTTTGCATCCGATCTGTGCATTGTGACAGATGATGTTTCCGCAGGAACAACGGTTGATATGTCTCAGGCAGCTGCGGCAGGTTTGTTTGACGTCACGACAGGTAAGGTAATCTATGCAAAAAATGTCCATGAAAAACTGAATCCTGCGAGCCTTACCAAGGTACTTACAGCATTATGTGCCTTAAAGTACGGAAATCTGGATGATATCCTTACCGCCTCAGACAATGTTTACATTGATGAATCGGGAGCCGTGAAACTAGGCATTGAGACGGGCGATACCATGACCATGGATCAGGCGCTGCATGCGCTCTTGTTAAAATCGTCCAATGATGTGGCAATCATGATTGCCGAACACATTGGCGGAAGCGTGGAAGGCTTTGCGGAAATTATGAATGATACGGCGAATAGTCTTGGTGCTACAAACAGTCACTTTGTCAACCCGCATGGACTTACAGACCCGAATCACTACACAACCGCCTATGATTTGTATCTGATTTCCAATGAAGTTTTGAAGTATGATAAATTCACGGAGTTAATTCACACTTCAAATTATATATCCACATATCATGATAAAGACAACAACGAAAAGAGTATTGATATACAAAATTCCAACGCCTATATTAAGGGGGAGGCATTCGCCCCCGAAAATGTGACCGTGATTGGCGGGAAGACAGGAACCACCAGTGCGGCAGGAAACTGCCTGATTCTCTATTCGAAAGACAAATCAGGGAATCCTTATATATCCGTTGTCCTAAAATCCAGCGACAGGACGACAATGTATACGGAAATGACAGATTTGTTAAAAGAAATATGACATGGAACAGGCAGGAAAGCGTCCATTTTGAAACAGATTATGTGCGAAATTTATCTGTTGTCGGAACAGATGGCAGGCAATAACGTGCAATATAAATGATATATAAATATGAAAAGTTTAAGTTGTATTTTTCAGAGTATTCAACTATAATTAGATTAAGGATATGCTAAATATATCGTATAACTGTTCAGGTACAGTCTCAAGATTACGAGACCTTGGACATACACAAATTATAGGAGGTATTGCTATGGTGCAGCTTATTGTAGGAAAAAAGGGAAAAGGCAAGACAAAAATTATTTTGGATATGGTGAACAAAGAGGTGTCGACTGCCTCTGGAAATATCGTATATCTTGACAAAGGCAATGACCATATGTATGAACTAAATAACAAAGTAAGGCTTATTAATGTAAAGGATTATGGCGTTGCCAGTGCGGATGAATTTGTTGGATTCATTCGTGGTATCGTTTCTCAGGATCATGATCTGGAACAGGTTTATTTTGATGGCTTCTTAAACATTTCGTGCCTTGAGGGTACGGACAGGCTTGAAGAAATCATGAGTAAGCTCGATTCCGTTAGCAATACATATGGATTTAAAATTATAGCAAGCGTTTCGGTAGATGAGGCTGAATTATCTGATGACTTAAAGTCAAAGGTAATCGTTTCCTTATAACAAATTGAAACAAATGATATATTTGAAAGTGAAGCCTCGGAGAATTGTCGCCGGGGCTTTTTCCTTACTTGATTTTAGTATGAATGGAGAATTTATCTGTGGCAGCTCAAAAACATCAGGTACATAGAAAAAAACAAAATAAATCCGGAAAAACCATGAATCGGGTAGAGTTGATGATATTTGGTGCAATGACAATTTATATTGTGGGCATCCTGTTTATGTACCTGAATTCCGAACCGATTCAGGGGTATGAAGTGCAGCTTGGATCCCTTTCAGTGGCAAAAACATATACAGGGGTGGCAATTCGTGAGGAAGAGCTATTAACGTCTCCGTACACCGGCTATATCAATTATTATATCAGGGAGGGTGAGCGTGTCTCGTCGAGAGATACGATATACTCTGTTGACGAAAGCGGAAAACTTGCCACACTTTTGAATGCAGGGGACATGCAGGATGCGTCATATACAGATGAAGAACTCGGAGAATTTCGATCGGAAGTAATACAGTTTGACAGGATATTTGACAGCAAGGAGTTTCAAAGTGTGTATGACTTCAAATATGATTTGGAAGGTTCCGTCATGAAGCTAGTAAATATCAGCATGTATGAAAATATGGAAACCCTGAATAAATCCAGTCTGGGCGGAATGGTTTCACTATGCACGGCGGGAAAAACAGGCTATATAGTATATAGTACAGACGGATATGAGACGCTGACACCGGAACAGGTTACATCAGAATTGTTTGACCAGACAACATATGAAAAAAAGCGGGTAAACAATAATGACCTAATAGAGAAAAATGCGACAGTCGGAAAACTGGTCACTGACGAAAACTGGTCACTAGTGATACCTATAGAGCCGGAACGGGCAGCTGAGATTGAGGAGGAAGAATATGTCAAAGTGAAATTTATCAAGACGCAGGAGATTTCATGGGGACAGGTCGTTATCCATCATCTAACTGGCGGTGATTACGCACAGTTGATTTTTAATAACTCCTGTGTCTCTTTCTGCACAGACCGCTTTGTGGACATAGAACTTGTTGTAGATGACAAGCAGGGACTCAAAATACCAAATTCAGCCATAGCGGAGAAAGAATTTTTTATCATACCGGCAGAATATATGAGCAAAGGCGGCGCAAACGGAAATTACGGCGTTTTGATGGAAAAACCGGATGAAAACGGGAATCTGGTCTATGAATTTGTAGAGACAACGGTTTATAATTCCGATGAAAATGAATTCTATGTAGACAACAGTAACCTGAGTGTCGGAAATTATATCTGCAAGCCGGAATCTACGGAGAAAATGGCAGTCAGCAAATCCGGTACATTGAAGGGCGTATATAATATGAACAAAGGCTATGCAGACTTTAAACAGATAACGATATTGGACGAGAATGACGAATATTCTATTGTCAGTTCGAATACCAAGTATGGTTTGACTGTTTATGACAGGATTGTACTGGATGCATCCAGTGTAAACAATGATGATTTTATATATCATTAATGGTAGTATAAATGGGAAAAGAGGCGTATTATGGAACAAGTAACAATAAGAGAAAATATAAAAGCAGTTGAGGAAATTATCGCAAGAGAGTGCGAAAAATCAGGAAGAAAAGCGGAAGATGTCACATTGATTGCAGTGAGCAAGACAAAACCAGTGGAAATGCTTTTGGAGGCATATGCATATGGGTGCAGGGACTTTGGGGAGAACAAGGTTCAGGAACTGCTCGATAAATATGAAGTGATGCCCAAGGATATCAGATGGCATATGATCGGACATCTGCAAAGAAATAAGGTGAAATATATTGTCGACAAAGTTTATCTGATACACAGCGTAGATTCGCTGAGGCTGGCAGAGGAAATCAGCAAAGAAGCCGCGAAGAAAAACGTCTGTGTCAATATCCTGATAGAAGTAAATGTAGCGAATGAGGAAACAAAGTTTGGCGCAGCGTGCGAAGAAGTGAGACAACTTGTGCAAGATATTGCAAAACTTCCAAACATTTGTGTAAAAGGACTGATGACAATTGCGCCTTTTGTGCAAGATGCTGAAGAAAACAGAATTTATTTTAGCAAATTAAAAAAATTAGCAGTTGACATTATGGAGGAAAACATTGATAATATAACTATGGAAAATTTATCTATGGGTATGACAGGGGACTATAATGTAGCCATATCAGAAGGGGCTACATATGTCAGGGTAGGAACCGGTATCTTCGGAGTAAGGCAGTATATGACGTAGAGAAAGGAAAATAACTATGGGAGTAATGGACAAGTTTTTAGATGCATTGCATTTAAACAGTGACGAGGGAGACTACGATGATGACGATTTCTATGACGAGGGAGAAATCGTAGACAATACGGTCAGAAAACCCATGAGAGCAGTTCGCGATGATGACGATTATGATGAACCGATAGAGAAAGTAAAGAAGCAGTCACAAAAGGTAACGCCTATCAGACCCGTGAAAAAAGTACCTGGCACCGGTATGGAAGTATGTGTGATAAAGCCTACAAGTGTGGAAGATGCAAGGGAAATTACAGAGACTCTGTTGGCTAATCGAACAGTTGTGCTGAATTTAGAGGGACTTGATGTTGAGATTGCACAGAGAATCATTGACTTTGCTTCTGGTTCTACGTATGCAATCAACGGAAACCTTCAGAAAATTTCTAATTATATTTTTATTATCACTCCTGCGAGTGTTGATATTTCGGGAGATTTTCAGGAGATTTTCTCAGGAACATTTGACGTTCCCCCCATTTCGCATGGCGCTTTTTGATTTGGGATAACGAAGGAGAGACTTCCCGCTTTAGCCGGGAAGTTTTTAAGTGGAGGAAATTATATGTCGCAGAGATTAACAATCAATATGAACAACCATCCTGTCTATGATATCGTTTATGAGCAGGATTTTAAGAGTCTGGCAAAAGAACTGGAACCGTTTATGATCAGCGAAAAAAAGCTGTGTATTATAACGGACACAAGAGTAAAGGGCTTTTACGCTGATGAGATATATGAAACGTTAAAGGACTGCTGCAGGGATATTGTCGTATATGATTTTCCCAGTGGAGAGGAGAATAAAAATCTTGATACGGTTAGGAATATTTATGCGTTTTTGATACAAAATAAATTTGGGCGCAAAGATATGCTTTTGGCGCTTGGCGGCGGTGTTGTGGGTGACACGACAGGATTTGTGGCTGCAACCTATCTGCGCGGTATTGACTTTGTACAGATACCGACAACGCTTCTTGCACAGGTAGACAGCAGTATCGGCGGTAAAACAGGTGTCGATTTTGACCAGTACAAAAATATGGTGGGAGCGTTTTACATGCCTAGGCTAGTATACATGAATGTTTCCACACTCAAAACGCTTGATGACAGGCAGTACTATTCAGGAATGGGTGAGGTTCTGAAACATGGATTAATCAAGAATGCAAAGTTCTATGAATGGATTATTGACCAGATGTATGAAATCCATGAGAGAAATCTTGATACACTCGAGGACATGGTATATAAAAGCTGTACCTGCAAAAAGCTTGTCGTTGAAAAAGATCCGACGGAAAAGGGTGAGCGTGCCATTCTGAACTTTGGACATACAATCGGTCATGCGATTGAGAAAGCGAAAAACTTCGAGCTGACACACGGAGAATGCGTGGCGCTTGGATGTATCGCCGCAGCATATATTTCATGGAAAAGGGATTTGTTGTCCATGGATGAATATTATGAGATTCGGGACATGTTTGTACCGTTTAATCTGCCAATTTCCATCGAGGGTATTGATCCTGAAGAAATCTATGCACTGACTACTTCCGATAAGAAAATGGAAGGAAATCAGCTGAAATTTATCCTCCTGAAAAAAGTCGGAAAAGCCATGATTGATACGACTGTTACAAAGGAGGAAATAATAGCCGGAATCAATGAAATTTATTTTACGGACGAGGATTGGAATGAATAAAAAGAAAAAGATATTGTTAGCTGTTGATGTGCTGCTTTTAATCCTGCTGATTGTTGTGGATCAGGTAACAAAATATTTTGCCATAAATTCCTTGGCAGATAACCATACGCGGGTAATCTGGGAGGGTGTATTTGAATTGCATTATCTTGAGAACAAAGGCGCTGCGTTTGGCATGCTGCAAGGTCAGAAAGTATTATTTGTGCTCATTGCGGTCACGATTTTGGCAGTAATTGTTTATGTGCTTCTGAAGACACCATACCAGAAGATGTACACGAAGCTGCATATTTCACTTATTTTTATAGCAAGCGGGGCAATAGGAAACCTGATTGACCGGTTGCGGTTTGGCTATGTCGTCGATTTCCTTTATTTCAGCCTGATTAATTTCCCTGTTTTTAATGTGGCTGATATCTGCGTGACACTTTCATCCATTTATCTTGTTATTTTACTTGTGTTCGTATACAAGGAATCCGACTTGGAATTCCTGACATTCCGGACGAAGAAGTTCCGTGATATCAAATAATAGGTGCGCCAATGAATGAAATTGTTTTTGAGATTCTGCCGGAAATGGAAGACGAGCGCTTAGATAAATGCATCAGCGGCTATATGGAAAACCTATCCAGAAGCTATATTCAGAAAATTATCAAGGACGGCAGCGTATACGTAAATGATGTGTCCGTAAAGGCTAATTACAGGGTAAAGGTTGATGACAGGGTAAGATTTACCATACCGGACTCCGTGGAACCTGATATTCCGGCGCAGGATATTCCACTTGATATTTTGTACGAAGATGCGGATATCCTGATTGTCAATAAACCGAAAAATATGGTCGTTCATCCGGCTTGTGGGCATTATGAGGGGACTCTGGTAAATGCAATTATGTACCATTGCAAAGGCAGTCTTTCCGGCATTAATGGTGTAATGCGTCCTGGAATTGTCCATAGAATTGACAAGGACACGACAGGCGCTATTGTCGTCTGCAAAAATGACGATGCACATAATGCCCTCGCTGCACTGCTCAAAACACATGACATTACAAGAAAATACAGGGCAATTGTATATGGAAATATAAAAGAGGAACAGGGCACAGTGGATGCTCCGATTGGACGTCATCCAATTGACCGAAAAAAAATGGCAGTAAATGAAAAAAACGGTAAAAGGGCAGTGACGCATTATCAAGTGTTGGAACGTTTTGGACAGTATACGTATATTGAGTGCCAGCTAGAGACAGGACGGACACACCAGATAAGGGTACATATGGCAAGCATCGGGCATCCTCTGCTGGGAGATTCTGTATATACCAACAGGAAAGCCCCCTTCCACCTAGAAGGACAGGTTCTGCATGCTATGACATTAGGTTTTGTTCACCCCAGAAACGGGGAGTATGTCGAGTTTGCCGCGCCGATTCCCGAATATTTTGAAAAGATTTTATCCCTATTTAGAAAACAGATGTAACAGTTAGCAATGCAAAACCACTGGAAACTTAATGCATTTCTGCCACTACACTAGTGTGCTGTCCAGATTATATCTGGCGAAACTCCGCAGGATAAATTTTCATCAGCAAGGCGGAGAAGGGAGGCGATGCGGTGGCATCGTTGACCGCCGACAACGCAGTCTGATGGAAATTTAGGCAAGGAGGTTTGCCTGAATATAATCCGGACAGTACACTAGTACAGCCAGTGCAAGGTTTTGGCTTACAGTGTTACAAATAGATAAAAAAACAAAATTTAATTTGAAATTTTTGTTCAAAAAAGATATAATAAAATTGTATTATAAAATATGTCAGTCAGAAAGGGTGGAATGCTATGAATACTATAATTACAATCGGACGTCAGTTTGGTTCTGGGGGACATGAAATCGGGGAAAAGCTTGCAAATCATTATGGGATAAAATGTTTTGACAAGGAGCTGCTTTCCCGAGCTGCGAAGGAGAGTGGTTTTTGTGAAGAAATGCTTAGGAACCATGACGAAAGACCAACAAATTCCTTCCTTTACAATTTAGTTATGGATACATATACATTTGGATATAATTCTTCTTCATTCGTGGATATGCCTATCAGCCATAAGGTCTTTATGGCACAGTTTGATACGATTAAAAAAATTGCAGAGGAAGAAGCGTGCGTTATTGTAGGTCGCTGTGCGGATTATGCCCTGCAGGAATACAAGAACTGCCTGCATATTTTTATTCATGCCGATGAGGATGCAAAGATTGAGCGAATCAAGAAGAAATATGATGTTGACGCTGACAAAGCACGCGAAATGATGGTCAAGAAAGACAGGCAGCGGCAGAGTTACTATAATTATTATTCGACCAAGAAATGGGGACGTTCTGACAGCTATGACCTGTCAATCAACAGCAGTATTCTCGGCGTTGACGGGACAGTAAAACTGATTATCCAGTATATAGAAGATTTTGAGTCCAAAAATAAATAAACCAGACGAAAAAGCATCTCAAAGGGAGGTGCTTTTCTTGTATGCAAAGCAGATTTTATACTACAGGTATATTGTTTTATTATCGTTAGAATGGTATAGTAGATGCATGGTAACAGTTCAGCCCAGGACTTTGCACTGGCTGCAAAGTCCGTGAAATAACATATAGGTAGAGATGCATCAAGCCACCACGAAGTGGTTTTGCATGGCTTGATGCCTGTAACAGGAAGCCGAAGGCTGAACTGTTACGATGCATGGAGTGGTTCGGAGATTGTGCCTTGACAAAGGGACGCACAGCAAGTATATACTTGGTTTAAGATGGTTCGAATCCGTCCCAGCCGCTCCTTTAAGTATACGGATCTTGGTTGCACACTACGTCAAAACGGCTGCAATCGGTGTCGGTTAATAAAATAATAGGGCTATAGCTCAGCAGGTAGAGCAGGTAAAAAGGAGCTTTGGCAAAAGCTCTTGCAGCAATTTTATCCAAGGACTTATAATCCCCTTGTCGCCGGTTCGATTCCGGCTAGCCCTATTTTCCGGATACATATACTGTATCTTGGAAACAGCATACGGAGCCGTAGCTCAGTGGATAGAGCGGTGTAAAGGAGCTTTGACAAAAGCTCGTACAGCAATTTTACATATGGAGGACACCCCACAGGTCGCAGGTTCGAATCCTGCCGGCTCCAAATGAAAAAGAACAATAAGCTTCTGCAATATTTTTAGAATGGAGGGAATAGAAAAATGGGATTCATGCAGAACATCAAGAACATGTTAAATAACGAATATAACACTTCGGTGACAGAAAACGGCGCAGTCGGATATCAGACCACAGGGAAAGCTCTGCTTGATTTGAATTTTTCTGTCTCCTCATGCAGGAATGCCTCACCAGAGGAGATTATAGACAGGTTTGTGAAGGCATACTATGAGCATCCGATGCTTGCTGTTCGGTGGCTTTTCTTTGCAGGTGATGTGAGACAGGGATTGGGTGAGCGCAGGCTCTTCAGAACACTGATGATATATTTGGCAAATAACCACATTGACATCGCAAGGGCTTTGATGCCATTGATACCAGAGTATTCAAGGTGGGATATTGTTGTGGCGATGCTGGATACACCACTTGCGGGCGATGCTGTTAAAATGATACAGCGTCAGATACATGAGGACAATACCAACATGGAACATGGCAATGCCATCAGTCTCTGCGCGAAGTGGCTTCCGTCAGGAAATGCATCTTCGGAGCGCACAAAGAAGCAGGCGCATGAACTGGCAGAGCGGCTCTCTTTGACAAGAAAGCAGTATCGCCAGATGTTGTCCGCACTGAGAAAATATCTGAATGTTTTGGAAGTGAAGATGAGTGACCGGAGATGGACGGAGATAGACTACGCAGCCGTTCCATCAAGGGCAAACCTTGTGTATAATAAGGCATTTCTGCGAAATGACGAGGAGCGCCGCAGAGCATTTCTTGGCGCCGTAAAAAAAGGAGAGACGACAATTCATGCCGGAGTGCTTTTCCCGCACGACATTGTACACTCCTACATGAAAGATGGTGAATGTACATGGACAAAGGTACTTGCACCAGCCGATGACACATTGGAGGAATTATGGAAATCACTTCCTGATTACGTTCAGGGCGCAGGAAATACACTTTGCATTGCAGACGGCTCCGGAAGCATGACAAGTACGGTAGGAAATACACAGGTAACCTGTCTGGACGTGGCAAACGCGCTGGCAATATATTTTTCAGAACACTGTACCGGACAGTTCCGGAATACCTATATCACATTCAGCCAGACACCACAGTTTGTTGATTTGTCAAAAGGCAGGTCGCTTCACGACAAGATTGAAATTGCGCTGCATCATAATGAGGTGGCAAATACTAACATCGAGGCTGTATTTGATTTGATTTTGCGCACGGCAGTACAGTGCCATATGCCGCAGTCGGAGCTTCCGGAAAATCTGTTGATTTTGTCCGACATGGAATTTGATGTGGCGACGAGAAGCTATGTGAATGGCAAATCGGTATCACCTGACGAAAAACTGTTTGACACATTTTCCAGAAAATATGCAGCGCACGGTTATCACCTGCCAAGGCTGGTATTCTGGAATATCTGCAGCCGAACCAACACAATTCCTGTCAGGGAAAACGCACTTGGTGTTGCGCTCGTGAGTGGATTTTCACCAGTCATTGCCAAGATGGTGCTCAGCAATGAGATGAATCCCTATAAGGTGCTCGTGGAGCAGCTTATGGTGCCGCGGTATGACATGGTAGAACACGCTGTCGAGCGTGTCATGGAAGCTTGTTAAACAAAAAAATATCAGAAATAAAAGACAGTTTAGCTTATAGCAGCTGTCTTTTTCTTTTTTCAAAAAAATATTTGATATTTAATCTTTTTTGGCTGAAAATAAGTCTTATATAGTATATCGGTATTAAAATTTCCTTGCAGGGGTGACAGATGAGTAACAAAAAAGACAGACAAGCTATCGTCCAGTCAGCAGTTGAGGCATATTATGATGATATTTACCGTTTCTGCCGGTATTATACTGGCAATGCAACGGATTCCTATGATATTGCACAGGAAGTATTTCTGCGTTTTATAAAATACATGGATTCCTCCGGACATAGGAACATAAAAGGATATCTGATCATGATTGCGCGCAACCTATGCTGCGATTATTTTCGAAGACGGACACAGATGAGGGAAACTACAATTTCCCTTGATGCAATTGACCATGCGGCAGAGAATACAATGGACTGCCTGACAAGAGGACGGGGTGGTGAAAAATCAATTGAAGACTGTGACAGCGGGATTTTTCTGCAGGAACTACTGCAAGGTATTCCGCCGGAGCAGCGAGAGGTTGTGATACTAAGAATACATGACGGATTAAAATTTCAGGAAATTGCCAGAATAACGGGATGCAGCCTGTCGACAGCCAAGTCGCGTTATCGTCTGGGAATTGCCAGTATGAAGAAAAAGATGGGTGATAATTATGGGTGAAGATTACAGTAAAATAAAACAGATGTTTGCCAAAAATGACACAAGTGTCATAATTGACAGCACAAAAAAGCAGGAGACATTGGCGCAAATAAAAACAAGGATGCGGGAACTGACCACAACTGTGCCAACTAGCAGATGGCAGACAATAAAAATCCAGATTTTTTACATGGACAAGGTTCTTTTAATGCTGCATCTGGCAGCATGCATCGGAATTGTCTTGCTGGGAAATCGTCATAATTGGGAACAATATTCCATGATTTTTGCAAGTGTGCTGGGGGTGCTGTCCCTACTTGAAGTTAGCATCCTGTTCTCTTCAGGAATGACAGAGCTTGCAGAAAGTTGTTATTACAATGTGCGTCAGATTGTTGTGTTTCAGATGACATGTTCTGGAATTATCAGTATGACTGCATTACTGATAGCTTTCGTCTATGCGGGATTTATAAACAAGTCACTTGCAATAGAAACAGGATTATATATGCTAGTGCCTTTTGTGTCCACAGAATGTATATATATGGCAGTGATGCTTTCAGAGTCCGGCAGGAGAAATAAAATGCTCTTAGTGGCTGTCGGGGTATTTGCGGTATTGTTCTGGAGTACGCTTTCATCAATACCGAGTCTTTATGAAACATCTGCCATTGTATTCTGGGGAATGGCATTCCTTGCGGGTACAGGCATATTTGTCATGCAGATAAAACGATTTTTCAGTGCATTGGAAAAGGGGGAAATATTATGTGTAGATTAATGTTGACAGGTATCGAGAAGACATATAAAGATAAAAAAGCAGTTAAAGATCTGACGATTCACTTTGACAATGGCGTGTATGGGCTGCTCGGTGAAAATGGAGCAGGAAAGACTACATTAATGCGTATGATTGTCGGTATTCTGAAGCCAACGCAGGGACAGATTTGCTGTGATGGCATTCCGATACAGCAGCTCGGCGGCGTATATCGAAACCTTTTGGGATATCTTCCGCAGGATTTTGGCTATTACAAGGACTTTAGCGCCGCGCAGTTTTTATACTATATTGCAGCATTGAAGGCAATTGCATCTGAAACTGCCAAAGAGCGGATTGAGTGCATACTGGAAACAGTGGGGTTAACAGAATACAGGGATAAGAAACTAAAAACATTTTCCGGCGGAATGATAAGGCGGATTGGGATTGCACAGGCACTTTTAAATGAACCGGAAATACTTATACTGGATGAACCGACAGCGGGTCTGGATCCCAAGGAGCGTGTGCGTTTCCGCAATATCATCAGTTCTCTGGGCAAAAAGCGGATTGTCATTTTATCGACGCACATTGTTTCCGATATTGCATATATTGCGAATCAGATTCTGATCATGAAGCACGGTCAGTTTATAATGACAGGAACACCGGAACAGATTCTGGAGCCTGTATCAGGGTGTGTCTGGAAATGTACTGTCACGGAAAAAATTGCAGGAGAACTGAACGAAGCATATGCCGTGAGCAACCTTAAAAGCTGTGGCGAACAGGTCGAACTTCGGATTGTTTCAAAAGAAAAACCATATCCGAAAGCAACAATTGTTCAACCGGTATTGGAAGACGCGTACTTATATTACTACATTTAAAAGTAAAACTGTTCGGAAATAACAGATACGGCATGAACAGTTTTTTTCCAGAATGAACAATTATTTTGAACAGTTTACTACATGGAGGATGATTATGAGATTGTACAAAGCAGAGCTGTATAAAATATATTCCAAAAAAATATTTGTGTTTGGTGCGTTGGCTGTGTCTACAATTATGTTACTGTATTTCAGCATTTTTGTCATCAATGCGCAGACTACAATTAATGATGTCAAATACACAGGATATCAGGCCATCCAAATGGACAGAGAGATTACGAAAGAATTTGAAGGGGTGCTTACGGATGAAAAGGTGACACAGATTATTGAAAAATATGGATTTCCAAACGGTGTAAGCCAGAGACGCAATGAATTTTTAGACAAGAACTTTCTCAATAATTTTGTCATGTGTGAATTCTCTGACGGGTATTTTCATGGATGGGATGATTACCATGTCGGTACGCTCACATATCCTATTGCGGAGACGGAACTGGGAAAAGCCAGCGAATCAGTCGGCAAGCCCATCGTGCTGGAATACAGCTATGGATGGACTGTGTTTAACCGCGTACTGGAGACGGGCTGCCTGTTGGCGCTGCCGTTTATACTGCTTGCGTTATCGCCCATTTTCTCCGAGGAGCGCCACATCAATATGCGGCAGATATTATTTACCACTAAGGAAGGAAAGACAACGGATGTCACTGCAAAAATTTTGGCAGGAATGACCGTTGCGGTAGGGGCTTACGCAGTCATTTTTGTCCTGAATCTTGGGCTTGTATGGCTTGTTTTTGGGCTTGACGGCGGAGATTGTCTCTATAAATGGGTGATGGAGGAAAACTATGTCCGAACATGGAATAACTATCATAATATATCTACAATGTTTATAAAGGATTTCATCCTGTTAGCGATTGGATTCAGCTTTCTTGGAATAGTCGAAGCGGCTGCGATTACCTTGTATTTTTCGGCACATAGTGCCAGTCCGTTTCAGGCGGTCATTATATCCGCCCTGTGCCTGATTGCACCAGTCTGTTTCAGTACTTTTGGACGTGGAAACTATAACAGTATTTTATATATTGCCGGTCAGCTGTTTAACGTGTTTTTGCTTGGCCTTGCAGTCATGAGTTTTATCCCGACTTTCTCGAACAAGAAATGCCAATTCATTGTACAAGCGTTGTGCTGCATCCTTCCTTTGACAGTAGGTATCTATTTTCGAAGAAAATTTCCGTTTTATTATACACTTCCGTTCCTATTGATTATAACGGAAGCCTATGGCGACATTGATATACTTCTCACTTATTATCCATGGATTAGAGGCGCTATTTCTCTGTTTGTCATCGCTACATCGGTTGTTTTTGTCATTTGCAGTCACAAAAAATACAGGACTTTATAAGGACTGCGGCGTTACCGTTTTCAAACATGCTTAAGACTGCGAAAGTGTCTCATAGCGGATGACAGCAAGCACTAAGTGCCGTTTAAACAGTGGCGGCACAGCCATTGCAACATTTTGTAAAACATGATATGCTATAAATATCATTTACAAAAGAGACATTATTAGAAAAGGTGAAGTGAAGCAATGCGAGAATACATATGTCCGAAATGCATGACAAAAGTAACCGTAGAGGCAGGAAAAAGAATGCTGTCGCTATATTGCAGAAACTGCATGAAAACCAAACAGTTAAACATGTTAAGACTGATACAAAAACGGAACCCACGGCACGTGGAAGGTGTATATTTTTTAACACCGGACAGGAAAGGATAGTATATGTTTCAAAAACGGAAAAAACAACAGGAAGAAAATGTATTCAATCAGGATTTGAGCCAGAAAGAAAAACCCGGTTATGTGTTCATCATGACACTTTTCATGAAAGAAATGTGCCCGATGCCTGACAAGGAGAAGATGACAGCAGTCCTGCAGAAACATCTCGGGGATGTGGATTGCTCTACGTATAGCGAAAATGCCGCCGGATTTGCTGCGAACAACTATAAGGTAGAATTTGAGCAGGGTGCCATTCCCGTGCAGTTGATGGTAACGGGATGCTCAGAACGCCCCAAAAAGCCTTTGGATGAGCTGACTGTCAGCCAGATGTGGGATTGTCAGGAGGACAGGGAACGCATCCTTTCCGAGTGTCAGTATCAGGTTATTGCGACAGATATGATGGCGGCCGGATTGAATTACAGGGAAAGGGCAGTTATGCTAATGGATTATCTAGAGGCTCTGATTGAACTTTATCCAACTTGCGAGGCAGTTTATTTTTTTACTTCCGGCAAAATGTTTACAGCAGAAAGGATTCGGAATCACAATATACCCAGAGACAGACGTTTCCTCTATTTTGCAGTAAATGTGCGGTTTTTTAATATTCAGGGAACAGAGGATAAAATGGTAGACACGCTGGGAATGAGCACATTGTTCCTACCTGATCTACAGTATCATTTTCACGGAATGAATCCGGACTGGGTGGTAAACCACGCTTACAATATGCTTTCCTATATCTATGACAATGAAAACCCAATCAAGGATAACGACTCGATTGACGGCATTGAAGATGGCAACATGAGTCGGGATATCATGTGGAAATGTCATTATGAGGATGCCTTGATACAGCCTGCACGGGGAGTCATAGACATCTATATGAACGAGTACGCAGCAGGGAACAGAGCATATTAATACATAATCCGGACTGCCGTTGCGCAGCAGAGAACAGGGCGTATTATTGATATACATGATAAAATTTAATAAAAGCACTTTTGAAACTGGAAACGAATTGGTTTCAGAGGTAATAGAACCGTAAGGGCAAACAGCCTTTACGGTTTTTTTGTCTGTACTGGGTGTCCTGAAATATGTCAGATAGATAACGCACTCGGCGCATGAGTAGGAGACAACGTTTTTTTGATTGCGGTTTCTGTCTCCCGAAAACACTTCACGGCAGGTTTGATGCATCTTGAATGAAACCACTTTACGACTTTGAAGCAGTCATAAGGTTATTAGGTCATTCTATTATAAAAATCAGAGAAACAAAGGCATTTTCGTTGACAAACTATCAACTGATAGTTATAATATCAATTGATAGTTTAATATGTTTGGAGGCTGTTAAATGGCTAGAAGTTCACTATTTAAGACAATTCACATAGAATGTCCTGTCTGTAATATGTTTCATCAAGTGGAAGAGCGGATAAGAATGTCCAATGCCACCATAAAAGGTGAAAACCTTTTTTATGAAGAGCATTATTTTGTATGTACAAATGGCAGCGGTGACAGCAACGCAGAAACAGAGAAAGCGACAAACTCAGCAAATGAAAAACAACTCAGCGGCCGGAAGAATCATGAATTTCAAACAGAAAATCTTAATAATATCAATCTGATAGCGGTGGGAAATGCCTACCGGAAAGCACACAGTTTGATGACTACTGAAGAAATCGTATCGTTACGGGAAAACTATGGGCTAACGCAGGTAGAATTAGCACGACTACTTGGATGGGGAGAGGCGACGATTTCCCGATATGAAAGCAAAGCGATTCAGGATGAGGCTTATGACACAATGCTGCGCATTATAAAAGAAAATCCCCTTATGGCAGTCCATTTTCTGGACAAGAACAGTGATAAATTTCCAGAAACAAAAAGAATGCAGATACGAACCAGAATGATTGAGAAACTGGATTCTTATGGAAAGGAATTTTTGTCACGACAGGTTTTAGAAAGTGCATATGTAAAATTTCCGGTTCCTTCTGATTTTAACGGATACCGTCTCCTTGACATTAACAAACTCGAAAGCATTGTTTCTTACTATGCAGAACGAGTGGCAGAGCTTTATAAAGTCCGTCTCATGAACATGCTTTGGTATGCGGACGCCTTATCTTTTAAGACATATGGGAATTCCATTACAGGGATGGTCTACCGACATGAATTGATGGGCGCATTTCCTATAGGAGATGACAGTCTGATATCCCTCAAAAATATGAATGTCCGCAGGGAAGACGACCTTGAAACAACCCAGTATCAATTTTATCCAAACAGTACACTTGATTTATCTGTACTGTCAAAGAACGAAACCGATATTCTTGATTCTGTACTTACAAAATTTAAAAATTTCAGTGACATGAATCTGGCAGCGTTCATACAAGAAGAAACCGCATATAAACAGACTAGACAACACGATATAATACCTTATAGCCTTGCAAAGAAGATACATGGTTAAGCTATGCGGACATCAACAGTAAGAAACATAAATCAGAATTATATTGTTCCAAACATGATTTTTCTGCTTGGGGAATTCTATTGTTTGATTATGATACAAAACTTTGGATTTGGTACATTCCATTCATTGAGTAGTCTCGGAAACTCACTGAAGATGCAACAGAAAAACAGGCCATATAAA
>CAJTTO010000015.1 GCA_910579275.1 uncultured Lachnospiraceae bacterium
AGAGCGCCGCCCTGTCACGGCGGAGGTCGTCGGTTCGAGTCCGATCGGGGTCGTTATGGGATCTTAGCTCAGCTGGGAGAGCATCTGCCTTACAAGCAGAGGGTCATAGGTTCGAGCCCTATAGGTCCCATTGCTGTTAAATAAAATTAATAGCGGTCAGGTTTATTATGCCGGCGTGGCGGAACAGGCAGACGCCCGGGACTTAAAATCCCGTGGGTAGCGATACCCGTACCGGTTCGATTCCGGTCGCCGGCATTAGAAGATAAACTTATAATTTAATATGTGCGTTTAGCTCAGCTGGATAGAGCGTTTGGCTACGGACCAAAAGGTCGGGGGTTCGAATCCTCTAACGCACGTCAAAAGGACTGAAATACAGTCCTTTTTATATGCATATGGGGTTCCAAATGAAATATATCAGCAAGCTGCAGGGATTAGGAATTGTTAATAAATAACTTGTTCATTTGATGCCGTATAAATGTTCAGATGCAAAGAAGATTATATGATTAAGTTCATATGATAGCATCATGGGAAAAGTTTTGTAGGGAGTAGTGCGCCATGCAGACATAAAACAAGTGGACAAGTCATGAGGTAAACTTTAATAAATAATTGATTATGCAAAGTAAAATTTTATATAAGATTTGCATTACGAAAAAAAACGAAAAAATATACGTGCACTATTCACAAATCGAGCTTTCATTTATCGTCAAAATTTCCACTTGAAAATAAATTGCACAATTGATAATATTAATTTATAAGAAAGATATAGCAGTTTTAAAGACTCATAAGTTGAATCTTTACTTAAATTTAATGAATAGACAGAACCGCAGATTGGTAGTATGGCGGTTTTATTTATTGAAAATATTGGTATCGTTTCCAACGGTCGAAATTGCACGAAATAGGATTGTTATAAGTATTTTATTTTTGTACATTTTGTTGGAAAATTTAATAGAAAAGAGATAATGGTTCAACAACATTATGAATGCTGTAAATCTTTTATTCATTTAGTTTATTATTATCCGAATAAGAAGGATATTAATAATAAAATATAACAAATTATATATTTAGTAAGGAGAGGTAAAAATATGAAAAAGCGTGTATTAGCATTAGTAATGTCAACAGCAATGATCGCATCCGTTTTGACTGCGTGTGGTGGTAAGGATGATGCACCAGCGGCAGACGCAAACAATGCACCAGCAAACACAGACACAGCAAACAATGATGCGCCAGCAGCAGACACGAACACAGATGCAGCAAACACAGATGCAGCAAACACAGATGCACCGGCAGCAGATGATGTTGATTATGGTACAGGTGAGATTACAATCTGGGTTGCAGAGAATGTACAGACATTTACACAGGATCAGATTAAGGCATTTCAGGAGGCTAATCCTCAGTATGCAGGTTATACAGTTACAGTTGAGCCTGTAGGTGAAGGCGAGGCTGCAACCAACATGATTACAGACGTTGAGGGCGGTGCTGATATTTACGGATTTGCTCAGGATCAGTTGGCTCGTCTGGTTTCATCAGGTGCGATTATGCCGGTTACAGGCGATTATGCAGCTTGGGTTGCAGAGCAGAATGATGCTGGTGCAGCAGCAGCGGCTGTAGTAGGCGGCACTACATATGCGTTCCCGATTACTTCAGATAACGGATACTTTATGTATTATGACAAGAGTGTAGTTACAGATCCTACTTCTTTGGATCAGATTGTGAAAGATTGTGAAGCAGCAGGTAAGGGCTTCTACATGGAGATTAACTCTGGCTGGTATCAGCCTGCATTCTTCTTCGGCGCAGGATGTACTTTGACATATGACGCAGATGACGCTGGAAACTTTACAGCATGCAATATTGACTATGCTTCTGATAAGGGACTTGCAGCTTTAAAGGCGATTATTAACCTTCACAAGTCTTCCGCATTTGTAAACGGTTCTGCTGCAAGCAATGCAACAAACTGTGCAGCAATCATTTCCGGTACATGGGATGCAGAGACATTAAAGTCAATGTTTGGTGATAATTATGCATGTGCAAAGCTTCCGAAGTTCACTGCTGACGGAGCAGATTATCAGCTTGGCGGATTTGGTGGATTTAAACTTTTGGGTGTGAAGCCTCAGACAGACGCAAACAAGATGCAGGTTTGTATGGCAATGGCTCAGTTCCTTTCAAATGAGGAGACACAGCTTGCTCGTTACAAAGCAGTTTCGTGGGGTCCTTCTAACGTAGCAGCTCAGCAGAGTAGTGATGTTCAGGCTGACGAGGCACTTTCAGCACTTGCACAGCAGCTTGCAGAGACAATTCCACAGGGTCAGTATCCGAATGATTACTGGACACTTGCAACAGCACTTGGCGATTCTATCATTGCTGGCGAGTATGACAATGCTTCAGATGATGAGCTGATGGCAGTACTTCAGGAGTTCCAGTCAACATGCCAGTCATACGCACAGTAAATCGTTCCATTGTATAAATTAGAATACATAATAAGTGCATACAGAAATTTATGAATGGGGGGAAGAACCTCTTCCCCCCTGATTTTATTCTCATTGCTGTGCTGACACACTTATATCCAGATAAACGTTTTGCAGCATGTATCATATAGGAGAGAGCGTGATGCATGTTTATCTGCGTATCAGTGTGTCAGAGCAGGGAGATATTACAATGTGGTCTGCAGTTGTGCAGGAGCTGCATAAATGAACATTTATTGAAAAGTATATGGTCTGGAGGGGGACAGCGAATGAGTAAAGAAAATCAGCCTTCTGGCAATAAAATAGGTAGCTTTTTTAAAGCAATTGGTTCGGATTTGGCAGATATTGGTACGACCTTTACAAAAGGAAATTGGATGACAAAAGTATCATTTCTGATTATGGGATTTGGTCCTTTACTTCGTAAGCAGTTTCTTCGGGGAATTGCGCTGTTAGTAACTGAAATTGCATTTATTTATTATATGGTGTCCTTTGGCGCCGGCTATTTAAAGGACATCACAACACTCGGTACACATGGGAGAGGGTTCAATCCGGATGGGACGGTTTCCTATGGTGATAACAGTTTCTTTATTCTGTTGTACAGTATTCTGAGTATTATTATTGTATTCGCGTTTATCTTTGTATGGCGGATAAATGTGCGCCAGAACAAAAACGCAGAGAAGGCTCTTGCGGAAGGGAAAAAGCTTCCGACAGTAAAGCAGGATTTAATGTCTTTGCTGGATGAGCATTTTGATAAAACATTGTTGGCTTTGCCGTTTATGGGTGTGTTTGTATTTATTGTGCTTCCTATCATCTTCATGGTCTGCGTGGCATTTACAAACTATGATGCACAGCATCAGGCACCGGCACAGTTATTTACATGGGTTGGTCTGGATAACTTTAAGAATTTGTTTTCTATGGGATCAACAGGTTTCGGTAGTACATTCCTGACAGTATTGGCATGGACAATTGTATGGGCGTTCTTTGCAACATTTCTGAATTATTTTCTGGGAATGGTTGTGGCGATGCTGATTAACAAGAAAGGGATTAAGTTCAAGAAACTCTGGAGAACAATTCTGGTTATGACGATTGCCGTTCCGCAGTTTGTATCGCTTCTGTATATTGGAAAGATGTTTGCGGCTGATGGTCTGGTAAACGGATATCTGATGAAGTGGGGACTGATTAGTCAGGCAATTCCGTTCTGGACGGATCCGACAATAGCGAAAGTATTAATCGTTATACTGAACTGCTGGGTAGGTATTCCATACATCATGTTGATTTGTACAGGTCTTTTGATGAATATTCCGGCAGACTTATATGAAAGTGCTCGTATTGACGGTGCAAATGCATTCCAGATGTTCCGCAAGATTACACTTCCTTATATGTTGTTCGTTACAGGTCCGTTCTTGCTGACACAGTTTACAGGCAACTTAAATAACTTCAATATTATTTACCTTTTGAGTGGTGGTGGTCCGAAGTCTATGAAACTGACTGGTGGTGCAGGACACACAGACTTATTGGTAACATGGTTATATAAGCTGACACTGACTAATTCGGATTACAAGATGGCGGCTGTTCTTGGTATTATGGTATTCTTGGTAACTGCAGTAATTTCGTTGGTGGTATACAATATCTTGCCATCAGTTAAGGATGAGGAGGGATTCCAATAATGTCAAAAAAGAGTAAGATTAGTAATACGATTACATATGTGATATTGATTTTGATTAGCATTGTTTGGTTGTTCCCGTTTGTATGTCTGGTTTTGCAAAGTTTTCGTTCTTACATAACAGAGCCGGGTGGATTGGTTAATTATCTGTTACCGAAAACGTTCTCTCTGGATTCTTATAAGTTCCTTTTCAGTGAGGAGTGCCAGTTTTTCAGATGGTATGGCAACACTTTGATTATTGCAGTATTTGTCGCAATTTTGCAGACGATTTTTGTATTAATGGTTAGTTATGCACTTTCAAGAATGCGTTTTAAGGGCAGAGAGCTTTTGATGCGGTTCTGGTTGATTTTGGGAATGTTCCCCGGATTCCTTACCATGATTTGTCTGTACTTCCTGTTAAAGCAGTTTGGTCTGACACAGGCAGGTGCAGTACCGGGATTGATTTTAATTGGTTTTGCAAGTTCCGGTATGGGATATTATGTATGTAAGGGATATTTTGATACCATTCCGAAGTCTCTCGACGAGGCAGCACGTATTGACGGTGCAAATAGGTTTCAGGTTTTTACGATTATGCTGATACCACTGTCAAAGCCGATTATTATTTACACAGCTTTGGTAGCATTTATGGCGCCATGGTGTGACTATATCTTTGCATCTTACATTGCTTTTGGTTATTCAGACAGCTACAACGTGGCAGTCGCAATGTACCGCTGGGTTATGACAAACGATTATCAGGGTTACTTCACAAGATTCTGTGCAGGTGGTCTTTTGATAGCGGTGCCTGTTACAATTCTGTTCATGTGCTTACAGAAGTACTATGTAGAAGGTGTAACTGGTGGTGCTGTAAAGGGTTAAGACGTATTTATGGCTTTTAAAATAATTCTTTGCATTGCGCTGGTTGGATCTGCATTTGGATTGTGCTTAAGGAGCGGAATTGACTGGCAGAGAGACCGCGGGAAGTCATTGGGCGAGAGCTATATGAAAGAATATGGTTTCGGCGAAGATAAAAAAGATAAATAGACAGTATCAATACGACTCCTGTTATATCATAGCAGGAGTCGTGTTAATTTCAGGGGCGGCAGTCGTGGTGCAGGAAATCATGCTGTTTGTGTGACTGCTTAATCTATGGCTTGGAGTTTGATGAAAAGTGGAGGATAGTAATGCATAAAAAATATGGAAAACGTTTGGGATGTATCGTATTGTCGTGCTTTTTGGCATTGCAGCTATGCGCCTGCAACAACGCAGGAAATGCCACCGTGCAGCAGCAGACTGCAGCGGTGAAAGAGGAAACTTCTCAGGAGGTTCTTTCATCCTTGACCGAAGAAACCGTTTCGGAGGAGACAACTCCGGAAAACGCCACAGCGGAGGACATGAAGGAAATCGTCGGTGCGATTTCGTATGATTATGAACAGGAACTGAATATCATAGAGGACAATTATCGAAATTATTATGAAATTTTTGTTTACTCATTCTATGATTCTGACGGAGACGGGATAGGCGATCTTAATGGTGTTACTCAGAAACTTGATTATATTAAAGAGATGGGATTTAACGGAATCTGGCTGATGCCGATAATGCAGTCCACGACATATCATAAATATGATGTCACGGACTACTGTTCCATAGATACGGAATATGGGACGATGGAGGATTTTCAGCGTCTGGTGGAGGAATGCCATAAACGAGATATTCGGATTATTATTGACTTTGTAATCAACCATTCCTCATCAAAGCACCAGTGGTTCGTGGATGCGTGTGAATATTTAAAAAAGCTTCCGGAAGGTCAGGAACCGGATTTGAATGAATGCCCATATGTGGACTATTATCATTTTGCAAGGGAGCAGGTCAGCGGGGATTATTATCAGGTCAGTGGTAGTGACTGGTATTATGAGGGAGTATTTTGGTCTGAGATGCCGGATTTAAATTTAAGCAATGAAGCACTTCGAACAGAGCTTGAAGATATTTCACGTTTCTGGATTGATATGGGCGTGGATGGATTTCGGATGGATGCGGTAATGCATTTTGAGGAAAATGACACGACATTTAATACGGAGACTCTAAACTGGCTTTTCAGCTTTTGCACGAGTTTAAATCCTGATTTTTACATGGTGTCCGAGGTGTGGGCGAACAAGGCAACAATTACGAATTATTATGCAAGTGAGACACCTAGCATGTTTAATTTCGACCTTGCTGATACAGAGGGAAAACTGATAAAGGCAGCGCGTGGAAACTATAAGGCAGCAAGTCTGGTGGAGAACATGGTGGGGTATCAGACGGACTATGCAGAGAAAAATCCTAATTTTATAGATGCTCCGTTTATTGCAAATCATGACATGGGACGTGTTGCCAATGGACTTACGAAGAATGCTGATAACATGAAGATGGCGTGTGGTCTGTTGATGATGATGAATGGCAACCCGTTTGTTTACTACGGTGAGGAGATTGGGATGTCAAGTTCAGGTAAGAAGGATGAGAACAAGCGGCTTCCCATGATTTGGTCTGATACGGATGAAACAGGCATGACAGACGGGCCTCTGGATGCGGACAAGGATATTGTCTCGGAATTTTCGGGGGTTGCGCAGCAGCTTGAGGATCCGTATTCCATCTTGAATTACTATAAAAGGGCAGTCCGCTTAAGAAATGAGAATCCTGAGATTGCGCGCGGACAGATACAGATTGTGGAGGAATTGACAGAGGGCAATCAGGCGGCGATAACAAAGACGTATGAAGATAGTACGATTGGAATTGTGTACAATACTTCCGACGAGGCAATTTCAATCGCATTGTCCGATACGGCGCTTTCCGAAATGGCAATCCGTGGGTATCTTACTCTGAATGGCGAAGTGTTAACGCTTGAGGATGGTATGCTGTCCATGCCGGCAAAGTCTATCTGCATATTGAAATAATCCATTATAAAAAGGGGCTATGCCCCTTTTTGTGTGTCTATAGTGTATTTGATATTGAGATTGACTTTGGCACTTAATGGAATGGTAATTTTCCTTTCTGCATCTATGACCGCGGGCAGATACATGAGTTCTGTGCCTTTTTCGTCCACTAGATATACATATGCTGTCTGTCCCGGCTGTGCATCAGGCAGTGCCACGCGGAGACTGATTCCGGTATTGATGGCACCGGGCTGTGCAAATTCAAGATTCTTTTCGTGGAAGAAAAGCGTTGTTTTAGAGCTGCATGTATATGCAAAGTCTGCCCCTGTAAATTGTGAGTTGTCCATATCGCTGTAAAAGGTAAAACTTGCATCAGCGCCATAGGAGACATCCAGAGCGACCCCTGCCTTGCATTGAGCACTGCGATGGGGGCTGCATCAATATAACAGTTGGAACCGCCTGCAGAGACTTTCAGGATTGGGCTGCCGGGCTGATTTAAGTCGGCGGAACTGAAAGAAGCAAGCTTATTTGTGATGTCGGTCCAGTTGGTGAGCTGCTGTCCTTTTAAATTGGTAGTTGTTATCTGGCTGAGTGCATTTGGTGAGTCTGCCGGAATCCAATTGGCATACAGCAAAACATCATATCCGGGCATGGTATAAGTCATCTTGGACATTGGATAATTGTTATGAGTCAAATGAGATAATCATAAAACAACACAAACATAAAGCGGGCAGAAAAATAGCATCTTGTAATTTTATATAAATTATATTATAGTTATTATTGCAGAAGAAAAAGTTCACGCATGTTTTTCTGGAGGAGAAGATGAAGCTTTATATCATACGTCATGGAGAGACAGACTGGAATGTAAAAAGGCGCTTTCAGGGGAGGTCTGATATTCCTCTGAACGAAGAAGGGCGCAGGCTGGCACGGATTACATCGGAGGCGTTAAAAGAGACTGCCTTTACGAGAATATACACAAGTCCGCTGAAAAGAGCATATGAAACAGCTATGATTATAAAGGGAGAGCGTGATATTCCGGTTATTGAGGAGCCGAGGATTATAGAGATTAGTTTCGGGGAATATGAAGGGCTGTGCTGCGGAAAGGACAATTTTAACATTCCGGATCCGGAGTTCATGAACTTTTTTGACAAGCCGGAGGCGTACAAACCGCCGAAGGGAGCCGAGGGAATAGCGGAATTAAAAGCAAGAACTGCTGATTTTTTGCAGGAAATTGTGCATAATAAAGATATGGAAAATGATACAATACTGGTATCCACACACGGAGCTGCGCTCAGGGGATTATTGTCATATATCAGCAATATTGCGATAAAAGACTTCTGGAATGGCGGCGTCCATAAAAACTGTGCCGTTACAATTGTGGATGTGAATGAGGGCAGGACATTAATAATTGAAGAAGGAAAAACATATTATTAATGAACGGTTTCCAAAAAGCAGGAACAAAATATAAACGAAAGAAGGCGTCACGATTTTGGAAAATGAGTATAGCAAAGTAAAGGTAAACAATGAGATGGACTTCTGTTCTGTTACAGAGATGGAGATCAAGACAATACTGGAAAAAGCATTTATGAAAGCAAGGGTTTCTTATTTTCTCAGATGGGAGAAGCCTGGCTTTTGGTCCAAAATATTTGGCGGAGGAAAAGTGAGGATTGTGTTCTGCATCAATTCGGCACAATTAGAGACAGCGGACGAGGTGTTAAAAGAACTTGGAGATATTGAGGGAGACATAAAGATGCTCCGGACAAAGTCGAACAATAAAATAGGATTCTAGGGCGTGTTTGAAAATTGCTTTCTGGCAGATGTGCGTCACAATTTGTGGGAATTTTGTGCCAAATGAAAGGCACATATGCATAAAGGGCAATGCCTTACGTAACCTGAATTTGGTACAAATTTCACGTCAAGTGGTGAATACGACGTTACGGCGTCGTTATGCAGATGTCATGGCATTAAGATGTCAGGAATGAATTTTCAAATATGCTCTAAGTAAAAAACAGAGGAAGCGGTGTTCTTCCTCTGTTTTTTATGCACACGTCCGCGGAAAGGAATAAAGCAGCAAAAGCTGCCCGCGTCCGGCGCAGGAGTAGGAAAAGTCTTCCCTACTTGATAGCACACGTCCGCAGAAAGGAATAAAGCAGCAAAAGCTACCCGCAGGCACTATCTGTCAGTGTCGTCCTCCTCATAGTATTCTTCTTCGTAATATTCGTCGTCAGAATCGCTGCCTTCCTGATACTGTTCATCCTCATAATATTCTTCATCAGAGTAGTTGTTGTCCTGATACCGCTCATCCTCGTAATATTCGTCTTCATAATATTCGTCTTCGTAATATTCATCCTCCGGATAAGCGTCATTTTCAAAAGTGTCACGGTTTTGGTACGTGTCCGGTGAATCCTTTTTAAAGAGACTGTAGACAGAATATCCGATAAGCGCTGCAACAGCGACAATGGCAAGTACCAGAACGACGATAACAGGTGTTCCGAATAATTTGGTGGTGACGAGGGTTTCTGTCTCAGAGGAACTGTCTTCCTCATCCAGTTCGGTAGAGGTGTTTTCGTCTGGGATATCCTCGACATCATCGGTTCCGATATCGGGCACTTCGCTGTCGGGTGCTGCCGTATCCGGCGTCTCTATGACTGGATTTTGTGTATCCGGCGTGTCTGCGTCGGAGAGAGGCGCATCGGACACATAATCGGCAAGGACATAGCCAGTACCGCCGGAATATTGAATCTGGTACCAGTTGTCGGCGGTTTTTCCGGTTACGGTGATTTCCTGACCATATTTTAGTGTGCCAACCTTGCTGTGATTGGTGGAGGGACCGCTGCGGACGTTTAATCCGGTCTTTGTCGCGGCATAAAATGTGCCCTGCATCGGAGTGACATTAAAATCAGTGTTTTCCGGTGCTGTGGGCTGGAGATTGGATGCAGGCGGCGTGACGGTCTCTGTGGGAGAGGACGGCGGTGTCTGTACAGGCGGAGCCTGTGGTAAAGAAGTGTCCTGTCCGGGTGTTTCTACGCCTGTGGACGAATCGGTGCCGGGGGTGTCCGGATTGGAAACCTCGGAAGATGCAGGTTCAGATGAAGTGTTGTTTTGCGTCTCATCTGGTTTGGATGGCTGTTCCGCCGAGGGGGCTGTTGACGGAGTGTCTGCCGGTGTGCTTTCCGTCTGGGTAGACACTTCTGCCGCAAAGACGGATGTAGGTGCGGAAGCGAGCAGCAGTGCAGCGGACATATATAAAATTAGTTTTGCTGTTATTTTGCCTGTAATTCGTTTCTGATTAATAATAATGTTTTTCATGTAGGAATCCTCCCTGTTTTTCTGTTGAAGTAGTGGAGCGCTTTTGACCACATATCTTATAGTATATCATGCCCACGGGAAAGATTATATATAAAAAATAAATAAATTTTCTTGACAATTGGGCATTGATTTAATACTATAATAAAATATGAAAATAATGTAACGGTTCAGTACAGCACTGCGCACATGCGAATGATGGCTTTATAAGCCACGTAAAAAAGCGTAAATTGCGTCAGGCATAAAGCCACGGTACGTGGTTTTGACACCACGAAGTGGATTGGCGTGGCTTGACGTTCGCAACTATGAATGTACCGAATGGTCACAAAATAATTTGTAAAAGGTTATGCCAAAGAGGAGTATCTGTAAGCCCCTTACCAGAGAGAGAAATTCTGACAAGAATTGTCAGGCTGTGAGATTTCTTTAAGGAAGAAACAGAGAAGGTAGCTTTGAAACCGGAGGTCTGAAATTATTGGGACGCAGTTATAGTAAGACTTCACGTTTTGTCCGCGTTACAGGACAGGACTCTGGTGGGAGTCTGCTGAGATGGTGCAATCCGAACGTATGGGGAGCGTCAAACAAAGGTGGTACCGCGTTTATTCGCCCTTTGCTGTAGATATGATTACAGTAAAAGGGTTTTTTTATGCGCATAGGCATACGAAGCAGATGACAATTTGCGTTCAACGTATGCCCGACAAGAAAGATTTTTATGCGCATGGGCATACGGAAGCAAGTGTCAATTTGCGTTCAACGTATGCCCGACAAGAAAAATTTTTATGCGCATGGGCGCACAGAGCAGATTGATTGTATAGGAAGGAGATTTATTATGGGAAAAGAACTGGCAAAGACTTATGACCCGCATGGTCTGGAGGACAGCATATATCAAAAATGGTTAGACAAAAAATATTTTCATGCGGAGGTGGATCACAGCAGGAAACCGTTTACAATCGTGATTCCGCCCCCAAATATTACAGGACAGCTGCATATGGGGCATGCGCTCGACAACACGATGCAGGACATACTGATACGTTTTAAGAGGATGCAGGGATACAATGCGCTCTGGCAGCCGGGAACCGACCATGCCAGCATCGCGACAGAAGTCAAGATTATTGAGAAACTGAAAGAGGAAGGCATCGACAAGCACGACCTTGGACGTGAAAAGTTTCTGGAACGTGCGTGGGACTGGAAGAGAGAGTATGGCGGACGCATCATCAGCCAGCTAAAGAAACTTGGTTCATCGTGTGACTGGGACAGGGAGCGGTTCACGATGGATGAGGGCTGCAACAAGGCTGTCACGGAAGTTTTTTGCAAGATGCATGAGAAAGGTTATATCTACAAGGGCGCAAGAATGATAAACTGGTGTCCGGTTTGTAATACGTCGATATCCGATGCCGAGGTTGAGTATGAGGAACAGGCAGGGCATTTCTGGCATATCAAGTACCCGGTACTCAATGATGACGGCTCGGAGTCGGGTGAGTATCTGACCTTTGCGACGACAAGACCGGAGACAATGCTGGGCGATACTGCGGTGGCGATTCATCCGGATGACGAGCGGTACGCACACCTCAAGGGCAGAAAACTCATGCTTCCGCTGATGAACCGGGAAATACCTGTCGTGGAAGATACCTACGTAGATATGGAATTCGGTACAGGTGTTGTAAAGATTACTCCGGCGCATGACCCGAATGACTTTGAGGTTGGAAAGAGACATAACCTTCCGATTATCAATATCATGAATGATGATGCGACCATCAATGAAAATGGCGGCAGATATGCAGGAATGGAGCGCTATGAGGCGAGAAAAGCAATTGTTGCGGATCTCAATAAGATGGGGCTTCTTGTGAAAGTGGAAGACTACAGCCATAATGTAGGGACACATGACCGCTGCAAGACCACGATTGAACCGCTTGTAAAACAGCAATGGTTCGTGAAAATGAACGAGCTGATTCAGCCTGCTGTGGAGGCTGTAAAAAACGGTGCGATTCAGCTGATTCCGGAAAGAATGGATAAGACTTACTATAATTGGACGGACAATATCAAGGACTGGTGTATTTCACGGCAGCTTTGGTGGGGACACAGAATTCCCGCGTATTATTGTGATGCTTGCGGTGAGATTGTAGTTGCAAAGGAGATGCCAGAAGCCTGTCCAAAGTGCGGCTGTACGCATCTGACGCAAGATCCGGACACGCTTGACACATGGTTTTCTTCAGCGCTCTGGCCGTTCTCAACGCTTGGATGGCCGGATAAGACAGAGGATTTGGATTATTTTTATCCGACAGATGTGCTTGTGACCGGATATGACATTATCTTTTTCTGGGTTATCCGCATGATATTCTCAGGATATGAGCATATGAATGAAAAACCTTTCCGAACAGTGCTGTTCCATGGTCTCGTGCGCGATGCACAGGGCAGGAAGATGTCAAAGTCCCTTGGCAACGGAATTGACCCGCTTGAGGTCATTGAAAAGTATGGTGCGGATGCCCTTAGAATGACCTTGATTACAGGGAACGCGCCCGGAAATGATATGCGGTTTTATTATGAACGCGTAGAGGCAAACAGAAATTTCGCAAACAAAATCTGGAATGCGTCACGGTTTATCATGATGAATATGGAGGGTAAAGAGGTCACGGAGGCGCTGGATTCCCTTGAGCCTGTGGATCGCTGGATTATTTCCAAGTTAAACAGTCTTGTCAAAGAGGTCACAGACAATATGGAAAGCTTTGAGCTTGGCATCGCTGTCCAGAAGATTTATGACTTTATCTGGGATGAGTTCTGTGACTGGTATATTGAGATGGTGAAACCGAGACTTTATAATTCGGATAACGCTGTTTCTCAGAATGCGGCATTGTGGACATTGAAGACGGTACTGATTGACGCGCTTAAGCTCCTGCATCCCTATATGCCGTTTATCACGGAGGAAATCTTCTGCACACTCCAGTCAGAGGAGGAATCCATCATGATCGCGAAGTGGCCCGAATACATGGAGTCGCGCTGCTTTGCCAAGGACGAGCGGGAGATTGAGACGATAAAGGAGGCAGTGCGCGGCATCAGAAATGTAAGAACCAACATGAATGTTGCGCCGTCCAAAAAAGCGCATGTATTTGTGGTTTCGGAAAAAGAAGATATCCGAAAGATTTTTGAGGAAGGTAAACTTTTCTTTACATCGCTTGCATTTGCATCAAATGTCACAATACAGGGTGACAAAAATGGTATAGCAGAGGATGCGGTTTCAGTAGTTATTGCCAATGCCGATATTTATATCCCTTTTGCGGAACTGGTTGACATAAAACAGGAAATCGAACGTCTGGAAAAGGAAGAAAAGCGTCTTGACAGCGAGATTTCGCGCGTGAACGGAATGCTCAATAATGAGCGTTTTATGTCAAAGGCGCCGGAGACAAAGATAACGGAGGAAAAGGAAAAATTAACAAAATACACGCAAATGAAGCAACAAGTCATAGAACGACTTGCGCAATTGAGGTAAATGGTGTTAAAATAAAGACATAAGGGGGCAGTTTTTGCCTTCTCGGAGGTGAGCAGATGATTAATGTCAAGTCCTATGTCAGAATAACAGAAGATAAAACGGAAGCATGGCTGTATCTTTGTGCGCCTGAGGAGGGTACGAGATACGAAAAGTCAGAAATCATTAGATACCTTCAGCTAAATGGTGTGGTAGCAGGTATCAATGAGTCACACGTAGCAGCGATGTGTAAGAAGGAGATATATGAACGCGAGGTAAAAATAGCAGCAAGCGAGCCGGGTGATCCGGGAAGCGCCGGCAGATTTGAATTCTTTTTCAATACAGAGAAGCCCAAGCCTGAGATTCGCAATGACGGAAGCGTGGATTACAGGAGCATGTCTCTGGTACAGAATGTGGAAGAGGGGCAGCTGCTTGCAATCTACCATCCCGCAGTGCAGGGGACTTCGAGCAGGGATGTCACAGGTGCTTTTGAGAAATCAAATACATATAAAGAACTGAGGCCGCTTACAGGGAAAGGAATCAGTAACGAGGAGGATCCCAATAAGTATTATGCCACGAAGTCGGGCAAGATTGAGTATGACGGTGCCAACAAGCTGTCGGTGGTGGAAGTGTACGAGGTGCATGGAAGCTGTGACTATGCCAACAACTCCCTTGTGGACTTTAACGGGGATGTCATTATACATGGGAATGTGGAAGCCGGAGTGACTGTCCGTGCCGGAAAAAGTCTTACCGTTGAAGGTGTCGTCGAGTCGGCTAATATATCGGCAGGCGGTACTGTGTGTCTGAAAAGAGGGATGCAGGGAGCCGGAAAGGGTGAAATTGTGGCAGGCGGCGACGTGTTCACTGAATTTATCGAATATGCGAATGTAAGGGCGGCGGGAACAGTGCAGTCCAATGTAATACTCAATTCAAAGGTAAATGCGGGTGACCAGATTACACTTACCGGAAAAAAAGGTCTGATTGCAGGCGGATATGTGCATGCGATGATGGGGGTGAACTGTCAGACAGCAGGAAATATGTCCGAGTTAAAGACAGGAATCCATGTCGGGGTAATGCCTGAAATCATGGAGCGGCGGATTGAGGTAAACGAGGAGTACAACAAGCTCAATCAGGAGCTTGACGAAGTGGCGGCGAGCATGGCAAAGATATTGCGTGTCAGACAGCAGACAGGAGAGCTTAGCGAGCAGCTTCAGGCGCATCTCGATGAATTGAAAAAGAAGAAGAATGATATATATATCCGGTGCATCAGGGCTAAGAAGCAGGCTGACGAGCTTGAAAATACAATACTCAAGTCCCGCGAAGCCAAAATAAGGATTAGCGGAAATATTTACAAAGGCACAGTCATCAGTATTGATGACAATAAGATGGTAGTGAACCGCGATACAAGTTTTATGGAGTATTCTGCACAAAACGGTGTGATTGTCGGAACAGTAGTGGTAATTTAAGGAAAATTGTATTATAATAAAAGGGTTCGCGGGTGGCGCGGCCCTTTTTTTGAGGGGGGCTGGGTGTCATGAAGGAGATTACAGCACAAAGCTATGCGGATGCAGAAGCGTTTTTGGCCGAGGTGCCCAAATTTACGAAAAAGAATCCGCTTGAGGAGACAAAGGGCTTTTACAAGTACATACAAGAATGTGAGGGACACAGATACGCGGAGGAAAGGCTCGGGAAAGTGATACATGTGGCAGGGACGAACGGAAAGGGTTCTGTCTGTGCTTTTTTGCAAAGTGTATGCAGGGAAAGCGGTTATAGGATGGGAATGTTTATTTCCCCGCATCTTGTGACAACGAGGGAACGTTTCTGTGTGGACGGCAGTATGATATCGGAGGAGGAGTTTGTTCGTGCATTTAACTGGGTAGCAGGCATGGTGGAAGCATACCGCGGGACAAAGCCCGACTATAGCCCGACTTATTTTGAGCGGTTGTTTTTTATGGGTGTGTATATATTTGCGGAGGCGGGAGTTGATGTCACGATACTTGAGACCGGGCTTGGCGGAAGACTAGATACGACCAATGCCGTATGTCATCCGGTACTTACAGTGATTACGGAAATTGGCTTTGACCATATGGAATATCTGGGCAGCGCCATCGAGCAGATTGCGTCTGAAAAAGCGGGGATCATAAAACCAAAAGTTCCTGTCGTATTTGTGGATAGAAAAAAGCAGGTTTCTGAGATTATTAGGAAGAAAGCGGCCGCGTGTGGCTGTAATTGCTGTCCGGTGTCGAAAAATGACTATAAAATAAATGAAATTCAGAAAAAATTCATTGATTTTTCCGTTTCCAGTCTGTATTATGATTATGGTAGAATAAAGGTGAATACCACAGCGATCTATCAGGTGGAGAATGCTGCTGCTGCGATTCGTGCCTGCGAAGTGCTTGTAAGGGAGTGCGGCTTAGGGAAAATAACCGTAAAATCCATTCGGGCAGGAATCGAGGGGATGTTCTGGGCAGGGCGTATGGAGGAAGCTGCCCCCGGAGTTTATATCGACGGCGCGCACAATGAGGATGGGATTGCCGCTTTTGTGGAGTCCTTAAATAAGACGCCTGTTTTTGACGAGAACGGCTGTGGTGTCAGGAATGTGCTTGTTTTTTCGGTCGTAAAAGACAAGCAGTATGATAAAATGATAGAGATGCTCTGCGGACTTTCAATGATTACGGATTTTGTGGTGACACATATTCCGGGAGAGAGGGGAGCCGCGCTGGAAGAGCTTGGGAATATATTTGAGCGATATGCCGGCAAATCCGGACAGAATATCCACATTTGCGAAAAGATTGAGGACGCGGTGAGGTATGGCATGTCAGTGCGGGGAGAAACAGGGATGGTTTACATTGTCGGTTCCTTGTATCTGGCGGGATTTGTGAGAGGGTTTTTTGGCTGAATGGAGAGTGTTATGATAGATTTTGAAGAAGAATTAAAAAAGTTTCACCCTAGTCTGGAAGTCGAGGATGTTGAGGATGCGATATATAATCAGGATGTGACTGATCTTGCTGACGTTCTGGTTAAGCTGGTCAAGGAGGCAAAGGAAGAGTATGGGGACGGTTTGGCAGAAGGCTGAAACGTCGCAGAGTAGGGGAGCTTAGTATGTTTTGCTTTAATTGTGGATGCCGCTTGTCGGAAAAAAACTTTTGTACCGGATGCGGGGCAGATGTGGGACTATATAAGAAGATTATGCATACTGCCAACCGTTTTTATAATGAGGCGCTTGACAAGGCGAAGGTTCGGGATTTGTCAGGTGCCGTTGTAAGCCTGAGACAGTGCATCAAACTGGATAAAAACCATATTGATGCAAGAAATTTGCTGGGGCTGATTTATTTTGAACGCGGCGAGGTCGTCGCGGCACTGAGTGAATGGGTCATGAGCAAGAATATCAGAAGCGAGAAAAATATCGCGGATGATTATATTGATATGGTGCAGAATAATCCGGGGCGGCTCGAAGCGTACAACCAGTCAATTAAAAAATATAATATGGCACTTACATACTGCCAGCAGGACAGCCTTGATTTGGCGGTGATACAGCTCAAAAAGGTGGTCTCGATGAATTCGCGGTTTGTGCAGGCGATGCAGCTTTTGGCGCTTTTGTATATCAACAGCCAGGAGCTTGACAAGGCTAAAAAGGAGCTTGACAAGGCTCTTAGTATAGATGCAAACAATACAATGACGCTGCGGTATCTGAAAGAGGTGGAGGAAATGACACCTACGGACGAGGAGCGTATCAGAAAAAAGAAGGAAGCGATCGTGTACCAGAGCGGAAACGATACCGTGATTCAGCCGGTTGGAAAAAAGGACATGGTTGGATTGCAGACATTGATTAACATTGTCATCGGCGTGGCGATTGGTGTGGGGATTGCATGGTTTCTGGTGCTTCCGTCCAGAATACAGAAGGTTCAGACGGAAGTGAATGAGAAGTACAGGGAAGTCAGCGAACAGCTTGATGCAAAGACTGTAGAGACTGAGGAACTGACGACGCAGATTAATGAACTGATTCAGGAGAAGGATTCCTTGTCGAGCAGTCTGAGTGCGGCGCAGGGAAACAAGGCGCTGCTGCAGGCATACACGGACTTGATAGAAGCAGTTCTGATGCACATGAACAAAACAGGTGACGAGATGCAGATTGCAGACGCGCTTGAGCGCATTGACGAGACATATCTCGAGACAGAGGCGACGGACAGCTTTAAAAATCTGTATCAGGCGATAAAGGACGATATCAGCAAGGTTGTGGCAAAAAACAGCTATAACACAGGTTATGAGGCATTTCGGACAGAGGATTACGACACGGCGATAAAGAATCTTGAGAGGGCATTCCGGTACGACCCGTCAAACGGCGAGGCGCTGTATAATCTTGGAAACTCTTATAACAAAAAGGGAGATACAGGGAAAGCAACAGAGATTTACGAGCAGGTGATAGCACTTTTTCCGGATACGGAGAAGGCGAGGAAATCACAAAATTATATCAGGCAGATAAAGGGGGAATAACCCCGATAAAAAGACGTAACACGAAAGAGAACATACCGGAAAGGGTAGGTTCTCTTTCGTGTTTTTGCATGATAGGGATTGAGGAGGAGAAGCTATGGAGCGGAATATGGAAGAATTTGCAATCATTGACAATTACCTGTGTATCAAGATGCCGGGGGAGGTGGACCATCATGGGGCAGCCGGCATTCGGGAATGCGCGGACAGGCTGATACTGGACGACAAGGTAAAAAATATCGTGTTTGATTTTGAGGATACGACATTTATGGACAGCTCCGGTCTGGGCATCATCATAGGGCGTTACCGTAAGATTTCCTGTTTCGGGGGAAAGGTCTATGCCATCAACACAAACGAGCGCATAGGAAGGCTTTTGAAAGCGTCAGGGATGTCATCTATTTTGGAAATTCTGTAACAGTTCATCGTGTTTGAAAACTGCTTTTTGGCGGATGTGCGCCAAATGAAGGGCGCATGGACTTGGCACCACAAAGTGGTTTGCCATGGCTTGATGCTTGCATTAGAAAGCCTGAGACGGGACTGTTACAAGGCGCCTGCATAAAATATAAAGTATTTATAGAAGGGAACAGAGATTGAAAATGGAAAAAGAGTGCGCAAAAAAGGATGTAACACAGAGTACGGAAAACCAGATATGTGTGGAGTTTGATGCCATATCGGAGAACGAGGGACTTGCAAGGGTGATTATAGCGGCATTCCTGTCCCGGATTGACCCTACCGTTGACCAGGTGGAGGATGTGAAAATGGCTGTGTCAGAAGCAGTGACGAACGCCATCATACATGGTTATGGGGAAAACGGCGGTCGTGTCGTGATGACGGCAAAGCTTTCCGGCGACGGGGAGCTGGCAATTGATATAATTGACAAAGGGGTCGGCATCGAGGATATCGGACAGGCAATGCAGCCGCTTTTCACCACGGGAGCAGACAAGGAGCGCTCTGGTATGGGATTTGCTTTTATGGAGGCGTTTATGGACAGGCTGGAGGTGGAAAGCATTCCGAATGAGGGGACATGCGTACATATGTGGAAAAGTTTTATAACCGGACAGATTTCGTCCCAGCCGATTTTGCAGGCAGCAGTGTGGAACAGAAGCGGCAGGGAATAAACTATGGAGGAGAGGGAACTTTTTATCAGGGCACAGAGGGGAGAAAAGGAGGCAAAGGAACAGCTTTTTCAGAAGCATACAGGTCTGGTGCACCATGTGGTGAAACGTTTTATAAACAGAGGAGGAGTCGAGGCAGAGGACTTGTTTCAGATAGGCGCCATGGGTCTCGTGAAGGCGATTGAGAAGTTTGATATTGACTATGGCGTGTGTTTTTCCACCTACGCAGTTCCGCTGATAATGGGGGAAATCCGCCGATTTTTAAGGGATGACGGGATGATTAAGGTGAGCAGGAGCATCAAAGAGAATGCAAGACGGCTGAAGATGATCCGCGAGGACTTCTGGAAGAATACGGGCAGGGAGCCAACCATTTCGGAATTGTCCGAGGCATCCGCAATTCCTGCGGAGAACATTGTCACGGCAATTGAGGCAGGCAGGGAAGTGGAGTCCATCTATAAGACGATGTATGAATCAGACGGAAGTGAGGTGCGCTTGATGGACATGCTCGGCAGGGGAGGAGAGAGCGAGGAGATTGTCAACCGGCTGATGCTGGAGGATATGCTCAGCGCACTGGACGAGCGGGAAAAAAACTTAATCCGGCTTCGGTATTTTGAAAACAAGACCCAGATGCAGGTGGCGGGGGATCTGGGAATGAGTCAGGTACAGGTCAGCCGCATGGAGAAAAAGGTTCTGCTGCGGCTCAGGCGGGAAGCGATGGCGTAGGAGTGGTCTTGCACGGCTTGGTGTCAGTGACAGGAAGCCGAAGACCGAACTGTTGGAAAATTTATTCAGCCAGTCTATAAAGTTTCATAAAAAGGAGCCGATATCATATATAGAAGGAAACTGTAGGGAAGGGACACCCTATAAATTTTAATATGATTATCATATAGAAAGGTTGGTATGAAAAATGAACGGAATCAACTATAGTTCTCTTATGAACAATACAGGACTTTTTTCAAATCAAACAAACAAGGACGAGGCAAATATTTCAAATTTTTCCGGCGTAGACAGAAAGGCAGCAAAAAAGACTGCCGCTGCGAAAAATACGGATACAAGACAGACCAATGTTGACAGGGATACATATGAGTATAGCGGGCAGACGCGCAATGTACAGGCTGGCTACAGCAAGCCAAAGAGCAATGAGTCAGGATACAAGGCGCTTGACTCGGACGGCATACAGGAAGGGATTGAGCTGAGTGATTCGGCAAAGAATCTGCTTGCAGAGCTGAGAGAGAAGTATGGAAATATGGATATCGCTGTTGCAAAGTGGTCTACGGACGAGGAGCAGGACTACTATGCAAGCCTGTCTTCAAAAGACTACAGCGTGCTGATTAATCCGGAGCTGCTTGAGAAGATGGCATCAGATCCGGCAGCAAGGGAAGAGTATGAAGCTATTTTAAGCGGAGCAGGCGATAAGTTTGACACGTTAAAGGAAGAGCTTGGCGAGGATGCTGAGAAAATAGAAGGATTCAGCATCACATTGGATAAGGACGGAAAAGTGTCCTATGCAGTGAAGCTTTTAAAGGATATGACAGAGAACAGCAAGGCGGACGAAAAGCAGCAGGAGCGCCTTGAGGAGAAGCGTGCAGAGAAGAAGAAAGCAGAAAAAGAACATCTGGAGAAGGTGACCCAGAAGAAGAAGGAGACAGAAAAAATCGAGGCGGATTCCATTGAGGAGCTCGTGAAGGCAATCAAGGAAAGACTTCATCCGGAGCTTGCGGAGACAACCGAAGAGGAGTAAAAACAAATAGATCAATATGAAAAATGGCGTGTGTTCTGCCACACGCTATTTTTATTGCCTTTTTATATAGAAGTGGTATAATTGTACGTGATAGCAATGCGCAGTGCGGATGGTGTACTGCGGACTAAGAGGAGGAACATGTGACGTGAAAATAATCATTGCGGGTGACGGCAAAGTAGGGGCGATACTTACACGGCAGCTCTCGGCGGAGGGGTATGACCTGACGCTGATTGACGCGAACCTGAAAGTGCTCGAATCAACCGAGGAGCGGTACGATATAATGTCTGTGCAAGGAAACTGTGCATCTATGGATGTTTTGGAGCAGGCAGGAATACGGGAGGCGGACTTGCTTATTGCAGTCACGAATGCGGATGAGGTGAATCTGCTCTGTTGTATGACTGCGCATGGAATGAATTCGAATATCCATACGATTGCCCGAATCCGGAATCCGGAGTACACGGAACAGATTTATAAAATGCAGAATCTGTTTGCGCTTTCCATGATGATTAATCCGGAGCGGCAGGCGGCTGTGGAGATAGAACGTCTCTTGAAGTATCCGGGATTTCTAAAGAGGGATACGTTTGCCAAGGGAAGGGTGGAGATTGTGGAGCTTCGCGTGGAGGCAGGACATAAGCTCTGCAACATCGCGCTCAATGACCTGTACAGTATTGTAAAGTGTAAAATTCTTGTCTGCACAGTAATCAGAAACGGGCGGGCAGTTGCGCCCGGAGGAAATTTCGTGCTGATGGAAGGAGACCGGATTTTTGTAACCGCACCGGCAAATGTGCTTACAATCCTGCTCAAGAATCTCGGGATTATCACGCACAAGGTAAAGCGTGTTATTCTATGCGGCGGCGGACGCGTAAGTTATTATTTGGCACAGTCCCTGTTAAAAAACGGAATAGGTGTCCAGATCGTGGAACAGGATTTTGACAGATGTACACAGCTTGCCAATTTACTTCCGCAGGCGTCTGTCATACACGGTGACGCGAGCCGGGAATTTTTGCTGGACAATGAGGGAATATCCGACTGCGATGCCTTGGTGACGCTTACAGGGGTGGACGAGATGAACATTATCATTTCCCTGTACGGAAGCAGCTGTAAGGTTCCGCAGATTATCACGAAGCTCGGAAGGCTTGAAAACAACACGGTACTGGATTCCCTTCCAATCGGGAGCATCATCAGCCCCAAGGAGCTTTGCTGCAACCATATTGTAAGGTACGTTCGTGCGATGGAGAATCAGGCAGGTGCAGCGCTGACCATACACACGATAGCGGATGGCCAGTCGGAAGCGGTGGAGTTCGTGGTGGACAGGAATACACTGCACTGCGGGGAACCGCTGAAAAAGCTGAAATTAAAGAAGAATGTGCTAATAGTGTGCATTACACATGGCATGAAGCTTGATATTCCAAACGGTGATTCTTGTTTTGAATACGGTGATACAGTGATTGTTGTCACAGGCGCCGGCAGGGTAATTTACCAGCTTAATGACATTTTC
The DNA here is from genome assembly GCA_910579275.1 of uncultured Lachnospiraceae bacterium. Lineage (GTDB taxonomy): Bacteria > Bacillota > Clostridia > Lachnospirales > Lachnospiraceae > COE1. The sequence goes on from CAJTTO010000015.1 coordinate 22,613, forward strand.
GAATCATAAAGTGAGATGACAGGGGAAAGATTATGAATTATAAAATGATGGGCAGATTTATAGGGCACATTCTGCTGGTTGAGGCCGTTTTCATGGCAGTGCCGCTGATTATCAGTCTGTTTCATAATGAGGACATGGCATGTGTTGGTTTTTCCGCAAGCCTGTGCATTATTCTGACTGTGGCGCTTCTTCTGATTATCCTGTGCAAGGGAAGCAAAAGAAGCTTTAAGGCGCGGGAAGGGCTTGTGTGTGTGGGTGTGAGCTGGATTGTAATGAGTCTTCTCGGATGCCTGCCGTTTTACATATCGAGGGAGATTCCGTCTTACTTGGACGCGCTGTTTGAGACGGTGTCAGGTTTTACGACAACGGGGGCATCTATCCTGTCAGAGGTAGAGGAGCTTTCCATGAGTATCCTTTACTGGAGGAGCTTTACCCACTGGCTCGGCGGCATGGGGGTGCTTGTCTTTGTGCTTGCCGTGGGAGCGTTTGGAGAGCGCAGCAAGGGGTTTACAGTGCATCTTTTAAGGGCGGAGAGCCCGGGACCGCAAGTCGGAAAGCTCGTTCCGAAGATGAAGAAGACTGCGGAAATCTTATATCTGATATATATTGTGCTCACGATAGTCAATATTGCATTCCTGCTTTTTGGCGGCATGCCTCTGTTTGACGCGGTGTGCACGGCGTTTGGCACCGCCGGAACGGGTGGATTTGGCATTAAAAATGACAGCATAGCGAGTTACAGCCCATATATACAGAATGTCTGTACGGTTTTTATGCTGTTGTTCGGTGTGAATTTCAGCTGTTATTATCTGCTGCTGATGCGTCAGTTTTACGGTGTTTTGAAGGACGAGGAGCTGCGGCTTTATTTCGGCGTGGTGATTGGAAGCATCATACTGATTGCCTTGAATGTAAGGGGCTTTTACGGCACGCTTGAGGAGACGGTGCGCCACGCTGCGTTTCAGGTGGCAAGCATCGTGACGACAACGGGGTTTGCCACAACGGATTTTGACTTGTGGCCGGATTTTTCCAAGTCGATTATTCTGGGGCTGATGATAATTGGGGCATGTGCGGGAAGCACCGGAGGCGGATTCAAATGTGCAAGGGTGCTGATTGTGGTCAGAGGCCTGCGCAGAAATCTGCGCCGTGCGATTTCGCCGCAGAAAGTACAGGTGGTCAGAATTAACAATCATATGATAGATGAGAAGATTTTGGAAAATGCGAATGCATACCTTGCGGCGTATGTCCTGATATTGTTTTTCAGCTTTATACTGGTTTCGATTGACCGTTTTTCGATTACAACGAACTTCACGGCGGTACTGTCCTGCTTTAACAATATCGGACCTGGTCTGGAGGCAGTCGGTCCCACGTGCAACTACGGGGATTTCAGCTGGCTCTCCAAACTGGTACTGATTGTAGATATGCTTGCCGGGCGACTTGAGATTTTCCCGATTTTAATTCTGTTTTCCAGAAGTACATGGGGAATTTTCAATCGGAAAAGCGGTTAGGAGATGTTAACATTCCCTTAGTATGTTGAGAAAATTTCATCCACATTGCCAGTCGCGATGGGATGGTTTTCTTCGTCAAAAATAAATACGGGCAGATGATTGGCGGTATTTTCTTTCCATGCAATATGTTCAGGCGGTACATGGAGAGAAAAGCCGCTGTTTTTTTTGATTCGCGTCACGTAATCTGTGATGGAATTGAGCGGCTTGTCAAATTCCATGCCATAGATACAGCCGTTATCCGTTCTTCCGACATGGTGGATGTCGGAGCCGGCGGTCATGACAATGTTGTGTTTCTGTGCATAACGGTATGCCATGCGGTTCTGTTCATGCGGATTTCCGCAGTTTGCCACCTCGAACGCATCACACTGGTGCGGATGTACATAGACTTCCGAGAGATATCCTCTTTCTCGAAAAGGATGCGCCTGCACGACAAGACCTCCGTCTGCCGTAATCTTATTGTAGTGTGTAATGTGATCCCATTCCAGCATGTCAGGATGCGCTTTGAGCCATTCCTTGTCCAGTCCGTAGACTAAGAACTCATCGCCGTGGAAACGGCTTTCCCACGCAAAGAATACTTTTAGACCCTGACGGTCGCCCTCGGCTTTGGCGTCCTCATAGCCGCTGCAAAAGATATCAACGCGATCTTCCCACGGAAGGTTTTTGGGGACACAGCAGTTGCCGTTGAAAAAGTGGTCTGTCACGATAATGCCGTCAAATCCGAGTTCCTTGTAAAAAGAAATATATTCCGAGCCTGCACTTTTGGCACATGCGCTGGCAGCGGTGGTGTGCAGGTGTGTTTCGTATCGGTATGACATAATATTCAGCCTCCTGTATATAAATTATGCGATTATTTTTATTGTGTCAAGCGTTCCATTGCGGTCTGTTCCATGCATATGTCTGCCGTCCTTCCGGAAACGCTCTATGTAGGCCCATACTTCGGGTGTTATCAGTTCGCCGGGATAAATCATGGGGATTCCGGGCGGATAGGGAGCAATCATTTGTCCGGCAATATGACCGGTGGCGTCCTGCCATGGTATGTCCCTTTTTTCCGCAAAATAAGCCTTGCGTGGCGTCATGATCCGCGGAGGAAGCTTCGGAAAGGCAGGGATGGTTATTGTTGCAGCGGGGGAGCTTGAATGGGATTCGGCATGGCAGTTTTTGCTGATATCCGCGCACGCGTGAACCAGTCTGTCCATGTCTCTTTGTTCATTTGCATATGTGACAACTGCAAGTACATTCTCGTAATCAGACAACTCCATATTGACACCATAGTTTTCAAATAAAATAGAGTCAAGTGCAAATCCTGTCAGTCCGAGCGTGCTTGCAGATATCACAAGTCTTGTCCTGTCAAGGCAGCATAATTCTGACATGTGTGTCATTTTTGCATTCGTACTGTCCATACAGCGGAATCCATAGATATCCCGCAGGCGTTTTCTTGTAGCTTCAGCGAGCGTGAGTGCCTTTTCCATCATGATTTCCCCGTTTTGTGCAAGCTCATACCGCGCGCAGTCAAGCGATGCCATCAGCAGATAGCTCGGGCTGGTGCTCTGTACCAGATGCAGATTTTCCGCAATTTTTTCAAGGACAAATTCGCGGATACCGTGGTTTTTTATGTGGAGGACAGAACTTTGCGTCAGGGCGCCGGCAACCTTGTGCATGCTCTGTACGCAGACATCGGCACCGCAAGCAAGCGCGCCCTGCGGGAGCTGCCTGTGAAAGTAAAGATGCCCGCCATGTGCCTCATCGACCAGCAAAAGGGCGCCGTGACGGTGACAGACATCGGCAATTGCTTTTAAGTCTGAACAGACGCCATAGTAGCTGGGACAAACCAGAAACAGCGCTTTGCAGTCGGGATTTTCCGCAAAGCATTTCTGTACGGCATCGGCGGTAATTCCGCCCTGTATCGACCATTGGGGAAGCAGCTCCGGCATCACGTATACAGGGTCTGCGCCTGACAGAATCAGTCCCATCATGGCTGACTTGTGTGCGTTTCTGGCAATCATGATTTTTTCGCCCTCGAGTGCGGCTCCAAGTATCATTGCCTCGTTTCCGCAGGTGCTTCCGTTTACGAGAAAAAAGCTTCTGTCCGCCCCATAGAGCTGTCCGAGCAGCTGCTGCGCCTCCGCGATTGCCCCTTCGGGATGATGAAGGTCATCCGTAAGCGGCGTCTCGGTCACGTCATAGGAAAAGATATGCGTACCTGTTTTTTGGGTCCATCGGGCGCTGACACCCCTGTCAAGCCTGTGTCCGGGAATTCTGAAATATGCAGGATCTGTCGCAATAAAAGTGTTTATTGCGTCCAAGAGTGGTGTTTTTTCCTGAATCATTGGATGAAATCTCCTCAAAAATAAACTTCCGAAAATAAAACGATTAAGGCAATTATAACGTTTTCGCCATAAAATTTCAATGTAGCTTGTATAACAAAATAAAGAGTTGTAAAGAATAACCATGTATGAAGGAAGACGAGGTTGGACTGTTATGCGGACTGGCTTCAGAAAGGCATGGTTATTTTTGTGGCAAATGTAGTATTATATCTTATGGCGAAGCAGAGTGTGGCGCTCGAAAAGGCGGATGTGGAACTGTCGGATGTGGCAGGTATTTACTGCGAGGACGAGACGGTCAGGGCAAAGGCTGCAGCGATGAAAATACACCGTTTTCGACATGATGGTCAGCCCAGAGTTGTGATAAGCATTTTAAAAATAATCGAGCAGCTCACAAAGCTTTGTCCTGGAATCATGGTCGAAAGTGTCGGCGAGACGGATATTATTATAGAAAAGGCGTCTTTGCAGCATGAAAAACCGAGCCAGAAGTACGGGGCATGGGCGTATATAAAAATTGCTTTTGTTGCGCTGATCTGCTTTTTTGGTTCGGCGTTTACGATAATGGCGTTCCATAATGATGTGGGACTCGGGGATGTACTGAGCAGAATTTATGAGCTGGTGATGGGCGTGGAGTCGGATGGTTACACTGCAATAGAAATTTCTTATTCCGTCGGGCTTGCGGCAGGAATTATCATATTTTACAACCATATCGGCGGAAAGCGTCTTACTTCGGATCCGACGCCGCTGGAGGTGGAGATGCGAAACTATGAGCGCGACGTCAATCAGGCGCTTGTTGAAATGGCAGGCCGGCAGAAGCTTGAAGAGGATGTGGAATAGATGGTGTGGCGGACAATATTATTGTGGATAATGGGCATCAGCTCAGGACTTATGGTTTCGGCGGGTGTATTTACGGTACTGTTTGTCGTGGGACTGGTGCCGCGATTTGCAGGCAGGACGGACACGGCAAGATGTGAACTTTTTTATGAGGAATGTCTGATATTCGGTGCGTTGCTGGCAGATATACTGAGCGTGTTCCCGATTGAGGGTTCTATAGGGGGAATTGTGACACGAATGTCATTTTCGGGTTCTCTGCTGACGTTTCTTTTGGTATTGATAGGTTTTTTCGCGGGAATTTTTGTGGGGTGTCTGTCCATTGCGCTTGCCGAAGTACTTGACGGTATTCCGGTTTTTGCAAGGCGTGTCAGGCTGAAGATGGGCGTAAGCATTGCGTTGCTGGCAGTGGCGCTCGGAAAGATAGCAGGCTCGTTTGTTTATTTTATCAATGGATTTTTTGAGGGCATTTAAGGAGGATGGAACAATGGCGTCAGAACAGAAAAAGGAAGATTATCAGGAGTACGTAAGACAGAACTCGCCCAAGACGAATCTGCCGTTACAGATGGGCAAGGCTTTTATCATGGGCGGAATTATTTGCTGTCTCGGACAGTTCATTGTCAATATGGCGACAAAACGTTTTGGGATAGAGCAGGAAACCGCGGCAGGATGGTGCTCCATGGTGCTGATTTTATTAAGCGCACTGCTTACAGGCTTTAACCTATATGGAAAGCTGGTAAAATGGGGTGGTGCAGGCGCACTGGTACCAATTACGGGATTTGCAAACTCCGTCGTTGCCTCGGCAATCGAGTACAAGACAGAGGGGCAAGTATTTGGCATCGGGTGTAAGATATTCACGATTGCCGGACCGGTCATACTGTATGGTATTTTTACAAGCTGGTGCCTTGGGGTGGTGTATTGGATCGGGAAGCTGATGGGGCTGGTGTGAATGCATATAAAAAGGACAATGCCTATGGGATGGGGCATTGTCCTTTTTTTCAATTATTTATCGGAAACTTTTTATCCAGTTAATCAGTGAGTCATGGTATACGTTGTCGGTGACGTCTTTGCGCATCTGATCCGTGACATTGCCGTTTTTCTCCATAATGGCAATGATTGCCTCCTGAAGACCGGCAATTTTTCCTTTTTCAAATGCTTCTGTATATGCAGCGTCCGCAACAGGCGTTTCCTTTGCAGGAACAGATGCGGGAGCCGCTTTCGGAGCATCGTCTGCTTGCGCAGCGGCATTCTGAGAGACGGGTGCGGAAACAGTCTGGACAGGCTCTGCCGCAGGAACGGATGCATTCTTGGCAGCATCATCCACATGAAGCTCCACAGGTGCCGGTGTGGCAGCATTTGCCGCGTCATCTCCCGTGAGCGGCAGCCAGATATCCCCTGAATTTGCCTTGACATTCACACAGATGCTGCCGTTGGCAGCGCTGACTTTCTGTCCGGAAAGCGCCCCGATATATTCAGGTGCGTTTCCGCAGGGCAGCGTCATCGTGAAGTCACTGTCATCATTGTTTACGGTCACAACCACGCATTCACCTTCAAAATTGCGGGAAAAGGCATACTGGCGGTTCATGAGCTTGAGTTCCCTGTAGTCGCCGTAGGACAATGCCTTGGACTGCTGTCTGGTGCGCCCGAGAGCTGCAATCAGGGCAGTAAAGGAATTCTCTTCTATGGCATTCTTGTAGTCGTCAAAGCTGAGGGCTGGCCGGAGAGAGGCGTCGGAAAATTTTTCTTTCCTGCCTTCTATGCCAAATTCCGAGCCGTAGTATAGTGACGGGATGCCCGGAAGGGTATACATGAGTATGTGCACCGGAGCGAAATGCGCCTTGTTGCTGAGTTTTGTGTAGATGCGCTCCACGTCATGGTTGTCCACGAAATTGTACAGCTTGAATCCGTTGGGGCTGCTGCCGCCCATCTCATACAAGCGCTTAACCGTGTGCGCAATCTCAAAGAAATTATGGTCGTTGTGACCAGAGTAAAGCGCCTTGTGCAGCTGGTAGTTTGTCACGGAGTGCAGTGTGCCCTCGTTGACCCAGCGCGAGTAGTCGCCGTGGATGACTTCGCCCATCAGCCAGAAATCCGGCTTCACCTCGTTAGCGACGGCGCGCAGCGCCTTCATGAAATCAAAGTCAAGGACATCTGCCGCATCAAGCCGAATGCCGTCAACGTCAAATTCACTTACCCAGAAACGAACGACATCACAGATGTAATCTTTGACGGCAGGATTTCTCTGGTTGAGTTTGACAAGAAGATTGTATCCGCCCCAGTTATCATAGCTGAAACCATCATTGTACTCATTGTTTCCGCCAAAATTTACATTGCAGTACCAGTCCCTGTACTGGGAGGCTTCCCGTTTTTCCTTAATATCCTTAAATGCAAAGAAATCGCGTCCTGTGTGGTTGAATACACCGTCAAAGATAACTTTGATGCCGTTATCGTGGCATTCTTTCACAAAGCTTTTGAGGTCGTCATTGTCGCCAAGACGACTGTCCAGTTTTTTGTAATCCGTTGTTTCATAGCCATGTCCCACGGATTCAAATAAGGGACCGATATAAATGGCATTGCAGCCAATGTTTTTAATATGCGCAATCCATGGCAGCAGCGTGTTTAGCCGGTGCTCGGGCTCCCCGTAAGAATTTTCCTTTGGTGCTCCTGTAAGCCCTAACGGATAGATGTGGTAAAAAATCGCTTCATCATACCAAGCCATGCTTGTTCCTCCTTTAGATTTTATGCAGTTTCCAAAGCGTTTTTGAAAGAGCCGGAAACCGCACTTTGAATTTTCACACAGTAAGTATATCACAAATAAAAGATTGATGCATCAGTGTGCTGGTATTTTTATAAAAAAATGGGAAAAGTAACGTAGGGATAAAAGGATTGCGGAACAATAGGATTGTATGTTAAACTGGTATTATCAACAAAAACCGCAAAACAGGATAGGAGCAAAAGAGATTGGAAACGGGGTGCATTGCATCTGCCATGGTTGTCCTGACGCTTTTGGCTGCAGCGCTGATTGCCGAGGTGAGGCGGATTCGGTCGGAGCAGTATGTGGCAAGTCATGACAGGCTGACAGGTTTATACAACAGGGAGAGTTTTTTTAAGAAAGCGGAGGAGATAATACGGAAAAATCCTCAGAAAAAAAGATACATGGTGTGCACGAACATTAAGAACTTTAAGCTGGCCAATGACCTTTTTGGCAAGGAGATGGGGGACAAGGTTCTCGTGGATCAGGCAAAACTGCTGATGCTTGCAAAGTATGAGGAGTGTGTGTATGGGCGGATCGGGGGCGATAAGTTTGCGATGCTTATTCCGAAAGAAAACTTTAATTCCCAGCTGGCGGCACAGAATACGTCAAAACTAGAGTACCTGATTAACGACACGAATTACAAACTGCATGTGGCAATCGGGGCATACGAGATTGTGGATCCGCAAGAGAGTGCACAGGTGATGTGTGACAAGGCAAATATGGCAATTGATTCCATGCAGGGCGACTATAATCAGGTGGTTGCTTATTATGATGAAAAAATGCTGGGGAGTCTGGTACAGGAAAAGAATGTCCTAAGTGCGTTTGACCATGCGCTGGAAACCAACCAGTTCCGGATGTATTTACAGCCGCAGATAAGAAATACCGGAGAGCTGTCGGGCGCGGAGGCGATTGTCAGATGGCACCATCCCATAAAGGGGGTACTGATGCCGGCGGATTTCATAGAAATCATTGAAAAAAGAGGCTATATTTACAAACTTGACCGCTGTATGTGGGAGCAGGCCGCGGCGAAACTCGGCGACTGGAAAAGGCGGGGCATAAATGATATCTGCATCTCGGTCAATGTTTCCACAAAAGATTTTTTCTATATTGATTTGTACAAGGCATTTACCGGACTGGTGGAAAAATATGATATTGACCCGGGAATGTTCAACATCGAGATTACGGAGACGGTGTTTATCGGCGATATGCAGATGCACCTTACGGTGATTAATAAACTGCGGGAATATGGTTTTCACATTGAGATTGATGATTTTGGCAGCGGTTATTCATCGCTTAACATGTTAAAGAATATCGAGGTGGATATCCTGAAAATTGACATGGCGTTTCTGGAGGAGACGATAACGACAGAGCGGACAAGGATTATCATTAAGGCGATGATTGCCATGGCAAAGGAGCTTGGCATGGAAGTCATAACGGAGGGCGTCAGGAACGAGGAGCATGTTGCGTTCCTCACGGAGGCAGGATGTGACATCTTTCAGGGATTTTATTTTAACAAGCCGATATCTGTGGAAGCATTTGAAACCCAATATGGACTGGACAAAAGAAAGTAAATAAAACAACAGCCCCCAATCATGCAGTGGCGATTGGGGGCTGTCGTTTTTTGTGCTCGATTATTCTTTGTCTAGGATTTCGCTGTGGAGCTGCTGTAGTGATTTAACCTGGGCATTTCCGTTTTTCTGGACATACAGGATGCCCTTTGCGGTTGCCCTTGCCCCTGCGATGGTGGTCATATATGGAATTCTGGCTTTGATTGCAGCCTTGCGCAGATAGCTGTCGTCGTGGACGCTGTCTTTTCCGACAGGCGAGTTTACAATCAGGTCAATTTTTCCGTTTGTAATCAGGTCGAGAATGTTCGGGCGGCCTTCGTGTAGTTTCTTGACAGGCTCTGCCTCTATTCCTGCCTCGGAAATAATCTGATGGGTGCCGCCTGTTGCGAGAATCTCAAATCCTGCATCGTGGAACAGCCGGGCAATCTCGACAACTTCCGGTTTATCTTTTCCATTCACTGAAATCAGTACCGTTCCGCCAAGCGGCAGCTGTGTCTGGGTAGCTTCCTGCGCCTTGTAGAAAGCCTCTCCGTAATAGGGAGACAGCCCAAGCACTTCACCGGTTGATCGCATTTCCGGTCCCAGTATGGGGTCGACCTCCGGGAACATATTGAACGGGAATACGGCTTCCTTCACACCGTAATACGGAATATCCTTCTCTTTCAGTGCAGGCACGGGAGAAGGGCGCGAAGTAATTTCCGAGGTAATAATGTCTGTCGCAAGCGGAACCATGCGGATATTGCATACCTTGGAAACGAGCGGCACTGTGCGGGAAGCGCGCGGATTGGCTTCAAGCACGTATACTTTTCCTTTTTCAATGGCATACTGCATGTTCATTAATCCCTTGACGTGCATTTCCTCGGCAATCTTTTTGGTGTACTCCTTGATGGTTGCCACATTTTCCTCCGTGATATGTACGGACGGGATGATACATGCCGAATCGCCGGAGTGGACGCCTGCAAGCTCGATATGCTCCATGACAGCGGGAACAAAGGCGTGCGTGCCGTCACTGATGGCGTCAGCCTCGCATTCAAGCGCATGGTTCAGGAACCGGTCAATCAGAATCGGCCTGTCAGGGGTCACGCCCACAGCTGCATTCATGTAACCGGTCATACTGTCGTCATCATAGACAACCTCCATGCCGCGCCCGCCAAGGACATACGATGGACGCACCATGACCGGATAACCGATTTTGGCGGCGATGGCAAGCGCTTCCTCGACGGTTGTAGCCATGCCTGCTTCCGGCATGGGAATGCCCAGCTTGTCCATCATGGATCGGAACAGATCGCGGTCTTCTGCAAGGTCGATGACGGAGGGCGGTGTGCCGAGAATCTTAACACCGTTTTTCTCAAGTTCGGTTGCCAGATTAAGCGGTGTCTGACCGCCAAACTGCGCGATAACGCCAAGCGGTTTTTCCTTATTGTAAATGCTCAGGACATCTTCCAGCGTGAGCGGCTCAAAATAAAGCTTGTCGGAGGTATCATAGTCCGTCGAGACAGTCTCGGGGTTGCAGTTTACGATAATTGTCTCAAAGCCAAGCTCTTTTAATGCCAGCGAAGCGTGGACGCAGCAGTAGTCAAACTCGATACCCTGACCGATTCTGTTTGGTCCGCCGCCGAGAATCATGATTTTCTTCTTGTCTGTATTGACCGGATTCTTGTCTTCTGCATTGTAGGTAGAGTAGTAGTATGCGCTGTCAGGCGTACCGCTTACATGAACACCTTCCCATGCTTCCACTACGCCAAGCGCAATTCGCTTGTTTCGGATGGTTTCCTCCGGAATTTCCAGAATCTGGCTTAAATATTTGTCGGAAAATCCGTTTTTCTTTGCAGATATCAGGGCATCATCGGACGGAAGAGAGCCCTTTGCTTTTACAAGTGATTCCTCCTCCTCGACCAGTTCCTGCATCTGCTTTACGAAGTAGTGCTTTACTTTTGTAATATCAAATATTTCGTCGACGGCTGCACCTTTGCGCAGCGCCTCATACATAATGAAGTGGCGGTCGCTGGAAGGGTGGGCAAGCATGAGCAGCAATTCTTCCTTTGTCTTTGTGTCATAATCTTTTGCATGACCGAGACCGTATCTGCCGGTTTCAAGACTGCGGATTGCTTTTTGGAATGCTTCCTTATAAGTCTTGCCGATACTCATGACTTCGCCCACGGCGCGCATCTGTGTGCCAAGCTTGTCCTCGACGCCTTTGAATTTCTCAAAAGCCCAGCGGGCAAACTTGATGACCACGTAATCGCCGTCAGGAACATACTTGTCAAGAGTGCCGTATTTTCCGCACTCGATATCCTTTAATGTAAGTCCGGCCGCAAGCATTGCGGAGACAAGCGCAATCGGGAATCCGGTTGCCTTGGAGGCAAGCGCGGAGGAGCGGGAAGTGCGCGGATTGATTTCGATGACGACGATTCTGTCTGTCACGGGGTCGTGCGCAAACTGGACATTCGTACCGCCGATAACCTTGACGGAATCAACGATTCGGTAAGCCTGCTCCTGAAGACGCTTTTGCAGTTCTTCGGATATGGTCAGCATAGGAGCGGAACAGAACGAGTCGCCGGTATGTGTTCCGAGCGGGTCAATATTTTCAATAAAGCAGACGGTAATCATGTTTCCTTCTGCGTCGCGTACAATTTCAAGCTCAAGCTCCTCCCAGCCAAGGATGGATTCCTCGACAAGAACTTGGCCGACAAGGCTCGCCTGAAGACCGCGTGCACAGACGGTTCGCAGCTCGTCTTTGTTGTAGACAAGACCGCCGCCTGCGCCGCCCATGGTGTATGCGGGACGCAGGACGACAGGATATCCAAGCCGGTCAGCAATGTCAAGCGCCTCCTCGACGCTGTATGAAACCTCGCTTCTTGCCATCTCGACGCCGATTGCGTCCATGGACTTCTTAAATTCGATACGGTCTTCGCCACGCTCAATCGCATCCACCTGCACACCGATGACCTGTACATGGTATTTGTCCAGAACGCCTTCCTTGGCAAGCTCTGAACAGAGATTTAATCCGGACTGGCCGCCAAGATTGGGAAGGAGTGCGTCCGGTTTCTCTTTTGCGATAATCTGTTCGAGACGCTTTACGTTCAAAGGCTCGATATAGGTTACATCTGCAATTTCCGGATCTGTCATGATGGTGGCAGGGTTTGAGTTGACAAGTACAATCTCGTACCCAAGCCTGCGCAGCGCTTTGCAGGCCTGTGTTCCGGAATAGTCGAACTCACATGCCTGTCCGATAATAATCGGGCCGGAACCAATAATCAGTATTTTGTTGATGTCATTTCTCTTTGGCATAATGAACCTCCTTCACACTAGCCCAACGCATAACCTGCCTCAAATGCCGCCTTGTTGATTTCAACTGTTTTTGGCGGCACGGTAGCTTCGATGACTTCCAGCCATTTCTCTTTGTCAAAGTCCATGCGCTTTGCGGCAACTCCGACGATAATGGTATTGAATACCTTGGCATTTCCAAGCTTTTTTGCCTCGTCCATGGCATCTACATCTATCACCTGATAACTTTTTTTGAGGGTTTCGATAATATTTTCCGGATACTGTGCGGCTCCTGTCACAACCGTAATCGGGTCGATTCGCTGGTCATTGACAATGAGGACGCCGTCCTTTTTCAGAAAATGGGCATACCGCAGCGCTTCCAGACGCTCAAAGGCAATGAGTACGTCTGCCTGTCCTTCCTCGACAATTGGTTCCGCCACGCAGTCACCGTAGCGCACGAATGTGACAACGCTTCCGCCGCGCTGTGCCATTCCGTGAACCTCGGAAAGTTTTACATCATAGCCTGACTTTGTGATGATGCCGCCGAGGATGCGGCTCGTAAGCAGGGTACCCTGACCGCCTACGCCGACAATCATAATATTTTTTGTAGTCATTTTATACGAATCCTCCATTTTCCTTATTCAACGCGCTCAATGGCATCAAACTTGCAGCGTTTCATGCAAAGACCGCAGCCGTTACACATTGTGTCGTCAATTTTTACGGTTCCGTCATCATTTTTTGTGAGGGCGGGACAGCCGGGAACAAGGCACATTCCGCACTTCTTGCATTTTTCCGGTACGGCGACGCATTTTGCCTTGGTAGCCTGCGATTTCAACAGGGCGCAGGGAGCGCACACAATGATAACGGAGACTTCATCGCGTGCCGTCTCACGTTTTACAACCGTCTCCAGTTCATCGACATCAAAGGCGTCCACTTCATATACGTGTTCGACGCCGAGCGCCTTGCACAGGTGATAGAGACTGACTGCCTTTGTCTCCTTGCCGTTGAGCATTTTTCCGGTTGCGGCATGCTCCTGATGCCCGGTCATTCCTGTCGTGGAGTTGTCAAGAATCATCACTGTGCCGGTAGACTGGTTGTATACCATGTTCATCAGGGAATTAACGCCGGTATGGAGAAACGTCGAATCGCCTATGAGTGCAACCCAGTTTTTGATGTAATCCCTGCCTTTTGCTTTTTCCATGCCATGCAGGGTAGAGATGGAAGCGCCCATGCAGACGGTCGTGTCAATGACATTGAGTGGTGCGACAGCCCCGAGTGTATAGCATCCGATATCTCCCGCTCCGTGGATTCCAAGTTTTTTGAGCACGGAGAACGTGCTTCTGTGCGGGCATCCGGGACAGAGGATGGGAGGGCGCGCCGGAACCTGTGCAGGCGCTGCCGTCTCCGGCTTCATGCCGAGCACACGCTCACGAATCATGTTGGCGCTGTATTCGCCCTGCAAGGTAAAAAGCTCCTTTCCTGTGCATTCGATTCCCCACGATTTGACCTGTTCTTCAATCAATGGTTCAAGTTCCTCGAAAATATATAACTTGTCCACTTTTGCGGCAAATTCCTCAATCAGTTTTCGCGGGAGCGGATGTACGAGACCGAGCTTAAGCACGCTGGCATTCGGCATCGCCTCCGCGACATATGTATAGGGGATACCGCTCGTGATAAATCCGACAGAGGTATCTTTGTAGACAGCCCGATTGATTTCAAAATCGCAGGCGTCCTCCGCCATCTGCTTCAGGCGGTTTTCCACATGGATGTGGCGTCCTTTTGCATTTACGGGCATCATGACGTTTTTTGCCGCGTTTCTCTCGTATGGCTTATCGGGAACTTCCTGACGCTCCTCAAGGGTCACGGGACCTTGCGAGTGCGCAAGCCTTGTGGTTGTCCGTATCATGACAGGTGTGTCATATTTTTCGCTGTATGCGAAAGCAAGCTTTGTGAAATCTTTTGCCTCCTGCGAGTCGGACGGTTCGAGTACGGGAACCTGCGCGACGCGTGCCACACAGCGGGAATCCTGTTCGTTCTGCGAGGAGTACAATCCGGGGTCGTCAGCTGCCGCAAGCACGAGACCGCCGTTTGCGCCGATATAGGATACGGTATAGAGTGGGTCGCTTGCCACGTTGACGCCTACCATTTTCATGGATGCCATGGCACGCACGCCGCTGATGGATGCACCGATGGCAACCTCCATGGCAACCTTTTCGTTGGGTGCCCACTCGGCATAAATTTCAGGGTATTTTACGATATTTTCACTGATTTCGGTGCTTGGCGTGCCGGGATATGCACTGGACACTTTTACGCCGGCTTCGTAAGCCCCGCGGGCAATCGCTTCATTGCCCAACATGATTTTTGTTTCGCTCATTTGTTTTTCCTTCCTATATAATAATATGTAATAATAAATATTGTGGTAAGCCCTAATATACTAATGATAGTGAAAAAATCATGTTCCGTCAATTGTTTTGATGTTTTTTTGCATGGAATATTGTGTATTTTGTAAAAATAGGTTTACTTCGATGCTTTAAAGTGGCATAATTAATAGATATATTCGTGATAAAAGGAGTAACAGCAATGCCAATTACAGACATTTTAGAGAGAAACTGCAAATTGTACGGAAACGATATCTGCCTTGTGGAAATCAACCCCGAAATCAAGGAGACAAGACGTGTCACATGGAAGGAATATGAGCTGATGGAGCCAAATCCTGTGACGCATTACCGCAGGGAGATTACATGGAGTGTGTTTAATGAGAAGGCAAACCGTTTTGCCAACATGCTGATTCAGAGAGGTGTCAAAAAAGGGGACAAGGTGGCAGTCCTTTTGATGAACTGTCTCGAGTGGCTGCCGATTTATTTTGGAATCTTAAAGACCGGCGCGCTTGCCGTGCCGTTAAACTTCCGCTATGCGCCGGACGAAATCGAGTACTGCCTGAACCTTGCTGAGGTCGATGTGCTTGTGTTTGGCCCCGAGTTTATCGGGCGTGTGGAGGAAATTGCGGAGAGCATCAGCAAGAACAGGCTGCTGTTTTTTGTGGGCGACAACTGCCCAAGCTTTGCGGAGGATTACAACGGCCTGACGGCGAACTGTTCAAGCCAGACACCGTTGATTGCGCTGACAGATGCCGATGATGCCGCGATTTACTTCTCGTCGGGAACGACGGGATTTCCGAAAGCGATTTTACATAACCATGAAAGCCTGATGCATTCGTGCAAGGTGGAGCAGAACCACCACGGGCAGACGAAGCAGGATGTGTTCCTCTGCATTCCGCCGCTGTATCATACAGGCGCAAAAATGCACTGGTTCGGCAGCTTTCTGGAAGGCGGGAAGGCCGTTTTGCTCAAGGGGACGAAACCGGAGTTTATCCTTGATGCCGTCTCCAAGGAGAAGTGCACCATTGTATGGCTGCTGGTGCCATGGGCGCAGGATATCCTCGACGCGATAGACAGGGGGGACATCAGGCTTGCCGACTATGCGCTTTCCCAATGGCGGCTGATGCACATTGGCGCGCAGCCTGTTCCGCAGAGCCTGATACAGCGCTGGAAAAAGGTGTTTCCGCATCATCAGTACGATACGAATTATGGGCTCAGCGAGTCGATTGGACCAGGCTGTGTACATCTTGGCGTGGAAAACATCCATAAAGTCGGTGCGATTGGCAGGGCAGGCTATGGCTGGCAGGTAAAGATTGTGGATGAGAACAGGGAAACGGTAACGCGCGGCGAAGTCGGAGAGCTTGCCGTGAAAGGACCGGGCGTTATGACCTGCTACTACAATGACGAGCCGGCGACAAAAGAGGTTCTGCGTGACGGATGGCTTTTTACGGGCGATATGGCGCAGGAGGATGCCGATGGATTTATTTTTCTCGTCGACCGGAAAAAAGACGTGGTTATCAGCGGCGGTGAGAATATTTATCCTGTCCAGATTGAGGATTTCCTGCGGACGTATGATAAGATAAAGGATGCAGCGGTAATCGGAATCCCTGACAAACGTCTGGGGGAGATAACGGCAGCCATTATTGAGATAAAGGAAGGCTTGGACTGCACGGAGGACGAAATCAACGCATACTGCACGAAGCTTCCGAAGTACAAAAGGCCGCGCAAGATTATTTTTGCAGAGATACCAAGAAACCCGACCGGAAAAATCGAGAAGCCGAAGCTGCGCAAAATTTATGGCGGGGAGAGTCTCGTGGCGGCGCAGAATAACTCATAAAAAGCGAATCAACAGGAGCGTGCAGTATGGATTTATTAGAATATATGAGAAATACGGTGAAGGAAAAAGAATCTCCGCTGGCGGCAAGACTCAGACCCACGACGCTCGACGAGGTTGTGGGGCAGTCGCATATCATTGGCAGGGATAAACTTTTGTACCGGGCAATCAAGGCGGACAAACTCAGCTCGATTATCTTCTACGGCCCTCCTGGAACCGGAAAGACAACGCTTGCAAAGGTAATTGCCAATACGACAAGTGCGGAATTTACACAGATAAACGCTACGTCTGCAGGCAAAAAGGACATGGAGGAGGTCATCGGTAAGGCGAAGGATACGCTTGCCATGTATGCGAAACGCACAATATTATTTATTGATGAAATCCATCGTTTTCATAAGGGGCAGCAGGATTACCTGCTGCCGTTTGTGGAGGATGGGACAATTATACTGATTGGCGCTACCACGGAAAATCCATATTTCGAGGTAAATGGGGCGCTTCTTTCGCGCTCTATAATTTTTGAATTGAAGCCTCTGGAAAAGTCCGATATTAAAGAACTGCTAAAGCGGGCAGTGTATGATGTGGAAAAGGGGATGGGCAGCTATGATGCCTGTATTGACGAGGAGGCGCTGGAGTTTTTGGCAGACCTGTCAGGCGGTGATGCGAGGCACGCGCTAAATGCCATAGAGCTTGGCATTATGACGACAGACAGGAGTGAGGACGGCAGGATTCACATCACGGTGGAAGTCGCGCAGGAATGCATACAGAAACGGCGCATCTCATACGACAAGACAGGGGACAACCACTATGATACGATATCGGCATTTATCAAAAGCATGCGCGGTTCCGATCCGGATGCGGCAGTCTATTATCTTGCAAAAATGCTCTGCGCGGGGGAACAGGCTGCGTTTATCGCAAGACGAATCATGATTTGTGCGGCGGAGGATGTGGGAAACGCTGACCCCATGGCTTTGAACGTGGCAGTGAGCGCATCGCTTGCCGTGGAACGCATCGGTATGCCGGAGGCACAGATTATCCTTGCCCAGGCAGCTTCCTACGTGGCGTGTGCGCCAAAAAGCAATGCCGCGTGCCATGCAATCTTTGCGGCAAATGAGGAAATTCAGAGAAGCGGCAGTCTGGCAATACCGGCGCACTTGCAGGACGCACACTATAAGGGAGCGGCAAAATTGGGACACGGAACGGGATACAAATATGCACACGATTACAAAAACCATTATGTGGAGCAGCAGTATCTTCCCTATGAACTTACAGGAAAGACATTTTATGAACCGTCGTGGAACGGATATGAGGCGAAAATCAGAGAACATATGAAGCGAATCAAAAAAGAGGCGGCAGAGAACTGACAGGGGGGATTCTGCCGCAGCCGATGCAGGATGGCTAAAAAAGCGCAGCCATCAAATACTTGTAGATTTCTTCATTTTTGTTGTACCAGCTGTCACAGACGGTTTCCGCCAGATCTTGCGTCGGAACGGACAGTTTGATGTTCACAAGGTCGATATCCCGCTCCTTTGCAATCAGTTCGGCCTCGTATTCACCGGAAGTTGTTTTATAATAGTTTGCTGTAATGGAAGCTTCGTTTTTCAGCTCAAGGTGTTTTTCCGCAAGAAATGAGTCAATATCGTGGATAATGGCATCGCCGATTCGGTTTCCGAAGTAGGACAGGGTATTTTGTCCCTCGGAGGTGATGGAAAAGTAGGTGCGGTTCATAAGTGTGTCAGCCTTGATAAGCTCCGCGTCCTGAAGGTCGGAAAACACCTGCTGCAGCGTCATGAAATTTGTGTATTCTTTTTCAAGGATAAATCCGCTGATCTGTGAATAAGTGAGCTTGAATTTGACCTTGTCGAGCATATATAGGACTATTAGTTTGTACAGTGTTAATGGATCCTGAACCATTGATACCACGCCTTTCGTTTTAGAATTACTGTTTGCAATCGTTCATTCGGTATGCGGCAGACTGCCATGTGCCGCGTCGTTTCATCTCCTGATGGAGTGTGTTGAGAACGCGTCTTTTGTCAAGGCTCCATAAAGGGGCGATGAGCAAATCCTTCGGTCCGTCACCCGTTACACGGTGTATCACCATATCGGGCGGCAGAATCTCAAGACAGGAGATTATGATATCAATATACTCCATAAAATCAAGAATTTCAAAGGTTTTCTTCTCGTATAATTCGACCAGATCCGTGTTTTTCAAGACATGCAGCAGCTGCAATTTGATGCCGTCTGCACCTTTTTGCCCCAGAAAACGGCACGTTTCGAGCATCATCTGCCTGTCTTCCCCGGGAAGCCCTAAGATGACATGGACGATGACCGGAATGGAAATTTTGCGGAGGCTTGCCAGCGCCTGATCAAATACGGACAGTGGATAGCCGCGGCGGATGAGTACCGCGGTCTGTTCATGTATGGTCTGGAGACCGAGTTCTATCCAGATGAATTTATCTGGGTAGTCCTGATTTAAGCGGTCAAGAAGGGAGAGCACGTCGCTGTCAAGACAGTCGGGTCTGGTGGCGACGGATATGCCCACGACAGATGGCTCGTCAAGTGCCTCGCGGTAAAGATGCTCGAGTCTTGCAGCCGGCGCATAGGTGTTGGTGTATGCCTGAAAATAGGCGATAAAACGGTTCCCGATTGTTTTATTCCGGAAGTACTGTTTCCCCTTTTCAAGCTGTGTCGAGATGGAATCCGCGATGCCCTTTTTGGCGGCAAAATCACCGCTTCCGCCTGCACTGCAAAAAATACAGCCCCGGCTGCCGTACGTCCCATCGCGGTTTGGACAGGTCATTCCGGCATCAAGGGCGATTTTGTAGATTTTTTCGCCGTAATGCGCTTTCAGCTCATAGTCGAGTGTGTGATAGGGCTTATCGTTCCAACGCATGGCTTGCGGTTTCATTATCGTACAATGTGCGACTTGACCGCTTCGGCGACAAGCTCTGCAACTTTCGGGTTGAACGCTTCGGGCATGATGTTGTCCTCGCCAAGTTCGTCATCCGGAACAAGCCCCGCAATCGCATTGGCTGCGGCAAGCTTCATTTCCTCCGTAATCTGTGTGGCGCGTCCTTCGAGGGCACCCTTGAAGATACCGGGAAATGCAACCACATTGTTGACCTGATTCGGGAAATCACTCCGCCCTGTACCGACAACACGGGCACCGGCGGCTTTTGCCACATCCGGCATGATTTCCGGCGTCGGGTTTGCCATTGCAAACAGGATGGAATCGGCAGCCATGGACTGTACCATTTCCTGTGTTACAATATTTGGGGCGGACACGCCGACAAAGATATCCGCGCCTTTCAGCGCGTCGGCAAGCGTGCCTGTTTCCCCGTTCGGGTTGGTGACGGATGCCATCTTTTCCTGCATCCAGTTCAGTCCTTCGGTGGATGTCGACACGATTCCAACCTTGTCGCACATGATAACGTTTGTAAATCCGTATGTAAGCAGAAGCTTTGTGATGGCAACGCCCGCACTGCCCGCGCCGTTTACGACCACCTTGCAGTTTTCTTTCTGCTTGCCGACTACTTTCAGCGCATTGATGATACCTGCGAGGACAACGATTGCGGTTCCGTGCTGGTCATCGTGGAATACAGGGATGTCAAGTGTTGCTTTCAGGCGCTCCTCGATTTCGAAACAGCGCGGTGCGCTGATATCCTCAAGGTTAATTCCGCCGTAAGCAGGTGCAAGCCATGTGACTGCCTTGATGATTTCTTCGGTATCCTGCGTGTCAAGGCAGATGGGGACGGCATTGACACCGCCGAATTCCTTGAACAGGACGGCCTTTCCTTCCATGACGGGCATGGCAGCATAAGGACCGATGTTCCCGAGACCAAGCACGGCGCTTCCGTCTGAAATGACGGCGACTGTGTTTGCCTTCATGGTGTACTGGTAAGCAGCTTCCTTATCCTCTGCGATAACCTTGCAAGGCTCCGCGACGCCGGGTGTATATGCAAGAGACAATGCCTCTCTGGATTTGACGGGGGTCTTTGACACGGTCTCGATTTTTCCGTTCCATTCTTTGTGCAGCTGTAATGCTTTTTCCTGAGTAGTCATAAATAAAAATCCTCCATTCTGTAAAAAAGTTCCTTATTATAATGTATAATAAATTGTCATAATTCGCAATAAATTCTTCTTCCTATTTTTGAAAAAATGAGTTATAATTTTATCAGCAGTAAAATCTAAGGACGCCATCTGTTTATTTTGTAAGCAATTCAAATGTTTTCCATTTTGTATCAAATTATATAATTTCTGTGAAGTTTTTCCTGATTTTGAGTTATGACAGTGTTACGGAAAAGAGTGGGACATGCGGCTAATATTAGTAGAAAGGTAGGAACTGGTATATTTTATGAGGGAGAAATACGAATCACTGGCACTTGCCGATTTAAAGGAAATTGCAAAGGCTCGTGGAATGAAGCGCATTAGCGGGTTGAAAAAGGCAGAGCTGATAGAGCTTATGCTCAACGAGGATGAGAAAGACAAGGCAGAAGGCAGGGATGTAGAACCGAAACCGGTGCTTCGCGGTATGCGGGAGCCGTCATTTGCCGTCCAGACGAACAATTCCGGCGATCGGCAGAACCGTTATGAGCGCAGGGAACGGCCAAGACAGCAGGCAGGACAGGGCGCCGACAGTGCAGAGCGGTTTCCGCGGGAGCCAAGACAGCATTCTGATAATATGGAACGGTTTGCGCGGGATCAGAAGCAGGCTGCCGACGGTACGGAGCGGCCGGTAAAGGAGCCACGGTCAGCAGCGGACGGCGCGGATAAGCCGCAGGACAGGCAGGCAGACGACAAGTTCCCGTCAGAGCTTGACAGCGGAGTGATGGCAAGGGGAATTCTTGAGGTCATGCCCGACGGGTTTGGTTTTATCCGGAGCGAGAACTTTTTGCCGGGAGAAAATGATGTGTATGTAGCGCCAAGCCAGATTCGGCGGTTCGGGCTGCGAACAGGGGACATTATCGAGGGAAACACACGTATCAAGACAATGAACGAAAAGTTCAGTGCGCTTTTGTATCTGAGAAAGGTGAACGGATATCCGCCGGAGCTGGCGACAAGAAGACGCAATTTTGAGGATATGACGCCGATTTTCCCCAATGAGCGCATCCGACTTGAGACGCCGGGGGCAAGTGTTGCAATGCGCATTATGGATCTGATGAGTCCGGTCGGGAAGGGGCAGCGCGGTATGATTGTATCGCCGCCAAAAGCCGGAAAAACGACACTGCTAAAGGAAGTGGCAAAATCCATCCTGAAAAACGCGCCGGATATGCATATGATTATTTTGCTGATAGATGAACGTCCTGAGGAGGTTACCGATATTAAGGAGGCGATTGAGGGACCCAATGTCGAAGTGATTTACTCCACCTTTGACGAGCTTCCCGACCACCATAAGAGGGTCGCGGAGATGGTGATAGAGCGCGCAAAACGTCTTGTGGAGCACAGAAAGGATGTGTGTATTCTGCTCGACAGCATCACCAGACTGACACGGGCATATAACCTCACGGTTCCGCCAAGCGGCCGTACACTTTCCGGCGGTCTTGACCCTGCGGCGCTGCATATGCCGAAACGGTTTTTCGGCGCTGCGAGAAATATGCGGGAGGGCGGAAGCCTTACCATTCTGGCGACGGCGCTTGTCGAGACGGGATCCAAGATGGACGATGTGGTATATGAGGAGTTTAAGGGAACCGGAAACATGGAGATGGTTCTTGACAGAAAACTTTCCGAAAAGAGAGTTTTTCCTGCCATCGACATTCCAAAGTCCGGAACGAGACGCGAGGATCTGCTCCTGTCTCCGGATGAGCTTGAAGCGATTAACATTATGAGGAAAGCGCTCAACGGGCTGAAATCAGACGAGGCGGTCGATAGGATACTCGACATGTTCTACCGCACAAAAAACAATACGGAATTTGTTGAGACCGTCAAAAAAACGAAAATTTTATAAAAATCAATTACAAATGTGCGGAAATGTGCGGAATACATGAAAAAAATACTTGCACATAACGAAAAGCTATGATATACTAAGAAAGCTGTTTATGGAAACGCAATAATTTGTTTTAATGTTAATTATAGAGAGGTGAAAACAATGAGAGAAGGAATCCATCCAAATTACCATCAGGCAACAGTTACCTGCAACTGCGGTAACACATTTGTAACAGGTTCTACAAAACCTGAAATCCATGTGGAAATTTGTTCAAAATGCCATCCATTCTACACAGGACAGCAGAAGACGGCGGCAGCTCGTGGACGTATTGACAAGTTCAATAGAAAATACGGCGTAGAAAGCAAATAGGTAGCAAAAAAAGGTTGAGGTTAATGATATCTCAACCTTTTACATTAGAGCGTGTTTCAAACAAGCTCTAGGAACCGTTCAGAAACGGACGAGTCAAGTCGGGTATTTTTGGACAGTTCCTCAAACTGCCTTATATTAAAAGAGGAAAAATTATGACAAAAATTAGTTCAAAGAGGAGACAGGCGCTTTATTCCGGAATAGGCGGGCAGGCTGTTTTGGAAGGCGTTATGATGAAGAACGGCTCAAAATATGCCGTGGCAGTCAGAAAACCGGACGGGGATATTGATGTTCAGGTTGAGGAATACAAGGGATTTTGCAGTGATAAGAATGTTACAAAGCTTCCTTTTGTCAGAGGAGTATTTGCTTTTATAGATTCGCTCGTGCTGGGTATGCGGGTGACGATGCACTCGGCGTCTTTTTACGAGGAAGAGGACGGGGCGCAGGAGAAAAAAACATCAGGGAGCAGGTCGGACGATATTATGATGGGCTTTACGGTGGCGTTGTCCGTCATCATAGCGGTAGCGCTGTTTATGCTGGTTCCGTTTCTGATTTCGGACTTGATGGGGAAATATATACGCAATGCCAGCGTTGTCGCACTGCTTGAGGGAATCGTGCGAATCCTTATTTTTGTGGGATACATTCTTGCAATATCGCTGATGAAAGATATCAAGCGCCTGTACATGTACCATGGTGCGGAACACAAATGCATTAACTGTATTGAGCGGGGACGGCCGCTTACGGTAAAGGATGTCATGAGAAGCCCAAGACAGCACAAGCGCTGCGGAACAAGTTTTTTACTGTTTGTCGTTCTTGTGAGCGTGATTGTGTTCTTTTTTATCAGGGTGGACAATCTGGCGCTGAAGCTTGTGCTGCGGCTGCTGCTTGTGCCGGTGATTGCAGGGATTTCCTACGAGATTATCCGGCTTGCGGGCAGGAGTGACAATGTGATAATCCGGATTATTTCCGAGCCTGGGATGTGGATGCAAAGACTGACGACAAAGGAGCCGGACGAGGAGATGGTGAAGGTTGCCATCGCTTCAGTGGAGGCAGTTTTTGATTGGAAAGCGTATCTGAATGAGAAATTCGGATATGAAGTGGATGATTCGTGGCTGGAGTAGAAAGCAGGATTTATTGACAGTTCCTTATAGGGTTGATGGGACAAACGGGAGCGGCTATGACGTACAAAGAGCTTTATGAATTTGGAAAAATAAAACTTGCGGAGGCAGGAATTGCGGAGGCGGCGTTGGATGCGAGGCTTTTGCTTGAGTACATCTGCCATACGGACAGAAACGAGCTAATCGTTCATGCAGAGCGTGAGCGCAGTGATATGGAGGAGCAGTTTTACAGGGTACTGATAGAGAAAAGGGCATCCAGAATTCCGCTGCAGCATATTACAGGGGAACAGGAATTTATGGGGCTCTGCTTCAAGGTCAACCAGCATACGCTGATACCGCGGCAGGACACGGAGATTCTGGTTGAGGAGGCGCTGCACCGTCTCGGCGACGGCATGCGCATTCTTGATATGTGTACAGGGTCGGGATGCATTTTGCTCAGCCTGCTTAAGTACAGCAATGAATGCGAGGGGATAGGCATTGATATTTCTGAAAAAGCATTGGCGGTGGCGCGGGAGAATGCCGAGAGGCTTCAGCTGGATGCCGTTTTTCTCGAGGGCGATTTGTTTTCGCCGCTCGAGGGTTTTGTTTCCGAACGGACGACAGACAGGCTGTTTGACATGATTGTATCGAACCCGCCCTACATTGAGACGGCAGTGATTGAAACGCTGATGCCCGAGGTGCGTGACCATGAGCCGGCTGCGGCGCTGGACGGCAGGGAGGACGGCCTATATTTTTACAGAAGGATTATCGCGCAGGCGCCTTTGCATATGAGAAAGGGCGCACATTTGCTTTTTGAGATCGGATGCGGTCAGGGCGACATGGTGATGTCCCTTATGCGGGAGGCAGATTTTGAACAGGTGGGGCTGTTTCAGGATTATGCAGGGCTGAATCGGGTTGTCTGCGGGACGAAGAGATAAGATTGTAAGAAAGAGAATGGAGGAATATTATGTTTGATAAGCTGGAGGATTTGCTTCACCGCTTTGAGGAAATCTTAAATGAACTGAACGAGCCGACGGTCACCGAGGATCAGAAACGTTTTCGCGCGCTGATGAAAGAACAGAGTGACCTGACACCGCTTGTCGAGGCATATAAGGAATATAAGAAATGCAACGAAACCGTGGAAGATTCACTGTCGCTGCTTGATTCGGAGAGCGATGAGGAGATGAAGGAGATGCTCAAGGAGGAGCTGAGTGACGCCAAGAAGCGCATTGAGCAGCTAGAGACTGAGATGAAGATTCTCCTTCTTCCGAAAGACCCCAATGACGATAAGAATGTTATCGTGGAAATCCGCGCGGGTGCGGGCGGTGATGAGGCGGCGCTTTTTGCGGCGGAGATTTACCGGATGTATGTGCATTACGCGGAGGGCAGACGCTGGAAGGTGGAGCTTGTGGAGTGTGAGGAGATTGGCATTGGCGGAATGAAAAGCGTGACCTTCATGATTACAGGGCAGGGCGCTTATTCTGTCATGAAATATGAGTCGGGCGTACACCGTGTGCAGCGTGTGCCGGAGACGGAATCGGGCGGACGAATCCACACTTCCACAATCAGCGTGGCAGTGATGCCGGAGGTTGACGATGATATTGATATTGTAATCGAGGACAAGGATATCCGCATTGACGTGATGCGTGCGTCGGGAAATGGCGGACAGTGTGTCAACACGACAGATTCCGCGGTTCGTCTGACACATTATCCGACAGGGATTGTGGTATACAGCCAGACGGAGAAGTCGCAGCTGCAGAATAAGGCAAAGGCGTTTGCCCTGCTCAAGGCAAAACTGTACGACATCGAGCAGCAGCAGCGCCATGACGCGGAGGCGGAGATGCGCAGGAGCCAGATTGGCACAGGCGACCGCTCCGAGAAGATTCGGACGTACAATTTCCCGCAGGGACGCGTGACAGACCACCGCATCAACCTGACAATTTATAAGCTTGACAAAGTGATGAACGGAGATATTCAGGAGATAATTGACGCATGTATCGCCGCCGACCAGGCTGCGAAACTGGCGAAGATGAATGAGAATTGACAGAATGGCTGACATTATAAGAAAGGCAAAAATTTGGAAAATATATTGAAAAAAGACGGTTTGTCATTTGCCTTGTTAGAAAAGTTATCATATCAAACCGAGTTAGGAATGCGACTGAAGAAAAATCTGCACTATTTTGATAAAGATATGTTGTTTGATGAGTTGATAAAAATGAATAAGTGGTATGATACTTGCGAATATCTTCATAATATTGCAATAGATTATCGCATTAAAAGCATTCAATCTGCAATGCTGAAATACGATCGATATTATCCGGATCAACAGACAGCCAAAGTCTTTAATGATATGTTAGGGTTTCGTACCCTCTGTGATAATTATGCGGACATATTATCATCACAGACATGTAAATGGATTCGTGTAGCAGATATGTCTGACGGAAAATCAAAAGATGATGGCTATAGAGGTGTGCATATATATTTTCAACTTAGCAGTTTTCACTATCCAATAGAAATCCAGTATAATACGTATTATGACCGGCAGCTCAGTAATTGGCTTCATAAGTATGTGTACAAAAGGGGATATGATAATCAGATTGGCTGCATGCTGCGTCAGGAATATGAGAATGCTAAAATAAGAAATGAGAATGAGTTTAGGGAGAGATTAAATTATGTGCTATCTGATAGCAAAAAAGTTTAGTGAAACAGGGTGTCTGGCCTTGCAGATGACACATGGTCAACACTTGGCGGATTTTAAAGAGAGGTTAGTGCAGGCTGTGGGATATGAGGATATCCAACTGGTAACCATCAGCCGCCCGTCTGCGTATGGTGAATATGAACCATATCATTTTGTGGATACAGAGCAGAAATTCGAGGAAATGGTAATACGGATGAAATAGAAATGAATCGGATATGCGTTATAGGCATTTTCATACGGTTCGGCAAAACAGTGCAGAAGATGTTTGCATATGCAGGCAGCCTAAAAGATAACCGTATATGTCTTCATCCGCCGATCAGGCTGCGAAACTGGCGAAGATGAATGAGAATTAGAAGTGAGGGGCTTACATTGATTGCAGATAATCAGTGTAAGCCTTTTTGCTCCGGAGCATTCTTAAAAATATAGCTAAAACAACAGCTGAAAAAGACGGTTTTTATTCATAAAAAAGAGCCGTCTTTTTTGTACCCTGAAATCGAAGCAAGAATAGTCCGAATTTTAGAGGTGAGAAAATTACTTGCACCATACATAAATACACTATATAATTATTGGAAAGGAAGGTGATTAAATGAATGTAGCAGTAGCAAAACAGTCAAACTACTATACGATTCAAGATATCTATAATTTGCCGGATGGTCAAAGGGCAGAGCTGATTGACGGTGTATTATATATGATGGCGACACCTAGTGTGCTGTCCAGATTATATCTGGCGAAACTCCGCAGGATAAATTTTCATCAGCAAGGCGGAGAAGGGAGGCGATGCGGTGGCATCGTTGACCGCCGACAACGCAGTCTGATGGAAATTTAGGCAAGGAGGTTTGCCTGAATATAATCCGGACAGTACACTAGTAGGATTCATCAGGAATTGGTAACAGATTTTACCTATTTAATCAAGGATTATATCAAAAATAAAAAAAGTGATTGCAGCGTGTATCCCGCTCCGTTTGCAGTATTTCTAAATGCAAATAATGATATTTATGTAGAGCCTGACATATCTGTAATTTGTGACAGAAACAAGCTTACAGACGAAGGGTGTAAGGGTGCGCCTGATTGGATTATTGAGATTGTTTCACCTTCTAGCCGTCCAATGGATTACAATAAGAAGTTATTAAAGTATGGCACGGCAGGGGTAAAGGAGTATTGGATTGTTGATCCGATGAAACAACTGATAACGGTTTATAATTTTGAACAGGATACATTTGAACAATATTCTTTTTCAGATAAAGTAAAGGCTGGAATCTATGAAGATTTTGAAATTGACTTCGCAAAATCAGTATTGGATAGTAATGTAGCGGTTATCTTGAGGATATCCAACTGGTAACCATCAGCCGCCCGTCTGCGAATGGTGAATACGAACCATATCATTTTGCGGATACAAAGCGGGGAGCTCGAAGAAAGGGATTATGGAGATGAGATCGTAGTCATTCTTTCGGAAAAGGAGGTTCGGTAATGAACATTCAGATGCAGTTTTGTGGATTGGTTATTTTGATATTGCTGTTGTATTTCTATAAGAGGCAGGACACGGTCGGGCTTTTTACGGAGATTCTATTTAAGCGTGCACTCTATACAAGCATTGCCTGTCTGGTTCTTGATATCGTTTCGGTCTATCTTATCATGAGAATGGAGCAGTTTCCGCTGCTGCTTGTTCAGACAGAATGTAAAATGTATCTGGTATCGCTGGTGGGGACAGGATATGTGGCGCTGGTCTATGCCTGTTCGGATGCATTTCGGCTTGCGAAGGCAAATCAGATTGTCAAGATGATGGGGATTGCTGTCGCGATAGTCGCTTTGGTCATTTTTGCGCTGCCGATTCATATTTTTCGAGAGGAAAACAGTGTGTACACGTATGGGCCTGCCTGTGCTGCCACTTATATCGGAGCTGTTTCTCTAATTCTTACCACCCTGTTTTATGTAACGGGCAATAAAAATGGTATGAATCCAAGAAGAAGCAGGGCAATTAGAATCTGGATGACAATCTGGCTTGTTTCGGCTGTCATTCAGTTTTTTAACAGTCAGCTTCTGCTCGTGGGATTTGCAAGTGCCATCGGAATTGTGATTTTATTCTTCGAGCTTGAAAATCCAGAGGGCAACATTGACAGAAAATCCGGTTTATTCAATGCGCGGGCGTTCAACGATTTCATGAGATACCGATATAACGGGGATGAGAGCAGCTGCGGGATGATGATTTCCCTTGAGAATGCGGGAATGAACGAGATACAGATTGAACAGACGGATGATGTGATGCTGGAAGTGTCAGGATTTATCAAGAGAATACCTGAGGCGAAGAAGTTTAAGACAGATGACAAGGAATACGTGCTTGTCTTTGATAATATAGAGAAGCTTGACAGGGCGTATGCGATGATAGACGACCGTTTCCAGAAAGAGTGGCTTGAAGAAAAGGACAATGTGGCACCCATTTTGCTTCATCCGCACTATGTGCTGGTTCCGTCCGGAAAGGTGGCACAAAATGCGGAAGAAATGCTGGGACTTGTGAAATATTTCAGGGTGCATGGTATGGATAACCCCGAAAACCGCACATTGATTGTGGATGAGGACAGCGTTGCGAAAAAAAGGGCGCGGGAGGAGATGGTAACGGTTGTGATGGATGCAATCAAGGAGGACAGGGTCGAGGTATTTTTCCAGCCAATCTACTCGACGCACGAGGAGAAATTTGTTTCGGCAGAAGCACTTGTGCGCATTCGGAAAGAGGATGGGGGCATTATTCCGCCCGGACTGTTTATACCAATTGCAGAGGAAACCGGACTGATTGGAAAACTTGGAGAGCGCGTGTTCGAAAAGACGTGTGCCTTTATTAAGAACAGGAAACCGGAGCAGTACGGGGTGGCGTATATCGAAGTAAACTTGTCCGTGGTGCAGTGCGAGGACAGATCTCTGGCAAAAATGTACATAGACATGATGGACAGATATCAAGTCAATCCGGCGTTGATTAATCTGGAGATTACAGAATCGGCATCCATTATTATGAAAAAGACGCTGCTTGACAATATGAAGGCGCTGATAGATTACGGAGTGAGCTTTTCCCTTGATGATTTCGGAAATGGTGAGTCCAATTTGAATTATATTGTGGATATGCCGGTTCGCATTGTCAAGTTTGACAGGGACATGACACAGGCTTACTTTGAGAACGAGAAAGCAAAGTATGTACTGCATGCCGCGACGGACATGATACAGGGACTTGAGCTGAAAGTGGTCGCGGAGGGCGTTGAGACAGCGGAGCAGCTCAGAGAGCTGGAACGGCTGGGCATTGATTATATACAGGGATATTATTTCTCAAAACCTGTCGAGCCGGACAAATTTATCGAGTTTCTAAAAGTAAAAAACACTTTAGTTGGCTAAAGTGTTTTTTAAGTACGACTCTAAATAACACTATACCACAATCATAAATATAAGTCTAGTATTTTTTTTGAGAAAAACTTATAATATGGTAACAGTTCAGCCATGCAAAATTGAATATTCAAAATGCTGCTGGGAGCTTGCTCACATAAGGCATTTTGTATATTCAATTTTATAGGGCGGACGCCCGACATGAAATAAGTTGTCGGTAATAGCTAAAATCAATTGTCGGAATGCACAACCCGATAACTTATGAATGCGCATGGCTGAACGGTTACTATAATATGGTAACAGTAATACATATGTAACAAATCAATACGCAACCCCGCTGTACGGCATTACCGCGGGAAGTACGTGTACAAACCCTGAGACATGGGTAAGGAACTGTTCAAAAATAACCTGCATATCTTGACTTGTCTATTTCTGTACAGTTCCTAAGAGGCTGCGATTGGCAGGCTTCTGGAAAGGTATGGTGTAAATATGTCAGAAAACAAAGCGGCGTCAGACAGACAGTGGAAGATGGAGGAGGAACATTTGAAGGAGTGCAGGGCGCTGATTGCCTCCAATATTGACTTGTACGAGCAGCAGTTTGAAAAACGCCACATGGAGACCAAAGCGCTGTTCGACGAAGTGCAGAGCGGCAATGTCGAGCTGTATGACCAGATGATGGCGTCAAAGAGTCTTGAGGAGCACAGTTTTAACCAGCTGCACAAAAACCAGTCGGCTTACGAGAAGCCTTTTTTTGGGAGAATTGATTACCGCAATCTCGATGAAAGGCTGTTTGAGTCCATATATATCGGCAAGCATGGTGTTTTCAAAAACCGGACAGATGTTGCCGTGGTTGACTGGCGCGCGCCGATATCGACAGTGTATTACGAAAATGAGCTTGGAGAGGGAACATACAGTATACCGGACAGCAAAAGTGACGGAAAAGGACGTGCGTACCGCATTGACCTCAGCCTGAAGCGGACATACGATATCGAGAACGGAACGCTTCAGGGGTTTTATGACAGTGATGTCGCTGCAAATGACGAGCTGCTGGTCAAGTATTTGAGCAAGAACAGAGATGCGGTACTCGGTGATATTATCGCAACAATTCAAAAAGAGCAGAACGAAATCATAAGGGAAAGCCCGTTTCACAACGTCCTTGTCCAGGGCGTGGCGGGCAGCGGGAAGACGACCGTGGCGATGCACAGGATTTCCTATATTATGTACAACTACAAAGAGCGGTTTACCTCAAATGAGTTCTGCATTGTGGGCGGGAGCGATATCCTGATAGACTATATTACGGGCGGACTTCCGGAGCTGGATGTATATGACGTGAAGCACATGCGCATGGATGAGCTTCTTGTACACCTGTTAAAAAGGGAGTGGAAGAAAAAATATAAAATTGTGCCGCCGTCGCCAAACCTTGCATGGAAAAGCAAGATGCTTTTCGCAAACGAGCTGGAGCATTATCTTCAGATGCTGCGCGGCCATATCCTCGCAAACTGCGTGGTGTGCGATGAGGACATCGGCATGCTCCTGTCACAGAAAAGCAATGATGATTTTATTAAAGGAAATCCCGATTATTCGATTAACAGGCTACTGGTGACGCTCGACGAAAGACTCCGTGCCCGCATAAAATTACAGTGTCAGGGACGTGAGGAGATTGGGATTTTTAAGAAAAAGCTTGCACAGTACAAAAACTATTTTGGGAGCCACTGTTATAAGGGCAGCGTAGTAAATTTATATATTCAGTTTTTGGAAGCCTACGGAAATACGTACTATATCAATATGGATGAAGTGATCGGAAACGTGTCGCGCGGAATGTTCGATGTGTATGATGCTGCGGCAATGCTGTTGATTTATTACAGGGCTTTGCAGAAAAAACCGGATGATGAGTTTGGGCAGATTTTTATTGACGAGGCGCAGGATTTTGGGCCGATTGTGTATTATGCGCTCAAAACGGTGCTTCCGGAGTGCTTTTTTACAATTATGGGCGATGTGTCCCAGAATGTCAATTATGAGTGCGGCATGAACGAGTGGAACGATATGCAGCAGAAAATATTTGACGGAAGCGCGGACAGGTTTTGTGTTCTTGCCAAAAGCTACCGGAATACGATTGAGATATCGGATTTTGCCGGGAAAATTTTGAGCAGTGCCTCAAGGGGAGCATATAAAATTGAACCGGTTATCCGGCACGGGGAGCCTGTACATTTTGTGGAGAACATATCCGCGGAGGAGGCAGCCGGGCTGTCCGCGGACATCATATCGGATATGCAGAAAAAAGGCTATGAGACGCTGGCGGTTATCTGTTTTTCCGATGCGGAAAAGGAGCATGTCACCAAGCGGCTCGGGCGGCAGGTGCAGCTTACGGACTCGGACAAAAGCGGTTTCAGCAAAGGCGTCATGGTGCTTACGGTGCCGGAGACAAAAGGTCTTGAGTTTGACTGCGTGCTTCTCTGGAAACCGGATTTAAAAGGCTACAAGGACAACCCAAAGCTTGCAAAGCTCTTGTATGTAGCCGCGACGCGGGCACTGCATGAATTGTTTGTCATTGAATAATAAAACGGCGTATGGTACAATAATGCCTGTATAGTCAATGAGAAGAATCAACGCGTTTATGAAAAGTGCTGCTTTACAAGCGGCTCTTTTCATGAAGCATGGGATAATACGTTTTAAGCGGAGGATTATTGTGGAGAATAGATACAAGGTACATAAGCTGAATAAACCAATCGACTGGCTTGTTGAGGTTCCGGGTTCCAAAAGCATGACGAACAGGGCGCTTCTGATGGCGGCACTGGCAGACGGCACAACGACATTAAAGGGTGTGCTGTTCAGCGACGATTCAAGGAACTTCCTTGGTTCCTTGCAGTCACTCGGCTTTAAGGTGGACATTGATGTGCGTGAAAAAGTTGTCACCGTCGTCGGTTTGAATGGAAGGATTCCTGTAAATGAGGGGGAAATCTACGTCGGCAGTGCAGGTACGGCGGCACGCTTTCTGACGGCAATGCTGGCACTGGCTGAGGGCACGTTTGTGGTAAATGCCTCGGAACAGATGAAAAAGCGACCAATGAAGCCGCTTTTTGACGTTCTGGAAAGCATGGGGGCAGAGATTACTTGTCTGGAGCAAGAAGGATTTCTGCCAGTGAAAATCAAGGGAATCGGCGGCAGACTGCCGGCGGACGAAATGTGTTGTCTCAAGCTTGACATCAGCAAAAGCACACAGTTTTTAAGTGCGCTGATGCTGGTATCACCGATGGTAAAACAGGGACTTAGGATTGAGATAACAAGTGAGCGCAAAGATGGGTCCTATATACGGATAACGCGGAAAATGATGGAACAGCTTGGCGCAAGGGTTGACTTTGACGGAACCTGCTATACTATGTGCGGTGACAATTCCTATACGCCCGGGTGCTGCCGGATTGAGCCGGATGTGTCGGCGGCATGTTATTTTTATGCGGCGGCAGCGCTTACAGGCGGACGAGCCGTGGTAAAAAATGTCACATGGGCATGCATGCAGGGGGACTTAAAGTTTATCAGGCTGCTCGGGGAAATGGGCTGTAAAATCAGTGAGACGCCGGACGGAATAGAAGTGCAGGGCGTACCGGGAGGAAAATTAAAAGGAATTACCGTCGACATGAAGGACTTTTCGGATCAGGCTATGACGCTTGCCG
The DNA here is from genome assembly GCA_910579275.1 of uncultured Lachnospiraceae bacterium. GTDB lineage: Bacteria > Bacillota > Clostridia > Lachnospirales > Lachnospiraceae > COE1. Next base: position 56,181 of record CAJTTO010000015.1, read on the forward strand.
CGATAGCACCCTTTGCGGATGGCGTTGTGCGCATCGAAAACATCGGGCACATCAGGCTTCAGGAATCAGACCGCATCCATGCGATTGCCACGGAGCTTTCCAGACTGGGCGTCCGGTGTGATGAGGAGCCGGATGCCGTCACAATATATCCCGGCGAGCCAAAGGCGGCAGTTGTGCACACATATGACGACCACCGCATGGCGATGGCATTTGCACTGACGGGGCTGCGGACAGAGGGTGTTGAGATTGCAGATCCGATGTGCTGTGCAAAGACATTTGAGACATACTTTGCTGTGCTTGACAGACTGTGCCAATAAGGATTTTTCGCACGGCATTCATGGCGCAAAAATGCTGTATCATCAAAACAGCGCGGAAATCAATATCCGCGCTGTTTTAAGTCTGCCACAAGCCGCACATAAAATTCACGCACATCAAATTCGGAAATGTTTTCGCGGTTTAAGTCAATCATGTCGCCGTGCGAGATGCCGCGCGTGCCGTTTACAGTGAGCATTTTGTAAGAACTGCCCCAAGGAAAGGAAGTCTCGCCCACAAGCCCATCGTTTGCACCGTCAAAATATTTGGCGAGATGATAGGTAAAGTTTAGCGGAAAACGTCCGCCGGCAGATTTGTTGAGCTTTGAGCCGATACTCTGATACAGTACACCGGGTACATCGGGAAACATACTGTTAAAGCTTTTGCAAAAGGACGCTGTCAGGTTATGGACTGCTGCGAGAAAGTCGGGGGCAGGGTCACCCAGCTTTTTCAGTGCGGCATTGTACGTTTTTGCCACGGCGTCCTGCTCTGCCTGCGGAATTTTTGTGAGCAGGTAATCGGCAAACTCACATCCCCTATGCGGCGTGTTGACTGTGGTCAGAGACGCCACGTGCGCTGCAATGCCGGGCAGATTCAGCGCGCGCCGGCAGTCGAGGCCTCCTTTGGAGTGCGCAATGATATTAACCTTTTCACATCCCGTCTCCTGAATGATTTCCCGAATTCTTGCCGCGAGCTCGCCGGCACTGTTTTCAACAGAGGCTGCGGACTGGTGGTTTCCATAGAATATGCGCGCACCGTTTGTCTCGAGTGCTTTGGGAATGCGTCCCCAATAGTTGAAGTATCTGAAATCGCGGAAAAATACGCCGTGAACCATGAGGACAGGGTATTTTGTTGCGCAAATCCGCTGCGTGTGGCGCTGCTCGTCCAGTATCATTTTCCGGTTTTCTGTTTCAATCTCATCCGATACAATTTGAATCATCCGGCCGAGTACAATCAGGTGGACAATTGGTATCATGCCGCAGATGACTGCAATAACGCGTGTCTTAATTCCAAGCTGTTCCGACGAAAAAAATATGCGCAGCATCCCGTTCCAGAAAACAATCGCTTCGAGGAGAATCGCAAACAGTGTATTGAGAATCCACAGTCTGGGATTTTCAAATATGGTGTCAACGGACAAAAATCCTGTAAAACCGAGGATGAACAAGGCAAAGGACAAAGCCGTGGAACCGAGAAACGCTATGAGCAGGGCTTTTCCTTTTGCGCAGTTTTTGAGACGTTTTGTGCGCGGCAGGCGAAATGCCGGAAAGAAATTGCCCGCAATAAATAATGGTAAAAATACCCAGAACAGGCTGGAACATTCCTTGATGACAAAAAAATTGGACGCCATAAAATAAATCAGTGAAAAAAGAAGATAGCCCATGATTGTATATTCCTTTCCTTTTATCGGGTGTTTTTTCTATTGTATACCACTAAATGCAGATATGCAACAAAGTGCTTGCATTTTTGGAATGGCTGTGCTATTCTATTGAAAACTTATAGACAGACAAAAGCTTAGGCTTTTATCGGGACAATGTAAAATAGGAGACAATGATATGTTAATTTATAAAAATGTTCTATTTATGTCGATTATTCAGCAGCAGCAGATTTCTCATGGTACGGTCGAAGCATGATTTTAGCATAAAACAGCAAAATCGCATGGCCGTAGGATGAGAAGTCTTATTTGGCTATGCGGTAATCGAGGGATAGATGGGAGAACCGCATGGTATATGCACATAGGTGTATGTAACAGCGGTTTTTTTATATTTTATAAAATATAGGGAGGAATAAAGATGAAAGCGATTCAGGCAGAGGGACTGGCAAAGACATTTCGTGTGAGACAAAAGGAAAATGGGATGAAAGGCAGCATTAAGTCCGTTTTTCACCCTCGGACTGAGGAAGTGCGGGCAGTCGACAACGTATCTTTTTCGGTGGAGGAGGGCGAGATTCTCGCGTTCATTGGTCCGAATGGCGCGGGAAAGAGCACGACGATAAAAATGCTGACCGGCATTCTCTATCCGGACGGCGGCAAAGTGGAAGTGCTCGGAATTGACCCTGTAAAAAAGAGAAGGCAGCTTGCCTATCAAATTGGAACGGTGTTCGGACAGAAAGAACAGCTGTGGACACACCTTACGCCATATGACAATTTTAAGTTTTTTGCTGCAATCTATGATATTCCGGACAGGGAAGCCGACGCACGTATCCGAGAGCTGGGGGAGACGTTTGAACTGGGGGCGTTTATCAATACGCCGGTCAGGAATCTGTCACTGGGACAGCGCATCCGATGTGAGATTGTGGCATCCCTGATTCACAGACCAAGCGTGCTGTTTCTGGACGAACCGACTATCGGGCTGGATCCCGTGGTAAAAGAAAATATCCGCCAGCTTATTAAGCAGATGAATAAGGAACTTCACACGACTATTTTCCTGACAAGTCATGACATAGGGGATATTGAGAAGCTCTGCAAGCGCATAATCATTGTGAATGCGGGCAGGATTGTTCTGGACGATACCATGCAGAACCTGAAGTACCATTACCTGAATAAAAAAATTGTGGAGATGAAACTGCAGGAGGAGACATCACTTGTACCGGCACAGGGCATCACCATTTTAAAGGAAAAGGGGTGTCATGTAAAGCTGGAAGTGGACACGACAAAAATGCGGATTAACGAAGCGCTTGCACACATTGACGCAGAGCATGTGGAGGACATCAATATTTCAAATGTCCCGCTCGAGAATATCATAATGGAAATCTATAAAGGCAGGAACGGAGGGGCGGCATGAGAAAATATGCAGTTATTTATCGGTCTGTACTGATGGAAAATATGCAGTACGCGATGGACATTGTCATGGGATTTATCAGTTATTTTATGTTTATCTTTGTGTTTATACATCTGTGGAATTATATGTATTCGTCTCCGGAGGAATTGATTTCCGGATATACGAGAGAGCAGATGATATGGTATACCATGATTACGGAGATGATGTGGTTTGGTGCGCGCTCCGGCACGGTGTCAGGGCAGGCGGCGACGGACATACGGGGAGGAAATATTGCGTATCTTATGAACAAGCCGTACCACTATACGATGTATATTCTTGCAAAGCACACGGGCGAGTGGAGCGTACAGCTTCCAATGTATGCAGTGTTTGCGGTTGTGATGGGCATGACGATGGTCGGGAAACTGCCGGCATTTCGGATTGTGACGCTTCTTGCAATCATTCCATGTATTATTCTGGGTATCACGATCAATGCTGTGTTCAAGCTGTGCATCAGCCTGATATCTTTCTGGATAGAAGATTCGAATCCGTTCCAGTGGCTGTATGACAAGATGATTCTGGTAGTCGGGACGATTTTTCCGATAGAAATATTTCCGGCACAGATGCAGCCGTTCCTGAAACTGACACCGATTTACACCGTATGTTACGGGCCGGCAAAATTGGTTGTGGATTTTAATATGGAGAAATGTGTGGAGATATTAATAGCACAGACCATCTATCTGGCAGCTGGCTGTGGGATAATGCTCTTGATTTATGGAAGGGGGGTTAAGAAGCTCTATGTTAATGGCGGTTAAAAATCAAATACGTGTATGTGTACTGTCTACAAAATACAACATTATGCGGGAGATGCTTAATAAAGTAACATTCCTGACGAACATTTGTTTTATGGCACTCAACAATGCGGCATTTATCATCCAGTGGGTGATTTTGTTCCATCTGAAAAAGGATATCGGCGGATATACCATGAAGGAGGTTATGCTGCTCTGGGGACTTGCGGCGAGTACATTTGGACTTGCGCGTATTTTGTTTAACAGGGCGTTTTCCCTGCCGGAGTTAATCATTAACGGTAAGCTGGATTCCTATTTGGTAATGCCGAAAAATGTCCTGCTGAGCGTGATCACATCCTCCACGAACACGTCGGCAATCGGTGATTTACTGTATGGTCTGACAGTGATGTGTATATTCAGCTTCAGTGTGGGGCGGCTGTTCCTTTTTCTTCTGTTTACGGTGACGGGGGCGGTAATCATAACCGCATTTGCAGTAATTATGGGCAGCCTGTCGTTCTGGTTTGTGCGGGCAGAAGCATTTGGAGTCCACATGATAAACAGTGTGATATCTTTTGCCACATATCCGGATGGCATTTTTCGAGGAAAAGTACGTTTTTTGCTCTACAATATTATTCCTGTAGGAATGTCGGTTTACATGCCGGTGCATGTCATGACACATTTTGACATGCGAAGCCTGCTGACAGTGACTGGATATACCATCCTGATATCGGCGGCAGCTGTGTTTGTGTTCTACAGAGGACTGCGCAGATACTCTTCCAGCAATCTGATGGCAGCGCGGATGTAGGAAAGAACCCTGTTAATAATTTTGTCATACATCCTGCCAAGATATAATATATTTTATTAAAAGCTGGTTAGGGGTCAGTTTGTATATGCTTGGCAGAAGTAATGGAGACAATGATTCACAGACAAGCGGCGTGTTGATACAGTATATACATGATATATGCGCATATCTGCGGGAAAAGGATTTCTCAAAAAAGGCTGTGACAATGGCGGCGGCTGTCTTGGTACTCACAGGGCTTTTGGGAATACATTACAAAGAGCAGGGAACGCTGCTTCCCACGGTTGCAGGGGGAGGAGACAGGAATCTTCCCATATACTGCGTGCAGACAGAGGAACCAAAGATTGCATTGACGTTTGACGCGGCATGGGGAAACGATGACACGCAGAAAATTATGGAAATATTAAAAAAACATGACGTGAAGGTGACTTTTTTTATGACTGGCGGGTGGGTGGAATCCTACCCCGATGATGTGAAGATGATACTTGCCGAGGGGCACGACCTTGGAAACCACAGCCAGAATCACAAAAATATGAGCCAGATTTCCAATTCGGAAAAGGAAAAAGAAATTATGTCAGTGCACAATAAGGTAAAAGAGCTTACAGGGTACGATATGTTTCTGTTCCGGCCGCCGTTTGGCGATTATGACGCAGCGCTTATCAAAACGGCAAAGAAGTGCGGATACTACGCGATTCAATGGGATGTTGACAGTCTGGACTGGAAAGACTATGGTGTGGACTCGATTATAAAGACAGTCACGCAAAATGCGCATCTCGGAAATGGTACGATTATCCTTTGCCATAATGGTGCAAAATATACGGCTGAGGCGTTAGACACTATGATAACAACGCTGAAAGAAGCCGGCTATCAGTTTGTTCCCTTATCAGAGCTGATATACAGGGATAAATACCACATGGATCATGAAGGAAGACAGATTCCTGACAAGAAATAAAGAATATTCGAATGAACAAAAAAATCCCGCTGAAATTCAGCGGGATTTTTTTGTCCGAATATGGATTAGTTAGCTGCTTCTGTAGTAGCTGTCTCAGTAGTAGCTTCCTCAGTAGTAGCATCAGCGTCAGCTTCTTCTGTGGTAGCAGCGTCAGTAGCTTCTTCTGTAGTAGCATCAGCGTCAGCTTCCTCTGTGGTAGCAACATCAGTAGCTGCCTCTGTGTTCTCATCAACAACAGTTGTATCTTCGATAGAAGACTCTGCGATAGAAGACTCCTCAATAGAAGATTCCTCAATGGAAGACTCTTCAACAACGGAAGATGCCTCAACCGGCTCAACTGTATTAACGTCATCTTTTGAACCGCAAGCTGTAAGCATTGCTGAACCTAATGTAAGTGCCATAACTGTAGCTAAAATTCTTTTCTTCATAATTTTTCTCCTCCATTTGCGCATCCGCGCTGCACTATGTAGTGCGAAACTAAATTTCAGGAATGACAATTTTGTTTTTCGTTCCTGTTGTGCCTTACAAGTTCATTATTATACATAAATTTTTGCAAAGGTCAATAGAAAATTCAAAAATTTATTCATTTTATATTTACTTTATATTTACGATGGATTCACAATTTGTTCACAAATAACGTCAAAAGTAATAGGAACCGTCTTGTTTTTATGTGTAAAATGCCTTTTAATCAGCTGACTGTGCACGTTTTTTGAACATCGGACAAAAAGGATTCTTTCGTGCAAAACGGTGACAGACATGCTTGTAAGCGAGTGCAGTAAATATTTGTGAGGTTGTATCAGATAGGCAGGCAGTGTTATAATCGGAATTGTTCGGAAACAAAAAACATTCTGTGTTTGGTGTTTTTATTTGCGAAGCAGTGTTTCTGCGACAGACTCGGATTTACGATAAAGAAAGGAATAGAGCACAATGAGGATTGGAAACAGGATAAGGTACCTGGCAGGAATGCTGTTGGTTATGGCATTGGCGGCTGCGTGCGGTAATCAGGAAAAACAAGATTCGGATGCCGCAAACGTTCTGTCCCCGCCGGATGCGGAAGAAGGCATTTCCTATGAGGGCATGGTGGATGGCGCGGCTGTCTGCGATAAGAAAAACTCGTTTGACACATTAAATGTGGCAACATACATCACAAAAATAGGGGATACATATTTTATCGCGGACTGTTATCACGACCAGATTATTTACCATGACAATATCACAGACCCGTTGACAGAGTGGAGCGTGCTGACAGACGAGGTCCACTATGCGCATACAATTGCCTCGGATGGAACAATGATTCTTATTGACGACACGGAAAATAACCGCCTGATGGCATTTCAGAAGACGCATGAAGGGTATGTGCATACGCAGAAGCTGGAAAATATAGGGATGCGTCCCCATTTTGTACAGTATGACGAAACAAACCGTGTGTTTATGGCGTGGAGCTCCATCACAGGGGAGATGTATTTGGTAAAAAGGGCGCAGCAGGCAGATGCCAATGGATTTTATCCGCTCTATGTGGACAAGGTTTTGCGGCTTGACGAATTATTTGGCGTGTATGTGAGATCCTTTACGGTGCTCGAGGACGGCATTTATTTTGTGTCCGGCCATAATAACCAAAAGGTGATTAAGGCAGTGATCAATGATGCGGGGGATGGGTTTGACATCATACAGGAATACACCGCTGCAGATGAGATTGCAGGGATGGTGCAGCTAAACAAAATAGATGATTTCTATTACATAACGGTTTCGACGGATAATCAGGAAAGTCAGGATTACGCCACGATAATCAGGACGGACAGTCTCGAAAAACTCTCCACAGGTGAATACGAGGATATTTACGGACAATTTGGGCTGTCGAAAGGGACGCCGTACTATATAACAGAAATCGAAGGCAGATATTACATGGCACATCACAGAACCAGTGAAAATATCATAGCCTTCGATGTCAGGGACAACAGGATAGAAAATGTGGCAGTTCTCTATTAAAGCTGCCTGTCATGCACAAAGGGCGACAGGATGAGCAGCGGCAGGGCATAGAATGCGGCATATGCATAGCGGAATTCCGTGGCGACGGGCGTGGCGATGCACAATGTGGCAAACAAAAGGATAAAGGGCAGGCAAATCAATGCGTTTGCGGGTCTGCCCATGCGCAGGGAGAGCGCCGCGGACAGCAGGATCAGCCAGAAAATAAATCCCATACTCCAGAGCAGTCCATACAAGGGAATCATCTCAGGAAGCTTGAAGATGATTTCCTTTATTTTTGCGATGGCATTTCCGCGGATAAGCGGCTGCCATGTCAGCCCGAACTCGTTGGGGTAGATGCCGTCTGCAAGCCCGACTTCATAGCTTACATCGGGATACCAGTAGCCGTTTGTCTGGTCGACATACGCGTCGAAATAGGCTTTTGGATGCCGGATGCCGATGGAAAACCACATCTTCAAGAATTCTCCCTTGTGGGCTTCGAGATAGTCTTTTCCGGTCTTTCTTACGAGATTTTTTATGTTGTCCGACACGTCAGGCTGATATACGCCGGAAACCTGTTCCAAATCCATCATTTGTCCGACGAAGTTTGCTTCGTCCGCCGAGAGCGACTCGCCGTCTGCGATAACGCGTGCAATCTGCTGTACCGGAATGGAGAGCGACTCCACAAAATCTGCCTGCGGTATTTCATACACATGCATGACAGGGTACTTGACAAAAAGCACCAGCAGTATGGTAATCAGGTGCACAGGAAGCATGACTTTGAACCATTTGCGGTATGCCGTCACGATAAAAGGAACAGACACCGCAAACGCGTACCATCCGTTTGTCCGAAAAAGGCACAGGAGCGTGCCGGACAGCACATATGGAACAAGCAGTGTGAAATACTCGCTGACTTTTAATTTCGGAACGCTGTCGGTCGAGGCTGCAAAACTTCCGCGCAGCAAAAAGCGCGTCAAGGCGGCAGCAAACAGTGTCATACATCCGGCAAACGGAATGTCTTTCCAGATAGTGGCAGCGTAAGCCCCGTTGTACGGAACCAGCGCGTAAAAACAGATTGCGGCGATTAACACCGGCATGGCGACATCCGCTTTTTGCAGGGTGCGGACAACATATCCGGCGGTTAGCGCCATGAAAAGCATCTGGGCGGCGGTATAGAGTGCAAGCCCCGTGTGCGCGTTGTCCCAGACGGTGACGCCGATGTTGTAAAACATGCCAATCAGCGCTGTGTGGATAACGGAATGATGGTTGCTTAGGTCATATGCCCCGATAACCTGCGCATACTGGTTGATGCTGTCGGGCGTCATGACGCCCGGGTATTCGTATAAAAAGTAAGGAAGCCAGCAAATCAGGCAAATCAGTGCCGTCAGCCACGGAATCCATGCGTAGGCATAGCTGTTTCCGGTAACCTTCAGCAAAGATGCACTCTGCAAAAACCATATTATTAAATAATAGTACGTAATGAGAAGCCCAAGTCCTGTAAGCAGGAGGATGCCGGCACAAAACAGCATGCTGGTCATGCCGCCAAGCATAACAGGATAACGTGCCGACAAGGTAAAAATCGTGAAAAGCACACTTAGAACTGTGGCAAGCGTCATATCACCCGGAGCAATATGGCTTTCCACCTTGTCACTGTGAAACTGTACAAAGATATACAGGATAATCAAAAACGCTATGGCGGAAACAGGGTTTTTGGTTGACATTCCGGTAAGACGCATTATGGCAAAAAGCGACAAAAAACTTTCCGTAAAAATTTTGAGACGATACATATTGAACCTCCACTCTAGTATAAGGATTTCATTTTGATGGAAAAATATACTATATTTTAATAGTAGAATGAAATTCTTTTGGAGTCAACAGACATTGCATAAACTTCCAAATTTTGTTATGATGGTAAAATAAGAAAATTTGAAAAGGAGTATACTATGAACTGGGAAGACAATGTGCGCAGAGTGGTGCCCTATGTGGCAGGGGAACAGCCCAAGGAGCAAAATGTGATAAAGCTGAACACAAATGAGTGCCCGTACCCTCCGGCACCGGGAGTCGCGGAAGTGCTTCATGGTTTTGACTGCGATATTTTGCGCAAGTATCCGGATCCGGATGTGTCCCTGCTTGTACGAGCGCTTGCAAGGCGTCATGGGCTTACGGACAGACAGGTTTTTGTCGGCGTGGGGTCGGATGATGTGCTTGCCATGTCGTTTCTGACATTTTTCAATTCGGGGAAACCGATTCTTTTTCCGGATATCACATATTCGTTTTATGATGTGTGGGCGGAGCTGTACAGGATTCCGTACCAGTGCCAGCCCCTCGATGACAGCTTCCGCATTCGGAAAGAAGACTATTTTCGGGAAAACGGGGGCATTGTCATAGCAAATCCCAATGCGCCGACAGGCGTTGCGGTACCGCTGTCCGAGCTTGAGGAGATTGTTCGGACAAATTTGGATTCGGTTGTAATCATTGACGAGGCATATGTGGATTTCGGCGGTGAAAGCTGCGTGCCCTTGATAGAGAAGTATGACAATCTGCTCGTCGTACAGACATTTTCCAAGTCGCGCTCCATGGCTGGCATGCGCATCGGCTATGCAATGGGAAACGAAAGGATGATAGGATATCTGAACGATGTAAAATTTTCGTTTAATTCATATACGATGAGTGCGGTTTCCATCGCAGCGGGCGCAGCTTCGGCAGCGGACGAAACGTATTTTCGGGACACGGTGGCAAAAGTTGTGGCGACGAGGGAACGCGTTAGGGGTGAACTGGATAAGCTTGGATTTATCTGTACGGACGCAAAGACGAATTTTTTATTTGTATCACACAGGACTATTCCTGCAAGGGAAATCTTTGAGGCGCTCAAGGCGGAGAAGATTTATGTCAGATTTTGGGACAAACCGCGGATATCCAACTGTTTGCGCATCTCTATCGGAACGGACGAGGAGATGGACAGGGTGCTTGCATTCCTTGAGGCGTATACTGGCGGCCGGAAAGACGAAACACATCTATAATATATTAAGAAAGGGTTAACAAAGTTAGCGTATGAAAGAGGCATTATTGAACATTTTAAGAGGTATGGTAATCGGCATCGCAAACGTGATTCCGGGGGTAAGCGGTGGAACCATGATGGTTTCCATGGGCATCTATGACAAGCTGATTCTTGTGCTGACACATTTTGTCAAGCGCATGAAGGAGGCAGTCGCGCTTCTGGTACCGATTGCAATTGGCATGCTGTTGTCCATTGCGATTTTTGCAAAGATTTTTTCGGAGGTTTTGTTTCCGAAGTTTCCGCTGCAGACAAATTTGTTTTTTATCGGACTGATTCTCGGCGGGATTCCTGTTATTTATGGGAAAGTAAAGGGAAACAGTATCCGTCTTCCGCAGATTATCGGGTTTCTCCTGCTTTTTGTGACTGTAGTTGGATTTGCGTTTGTCGGTGAGGGCGGCGGTTCGAGCGCGGACATTACCTTCAGTGCAGTCAACGTGATAAAGCTGTTCGGAGTCGGCATCATTGCTGCGGCAACAATGGTAATTCCGGGAGTGAGCGGCTCCATGATTATGATGATACTAGGATACTACAATACGATTATTGACACGATTAACGCATTCATCAATGCGCTGAAGGACGTTGACATTCCTGCTATGCTTGATACCTTTGTGGTGCTTGTGCCGTTTGGCATTGGTGTGCTTGTCGGTGTCGTGGCAGTGGCAAAACTGATTGAGTTTATGCTGAAAAAGTTTCCGCTGGTGACATACTGGGCGATTATCGGACTGATTGCGGCATCACCGATTGCGATACTTATTATGATGGAAATTGGCACGGTGGGCGTTGTGGAAATTGTTACAGGTGTTGTGCTGCTTGCAGTGGGATTCTTTATTTCGTTAAAGCTTGGGGCGTAATGCGTTTTGCGGAGGTTTTGGATGGAGGCGTATACTGGTTTTGCAGGGGTGTATGACCTGCTGATGGATGAGACACCTTATGGGCAGTGGTGCGGGAACGTCACACAGGAACTGGAAAAGTACGGCATCCGTGACGGGCTTGTTCTGGAACTTGGATGCGGCACGGGAAGCCTGACAGAGCTTCTCGCAGCGAAAGGCTATGACATGATTGGCGTGGACTGCTCGGACGAGATGCTCAACATTGCCTGTGCGAAGAAAGCGCAGTCGGGACAGGATATTCTTTACCTGAATCAGGACATGCGCAGTTTTGAACTTTACGGCACCGTGCGGGCTGTCGTGAGTGTGTGTGACAGCCTGAATTATCTTTTGGAGGATGCAGATCTGGACGCATGTTTCCGGCTTGTCAATAACTACTTGGATCCCGGTGGAATTTTTATCTTTGATTTTAATACCAGATACAAATACGAGACGGTTATCGGGGATGATGTGATTGCGGAGAACAGAGAAGACTGTAGTTTTATCTGGGAAAATTTTTTCGACGCGGAGAGCGGGCTGAACGAGTATGACCTGACGGTATATGTGCGTGACAGCGGGGCATCTTCCGACGGAAAGGAGCTGTATTTCCGCTTTGAGGAGATTCACATCCAGAGGGGCTACACACTGGAAGAAATGAAACGTCTGATAGCGGGGGCAGGACTTAAATTCTGCAAGGCATATGACGCGGACACGCTGGGGGATGTGACGGCGCAGAGCGAGCGCATCTACTGCGTGGCACAGGAAATAACGAAACGGATTGATGAATAATGGTAACTTAATGCGGACATGGGGGTTCATATGGAAGATTATATTGTAAGAGCAACGGCGGCAAATGCACAGATTCGCGCCTTTGCAGTGACATCGAGGGCGCTTGTGGAGCAGGCGAGGGAGATACATGATCTGAGTCCTGTGATTACGGCGGCCTTGGGAAGGCTGCTTACAGCGGGGGCAATGATGGGGAGCATGCTCAAAGGAGAGAAGGATGTACTTACGTTACAGATACATTGCGGTGGTCCCGTGCGCGGTCTTGCGGTGACAGCAGACGCAAAGGCAAACGTAAGGGGGACGGCGCTGGAACCGCAGGTAATGCTGCCGCCAAATGCAATCGGAAAGCTTGATGTCGGCGGAGCTGTTGGAAATGGAATACTGAGTGTGATTAAGGATATGGGGTTAAAAGAACCCTACGTCGGGCAGACACAGCTGCAGACAGGGGAAATCGCGGAGGATCTGACGTATTATTTTGCGACATCCGAGCAGGTTCCGTCGGCGGTAGGGCTTGGTGTGCTGATGGAAAAGGACAACACGGTGAAAAGGGCGGGCGGCTTTATCATACAGCTGATGCCGTTTGCCGATGACGAGACCATTGGCGCTCTGGAAGAAAAGCTTAAGACGATGGACAGCGTCACGAAAATACTGGATGACGGAAATTCTCCGGAGCAGCTTCTTGCGCTTTTGCTGGGGGATCTCGGACTGGAAATCAACGATACGATTCCTGCGCAGTATTACTGTGACTGCAGCCGTGAACGGGTCGAGCGGGCAATCATCAGCATTGGGAAAAAGGACATACAGGAAATGATTGCGGAGGCCAGACCAGTCGAGGTTAAGTGCCAGTTTTGTGATAAAGTGTACAATTTTGAGGTGGAGGATCTCCAGAGGATGTTGGCGCACTGACCACTTGCCGGCTCGACGAATTACATGCCTGAATTTCCGCCTGCCGTGTTGGATTTTCCGGACGCAGCCATCACTGCGCCGTCGGAAATCTGTCTTGTGGGGGGAAATTCATTTTATGCAGTTTCTTTGAGTGGCAAGCGGTCAGCTTATTACGCACGGTACATGGTAAAAACCGAGCAGTCAATGCGCCAAAATACTTTGGGGCATTTAGTATATGGTGCCTGATTCCGGTTTGTCTTCGTTCTCGGACACAGCCGCTTTGTCTAATGTCTGGGTGATTGCCTGCATCAGGAGCATAGAGGTGTAACGGTTTTCGTCACTGTAGCTGATGTTGTCGATGCTCTGCTCGGCGAGGATGACAGCGGACAATTCCGACAAAGTGGGACGCATCAACGGATACAGGGTAGTAATGGATTCATCAATATTTGTCATGTTTATGGAATTGATGTGGTTTTTGTCAACGGTAATCTGCAATTCCACAGTGGAGCTTCCGAGCTGCAGCGTGCTTGAGTAGATACCGGGAACATAGGTGTCTGTTGTGTATATCGCGCCGGCGCCGGCATTTACATCAACAGGGGTTTCCGATGACACACCCTGGGAGACTTCCGATGACACTTCTGATGATACTTCCGGTGTGGTTTCCGGAGACTTTTCTTCCGGGCTGTCTTCCGAAGGAATGAAAAGTGAAACTGCGACCATTATTATAAGTACACTCACAACCAGAAGCACAAGTGCATAGACTAATTCCTTTGAGCGAAGTACAACAATTTTGGTGTTAGAGCTCATGTAACCGACTCCATTTTTATTCTTTTTATAAAGGTATGAGAAAGGAGCCGGGATTATGCGTTTTGCTGGAAAAAAGAATTGATAACAGAAAATGAAACGGGCATGGCGGGTACATTTTGGAAGAAGCCGCAAAAGTGCGGACGGGGGGTCATTTGGGACAACAAAAAGCAGTTTTTAGAGGGAAAGGAACGGTGCAGATTATGGCAAAATACACAAAGCAGGACATCATTGAGATGGTGGAGGATGAGGATGTGGAGTTTATCCGCATGCAGTTTACGGATATTGAGGGAAACTTTAAAAATGTTGCAATCACGTCAAGCCAGCTTGAAAAGGCGCTGAATAATGACTGCATGTTCGACTGCTCCCTTGTCAAGGGAATGCTCCCCACAGACAACGCGGATATGTTTTTATATCCGGATATGGACACGTTTACAATTTTTCCGTGGAGGCCGCAGCAGGGGAAGGTGGCACGTTTCATCTGCGACGTGTACCGCGCCGACCGCACGCCGTTTGAAAGCGACTGCCGCTATATTCTCAAGAAAGCCCTGCGGGCAGCGGCGGATATGGGATATACGTTTGAGGTAGGACCTGAATGTGAATTTTTTCTGTTTAATGCGGATGAGAACGGACGTCCGACAACCAACACCAACGAACAGGCGGGATTTTTTGATATGGGGCCGCTTGACAACGGTGAGAATGCTAGGCGCGATATCGTGCTGACACTTGAGGACATGGGGTTTGAGGTGGAGGCGTCGCACCATGAGAAGGCGCCGTCACAGCACGAGGTCGATTTCCGGTATGACGAGGCGCTCACGACGGCAGACAACATTATGACATTCAAGCTTGCCGTGAAGACCATCGCAAAGCATCACGGACTGCATGGAACCTTTATGCCGAAGCCGCGGATGGAGTTCTGTGGTTCCGGCATGCATATCAATATGTCACTGCGCAAGGACGGGAAAAATATTTTTGACGACCCGTCTGATAAGAACGGTTTAAGCAGGGAAGCCTATTATTTTATGGGAGGACTTATGAAGCATGTGAGGGGAATCTGCGCGGTGACGAATCCGCTGGTGAACTCGTACAAAAGGCTCCGCCCCGGATTTGAGGCGCCTGTCTATATCGCGTGGAGTACGCTGGGGACAAACACCCTCATACGCGTCCCGAACATCCGCGGCGAGCATACGCGGATAGAACTGCGAAGTCCTGACCCGTCTGCGAATCCCTACCTTGCCATTGCGGCGTGTCTGATGGCCGGGCTTGACGGCATCAGGAATCAGATAGAGCCTGAGGCAGAGGTGCGGGACAACATCAATGCCTTGGCAGAGGAGGAGGCTGTCCGGCGCGGCATCGGGAAACTTCCGATGGATCTTTTTGAGGCGTGCGAGGAGATGCGCAAAGACCCGCTTCTGCGGGAGCTGCTCGGCGAGCGTGTCTTTGCACAGTATTATGCATCCAAGCTTGCGGCGTGGAAAGAGTATGATTCGCAGGTGACAAACTGGGAGATTGAGTCGTATTTGTATAAAATTTGAGTATACCTTTCAGATGGTTTCAGTAACAGTTTGGAGGTGTATCATTGACAAATATTGTAGTGGCTTTTGCCAAAATTGAGGATGCCAAAAGCATAAAAAATGTTTTGGTAAAAAGTGGAATCGGCGTGACTGCGGTATGTACTTCCGGTGCGCAGGCACTAGGGCATGCCGACGAATATCGTGACGGCATTGTCATAGCCGGATACAGGCTTACGGACATGACATGCATGGAACTCAAGGAGAATCTGCCGGACGGTTTCGAGATGGTGGTCATGGCTTCCCAGCGGGTGCTGGCAGACGTGTCAGGCAGCGGAATCATCGGACTTGCCATGCCGCTCAAGGTGCATGAACTAATCAGTACGGTCGGGATGCTGGTGCAGGGACTGGTCAGGCGCAAAAAAATGCGCAGGCAAAAACCCAGAGTCCGCAATGAGGAAGAAGCTTCCATCATACAAAGTGCAAAGCGCCTGCTGATGGAACGCAATCACATGACGGAGGAGGAGGCGCACCGCCATCTGCAGAAGCACAGCATGGATTACAGTGTCAGCATGGTGGAGACAGCGCAGATGCTTTTGGCAATGAAGTAGGAGAGGGAAAGGAAAGAAATATGAACATTGTTTTACTATCAGGGGGGTCGGGCAAGCGTCTGTGGCCGCTTTCCAATGATGTCAGATCCAAGCAGTTTTTGAAATTATTGTGCGACGAAGACGGAAACCATGAATCTATGGTACAGCGTGTGTACCGCCAGATTGTCCATGCCGGCATTGATGCGGATATTGTGGTTGCAACTTCGGCGGCGCAGGTGGAGTCCATCAGAGGACAGCTTCGGAATGATGTGGACATCGTGGTGGAGCCGGAGCGGAGAAACACGTTTCCGGCGATTGTGCTTGCAGCGTCTTATCTGGAATCCAGAAAGATGATGAATCCGGAGGAGACGGTGATTGTGCTTCCGGTCGATCCCTATGTGGATGTGGCATATTTTGAGACGTTCGGCAAGATGGACGAGCGGGTGCAGCAGGGGGATGCGGACATTGTGCTGATGGGCATTACACCCTCCTATCCATCTGAAAAGTACGGATATATTTTACAGGGAGCAGAAGGGAAAGTAACCGGATTTAAGGAAAAGCCGGATGAGGCTTCGGCGCAGAAACTGATAGACCAGGGGGCGCTCTGGAACGCGGGCGTCTTTGCTTTCAAGCTGAAATACCTGATGGGCATTGCTGATAAATATGTGAAGGACAGGGATTTTTCGTCTGTTGTGGAACATTATGCGCAGCTGAAAAAGGACAGCTTCGACTACGAGGTTGTCGAGAAAGCGAATTCGCTTGCTGTGATTCCCTATGACGGTTCGTGGAAGGACATTGGAACATGGAACACGCTGTCGGAGGAAATGAAAGAACAAAGCATTGGCGATGTCATTATGGGTGAGGAATGCGTGAATACGCATGTGATTAACGAACTGTCCATCCCTGTTGTGGCGCTTGGCACACAGAATCTTGTCATAGCGGCAGGGCAGGACGGAATACTTGTTTCGGATAAGCATAAAAGCTCCTACATCAAGCCATATGTGGAGAATATTGACAAACGACCAATGTATGAGGAGCGGCGCTGGGGTGAATACAAGGTCTACGATTACAGCCAGTATACTGACGGTACAAAGTCGCTCACCAAACATGTCACCATCAATGCGGGATGCGCACAGGACTATCATGTGCACAGGTTTAAGGACGAGGTAATCACTGTGGTGAACGGACAGGGGGAGCTTGTCGTGGACGGATGTCTGATGAAACTTTCGCGCGGTGATACGGTTTCTGTCAGGAGAGGCCAGAAGCATGGAATCAGGGCGATTCAGGATTTGCAGCTGATTTCGGTACAGATAAGCGAGGACAGCACGGAGGGCGATACGGAGGTGCTTGACTGGAGCTGGGCATCCGATTCAGGTTCCTGTCAGAATTGACGCATGATTAGGAACCATAAGAAAAAGGTTAAACGTCATGGAGGATAAGATGAAACTGAAATTTACAAAAATGCATGGCTGTGGCAATGACTATGTCTATGTGAATGGTTTTTCACAGCATATCGATGCGGACAACAAACCGGAGCTTGTCAGACGGCTGAGCGACAGGCATTTCGGCATCGGCGGGGACGGCGTGATTTTTATTAACCCCGGAAAAAAAGCCGCGTTTGAGATGGAAATGTACAATGCAGACGGGACGCGGGCGCAGATGTGCGGCAACGGCATCCGCTGCGTGGCTAAATATGTGTACGACTATGGATTGACGGACAAGACATCCATCACAGTAGAGAGCTTTGGGGCGGTGAAATATCTTGACCTGACGCTTGGGACGGACGGCACGGTCTCAACCGTTCGCGTCAATATGGGCGCCCCAATCTTAACGGCATCCGAGGTGCCTGTCCTCTCGGACAACGAGCAGGTGGTCGACGAGGAAATCACGGTAAACGGCCAGACGTATCGGATGACCTGTGTTTCTATGGGGAATCCGCACGCAGTCGTGTTTGTGGACGATATTGATGATATGAAAAAATTCGAAATTGAGAAGATAGGACCATATTTTGAAAACCACGAGCGGTTTCCGGAGAGAATCAACACGGAGTTTGTGAAAGTCATTGACAAAAATACGGTACAGATGCGCGTGTGGGAACGTGGGACAGGGGAGACACTTGCCTGCGGAACCGGATGCTGTGCCACGACGGCAGCCTGTGTGCTGAACGGACGGACGGACACGAAAGTAAATGTGAAGGTTCTTGGCGGCGAAATCCGCTGTGAGTGGGACAGGGAGGAGAACCTTGTCTACATGACAGGGGCGGCTGCCACGGTGTTTGAGGGAAGCGTCGAAGTCTGATAAGATGTTGATGGTTCTGGAAAAGAAGTTTAGTTTAGGAGGAAATGTCACATGCTTTTCCCGAGTGAAGTATTCTTGTTTGTGTTTTTTCCGGTAGTGCTTGTGGTGTACTACGCATTCCTGCGAAAAACAAAAACGTTGAAAAATATTTTTCTGCTGCTTGCAAGCCTGTTTTTTTACGCGTGGGGCGAGCCGATTTATGTGTTTTTGATGATAGGGACGATTCTTGCGAACTGGTTTTTCGGGATTCTGGTGGACAGTTTTCGGGACAAAAAGACGCTGGTGCGGCTGATTCTGGCACTGATGGTTCTGGCGAATATCGGGACACTAGGCTGGTTTAAGTACAGTGCGTTTACGGTGCTTCAGATTAACAGGTTTCTGCACACCAGTATTCCTGTGCCTGATGTGCCGCTGCCTATCGGAATCTCCTTTTACACATTTCAGGCAATGTCTTATGTGATTGACGTATATCGGCAGCGCGGGAAAGTGCAGAAAAATCCGCTTCAGGTAGGGCTGTATATCGCACTGTTTCCGCAGCTGATAGCAGGTCCCATTGTCCGGTACGAGACGATTGCCGAGCAGATTGTGTACCGGGTGGAAAATTTGCAAGATTTTACCGCGGGCGTTACAAGATTCTGTATCGGGCTGGGCAAGAAGGTGCTGGTTGCAAACAACATGGCAGTCATTGCGGACAATGCGTTCGGACTGATTATCAACGGTGAATTTCAGGCGTCAGCCGGCATGGCGTGGCTGGGTGCGATAGCGTATACGCTCCAGATATTCTTTGACTTTTCAGGGTACTCGGATATGGCAATCGGGCTGGGGCAGATGTTCGGTTTTCATTTTGAGGAGAATTTTAACTATCCGTACATTTCTAAAACAGTATCGGAATTTTGGCGCAGATGGCATATTTCCATGCAGACATGGTTCCGCGATTACGTGTATTTCCCGCTTGGCGGCAGCAGGGTGTCCAAGCCGCGGCTGATTGTCAATATCTTTGTCGTGTGGCTGCTCACGGGAATGTGGCATGGGGCAAACTGGACGTTTATCGCCTGGGGACTGATGTATTTTGTGATACTTACGTTTGAAAAGCTGACTGGGTTTGGAAAGAAAGAACACTGGTGGGGACATATCTATACCATGGTGCTTGTCATCATCGGATGGGTCATTTTCCGCTCTACGGGCATGGGAAATGCATTCCTGTACATTAAGGCAATGTTTGGCATTGGTGCCAAGGGAATCATTGACAAGGCGGTCTGGGCATACATCGCACAGAACTGGATATACTTTGTATTTGCAATCATAGGGTGTGCGCCTATTCTGCCATGGATTGACCAAAAGCTGAAAGATAGCAGGATTTGGCAGGCCGTGTATGCAATGGGTGTGGTCGTGTGCCTTGTGGTCAGTGTATCGTTTATCTGTAACAATGCGTACAATCCGTTTATATACTTTAATTTTTAAAAGTAAGGAATTGGAGATGAAAATGAAAAGCAGGGACAAATGGATAACAATAGCATTTCTCCTCTTTATCTTGACGATACCTTTCGTGACTGTTGTGAGGAATGTCCTGCCGGACAGGCAGCAGGAGGGAATGACGGAGGAGGAGAAGACCGTCTTAAAGGACAACGGAACCATGAAAAACGACGGAGAATCCCAGACGGACGACAAAAAGGGAGAAGCGAAAAAGGAGACAGGATTTACGGCGCTTCAGAAAAGCGTCGGCAATTTTACCGACGGATTGTTTGGACGGACGAAGCTGATTGCGTTCAACACGGAGCTGACTTCGCTGCTGACCGGCGGAACCTATATCGAGTCGACACAGACGCTCATGGGAAAAAACAACATGTTTTTCTATAAGACGGAGCTGGACGGGCATCCGATATGGGATTACATGGGAATCAATCACTTTACGGAGGAGGAGATGGCGGCAATCGCGGCAAACCTCACAGCGACGCGTGAGCATCTGGCAGAAAGGGGAATTGAGTTTTATACCATGTGCATTCCCAACAAGGAGATTATCTATGCCGAAAACATGCCGGACACAATAGCGCGGGTGAACGAGGTTTCGCGCGGGGAACAGCTTGCCGACTATCTGCATGAGAATACGGACCTTGTGTTTGTCTATCCCAAGGACGCACTGATGGCGAACAAGGACAAGGCACAGCTTTATTACAGCACGGATTCCCACAGCAACCAGATTGGAGCCTTTGTGAATATGCAGGAATTTTTCCGGACAGTTTACGGAACGCATGCGGAGATGGACTCTGTGGCGTTCAGGGTGGACAATGAAAATTATTCGGGTGACCTTGCAATGCTGGCAGGTCTCAATGAAAAATATAAAATTGACAAGGTGTACGTGTTTGAGCAGGATTCTGCGGACAAGGCACAGTACCATGATCAGGTACTTCTCTATGTCGGGGATTCCTTCGGCGGATTCCTGTCGCAGATTTGCAAGGGATATTACAAGGAAGTTTACTGGGAGGACGCGAGAGGGTTTAAGTACAGTATGTATGACAGATATAATCCGGACGTCGTAATCTGGGAGCGCGCGGAGCGCTACTGCGAGGTATTTTCGGAGCCGACACTGATAACAAAGTAATTTACTCACGACAGATGAATCTGCCGTGAGTATTGCGCCAGCCGCAGCCGCGAAGCGGCATATTTCCTTATGCGGCTGTGTGCATCATTTTATACTGGTGGTCAGTCTTTTCGACCGCCAGTATAATTTTATGGTACAATCAAAACTCATCAAAGTTGTATCGTTCTTGCATCAAAGAAGCATATTTTTTGCATCAAAGTTGTAACATTTGAAAAGGAATAAAAAAACTCATGTATGATACCGCATTCAATGCCTTATCATACATGAGTCTTACCGAGTATAATTCCTTATTTATTAAAAAGCCCCTTGCGCTTTTTCTCTTTCTTATCCTTCTCGCCGCTCTGGTCACTGTTTTCCATGTTCTTGACAGCCTCAAGACTGTTTCCCGTCTCCCTGTCAAACTGGCGCAGAAGCTCTTTTGCATCACTCGAAAGTTTGTCTGGAACCTGCACCACCAGTGTCACGTAATGGTCGCCCCGGATATCTTTATTGCGAAGCGACGGAACGCCTTTGCCACGCAGTCTGACACGCGTGTCAGTCTGGGTGCCCGCCTTCACATCATAGACCACTCTGCCGTCCACTGTATCAATCAGCACTTCGCCGCCAAGCGCCGCCACTGCAAAGGACACAGGTACTGTGGAGAAGATATTCATATCCTGTCTCTGGAAGATCGGATGTCTGTCAACCACAACCTCGACCAGCAGATCGCCTCTGGGACCGCCGTTTACACCCGGCTCGCCCTTATCCCGGATACGCACGCTCTGTCCGTTGTCAATGCCTGCCGGAATCGACACCTGTATCTTCTTTCTGCTTGCTATATAGCCACTTCCATGACAGTCAGGGCACTTTTCCTTAATCGTCTTGCCAGAACCGCCGCAGTCCGGGCAGACCGATGCATTTCTGATAATGCCAAACGGGGTCTTGCTCTGTGTCACCACCTGACCGCGCCCGCCGCAGCGGTGGCAGGTCTCCGGTGATGTTCCGGGCTTTGCACCGTTGCCGTTACAAGTCTTACAGGTATCTTTGAGGTTTAACTCGAGTTCCTTGTCAATACCAAAGACTGCCTCCTCAAAGGTAATTCTCACACTGGTGCGGATATTGGCACCTTTCATCG